>DATDMC010000096.1:0-64006 GCA_036518995.1 Pyrinomonadaceae bacterium | reverse complement strand
CCGCCCCATCGACCATAGGACCAAATAGACGCGAAGGGGCGGCCGAGACGACCGCGCTCCGACAGAAGAGCGATGCTAATCTGAAAAATGAAGTACGAGCTCGTCGTTGGCTTCATCTATCAAAACTTCTCCGCTAAACGTTTCGCTGCCAAACAAAATCTTCTCAGCCAGCGGTTCTTTGATCTTTGCCTGGATCAAGCGCGCCATAGGACGCGCGCCGAGCAATCGATCATAGCCTCGACGCGCTAACCATAAGCGAGCTGCTTCAGTCAGCTTAACAACTACGTTCTTCTCCTGCAGTTGCGCGTTAAGCTCGCCGATAAACTTATCAACGATCTGTTCGATCACGTTCGTCGCCAACGGGTTGAAGGCAATCCACGCATCGAGCCGATTGCGAAACTCAGGACTAAACGTTCGTTCAATGGCGCCTCGCCCGTGTCCTTTGCCCTGGTCCTTTTGAAAACCAATCCCGCCCGCACTGATCTCTCGGGCTCCGGCGTTGGTCGTCATGATCAGAATGACGTTGCGGAAGTCGGCCTTCTTGCCGTTGTTATCGGTAAGCGTCGCATGGTCCATCACCTGAAGCAGAATGTTGAAAAGATTGGGATGCGCTTTTTCAATTTCATCGAGGACGAGAACCGCGTAAGGCGTCCGGGTGATTGCATCGGTTAACAGCCCGCCCTGATCGAAACCAACATATCCCGGCGGCGCGCCGATCAAGCGCGACACGGTATGACTTTCCGCATATTCGCTCATGTCGAAGCGAATAAACTCAACTCCGAGAATCACAGCGATCTGTTTTGCTAACTCGGTCTTACCGACGCCGGTTGGACCAGAGAAAAGAAAACAGCCAACAGGTTTCTCCGGTTGGCCCAAACCAGACCGCGACAACTTGATCGCGCGTACAACCTGATCGATCGCATGGTCCTGACCAAAGATGACGCCTTTCAACTTACCATCGAGTTCAGCCAGCCTGACTTTCTCTGAACTAACTACAGTCTTCTCGGGAATCTTGGCCATGCGCGCGATCACGATTTCGATGTCGCGCGCACTGACAATCTTCTTCTCCTGATTCGCCAACAACTTCAACGCTGCGCCCGCTTCATCAAGCACGTCGATAGCTTTGTCCGGCAGAAACCGATCGTGCATGTATTTCGCCGACATCTCGGCCGCAACCTGCAGCGCCTCAGGACTGTATTCAACGCCGTGATACTCTTCGTAATAACTCTTCAATCCGTTGAGTATTTCAACGGTCTCAGCAACTGTAGTCTCCGGCACTTCGATCTTTTGAAAGCGACGGGCGAGGGCGCGATCGCGTTCGAACGAGGCCTTGTACTCGCTGTAGGTAGTCGAACCAATGCAGCGCAACTCACCTGAAGCAAGCGCCGGTTTCAGGATATTCGACGCGTCCATCGATCCACCGCTCACAGCACCCGCGCCTACAATCGTATGAATTTCGTCAATAAAAAGAATCGAACCTTCGATCTTCTGCAGCGCGGCAATTACGCCTTTAAAGCGTTGCTCAAATTCACCACGATATTTTGTGCCGGCGAGCACTGCGCCCATGTCTAACGCATACACTGTCGCCGAACGCAGCACTTCCGGAACTTCACCTTGATGAATTCTAAGTGCCAGTCCTTCGGCAATCGCAGTCTTCCCCACTCCGGGTTCACCAACATAAACAGGATTATTTTTTCGACGACGACATAGAATTTGAATCGTGCGTTGTAACTCTGCCGCGCGTCCAATTAGTGGATCGATTTGTCCCGCAGCCGCGCGCTCGATCAGGTTCACCGTAAAAGCTTTCAATGGATCTCTGACTGGTGGCGCATCGCCTTCAGCTTCCAGATTCGGATCACTACCAACAGGTTCTTCACCGTTTGCCGAAATGCCGTGTGACAGATATTTGAGCACCGCAAGTTTGGTCACACCTTGTCGATTGAGTAGATAGACCGCGTGTGAACCAGTTGCATTGAACATTGCCGCGAGTATGTTCCCGCCGTTCACTTCCTTCTGCTCACTCGCCTGGGCCTGCAAGATCGCATATTGCAACACGCTCTTAAAAGCGATGGTCTGCTCCGGTTCATCGCCGAGAAACGGTTTAAATAATTCTGTGTGATCGTTAAAAAATAGTTCGAGCTCTTTTCTGAGAGTTTCGAGATTGCCGCCACAGTTGTAGATGACATCACGCGCCGTGTTGTCGTGAAGCAACGCAAAAAGCAGGTGTTCGAGAGTGACATATTCGTGCTGACGATCACTCGCCAGCTCAATTGCGGCACTCAATGTTTTTTCCAGTTCTTTGGTAATCATTAGTTTGAATCTTGACTATAACCTGCTGGTTCGTCTTCCTCCATCGTGCAGAGCAAAGGATATTCATTGGCCTGCGCGAGTTCGGTAACTTTGGCGACTTTCATCTCGGCGACTTCATAAGTATAAACGCCCGCCATGCCAATTCCTTTTTTGTGCACGTTCAGCATGATGCGAACTGCTTCGCTTGCTCCGTGTCCAAAAACCATTTGCAGAACGAAGATGACAAACTCCATCGTCGTGAAGTCGTCGTTGTGCAGCAACACCTTATACAACGGTGGACGCTGCAACTTAGTCTTGCTCTCGGCTTTTTCAATAACAACCGGAGCGTCCTCAAAATCCTGCCTGGGCATAACTATAGAGCCTTTCGCAAACTCCTCTCATTCTTTCCAAGCTTCAGCTTGGGATCTAAAGTGGCTTCTATGTCCACCGAACCGTTTAACGGTAAATCATATATTTGACGAAGCAAAGTTGCCCGAAGGGGCTACGCAACGAAGCCCAGGGTTGCCGCTTCGGCTACCCTGGGTAAGATTGCCTAATCCTTACCAACCGCAACGCGGTTGCGATGGTTGAAACTCGATGACGTAACCGCGTTGCGTTGATAAACCTCTGTACCGCCGTCCCCAGGGTAGCCGAAGCGGTAACCCTGGGCTTTTGGTCGTTGCCCCTTCGGGGCAAAGCAGCAAAAGGATGGGGTTACTTCAACACAGCGGCTTGGGCACTTAAATTCAACAGATGCCAGCGCTGAAACGTGTTTATCGCTTCACTCGGCATCAGTCTGACATAGGCAGTTTTGAAATAGA
Organism: Pyrinomonadaceae bacterium; assembly: GCA_036518995.1. Taxonomy (GTDB): domain Bacteria; phylum Acidobacteriota; class Blastocatellia; order Pyrinomonadales; family Pyrinomonadaceae; genus PSRF01. Next base: position 60,896 of record DATDMC010000096.1, on the reverse strand, counting down.
GTCGTTCTGGTGAGGGCCACTCGAGGCGAACGATCGGATTAAAAGAAACTGGAGTTGAAGACTGCTCCGGTGCGGGGGCCGGCGACTTACTGTTTACGTTCTTTGCCGGTTCAACTTTCCTGACTGCAGTTCTTTGCTCGTAAACAACCGACGCCTGGATCAACTGGTTGCCCAACAGAACACGAGCCTGGGTCGGCTTTGTAGTCGCCGCATCGTAAATCGCCACGTCGCTATCAAAAGCGGTTGCCACTTTCGCTGCATCAGGCGACCACACCGGAAGTGCATCTGTTAGACCATCGTCGAGGAGACGTTCGGTGCCATCGAGTTCGAGCAAACGCGGTCGACCAGCCGGCATTTTGAATTGTCTTTCGCGCTCATTCCACTCATCTTCTTTACAAGCCAAAGCCGCCATCGCATGACCATCGGGCGCCCACACAAAGTAAAAATAGATTAGACCTTCACGCGCAGTAAGTGGCTTTAAATCGTAACCATCGCGATTGCAGATGTAGATCTGTTCAGTGCTGAAACTCGCAACTGGCGCAAACGCCGGCGCGATGGATGGTGACGGCACAGGTGATCCTGTCGGTTCCGGCGTGTCTTCAACCGGGGTTGGACTGGGACTCGGGGCATCACGTTTATGCGCAATAAAATTGATGTAGGAGCCATCGGGCGACCAGGTAACCGTCTCCGGAAAAACGCAGGAGATACCCGGCGGAATGATGTTGCGCAAAAACTGTCCGTCAGCACCATAAAGATCGATGCGAAACGCGGAACTGGGTTCATCCGACGTGCCGTAAAGCGCGAGCACGCGGCGACCATCCGGCGAAACAACGGTCCGCAATAAAGCATCGTCCTGGCGTTTCGGGGTGTTGAAGTCGTTCTGAACTGCGGCAAACTTATCGGTAACGTCGTCTAATTTGACCTCAGAAGGCAGCGACACGTCAGGATCAAGTCGATAAGCAAGATTCTGCGCCGGCACGTCGCGCAAAATCCGTGGCCGTACATCCGACTGTCGTTCGATCACACTTTTACAGCTTACGACTAACGCGAGTGCGGTAAGAATTGTGAGTATTAAGGAGCTCGTTGTTTTCCTGTTGCGAAGCAAAAGGTGATGGCCCGTCCCCATGTTGGCGATGATGATATTTAGGCGAAAGAGAAGTTGTCAATGAGAAGAAACTCATCTCTGCGTCTCGGCATTCTCAGCGTCTCTGTGTTGAAATTGAGCCTCATTTAAGCAAAACTTCGATTTCAACACAGAGACGCGGACTACGCTGAGATGCCGAGATGAGCTTCTTGCTGACGTTATCGCTCATTGATCAGTTCGTTCACTAACACAGGACTTACCGCCAGCAAAGCGCGAATCGTATTTCTTGGCGAAAGGTGATCGTCATCACCTTCATCAACTTCGACGCAGTTGTGCTGAAGCGAGCGGGACAAACGACGCGATAGAGATTGATAGTCGGGCGTGTCAGCGACGTAGGCACGCACCGCCATCGCGCCGATCAAGTCACACGTTAATTCTTCACTACGCTGACCGCGGATTTCCATCCCGGCCAGACCGGAAGCTTTATCGCCAACGGCAGAAACTACCACTCGCAAACTGTCGTTATCACCATCGGCGATGTGCGTTAGTTCATGGGCCAACACACTTATCATTCCTTCATCCGAACGTAAGCCGGCGAGAAAAATCGTCCCAAACGTGATGCTGTGCGGCCGGCTCATGAAAACGGAAGCATTGTCGCGCGAATCCACGTCAGGCCTGACAGTGTTTACTGCCTGCACCCGCGCAGTCGCAGCCTGCAACTTGAGTTGAATGCCAGGCACTTTCTGCAATCGATATTCGACGATCAATTGTTGGAGTGCATTAATTACCAGTCCTTTCGCGACCGGTAAAAGACGTTGGGCACGTTCGGCGCCGGCGCGCGCTTCAGGCGCTGTCACGGGAAGCGAAGGTCGCGCCTGCATGTCATCAATCGCCACGCTACCGAGTGGATCGAGTTTGGCCTCGGTGCAAACGGCGTTCGTTGCTTCATCAACGAGCGCGCGAAGAGCCGGACTCATGCTCGAGTGCGCCGGAGCCGGGTGTGAACCAACTTTACCGGCAGCGATTTTTGACTGTTGTTGGGTTAGTCCAACCGAAGGAAACGCAACGAAAATAAAGCATGAAGCGACGAGAGCGACTAGCCAGGTTAGCAGGCGGGGACGCCTGCGGTCCTGAAGTAACGAAGCTAGCAGGCGAGGACGCCTGCGGTCCTGAAGTGGCGACGTTAGCAGGCGGGGACGCCTGCGGTCCGATATGAAAGGCAAGTAGTTCATGCTATCGGTTGCGCCAGACCGGCTTGCGTTTTTCCATGAAGGCTTTGATTCCCTCGTTCGCGTCTGATGAACGCATCAGTTCGTGAAGATAAATATTTTCCAGTTCCTTGAGAGCTTTATCGATCGTTCCACCTCTTCCGATGTCGAGTGCGCGCCTCGTGAACTCTAGCGCGGCACTCGAAAGCTCGCGGAGTTTTGCCAGCACCTCCGTCAGCTTCTGTTCAAGATGAGTGACAGGCACTACGTGGTTGCATAGGCCCAGTTTACCGGCTTCGACAGCGTCGATTATCTCGCCCGTAAAAATCAGTTCCCGCGCCTTCTTTTCACCGATGACGATTGGCAAAAGTATCGCCGCTACTGGCGGAAATACACCGAGTTTTATTTCCGGCTGACCAAATTTGGCCCGGTTCGAAGCGATCACAATGTCGCAGGCCGCCACGAGTTCGCAACCGCCGCCCAAAGCTGGACCATCAACTACGGCAATCGTTGGTTTGGCCAGTTGTTCGAGTTGGCGAAAGATGGCGTGAAACGCATCGAGCATTTGATAGACAGTGTCCTGAGTGTGATCTTCAACAGCCACGCCGGCACTAAACGCCCGCGCGTCTTTCTCAGCTTCGAAAACTATGGCGACCAGGTCCTGCCCTGAAAGTTCGCTAAGCGCGCGTCCAATCTCACGCATCATCGCGATGTTGAGAATGTTGAGCGGAGGACGAACAAGCGCGATCCGCGCAACGCGATCGTCAATTGAGAGGCGAATGTTTTCGTAAGCCATGAATGGTTGTTATCCGTACTCTGCGTCTCTGCGTCTCTGCGTCTCCGCGTTAAACCCAAGGTTCGATTAAGCGCTCCCTGATTTCAACACAGAGACGCAGAGTTTCGCAGAGTCGCAGAGTTTTTAAGCGAACATTTATTGCGCGAGTCCTAACCAACCCTTATAGATCTTTTTCTGTGCGTCGCTTGTATTCGGCAACGCGACAATCCGATAAGTGCCTTCGGTTCGACCGCCAAGTTTTATCAACAGCGTGCTCAAATCGTCGAAGCGGAAGATAGTCAGATTGATCAAGTCGCCCGGTTTCTTTTCCGCCATGCGCGCATCAAAAAACTCCTTAGTCGCACGCATGTTATTTATCGCAAGGATCTGATCTCCAGTATTCAAACCTTGATCGTAAGCCGGCGAACCCGCATAAACTTTCTTGACTACCAGGCGATTGTCTTCCCATGCAGTGTCGGCGCCAAAGTACATCTTTTCAACCGGTTTACCACCTTCCATCGCATTCTGCGTCTCTAATTGCAGGCCCGCTGCATTCAACGCCGCATTGTAGTCAAGCTCTTCCTTGCCACGAATGTACTTCGCAAAAAATTCTTCGAGACTCGAACCGGCCATCAACTCGCACGCCTTTTGAAAATCCTGTGATCCATAGTTGCGGTTCTTCTTGTAGAACTCGTTCAGCATGTAACGCATTACATCGTCAAGCGACTTTTCGTTGTTGCTGCGTTTACGAATTTCAAGATCGAGCAAGAGACCAAGAATCGCGCCCTTGTCGTAATAAGAGACCTGCGAGTTAACTGAATTTTCATCCGGCCGGTAAAACTTGATCCACGAATCGTAACTCGCTTCTTCAGCACTTTGGACCAGACGTCCCGGTGTATTTTGGAGAGACTGGAACGAACGCGCGGTCGCAGCCAGGAAGTCGCGTTCAGAAATCAAATTCGCGCGGCGCAACGCGACATCGGCGTAGTAGTCGGTGATACCTTCGGCAACCCAGAGGACCTTCGTGTAATTCTCCTGCGTGTAATCAAACGGTCCCAAAGCATCCGGTCTGATGCGCTTCACATTCCACAAATGAAAAAATTCATGGGCCACGAGGGAAAGAAATCCTCGGTACTCGCGCTCAGCCGGTTGCGCATTCGGAGAAGACGAAGTTGCGCGGTCTGCGTTTGCGCTTCTAAAGCCGAAGCGTGGATAACCAAGCGAGGCGGAGTTCAAGTGCTCCAAACCACCGCCGCCGTTGGTCCGCAGATGAAGAAAGAAAGTGTAATCAGCGTAAGGGACCTCGCCTCCCATGATGTTCACTTCAGTTTCTACAATTTTCTGCACGTCGTTGCGCATTCGCTCGGCGTCGTAGTTTCCTTCTCCATCGATCACGATGCGATGCTTCACACCCTTTACGACAAACTGGATCGTTTTGAAATCACTGACTTCAAACGGCGAGTCGTAAAGAATGTCGAAATTTTCCGCCCGAAAAGTATTCTTTGGACCAGGCGCTGCCGGTAGTCCGGTAGCAACTTTCCAGGCGTCCGGCGCAAGCACCTGTACCGTTGAAGGCGACTTTAAGTAGCCGTCCAAATACATCAACAGGTTTGCGTTGTTCCAGAATGCATGACTGGAATTGAGTTCGCTTGTTCTGACCGTGAGTTCGTTGGCATAGACACGATAAGTAGCATGCCATTCCGTTGCGCCGTTAGTTTCAATCTTCCAGGTGTTCTTGTTGACCTTGTCCCATTTCAGCGGTTGGCCCGCGGCGTCCTTCACGTTGAAGTCCTGCACATTCCGTTCAAACTCGCGAACGAGGTAAGAACCAGGCGTCCAAACAGGCATGATCAAGGTTTCCTGGGCGGGCCCGTTCGCAGGTCGCTTGACGCGAATTTCGACTTCAAAGAGATGCGTATGTGGACGCGACATGCCAATCGAAAAGGCGATGTCTGGCGCGGTCGTTTGGGCAAAAGCGCTAATTGCGAAGACGAATACAAAAACCGGAATGGCGATAAACTTTGTCATTGGTTCCTCTGTTTGGATGTTCAATGAAATGAACGCCGAATGTTACTACGAAGTGCGACGGCGAGTCTTGCGACGGTTGGAAATATGTCGTCGAGAGTTCGACTTTCGGCAAACTTTTGCGATTTATCACGAGTCAAATAGCTTGCTATGGTAGTTATTGCATGCACAAATTGCGGCGCGAATAATCGGGTCGACGAAGCGAAACTCAGCGAAGGCAAAGCGAAGTGTGGACGTTGCGGGACAAAGCTGGAGACGAAACCGTTTATTGTGACTGACGCGAGCTTTGCTCACGATATTTTGCAAGCAACTGGTTCACCAATTTTGGTTGATGCGTGGGCTGCGTGGTGTGGTCCATGTCGCGCGATTGCGCCGGTGTTGGATCAACTGGCGGCTGAATCGCGCGGGCGTTATCGCATTGCCAAGTTGAACGTTGACGAGAACCCTCAGATCGCTTTGCAATATCAGATCGCGAGCATTCCGACGATGTTGATTTTTAAAGATGGGAAGTTGATTGACCGGCTGATTGGCGCCCAACCGAAGCAGGTAATTGTCTCGCGGCTCGCCGCCGCCGGTTGAGCGTTGGGAATCCCACCAGACGGCAGTCGATGGTATTGCCTCCCGCTGCCTGCTCCTGCCTTCTGCCTCTGCCTGCCGCCTTCTGCTTCTGCCTTCTCCCTCCCCCGTCTGTTAATATCCACTTGCATTCAAAGATCGAAGGGAACCTGATCGCATGTTTCAAAAACTGATCTCGACATCTTCAACTCTAATAACGCTTCCACTCCGACTCGTTCTGGGAATCGTAATGATCGGGCACGGCGGACAAAAGGTACTTGGCCTTTGGGGCGGACAGGGTTTCAAAGCTTTCATTGCCGGCACCACACCTTTTCCCTTTATGAAACCTGCCTGGCTCTGGCTCGGAGCCGCAGCACTGTCAGAGTTCGTCGGCGGAATTCTTGTCGCACTCGGATTTCTAACGCGAGTCGGCGCCTTCTTTATCGCCTGCACCATGCTCACGGCAATCGCGGGTGTTCATTGGCCGAATGGTTTGTTTTCAGCCAACCGTGGCTACGAACTTCCGCTGGCACTTTTAGGAATTGCGCTGGCACTCTTAATATCAGGCGGTGGCCAGGCTTCTGTCGACAGAGCTTTGGGTGGCGGACGACGAAGGTAATTAAGTCAGTACCACCTCGCGGTAGCGGGTGGGTCGACCATGCTCAATGGCGCCATTATCACAAACCCACTCGCTACCGCGAGGTGGTACTGACTCTTCAATTATCACAACAAACCCACCTGCTATCGCAAGGTGGTAATGATTCTTCAATTATCACAACAAACCCACCTGCTATCGCAAGGTGGTAATGATTCTTCAATTATCACAGCAAACCCACCCGCTACCGCGAGGTGGTACTGACTCCCCAATGAAACGTTCTCCGCTCATCGTTATCTTTACTACCGTCTTTATCGATCTCGTTGGCTTCGGGATCGTAATTCCGGTCCTGCCGTTCTACGCGGAAGGAACGGCTTTCAACGCGACACCACGCACGGTCGGGTTTCTCTTCGCTTCTTACTCGATCATGCAATTGATCTTTTCACCCATACTTGGTCGACTCTCCGATAAATATGGTCGCCGCCCTGTGCTCTTCATTTCGATCATAGGCACCGGCATCGGCTTCCTCTTTCTCGGTTTCGCAACCACCATCTGGATGCTTTTTGTCGGTCGCATTCTCGACGGCATCACCGGCGGCAACATTTCCACGGCCCAGGCTTACATCGCCGATGTAACTACGAAAGAGGACCGGGCCAAGGGTATGGGCCTACTCGGCGCGGCCTTTGGACTCGGCTTCATTTTTGGTCCCGCTATCGGAGGCATACTTAGCCGCTGGGGCATTCATGTTCCCTTCTTCTTCGCTGCCGGACTCTGTTTCGCCAATTCGATCCTGCTCTATTTCACTTTGCCGGAAACAGTTACTAAGGACCATCCGGCCCGCCAGTCAGCCGCCCGGGGACGAGGTTTGGGCCAACTAATGGAATCGTTGAAAGATCCCAAACTGGGTTTTGTTCTCGTCATCTACTTTCTCTTCATCGTCGCCTTTTCGATTATGACCACATCGTTTTCGCTCTACACGATGTTTCGCTTTGGCTACGACGCTCAACATAACGGCTATTTGTTCGCTTACGTCGGACTGATCGCGGTCGTCATTCAAGGTGGTTTGATCGGCAAACTCGTCAAACGTTTTGGCGAGTTGCCACTCGTGATCTTTGGCGCGCTTTGTTTTGCGATCAGTTTGTTTGCGGTTCCCTTTGTTGGACCAGCGGTCGGTGGTCTTATCGGACTACTAATTGGTGGCGGGGTGTTCTCGTTGGGCAACTCGCTTTCAACTCCGGCGCTAACAAGCCTGGCGTCGAAGAGTGTTGGACCAGCAGAACAAGGGACGGTGTTGGGTGTTACGCAATCGGCAGCGAGTTTGGCGCGAGCAGTTGGACCATCGCTAGCGGCGGTGTTGATAAATAGCCAGGTCGCGCATCATGGCGCTGACGGTTTGCCTCACTTTATGAGCGACCACTCGTTGTTTGTGACGTTCTGGACCGGGTCTGGAATTATGCTGGTCGCGTGTTTGTTGGCGGTGTATTTCGCAAAAGCCCACGCTGGAGAATTTGGAACTGTGAATCCAGCAACGAACCCGTAATCCATTAGAAGCAGGCATGAACCACAAAGGCCCAAAGACACAAAATTAATAAAAAGGGACGACTCTTCTTTTGATTCACTTTGTGCCTTTGCGTCTTTGTGGTTAATCCTTCTTCCATTACGACTCTTCTTCGTCCTTGCCAACCACGCCCTGATAAAGCTGCTTGATCAATCTCATGCGATAGTCTTTCGCATGGTGATAGATCTCCTGCGTCAACACCGCTAACGGTATCGGCACAAAGTACGCCCAAAACGCCATCGATCGAAATGCCACCAGGCTACTCAGCGCCCCCAAAATCGGTACGATCAGCAAACTTATCAGGATCGCTTTCGCGGGGCGGAAGTGTTGAAAGAACAACAGCAATAACAATCCAACAAAACCGCCTAACACAGTTACAAGAATCGGACTCGCCGGTTTTGTGCCACCGCCGAGCAGCTCGGTATCCACTGCATAAGCGAGCACTTCCACACCCAGCATCCAGCCAAGCGGCGTATCGTGTTCATCTTCCGAACCATACGCGCCGCCCAACAAAACGATCTTGTCTTTGATTGGACTGTCAGTCTGCCAGCCTGGACCATCCGCCAGGGACAGAACACGCGAAGCAGTGAAATGCACGCGATGCGAGCCGGCGTTGTCGCCCGCAAATTTGATAAAGAGATCGTCTTCCGACGATGAATGTTTACCCGCCCCGCTCGGATCGAATTGACTGGCAACTACCCACGGAAACGACGGCAGCGGACCTTTGTTTGTTTCACACATCCGCGGATAACGACGAATCGCGCCATCCGAATCAAGTCGCATCACAACGATTCCGGACTTCGAATCAGCCTCCTGTCCGCCAAGCAAACTTGTCAGGTGATACTTGTTGTCGCGATGCGAGAAACTACCCGCCTGGGCCCACACGATAACTGGACCACCTGCCGGTAGTTTTAGATCCCGAAACTGCGGCGAGGAAGTATCGACATCGATACCGATAACGCGCGGCTTGCCGGCGGCGATTGCGTTGATGAGTTTTTCAAGTGACGTGTGATTGAGTGGACTCTTGCCTTCGAAAAGGTTCGCGTAATCTTCATCGTCGATCAAAACAATGGCGACATCGCTGTCGCGCTCAGCGCCTTGCAAGCGAACTTGCGTATCGAGCGCGTAAGTTTCAAGCTGACGAAAAACTCCCGAACGACTGAGAAAAAAGGTGAGACAAATACCGATCAGGATGGCGGGCAGGGACTTGATCGCCCGCTCCAAAAGCGAGATGCCGCGAGTTTCAAGTTCCTTTTTCTTACTGGAAGAGCCGATCTTCCAGCGCATAGAAATTCCCCTACTGTGCCTGGGCTGTTAAAAAGTCGAGTGAAGCGCGCAGGAATTCACGCACCGCGGTTTTCTTTACGTCTGAGCCCCACTTCTTCGTCACATTCTGCGCTTCAACAAAGGAAGGAGCCGCCCTGGAGTAATAATCCGGATTGGCGATCAGTACCCAGGCTTCATTTTCGCCAGGCTCGTCGCCGCCTTCTGCTTCCAGCAAGCTGACGTCGGAAATGCTGACGCGATAGAGTCCCGGTGTTAGACCATTTACATTGAGTGGCGCGGGTTTCTTCGGGTCCCACGCAAACGACATCGATCGCTTCGCGGCGCCACGCGCAGTTTTTCCTTTAACCAGGGGCTCAAAACGAAGCAGGTATTTCTCGCCCTGCATATTCTTAAAGACTTCGCTGAGATCGATTTCGTCGCCAGACATCCTGACGACTGCTTCCTGCAACTCTGGTCCAATTCCGCGACTACCACGACTCACAAACGATGAATACTTCGCCGGTTCAGACGAGACCAACGCCATCGCGGCGCCGATCAATCGAGAGACAAATCCCTGTTCGTTTCCAGCCGTAGCCGGCACTTTGATCGGGTTGGCGCATTCGCCCGCGCTACAAGTTCGTCGTTGAAAAATATTGCCGGAACGATCGGCGACAACGATGTAACTCGATGTATCGGACGGGTTCACGGCGGTGATTACGCTGTTGGTATTGAGCGCGCTTCCCTTGCCGAGTTTTGCACTCCCGTTGGCAAGCCAGTCACCACGAACGTCGAGGACGTAACCGAATTTTTCCTGTGCGCCGGCGAGCACAGCACTCGTAAGTATTAAAAACAGAACGCCGCAAATAGTTTTGGTAACAAACATAAATGCTTCTCAAACTTCCGCGAATACTAACATAGGAGCTTATCCGCAGATTACGCCGATTAAAACGCTGGTGTCCGACTCCGGCTTTGCCGCCTGTTGTGAGGAATGGCTATGCCTTTCCCAATCGCAAACGTAACAAAAGGGCGTAGCCCGAAACCTATCGACGTCGGTAATGGAAAGGCATAGCCATTCCTCACAACGGGCGGCAAAGCCGAAACCCTCTTCAACTGGCGTGATCTGTGGACAAACTCGCTACCGGGTCATGCGTTACGTCGGACCACTTCACTAGTTTCAAGTCGAGCACAAAGATCGAATAGATCACCGGCACGAGTATCAGCGTGATAAACGTCGCCGCCGTCAGTCCGCCAATCTGCGCGTAACACATCGGCTCCCAAAGTGGACCACCATGCGCGGCGAGGGGAAACAACGCGATCACAGTCGCGCCCACCGTGATCAGCACTGGTCGCAGACGCATAATTCCGGCGTCGAGTAGAGCTTCATGCAGCGGCTCGCCTTCGAGATGTTTCTCTTCGATGAAATCAAACAGCACAATGATGTGACTCACAATCACACCAACGAGACTCACTATGCCGAGAAACGCCATGAAACCAAACGGCGCGCCCATGATCCACAACGCCGCGATCGCGCCCACCATTCCATAAGGAATCGCCGCAAACACAATCAACGGCTTGAACGCATGCTTGAACTGAAACACCAGGGCCAAAAAGATCGCCGCAATCGAAATTCCCATCACGATCGCCAGTTCCTTAAAACCGGAAACCTGGGATTCCTCTTCGCCGCCGATCTCCATCTTGTATCCCGGTGGCAACGCGGCTTCAAACGCCTTCAACTTCGGACGAATGTCGTTCATCATTTCCGAAGGCAAATGCCCTTCGGTGGGAAAACAGGAAACACGAATGGTCCTAAACTGATTACGTCGTCGCAACGTCTCAGTCTCCATTCCGTAACTGATCGAAGAGACCTCTTGAAGCGGAACTTTCTGCGTCGACTGCGTTGAGAAAACATACAAGTTGCTGAGGTCGGCGAGTTGCGCGCGCTCTTCCACTCGCATACGCGCCGCCACGGGAATCTGCTTGTCGCCTTCACGCAACGTCGTAAGCGTCACGCCGTTCAAACCAGCCGCAGACGAAGCGGCCACATCGAAGTTTGAAACACCTGCCATGTTCGCCCGATCAGAATCGGTCGTGATCTTTACGGCGAAACTCTCGTCGCCCCAATCGTCCCTGACTCGCGTACTCAAACTGCTGCCCCGAAAGATCGCCTTCATCTGTTCGGAGAGCGCTCGCAGCGTTCGCAAATCGTCACCGGAAATCCGAACTGCAACTGGTAAACCGACTGCTTTACCCGACTCGAGTTGGCGCACATCAAGCCGCGCGCCCGGAACTCTTGCCGACAACGCTTGTTGCAGTGGTCCAATCAAATGCGCGGTGTCGTGTTTGTCCTTAACCTGCAAAATGATCTGCGCGTAATTGAGTTGCTGCAGTTCCGGACTAACTGAAAACCAGAAACGTGGTCCACCGCCACCAACGAAAGTGGTGAGACTCTGCAACGCATCGTGATCGAGGTGATGTTCTTTTGAATACTCGGCAACTGTGTCGCGAATGACTTGTTCTGCTAACTGCGTCGTCTTGTTTGTCTCGGCGAATGGCGCATCTTCCGGCAACCAAACATCTATATAGGACAGATAGGAAAGGTCCTTCGGAAAAAACTGGCGCTTAAGCTGGCTCATAAAAAAGCCACCCAGTAACAACACGACCAATGATCCGGCCAGCACTTTCCAACGATGATCGATGGCCCACAGTCCAAGTTTGAAATAACGCGCCGCGAATCCTTTCTTGCGTCGTTCTTCAACCGGCATCTCCGGCTTTGGTTTCAGCAGGTAATAGCCGAGTAGCGGAATAAAACTCATCGAAACCAGTCGCGATGCGATTAGCGAACAAGCGATCACGATCGGCAGGCTATACAAAAACCTTCCGGTGTCTCCGCTCAATAAAAGAAAGGGTAGATAGGCGACGATGTTCGTAATCGTTGCGTAGACGATCGCGGTGGCGAGTTTTGTTGGTCCCAGCCAGGCAGCAATGATCGGGGGATGGCCCAATGCCAGATCGCGTTTGATCGCGTCGCCCGCGACAACCGGATCGTCTACTAGTAATCCCAATGCGATGATTAACGTGGCAATCGACACCTGTTGCAGATCGATCCCGAGCACCGACATCATGCCGAAAGTCAGCGCGAGCGTGATTGGAATCGACAACGCCATGATCAACGCCGAACGCCATTCCCAAAAACCAATCAACGAAACAACTACGACGAGGGCGATCGCTTCGTAAAGACTGTTCATAAACAGGTGCACGTTCTCTGTCACCTGTAACGGCTGGTCCGACGTGCGCGCCATGATCAAGTCTTCCGGCAGGCGCTTCTTCAAATCGTTGAGACTCGCATCAACGGCTTCACCAAACTTCCCGATGATTTCACCCGGACGCATTTGCACCGCGAGCGTAATGGCGCGACTCCGATGCCACTGTCCGTTGGCATCACGCCACGTGTAGAAGTTTAGATAACGAGGTGGACTATCGTAACTGCGCGTGATGTCGACCAGATCTCGCAAATAGACTGGCGCGCCACTCGTCGAGGTCGTGACGAGAACGTCGCCAATCTCTTTTTCGCTTTTGAATTCACCCGACGGATCGATACTGATGTTTTTGCCTTCGGCTTGCAGTTGACCACCGGGCAACGTGATGTTGCGCGCATTCAGGATGTTGCCGAGCGCGCCGGGATGAAGGTTGTAGGAAGCTAGTCGTTCCTGCGAGTAGACAAGAAAAACTTTTTCATTCAAGACTGCCGAGCGGGTCACTTTTGAAACCATCGGCACAGTCTTCAAATTCTTTTCAATCGTGTCGGTAAAGTCGTCGAGTTCGCGATAGGTGTATTTTTCCCCCGCGACCGCAGTTAGCCGCTGTTGTGTCTCGCCCGGATCGCGAACGACCATCGGTTGCCAAACGTCCGGATCGAGTTCGGAGGCTTGCAGGTGTTCCTGAGTAAAGCGATGAAGAAAGTCGAGAATCTGTTCGTCAGTAGCGTTGGAAATGCCGTCCAGCCCAATAAAACCGGGACCTTCAACAGTTCGCAAATCCTGAACGTATGAAGCATCGCGCGTGTAGTTTGCAAAGGAAGAAAGCGCGATTTTGACGGAGTTGGGACTAATCTTCTGCGGAAAATTTTGAATGATCGTAACGCGCGGCTTTGGGTCTTTGCTTTGCGCCCTGACTTCGTCAATCGCGCGCTCGATCGCTTTGGCGCGTACCGCAATCTCCACATCACTGACTCGGGGACTCGCCACCGTCAACATCAACGCCGCAGTATCACCAAAATCTTTAATGAAGTTGATTGGACCAGCTCCATCCGGTAGATCGTGGATGCTGTCTAACTTCATCTTTATGTCGTCAAACTCTTTGGCTGTCTCTTTCGCTTTCTCATCAAGTGTAACGTAGACAACCGACACACTGGTGCGCGAGATCGACTCGATCTTAGTAACCTTGGAATTCTCGGCCATCTTCGCTTCGATCTTTTTTGTTACCAGGCTTTCGATTTTTTCAGCACTGGCGCCGGGCCAACGTGTTACCGCCACTGCAACGCGAACCAGGATCTCCGGATCTTTTCGTTGCGGCATCGTGAGGTAGCCGTAAGTGCCCCAGGCCACGGTCGCTAATAGCAGCACCCACGCAATATGACGCGTCTCTACAAAGAAACGCGACGTGTTATGCGTAGTCGCAATTATCTCGCTGTCGCTTTTACCGTGTGACATCCTGGTTTTAAAGACAAAAGATTAAAAAAGACCGTTGGATAGCGCAGTTAGGAAGGGTGGTTTACCCCCGCCTGTCGGTCTCAGCCTTTTAAACTGGAACAAGCGGGGGTAAACCGCCCTTCCTAACTGCGCTACTCAATGGTTCTTTTCACATCAAGGTACGACCTGGACCACGTCGCCATCGAGCACCATTGTTACGCCCGTGGTGATCACTTGATCGCCTTTCCGGACGCCTTCGGTTACTGCAACTGTGTTCCCATAAGCATCACCGAGTTTTACGTTCCGCTGCTTCGCCACCAGCTTTCCATTCTGATTTTCGACGACGAACACGGCGTAACCACCCGGGTTCTCCTTCGACTGGATCACAGCGTTGACCGGCACGACGAGTACATCAACCGGCACTGGCCCAGCCTCGACTTCAATCGTCGCAATCATTCCCGACTTGAGCAGGTTGTCGCCGTTTGGCATCGTGATCTCGATATCAAACACGCGGCTCTTAACATCAGCCGCCGGTGAAACCGCGGTAACTTGTCCCGCGAACTCCCGATCCGGAACGGCCTCTGTGGTTACCTTTAACGGCATTCCCAAATGCAGGTTCTGTACGCCGCGATCCGGCACACCAAAGACAGCTTTCACCGTGCGCAGATCGGCGATCAGGAAACCCGCTTTGCCGGGCGCGACCAACGTACCCACTTCAACTTCTCGTTTCAGGATCGTGCAATCCATCGGCGCCCGCAGCACTGTGTCGCCCAACGGAATCTTCGCCTCGTTGACCACTTCTCCCGCGCTGCGACTCTTTGCTTCCATCGCTGCAACTTGTGACGCAGCAACTTTCGCCGCAGCTTTCGCGGTGTTGACCTGCGCTTTGGCTGCCGCCACCCGTGCTTCCGCCACTTCGTATTGTGCCTTGGCCGCATCAAACTCGGTCTTCGTGATGCTCTGGCTATTTATTAATGTTCGCGCTCGTTCATAATCCAACTTGGCGCGCGCGAACGCGGCTTCGGCTTCGGACAATTGGGCCAACGCTGTGTTTACTGCCGACTCGGCTTGCGCACGCTGATTTTTCGCCGCCTCAATTCCAGCCCGTGCTTCGTTCACTTGCGACTGCGCTTCGTTTACTTTGACCTGGTAATCTCCCTGGCGAATGATCGCTAACGGACTTCCCTTCTTCACGACATCGCCGCCTTGCAAATAACGTAACTGCCCGTCAACGCCACGAACCTGTTCAATCCCGCTAACATAACCGCCAACTTTGAACGCGAGCTCCAGTTGGGTTGTTGGTCCAATGCTCCCCGAATAGCGCAACGTCGAGTTGTTTGCCAAAACTTCAACCGAACTCGTACGCACCGGCTTCGGTTGCGGCGCCGGAGCTTTACTCGAGCAGGCGCTTAACAACCCGCAAACAACCAGTAGAGAGAAAAATTTTAAAGCGAGCAGGCGGGGACGCCTGCGGTCCTGAAGACTGCTCATTTGTCGTCACCCAACGCTTTCTCGAGCTCGGCCCGGGCAGCCCAAAACGCCAGTAGCGCCTGCTGATATTGATGATCGGTTTCTACGACCCCCGTTTGCATTTGTAAGACGTCGGACAACAACGCAGCCTGGACCTGATATTTATTCTGCGCCACACGCAACTTCTCTTTTGCAGCGTCCTGGGCCAACTGTACAACGCGCAACAATTCGCGCGTCTGCTGAACTTTTCTAAACCTGGTATTCACGTCGATGAGTATGCGATTCTGTGTTTCAACCAAACCATTCTGCGCTTGCTCTGCTGATTTACGCTTGCCGTCGAGTTCACGACTCTTCTTGCCCCAATCAAAAACGTCCCAACTAAAAATGACCCCGGCACTCGCATAGTTGCGCGGCACAAAATCATTAAAATTGCGCGGCGACACGTAGTTGAGTCCAAGACTGACGTCGGGCAGATATTCAGCTTTCTTGATCCGTCGATCGAGTTCGGCCTGCTTCACTTTCAACTGCGCTTCTTTGATCTCCGGCCGCTGATCGAGCGCGCGATTCTGAGCTGAAACGAGGTCCATTTCGAAAATGGTCAACTCCGGTAAGGGCGCGACTTCGAAGTTCGTGCGAATGTCGCGTCCGAGCAGATTGTTCAACTGTTCCTTTTGCGACGCGAGTTGATTGCGCAAATTCAAACCGTCGTACTCTTCTTTTGCGAGCTTCGCTTTGACGTCGAGGTTCTGTGACTTTAGCGCTGCCTGTTGCGCAACCAGGTCAGTAGTTACCCGATCGAGTTCGCGATAAAGCTCCACCGATTGTTGATTGCTTTTGATCGCACTCTGAC
Source organism: Pyrinomonadaceae bacterium (assembly GCA_036518995.1). Lineage (GTDB taxonomy): Bacteria > Acidobacteriota > Blastocatellia > Pyrinomonadales > Pyrinomonadaceae > PSRF01. The sequence goes on along the minus strand of DATDMC010000096.1, from coordinate 44,822 downwards.
TCTGCAGGATCCCGTAATAGAGTTGTTTGACGTCATTAACCGTCGCTTGTTGCTGCTGGCGCAGCTCTTCATTCGCGACTTGTTTACTCAGTTCGATCTGATCGAGGTTTAACCTGATCCGGTATTGCTGCGACAGTGGTTGTGTTACTGAACCGATGATGATTGCAGTTGGTTGCTTCGGCGTTGAAATCACTGTCTCAGTCGCGGGAATTGGTCCAAGACCTTGATACGTACCAAAAACTCCGCGCTCAAAAGTGAAATCGAGACTCGCGAGTTGCTGCGAACCAAGCGCGTATAGATTGAACGTTGGATATCTCAACGTGCGGGTTGCGGCAAGTTGATCGTTAACTTTGTCGACCGCGAGTTTGGAATTCTGCACGATTCGATTGTGACTGATGGCCAGCGCGGTCGCCTGGTCCAGAGTCAACACTTCCGAACTTGTCTCCTGCGCAACCACTGAAATAGAACAGATCAGTAGTAACAGCAGCAATGGTCCAAAAATCGAATTCGTCTTCATCTTAAGGGTTCATCCGCAGGCCATGAGGTCAGTACCGTAACGCAGTAGCGTCGGGTCAGATGAATTCTTGCGGGCTTAAGTCTAATGCACGACCCGACGCTACCGCGTTACGGTACTGACCTCATAGCCACAAAGATGGATTTTGCAAAGCCTCTCTGCGTAAATCTGCGGATAATTTTCTATCACTGTAAAACAATCGGCGATTCGATCAACTCCGGCGACGTAGCATCTGGATCGTTAGGAATCAATTCCGGCCCCGGACTTCCCGGCGCTGGTCGACGCCATTTACGCGGCACACGCTTCACACCGATCGGAAAAATCGTCACCTTACCATCGCGATCGATCCGGATCCGCAAAAAGTTTTTCCAGTCTTCCAATCGCAACGACGATGACGCTGCAATTTGTAAACACCCGAAAACATTCAATGAAATCAACAGAAAGACGCCCGTCAAGAACGATCCGACAACCCAGCCACCGGCAAAAATGATCAACGCCGCGATGATGAGTTGCATGGGCGATTGAAAACGAAGACCGAGTCCGGTGACGGTAAAGTAAGTCGCGCCCCAACCAATTAAAAACACCGCCATCAACTGCACCCAACCGTGCATCAACCCCGCTATCCATTGATACGCTTTAGACTTTGTGTTCGTGAAAGCAACGAATGCGATCAGGATGAAAAGGATCCAAAAGACCGCGCCCGCCTGGACCACCGCCGCGTTAGCAGTTGTGCTGAAAGCACTGACAATGTCGTGTATGCCGAGTTTTCCAATGTCGGCCATCACCGCCCACGAAGTAAGGAAATAGAGTATCGCGGTGAGTAGACCAAACCTTACGTTGTAGAAAAAGAAAAACAGGTTGCGCCAGATCAGCCGGCGTGAAGTCGTTTCATCAGGGAAACTCGACTTCAAACGAAAACCCCCGCGCAATTCATCGACATCGTCTGCGTGAGTTGGAGTTAACGCCGCGCCGCCTCCTCCCGAAACGATCTTCTGTGTTCCATCGTTTGCTTCATGGCGCCGGTAGTAATGAAGATCGCCCGACAGAAAAACACTGACGCGGCGGCCCAGAACATTGTTTTCGAGAAAGGCCAGATTACTTTCGTTGTATTCCATGCCGTACTTCTCGAAAACTTTCGTTTGTAGCCAATGAGGTTCGGCGGTGCACAAGATCACCCGATCGCCGTCCTTCATCAGTTTTGCGACGTGCTTGAAGTATTCGATCTGCGCCTGGTCCAGGTCGGAACGCAGTTGAATATCAATGCCCAACAACCACCAATTTTGCGGTAAGCGCAACGCAAAATAACTGCGGCGTTGCGGCGCGCGCCATCCATTGAACCAGCGACGCGAACAGAACAAGCGGGTGAAAGAAACTAAACTGTCGTACCAATCATGATTACCCGGAATCGCAAACACATCCGGATGTGGCGCGTTGCTATAGCGCAACGCCGTGCGAAAAGGTTCGACGAGTCGTTCTTTATATTCTTTGCGATTGGCCAGCGGATAAACCTGATCGCCACCAAAAACGAGCAACTCGCCACGCTTCGTTTGGTAAGTTTGATTTCCGTTACGCAGCGCTAATTCTGGCTGCGCCAGGTAGTAAGCGATGCAATAAGTCGGGTTCCAACCATCGCCCGTGTCGGCAACGTAATCGAACCAAATCTCTTCACGATCAGTTTTTGTTTCATCGACGATCAGCTTGTCGTCTTCGTCGCGTAAATACTGACCGTCCGCTTCTTCAAGATAATGCCTGGTGTAATCGTGCGGGGCATCGTTACCAACCGCGAGCGCTTCGATAAGACGGTAATCCGAGTGGCCACCGAAAATCGTAGAGACTAAAACCTCGACCGTGGTCCTCAGCAACAGTGGTGGATCGAACCACTGGACCATTTTGCGCTGGGCCACGACGCGAAAGCGCCAGATGAAAACCATTTTTTGCGGCGCCGCCGGGTCAGCATTACCGAATTTCTTGTCGATGACGCGCCCTGCGCCGCTGGCATCGACAGCTAAATCGAAGTGCCACTTGTGGCCCGCGTCACATTCCGTGACCAAACTGATTGCATTCTCGCCGGAGTGCTGGACTTTCGCCGTATGTCGAACAGGAGAATCTCCAGGTTCGAGTACAACTTGTAGATCCTCGAAATGAAGAGTTGTTTCACCCAACACGTTGCTCAGCGAAAACGTAAAACTAGTGCCCGACAAAAACGTGCCGAGATCCGCTTCGTAACTGATTACATTATTTTGATCGGTGATCTTCGCGGTGAGCAGGTGCGCGATTTCACGCTTCACCGCCATCGACTCACGGGTAGCGAGCAGGGCTTTGTCGATCGGAACGGGCTTCAGGGTTTCTGCCATACCGGAGGGCTGGTTTCGTCGTTAACTGGGCTCTAGATAAAGAAAGAGGTTGAACTCTAGAGTATCGACACCTTTGGAATCAAGAGCTTTACTAACTTATTTCACAAAATGCTTGCCGATTCGCCGCGCCTATCGTTTACAATCCGCAGAGCCTTTTTACAAAGTCATCTTTGCGGCGATGAAGTCAGTACCGTAACGCGATAGCGTCAGGTCCTGCAATAAACTTCTACCTATCGTCAGTCCCAGATACCCTTCGAGTGGAGAATTAAATGAGCAGCCCTACACAAAGCAAATCAAATGTGCGCGATCAAGTGTCGCCAGAGGAATGGCAAGCGCGAGTCGATCTCGCCGCCGCCTATCGCCTGGTCGCACTTTATGGTTGGGACGATCTGATTTTTACGCATCTATCGGCGCGTGTTCCCGGACCAGAACATCACTTTTTACTCAATCCTTATGGAATGTTATTTGAGGAAGTAACCGCATCGAGCCTGGTCAAGATCGATCTCGCTGGCAACAAGGTGATGGACACGCCTTACTATATCAACCCGGCCGGGTTCACGATTCACAGCGCGGTCCATGCCGCTCGCGAAGACGCACTTTGCGTGATCCATTTGCACACGCGTTTTGGCATCGCAGTGTCGGCCCAAAAGAGTGGCTTACTTCCCTTGTCGCAGCAGGCAGTCGTTTGTCTTGCGTCACTCGCTTATCACGACTACGAAGGAATCGCGCTCGACGAAGATGAAAAACCGCGTCTGGTCGCAGACTTTGGAGACAAAGTGTTCCTGATTCTACGAAACCACGGCTTGTTGACCGTGGGCAAAACACCGGCCGACGCGTTTCTCGCGATGTTTAATCTCGAGCGCGCGTGTGAGATCCAGGTACTCGCGCAATCGAGTTCCGAGTTGCATCCCGTTCCTATGCCGGTCCTGCAAAAAGTCGGAATGCAGTTGCGTGCTGCAACGATGGGCCTGGGTGGTCAACTCGCCTGGCCGGGACTTTTGCGAAAGCTGGACCGGATCGATCCATCTTATCGAGACTAACCGGCAACGCTATGTCAGAGACCTCCGACGAGAAACTGAAACGGGAAAGCCTGCCGCCCAGTTTCAAAACCTTAAGAAATGAACAACTCAAACCATTCAGCTCGGATGGTTGCAGTGGATTTATGTCTTACATCTGGCGGAGATTGTTTCGAAAGGATCCGCCGTGGGAAGGGTGTTGCTTTGCACACGATGTGGCGTATTGGAAAGGTGGTCCAACGAAGCTGCGGCTCGAGGCTGACATCGAATTGATGCGGGCAGTGGCGCTGCAGGGCCATCCTTATTGGGCCATCATCATGTTCCTCGGCGTGCGCATCGGTGGTCCATGGTGGTTACCCTTTCCGAGTATTCGGCAGCGGCAGGGCAAGTGGTATTTCTCGTTGAATGAAGTTCGTTGGGGCTACGGCTACCCTTATCCGCGCTACAAAGAATAACCCTCTGTGTCTCCGCGTCTCAGTGCTCTCTGTGTTAAAGATGGACTCCAAATAGCGGCAGCAGGTTTTTAACACAGAGAGCACTGAGACACGGAGACGCAGAGATCCAAACCATGAAACGACGAAGCTATTTCTACTGCGGTTGGACCACGACTCTCAACGTCATTCTCTATACCCTGTCATTTGGTAAATACCTTTGGCTGGAAGGCCGCGTCGTCAACGGCGTCTTCAGTAACTGGCTAAGAAGATTTCGCTTTCGTCCTGCCGTCTTTGCCCAACCAACCACCGAGCAGGAAATCATCGCCGTCATCAAAAACTCTTCCGGCATTCGCGCTTTTGGTTCGGGCCACTCCTTTAACATCGGCCCCGTCGCCGATCACACTCTGATTTCACTCGACAATTACAGCGGCCTGATCTCAATCGATCGGGAAAAGAAACAAGTCGCCATCAAAGGCGGTACGCGTGTTCGCGATGTGTCGCGTCTGCTGTTTGAAAATGGTCTCGCGATCTCGGCCTTGCCGTCACACGACGCACAAAGCATCGCCGGAATTATTTCAACTGACGTTCATGGCACTGGCCGCGACTGGGGCTTCGTCAGCCAACACGTTATCAGCATCAAATTGATCGACGGCCTCGGCGAAGTGCATGTTCTCAAACCGGAAGATGAACTATTCAAAGCAGCTATCGGTGGCATTGGTGGCGTCGGGATAATTACCGAGGTGACGTTGCAAGTTGTCGAACGTTTTAACCTGCGCCAGAAAGTGGAAATGTCCCGCTGGTCTTACGTCAAACAGAATCTTGATCAACTGTTGGCAAAAGACGTCCACATGAGTCTGTATTTGTTTCCGTTTACCGATCGGTGCCAGATCAACTCGTGGAACCCGACGACAGACAAGCGTTCGTTTGCGTCGCCGTTTCGCGAGTATTTGGCGATTTCGATTGACGCTTTGTTAGCGGCGTGGTTTGCCAACCTGATGTCGTATGTCGGATTGCTGCCGAAGCTTTCGGATTTCACGCACGGGCTCAAGCGGGGAACTAATCTCGTGATGGAGAGTTACAAAGGTTTCAATCGGACGGTTTATCACCTGCATCAGGAGTTGGAGTTTGCCGTGCCGTATGAACGGACGGTGGAAGTTTGCGATCGCTTCCTCAAGCTTTATGAAGAGATGTACGCGCAGCAGAAACTTCCTTACACGCTGTTTGAAGTGCGATTCACACCGGGTGGACACGATCGGACGATGATTGGACCAGGCCGTGAACGAAAGACGATGTGGCTGGATTTATTGGCGAACGATTCGCATGGCTTTGAAGAATATTTCGCGGTGGCAGAGAAATTGATGAGGGAAGTTGATGCGCGCCCGCATCCTGGAAAGTTTAACGAGTCGTTCGGAAAAGAAGATCTATTGAAGATGCACGGCGCCAACTTCGTGCGCTTCCTCGAACTCGTGAAACAACACGATCCTGAACGCAAGTTCGGGAATGACTTCACTCGCCGTCTGTATGGTTAACTCTGTGTCTCCGTGTCTTTGTGCTCTCCGTGTTAAAAACGATGATTGGGTTAGCGAACGCTCATTTTCAACACAGAGGGCACAGAGACACGGAGGCACAGAGCAAAACTACTTACTCCACAATCGCACGGACTTGGACCACCCACCCGTCGCCAACGTCAATCCATTATGCGAGAACGCCACGCTCGTCACCTTATCGGGATCACTTAATCGAATCATCATCGAGTTTGTCTGCGTGTCCCACAACACCACGCTTGTATCATAACCACCACTCGCCAGCACATTCCCATCACTAGAAAAAGCAAGCGCATCAACGAGGTCAGTGTGCTCGGTGATCACGGCCTTAACCGCGCCTGTCTCCGCCTCCCACACATTCACTTTTCCACTAACATCACTCGCAGCCACAAATTTTCCATCTCTCGAAAACGTCACTGCCGTCGCCGCCACTCCATCCGTCACCAAAGCATGTTTCACATCATTTGAGTCCACGAAACGCAACTCCACCGCGTTCTGACCAGCCACCGCAATCAATCCACCAGCCGGTGCAAACGCCACTGCATAAACCTTGCCCTGTTGCGGCAGACTCTTTTGTAGCTGACCAGTCTCGACATCCCACAACTTCACCGTCTTATCAAAACTGCCGCTCGCAAGTGTCTTTCCATCAGGCGAAAAGACGACACTCGTTGTAAAGTCGCTGTGTCCGTTTACGGCCCACTTCAACGTTCCCGTTTGTGTGTCCCACAACTTAACTCTTCCGATCTTTCCACTTGCGTTTCCCGACCCTAAACCCGTCGCCAGCCACCGGCCATCAGGTGAAAATGCAACCGCGAGCATTCCTTCACTGTGTTCGACGATACTGCGTTGCAACTCGCCGTTACCAACATTCCAAAAATGCAGTTCACTGATGAAGTCAGCATCCTGACGAAGAGCTTCCGAACTCGCCGTCACTAACGTCTTATCGTCAGGCGAAAACGCGAGCGCGTAAACCCGACTCTTAGTATCGAGCGTATGGCTGACCTGCCAGTCCTTTAGTGTAACCACCGGTTTGCCGGGGTTATTTTCTCGCCAGCGCTTCCACAAACTTCTACCTGGTCCAATAGCGAGTCCGGCAAGCACGATCAAGGCCAATAACCCGGGAATCAACCAACGAGTTCGCGACGGTCGATCCGCACTCGCCGGCTTGGGCGCTACCTTACGCGTCTCGATGTCCGATTGTTGAACGACCGATACCGGTTGCTCCTTCGTCGTCAGGATCCCCAGGTTTTCCGAAGTGCGTCGCGACGGCGATTCACCTAACGCCAACCGCAACTCATTTCGCAACGCGGCCGCATCCGCTTGTCGAGCGGAAGCCTCTTTGGCTAACGCCTTGACGATCACAGCTTCAACTTCGGCGGGAACATTAAGTTCTGCAGGTAATGGTGGCGGAGCTTGAGTCAGGTGCTTCGCGATAATTCCTGAAGCAGTTTCGGCAGTGAAGGGCGGATGGCCACTCAACAATTCGTAAAGCACTGCTCCCAAACTGTAAACATCCGAACGAGCGTCGAGATGTTCAGCGGCGCACTGTTCGGGCGACATGTAATAGACGGTGCCGATCATGCGACCAGACTGCGTCAACGTCTTGGCCGCAACCATATCTTTCAACTTGGCGATTCCGAAATCGACGACCTTTACACGCTCCTGTCCATCGTCGACATCCGGCGGCAGGATCATGATGTTGTCAGGCTTGATGTCGCGATGAACGATGTTGAGTCGATGCGCAACAGCAACGCCTTTGCAAACATCGATGAGCAGTGTTACTGCACGATGCGGTTCAAGTTTTCCTTCAGTCTCGAGAATCTGCCGCAGCGTTTGTCCATCGACCAGTTCCATTATGATGAAGGCCGGATCGTTATCACGTGCCTCACCAAAATCGTAAATACTGACAATCGACGGATGACGCAGCATTGCAGCCGCCTGCGCCTCGCGCCGAAAACGTTCTACTGTATTCGGCTCATTTACATACTCGCTATGCAGGACTTTCACCGCAACGTCGTCACCAATGTGAATGCGGCGCGCGCGATAAACAGTGCCCATCCCACCGCTGCCTAAGCGCGCCAACAGCTTGTACTTTCCCCCGATGACGCGTCCGACGTAAGCGTCCTCATTCACATCTGCACGCGAGTCGAACGCTAACGTCGTGCGATCAGCATCGTTGGTGACAACCTCACCACACGTGTCGCAGAACACAGCTTCTTCGCGCAACGTCGCTTTGCAGTGCGGACAGTTCATTTAGCTATTTTGATTGGACCCCAATCACCGGAAAGTATAAAGGCCGCCCAGAAAAATGGGTGCTCGTAGCGATCCGTTTTCAGCAACTTCAATTGGACCTCACGCAAGGCGGCTGAACGACTCTCACCATTCATCAGTCCTTTATAGAACTCTACCATTAGATCGCGCGTTGCTTCATCATCAACTTTCCAGAGACTCATCAACTCGCTCTCCGAACCTGCCAGGACCAGCGCACGTCGCAAGCCGTAAACACCTTCGCCGTTCTGCACTTCGCCGATGCCGGTTTCACAGGCAGATAGGACCACTAACTTAGTTCCATGTAGATCGAGTCCGGCCGCTTCCAAAGCCGTCAGGATGCCATCATTGCCGTGGCCATCGTTCAATTGATTTGCGCCGGCCAAAGCGAGTCCTGATCGCAACAACGGATTTTCTTTGATCTGAACACCAGTATCATAAGCGGCTGCGCTCGACGATTGCGGAGTAGTCACACCGTTGGCCGTGACCTGGCGATTAAGAAAAAAGCCGTGCGTTGCGACATGCAGCACACTTGGACCAGTCAGACTTTTCAAAACTGATTCGGTTGCATTTGCACCGGCAAACACTTCGCTTTTCGGCAGCACGGTCGAAAGCTGTTGCGCTTCTGAAGCAGTGCCCTCAAGCGGTTCGAAGCGACTAGACATGTCGGCCGAACGCTGGCCCGTAAAGTGTGAAGTTGACTCAACCACATTGGCCGTCAACGTAAAACTTGGATTAGCGACGATTACCGCGCCTTCGCGGCTTTCGACTGAACTTCGATTGCTTAAGAGATCGCGTCCACTTGTCAGATAAGAGATCGAATAGTTTTCGATCAAAAAGTGATCGGTTTCATCCTGGAGTGCGGCAAAGGGAACAAGACTCAACATTCCATCGGGCGCGATCAGGATCTGATGTGAAGTGCCGAGTAGCTTCCTAATCGGCTTCATCACCTGTTCATCAAAAGCCCGGGCCCACTCGGCATAGTCGTAGCGACGCGGGTTACGAAAAGCCGCGCGTAAACGCAAAGCTGCCAGATCGATCTGTGCCGCATCGCCGAGATCTACCCACGTGGGCTCGCCGGTTCGATGAAGTACATAGGCGGCATAACGACCGGTTTCCCACTTCGGCGGCGAAGTTGGAGTCACTGTCATTGGTCGATAGAGGACGAACTCAACCAGCGCTGCCTCAGCCGGCAATTGCGCCTGCACGTCTTCAATCTTTACTGAAGAACCATTTCCAGCGGCGGCGGTAACCCGTTCGGTAATTCTTTTTTCGAGCGTCTGCATCTGCTCCTGAAGCATCGCCAACCGCGTTTGATACTGATCGACGTCGCCATTCTCAGGACCTTGCAACGCATAAGACGAAAGCTGAGTTCGCGTATAGGTCAACCTTGCCAGGAGCGCCTGGCCTTCTGTGTCTGACTTTTCAACAGCGGCGAGTTGCCCGCTCATCACATCTAGCACCCGCCCTTTGCGTCGGAGAATCCTCGTGAGGGCCATGCGCGCCGCGGCTGGATCGTTCGGCGCCGACTTCAAGTGCAACGAAACCATCGCGCTCGTCGCGTCGGTAAGACTTGCCATGTAAAGTCGTTTTTGTTCTTCTGAGCCGGTGGCGAGCATCAGTTCAAGATTGTGGTCGCTGCGGTCCATTTCCTTCGTTAACAACGTGACCGCCCGTTTTGTGTCACCCAATCCGGAATAGAGCAACGCCAGGTTAGCCAACACCCGCTGGACTTCCGGATGTGATGGTCCAAGTGTCTTCTGCAAGATCGCCACTGCGCGAACGAGTTCCTGTTCCGCTTTTCTGGGTTGACCTTCCTGCCAATCGAGCAGGGCCAGATTGTTTAATGAACCGGCTACGTCTTCAGCATCTGGACCAAGTATTTTTTCGCGCATGGCCAGGCCGCGTTCGAGTAAAGCCCGGGCCTGCTTCGGATCAGTCTTGCGATAGAACGCGCCCAGATTCGAAATCACTTCGGCCAGTCCAGCACTGTCTGGAATTGCTTTCTCGGCGATCGCCAGCGACTGTTTGAATAATTCTTCCGCTCGCGTCAGATTGTTTTGCCATTCGTAAATCGAAGCGAGATTGTTCAGGGCAACGATTAGCAACGGATGATTTGGACCAAACACTTTTTGCCGGATCGCGAGTGAACGTTCGGCAAGTTGTGCGGCCGCAGCATAATCAGCTTTTTCGCTGTAAAGATTGGCGAGGTTGTTCAGGACGAGCGCAACTTCACGACTCTCGGGTCCAAACGCCGCTTCGGAAAGCGTGAGCGACTTTTCATACAACGGCTGCGCGCGACTGTAATCAGATTGATAATCGTAGGCGACGGCCAGCAGGCGATTAGATTCGGCGAGTGATTTGCGAACATCAAAACCCGACTGCTCGTCGATCTTGATGGATCTCAGGATTGCGATTTTGGCAGGCTCGTAGTCGCCTTTATTTATGTAAGCGCGACCGAGATTGGTGAGACTAAGCGAAGTTAACGGATCGTCGGCGCCAAAGTTTTTCTCGGAGATGGCGAGGGCTTCGGAGATGAGGGCGATTGCGCCGTCATAGTCGCCTTTAACCATGACCTTCACACCCTCGAGGTTCTTGTCGGCGATTTGCTTTTCGATTTCTTTGACTTGTTGATCTGACTGCGCGAGCGCAGTGAAACCAGCCAGAGATAGGATCAAGGCCATGCCAACGCTGTAAATAAAGTGTTGGACCAACCGGCGCTTCTGGGAAGGACTCGTAAACATCGATTCAAAAAACGCTGAAAGCGTTTCATCCCAAAGCCCAGGGTTGAGCTTTGGCAACCCGTGGTAACCGGGACGAATAAGATGGCTTAACTCCGAAGGAGTTGCGGCCGGACGAACCCCATAGATTTTGAATTCTTCTGTTACTGTTCGCTGTCCTTTTCTCTTGGCCCACGGCGCAACTCCTTCGGAGTTGAGTGTCCTGCCTCTCACCCAGGGTTGCCAAAGCTCAACCCTGGGCTTTGAGACGAAACGCTTTCAGCGTTCACCGAGCCGACGCTACTTTGCAAACTGAGCAAGTGGACCGTCCGGATTAATCAAGTCTTTAAGAGTCGAATACGGCACAACAACATACTGCGGGCCTGCGGCGTATGGACCAACCTGATAAGGATCGAAATTGATTCCCAGCCCCTTCCTGCCGATGGTCCAACTCTGATAGTTCTTCACAGTCGGTGCAGCACCGCTTTTGATCGAATCATCATCGAGTATTCCATCTTTTTCTTTCGACTGCTTCTTCAGATCATCGATACAGTAAGCGGAAATCGCCGGCAGATATTTCGCGCCAGGCTTGAAGAGATCGGCGAGCTTCAGCAGTTTGCCGTTTTTCAGATCATAGTTGATCGTTTCTGAATAGGAATTCGGATGCGCGGCGCCCTGGTAGTAGCTCGACACGCTAAACGTCAAACTGATCAAATCGTCCTGGGCTAAATCAAAATCGTAACCAATGGTGAGGTCGCTGCCCATCGAATTTTCAGGACGATCCTCTTCGCCTTCCTCAGGCGCCATCTCCTTTTTGAAACCCGCCACCTTCTTCGTGATTGACGCACGCACGAGTTGGTTAAACTTGTCGAAATTTGTATTGCCGGCTCCGGTAATTTCCGGGTATTGAGCAGCAATTTCATAAACGAGCTTTTTGTTACTTTCTTTGATCTGCTTTGTTACGACGTCGCTGCCGTAACTGAGCATGATCGGTTCTTCATGGACAGAAAAAGCCGTCTTTTTGTCGTCAGCTTTTTCTCCAGCGGGTTTGGACCAGTTACCGGCGATGGTGATCAGTCCATCTTCGGCGTCGGTTTTCCACAATCCCTTAAACGTACCTGTCTGTTTTCCAGCCGTGTCGTATTCATCAATGGTGACGTTGCCGTCTTTGTCGACGCTGCCTTTCAGATCGATCTTTGTACCAACTTTTAGGTAGTAGTAACTGCCGGTGATCTGGTCGCCCGTCTTCAGCAGCTTCATTTGTAGATCGAGCGAGTCGCCGATTGTGCCTTTGAAATATTTGATCTCGGCGAGTGTCGGGGTGGCGCCACCACCGCCCTCGATGTGATTGAGTTGTGATTGAGGCGGCGCAGAGCTGGATGGCGCGTTTGGCGCTGACGATGATTGGTTGTTCTTTTTACAACCGGAAAGAATGATGAGCAGGATTAGTAATAATGGGAGTTTAGTCTTCATAGGGTATGTCAGTACCACCTGCGATAGCGGGTGGGTTCGGGATTACACGATCCATCGGCCCAACACAACGTCACGACCCATCCGCTTTGACCACGACGGTCGTTAACAATCCGCTTCGTTGGATCTCCGCACGGACTTCGGCAAACGTCAGCTCGCACAACTTACCACCGCTAAACACTTCATTGTTTGTAACATCTGCCAACGCAAACGGAGGCTTCGGGTATTGGTCCATCTCTTCGTCCGAATCAAAACTAACTTCCGCCAACACCAGGCCAAACAGATCACCAAGAAACATGTCGACGTTGAAACGGCGTCCTTCATAATCGAAGTAATAACGGTTCTTTCTAATTTCGTTTGAATCGAAAACTGACAAGACTTCAGCTTCAGTGGCGTTCAAATACGTGTTGGTAATCAGTGTCCGCGAGAGATCAGCAGGTTCCGGCGCAAACTTCTGGGTAAACTTCACCACCCATTTGTTCGTGCGTGGCTCACGGACTTTGCGAATGCGAAGACGAGTGCTGGTTAGATAGTTGTCGGTAATCTGCACGTGGTCATCAGCGCGACTTAAACCTTCGGGCAAATTCTGTAACAGGTAACGTCGCTCGCGCTCAACCCGGGCATACTTACTTTCCGGCACAACCGTATTCTGATCAGTTAATTTAGCGACGCCCATAAGTTTGTAGGGGCGGCACTCCGCGGCCGCCCCTCTTATAATCTGACACTCTTAACCAGAGACGGGCGACCACGGAGAGTCGCCCCAACAATTAGATCTTCCCGGCTTTCATATCCGCCAAACGCTTTTCGAAAGGAGCCGTGTTTACCTTGTCCGTCTTGCCACGTTGCACAGCTTGTTCACCGAGAGCAAACGCTTCCTCTTTCTTGCCCATTCTGTAAAGCGCGTTTGTTTTAGCAACGAGGTTCTGGAACGTCTCTTTGACCTTGATCGACTGGTCCAACCACGCCATTCCTTCAGCGTCATCAGTAGCGACGCTGTTCTGGATCACCCAGTTGCCGGCCTGCATCGGCGTGCGCCAGTCATCAGCCTTCGCGCCGCTGACAGTATTACGCAAGTGGACCAAAGTCGTAGCATTCACATCCGGGACCGTCACGGTAAAAGGCACGCGCAGTTTTTCCCACCGCAGGTTAACCTGGGCTGAATTGTCAGCTACCGGTTCAAATGAATACTCGAGCCACTCCTGGTTGTCGTTGACCCACTCCGGCTTTGCTTTAATGCGAAGCGTATCTTTCGCCGGATCGTAATCAAAACTTCCCCACTGATTGGCGGTGCCATTAAAAATGATGGTCCACTCGTCTTTGTTTGGAATGGCATGCAGACTGTAGCTACCAGCGGCCAGCTTCTGTCCGTTGACTAACACGTCGTCAGTAACGACAAACATCGTTGCGTCGTTAGCGCCGGCACGCCAAACGTGGCCGTTCGGAACGATGACGGCATCCTTTGGACGATTGTCGTCATCAAGGGTTTTCTCGCCCGGCGTCTTTGCTTGTTCGGCAGTTGGATCACCCCAGATCTTCCGACCTTTAACACCCGGCCGGCTGTAATTGATTGTAATGTCCGTGACGCCGAGGGTCTGTTTCACACTCGCGTTTTGACTGGCCCGCGGCAACACGATCTGGGCCGTTGCCACGCTGACGCAACCCAGGGCGAACAACATAGCAAGAAGGGAAATTGATATACGCTTCATCGAATACGTTCCTTCATTAAAATTTTTGTACTTGGATCTTTGATCTTTGCTCTTTGACTCCAGTTAGCACGTTGGCAATTCGGAACAAAGTACTAAGCTCAAAGATCCAAGTTCTTTGTTGTTACCAAATCTGACAACGATCTTTGTCCGGTCGCACCATCGCGTCGCCCGCTTTGCACGAAAACGCTTGCGCAAATTGAGGCATATTCGACAGTGGACCATTTACACGAAACTTCGGTAACGGATGCGGATCGACGGTCGCCAACATGCGCGCGAGTTCAGGTCGCGTGTTGGTGGCCCAACCACGTGCGTAACCGAGGAAGAAACGCTGTTCCGGCGTGAATCCATCAATCACCTTACGCGGTTTACCTTCCATCGCTTTTTGGTAAGCAGCATAGGCGACAACTAATCCACCCAAATCGGCGATTGATTCACCGACTACGAGTTTGCCGTTTTCGTTCAGTCCTTTTTCGATTTCAAAACTACTGAACTGATCGATGACGCATTGCGAGCGTTCTTTGAAATTCTTCAGGTCCGCTTCGGTCCACCAGTCCTTCAGGTTTCCGATTGAATCAAACTGCGCACCCTGATCGTCAAAACCGTGCGTCATTTCGTGTCCAATTACCGAACCCATGCCGCCGTAGTTGTACGCGTCATCGGCATTGGCATCGAAGAAAGGCGGTTGAAGAATACCGGCCGGGAAAACGATCTCGTTGATCTGTGGATTGTAGTAAGCGTTGACGGTTGGCGGCGACATGCCCCATTCCATCCGATCCACCGGCTGACCAATTTTTGCCAGGTCGCGTCGCTTCTCAAACGCTCCTGCCTGGACGCGATTCATAACATAGGAACCACGATCGATTTTCATCGATGAATAATCGCGCCACTTGTCGGGATAACCGATCTTATTAAGAAATGCGTCGAGCTTTTTGATTGCCTGTTGACGAGTTTCAGGACTCATCCATGACAGGGTCGACAAATCACTCTTCAACGCGGCCTCAAGGTTATGGACCATGTCGAGAGCGCGCGCTTTGGCTGCCGGCGGAAAAGCTTTCTTTACCCAAACTTCGCCAACCGCTTCACCCATCACGCGATCGGTACCCGCAGCGCAGCGTTTCCAACGGGGCAGGTTCTCTTTTTGACCTTGCAGAGTCTTGCCTTTGAAGTTGAAATCTTCGTCAACAAACGCCGACGACAAAGCAGCCGCAGTGTTGTTGATCAAATGCCAGCGTAAATATGTTTTCCAGTCGTCAAGTGGAACACTGCTCAACATCGAATTGAGCCCTTTGAAGAAGTCGGGCGTGGCCACGTTGATATCTGTCTTTTGCGTGACGCCGATCTTCTGCATGTAGCCGGTCCAATCGTAAGCAGGAGCAAGTTCCTTCACTTGGGCCACTGTCATGCGATGATAAATGTGTTCCGGCTCGCGCATCTCAACGCGCGTCATCGAAGCTTCGGCGAGTTTGGTTTCAATCGAGATGACGGTTTGCGCTTCGGCGGCAGATTTATCTGCATCGTCGCCTAAGAGTTGAAACATCTTCGCCATGTGCGCGACGTAAGCATCGCGAATGCCTTTTGAGCGATCGTCGGTTTTGATGTAGTAGTCGCGATCGGGAAGACCCAGACCGCCCTGGTAGACTTCAAAAGTAACGTCAGCACTATTTTTGAAGTCCTGCGTTGAACCAGAATTGAAAAGAACAGGAAGGCCCACTGAATGGAAGTGGGCGATAATGTTTTGCAAACCAGCTACGTCCTTGATCTCCGAGATCATCTCAAAAGCGGGCGCGATTGGTTTCATGCCTTCCGCTTCAATCTTCGCTTCATCCATGCAGGAGGCGTAGTAGTCGCCAACTTTTTGTTCGCTGCTGCCTTTTGCGGCGTTGGTGTTCTTGGCGGCAGCTTCGAGAATGTCATGTGTCACGTCGCGGTTCTTTTCGTCGAGAAGGTTCGCAACGCCCCAGCTTGAATAAGCGCCGGGAATAGGATTGGCGGCCAACCAGCCACCATTTGCATACTGATAAAAGTCGGTGCAGGCGGCCGTATTTTTGTCGAGGTTCGCCTGATCGAAGCCCTGACTCTGTTGGCCAAAGATGGTGGCCACAGCCAAAGCCATCAATAAGAGGACAGCTATGAACGTCTTTCGAGAGTTACTCATCAAAATGCTCCATGTTGTTAATTGGACGGGAGAACTTGTGGAAGCTGGATTGTAAACCAGAACGGGAGCGGGCCAAAAGCGAAGACAGAAGGCGGAGGCAGAAGGCAGAAGCAGCGGCTATTCTGCGGACGCTCTTCTGTCGGAGCGCGTCCGTCCTCGGGCGCCCCCGCAACCTACGAACATTGTTCCGAGGATCAGAATTCTCAACAACCTCCGCATCGCCGGTAATTCGAGAAGCCTCTAAATGCAGGGGGCGTCCGGGACGGACGCGCTCCGACAGAAGAGCGTCCGCAGAAAAGACGCTGCCTTCCGCCTTCCGCCTTCTGCCTTCTGCCTTCTGTTCCCTGCTGACAAACCACTCCCCTTTCTGCTAAAAGAAACTCGCAACTGTTCTTCTTTTACATCAACACACAATCGATTCCCTGTCTGTGTCAGTTTGGAGGATAACCCCATGTCTAGCCGCAGTCTCTCGATCTGCCGCAAACTCAATTTCGTCACCGCTATTCTCTTAGCAATTCCAATCGTCGCCTTCGCACAAAACGGTTCTCGTGGTGGGACACGTTTACTGCGCACGCCGACCGTCAGTGCAAACCAAATCGGTTTCGCTTACGCCAACAACATCTGGGTCGCGCCGCGCGCGGGCGGAAGCGCGAAACGCATCACCAGTTTCCAGGGTCAAACTGCCAATCCACACTTCTCGCCTGACGGCCGCTGGATCGCTTTCAGTGGTGAATACGCGGGCAACTTCGACGTCTATGTTGTCGCGGCTGAAGGTGGCGAACCTAAACGACTGACCTGGCACCCCGGCGCGGACATGGTGGAAGGCTGGACGCCCGACGGGAAGTCGATCATGTTCTCATCGACCCGCGCGACGTGGGCGCCGAGTGGAGCGCCACGCTTCTGGACCGTCGCGATGGAAGGCGGTGTGGAAGAACCAATGTCGTTACCACGCGGTTATCAGGGCAAAATTTCTCCCAATGGAAACTACATCGCTTATCGCATGAACAATTCATGGGACGAAGAACGTCGCAACTATCGCGGCGGTCAAAATCGTCCGATCTGGATCGTTGATCTAAAAACTTTTGATCTCGTTTCGCCGCCGTGGACCGACTCAAAAGATGTGTGTCCGGTCTGGGTCGACACTTCAGTCTTCTTCATCTCGGATCGCGATGGCGTGGCGAACGTTTGGCAGTATGAAACTACCAGCAA
Source organism: Pyrinomonadaceae bacterium (assembly GCA_036518995.1). GTDB lineage: Bacteria > Acidobacteriota > Blastocatellia > Pyrinomonadales > Pyrinomonadaceae > PSRF01. Next base: position 27,432 of record DATDMC010000096.1, on the reverse strand, counting down.
AAAGTTGACGCAGATCACCAAGTTCACCGACTTTGATGTGAAGGCGATGGATTCAGGCGCCGGAACGATCGTGTTTGAACAAGCCGGTTACGTTCACGAATTCAATCCCAAGACCGGCAAAGAAAACATCGTGAGCATCACGGCCAGCGGCGACTTTCCATGGATGATGGCGAACTGGGAAGACGTTTCGAATCGTTTGTCGAACATGGCGCTGTCGCCGACCGGCAAACGCGTTGCAGTTGAATCACGCGGTGAAATTTTTACGATTCCGGCCGACAAAGGTGACGTGCGCAACCTGACGAATTCGAGTAGTTCGGCGGAACGCGATCCGGCCTGGTCACCGGACGGCAAGTTTGTTTCTTACTTCAGCGATAAATCTGGCGAGTATCAACTTGTGATCGAAGCACAGGATGGACTAACTCCGCCGCGCGCGCTCGATCTTCCAAAACCCACTCACTATTACACGCCTTCATGGTCACCCGATTCGAAGAAAATTCTTTACACCGACACGAACCTGAAAGTTTGGGTGATGGATGTTGCCAGTGGTCAGGCAAAGATCGTTGGTGAAGATCCGTGGATGGTCCCAACGCGTACGATCAATCCGGTTTGGAGCCCTGATTCGAAGTATGTCGCATACGCGAGCCGGCTCCGTTCTTTGTATCACGCGATCTTTGTGAGCAACGTCGAGACGGGCGAGTCAAAACAAGTTACCGATGGACTCGCAGATGCTGTTTGGCCGGCGTGGGACGCAAGCGGCAAATACTTGTGGTTCCTTGCTTCAACTGATTTTGGTCTGCGTTCGCAGTGGCTCGACATGACGTCGTACGACCACGATGAAAACTTCGGACTCTACTTCGCAGTTTTGAAGAAGACGGACGCAAGTCCGTTGCTACCTGAAAGCGACGAAGATCGTGGTGTCGGTACCGGCTCACGACGACCAACGCCCGGCACTTGCGCCGGTGAAGGTCCAGGCGGTGAAGCTGGTGGCGGCGGTGGAGGCGGCGATGCCACTGGACAACGTGGACCACGTGGTCCAGTTTCAGTCCAGATCGATTTCGACGGACTATCGCAACGAATCGTTGCGGTTCCCGGTGTTCCCGAACGGCAGTATTCGGATCTGCAAGCTGGAACCGATGGCACGGTTTACTACCTCGAAGCCGGACGGGCCGGTGGTGGTGGCGGCGGTGGCGCTGGCGCCGGTGGTGGCGGAAACGAACTGGCGCGTTATCGACTTTGTGATCGACGTGCCGGCACTTTCGCGAGCAACGTCGCGGCGTATGAAATCAGCGCCGACCATCGCAAACTGATCTATCGCGCAGCCACCGGTGGTGGCGGCTTTGGCGGCGGTCAGGGTGGTGGCGCCAATGCTCCTGCGCCCGGCCTGTTTCTTGTCGATGCGGACCGGCCGCCACAAGCTGGTCAGGGTCGTTTGAACTATTCGCTCCGCATGTATCTCGATCCGAAAGAAGAGTTCAAGCAGATCTTCAATGAAGGCTGGCGCAATGAACGCGACTATCTCTATGTGCCTAATCTACACGGCACGAATTGGCCCAAGATGAAAGAGATGTATGGCCAGTTGCTGCCGTATGTCATGCACCGGGCCGATCTTAATTACCTGCTCGACATGATGGGCGCCGAGATCGCGATCGGTCACTCGTATGTGCGCGGCGGCGACATGCCAAACGTTCCGCAATCGATAGGCGGACTACTTGGCGCTGACTTCGCCATCGAGAACGGTCGTTACAAAGTCACTCGGATTTACGACAATGAGAATTGGAATCCCGATCTTCGTTCGCCACTCGCAACGCCTGGAGCAACTGTTAATGTCGGTGAATATATTCTGGCGATCAACGGAATTGAATTAAGAGCGCCAGACAATATTTATCGTCTACTCGACGGCACTGCTAACAGACAAACAGCTCTTACTGTTAACACTTCGCCTTCAATGACTGGCGCAAGGACCGTCACCGTGGTCCCGGTCGCGAATGAACAAGGACTCCGCACGCGTGCGTGGGTTGAATCAAATCGGCGCCTCGTTGAAAAACTTTCAGACGGCCAACTTGCTTACGTCTATCTGCCGAACACGGGTCAGCCCGGTTACACGAGCTTTAATCGCTACTACTTTTCGCAACAAGACAAGAAAGGTGTGGTGGTTGACGAGCGTTTCAATGGCGGGGGTTCAGCCGCCGACTACATCATCGACGTCCTGCAGCGCGACTTCGATGGTTACTTTAACAACGTCGCGGGCGATCGTTATCCGTTTACCAGTCCTTCAGCGGGAATCTGGGGACCAAAAGTAATGATCGTTAACGAGATGGCGGGGTCAGGCGGCGACTTGATGCCTTACATGTTCAAGCGACGAAAGATTGGTACGCTTGTCGGTAAGCGAACGTGGGGCGGCCTGGTCCATACGGCCGACACGCCAACTTTCATCGACGGTGGATCAATGATCGCACCGCGTGGTGGTTTCTTTTCACGCGACGGACATTGGGCCGTTGAGAATGAAGGTGTTGCGCCGGATGTCGATGTTGAAAACTGGCCCAAGGAAGTGATTGCTGGACGCGATCCGCAACTCGAACGCGCCGTGCAGGAAGCGTTACGAATGTTGAAGGAACATCCAGTCGATCGCCTGCCGAAGGAACCAGCGCCACCAACCTGGGGCAAGCGTCCAACGGGTGATTAATGCTTTTCTCTGTGCCTCTGTGCTTCTTCGTGTCTTTGTGTTGAGAGCAATCTTCAACCAGTTGGACCACGAAGACACAGAGGCACAAAACCAAAATCGAAATGCCAAAACTCACGGCCTTCCTGCTTTTGCTTTTCGTTCCCACCTCTTTCTTCGCCCAAACTCCACCCAAGAAACACAAAGACTTCGGATCGAGTTTAAAGAAACTGCAATGGGATCCAGCAAAGAAGGAAGCCTCTGTCGTCGAATCTGCCAGGACCACCGATGATGATGTCGATGTCATTAAAGTCGAAACATCATTGGTCGCATGGGACGTACTCGTCGCTGATGCAAAAGGCAATCCTGTTCAAGGTCTAACTGCCGACGATTTCCAGGTCACCGAAGACGATCAACCGCAAACTGTTGGTCACTTCATGCTGGGCGACAGCAAAGTAGTGCCACGCACGATCGTCTTAATCATCGATTACAGCGGTAGTCAACTTCCTTACATTCGCAACAGCATCGATGCGGCGAAATTAATGGTCGACAAACTTGCACCGCAGGATCGAATGGCGATCGTGACTGACGATGTGGAATTGCTGGTCGATTTCACTACCGACAAAGAACTACTCAAAAAGAAGCTGGAGTCTCTGTTTAAGAAGACCAGGATCCACGGCAACTTTATCGTCGGTAAATCGAGATCACTTGGAAAAAGCGATCAGTACAGTTCACTGCTCGCAACGTTGAATGAGTTGTTTGACGATTCCGATCAGCGTCCTATCATCGTGTTTCAGACAGACGGCGATCAGGCTTACCGTTTACGCGACTCGATCGTGCCCCGGGAGATTCCACCTGATTTACCTGATGAGACTCGCGAGGCCATGGAAAGGGCCCTGGCTCGCGGGCAATTTGATTTGGACGATCAGGCGTCTTTTAGTCTGGCGGATATCTATCGAGCAGCGGAAAAATCGCGGGCCACAATCTACACGGTTGTCCCTGGTCTAAGGTTGGTGAATGTGAGTCCGGAAGAACAAGTAGAGCGCACGAAGACTATCTTTGAGAAAGCTCGTGACGAACTTTTTATAGGAGTGAGTGAAGAACGGAAGAAGGCCGCTATCGAGCAACAAGATCGCACCTGGCGTCCACTATCGCCACTGAACTTAAGGGCCCGCGCAAACCAGGCGTACAAAGTGCAACTGGCACTCGCAGCGCTTTCGCTGAGGACCGGAGGCTGGACCGAGTTTCTGGAAAGTCCTGAACAGGCGTCAGCAATCTACGCGCGCATCTTCGACGACATCACGAAGCGCTACGTCATCGGTTACTACCCAACGAACAAAACCCACGACGGCACGCGCCGAAAAATCAGCGTAACGATCAAGAACCATCCGGAGTACGCGGTGCTGGGTCGGAAAGCGTACTACGCGCCGAGGGAGTAAGCACGTAGCGGGAGCAGAAGACGCGCGAGGTAAATGGTTCGAGTCCGCCCTCGGCACGTATTGGGTCAATAGGTTTTCCGTCTTCTTCGAAAAGTTGAACGGCATCGATGATGCTATACTGGCCTACGAGGATTTCTTTATGGTTCAGACCGTGAGTGTAGATGAAGCGCAAACCAAATTGCCTGATTTGTTAGCGCAGGCTTCAGCCGGAAACGAAGTAATAATCACCGAGCACGGTACCCCCGTGGCGCGCCTCGTTCCCTTCATTGGTCCTTCTAAGGGTAAGCGCGTTGCCGGCCTCAACCGCGGCACAGTCTCAATGAGCGAAGACTTCGACAAACCCTTACCGGATGAGTTTTGGCTGGGCCAGGAATGAGACTTCTACTTGACACCCATATATTCCTCTGGTGGGCAGATCATCCTGAGAAACTTTCACAGCGCATGCTATCGGCGTTAGAGGATGAAACAAACGAATTACTCCTGAGCGTTGCGAGCGTATGGGAGATGCAGATCAAGATTCAGCTTGGAAAACTGAAACTAAGTCTTCCCCTTGAGACTCTGATCAAGAACCAACAAGAAACAAATGCATTAAGTCTCTTGCCTGTGACGTTAGATTACGTTCTAGCGCTAGGCCCATTGCCATTTCATCACAAGGATCCGTTTGATCGGTTGCTCATTGCACAGGCCCATGAAGACGATCTAACTCTGGTAAGCACGGACACTCAGTTCTCACTTTATTCGGTTAAATTGCTGTAGTAGCCGCAGATACCACTGCTATATCGACAGGCTCTTCACTCCGAAGGAGTGACATATTTATAGTTTACGCCGGCAAATACAGCGCGCTCCGTAGGAGTGCCATATACTGCCCTTTCGTGAAGCGTGTTGGCGCATATATGGCACTCCTACGGAGCGCAGCATTCGAAAGACACTGAAGGCCATAGATATGTCACTCCTCCGGAGTGAAGAGCAGTGACGAGGCGAACGAGTTCGATTCAATCTCCCTTTCCTCTCACAATCAAACACAATCTGAAATCTTCAATCTGAAATCTGAAATTCCTCCGATCCGTGTTAAGCTTTTTGCCTCCCCGGTTCTACAACCCGACGCTGCCAATGCACCGAAACGTTTTCATCGCCCTTTTACTTCTCCCGTCCGTCTTCTCTCTCTCCGCCGCCCAACAGAAACGCAAACTCAAAGACTTCGGCTCGAGTCTGAAAAAACTCAAGTGGGATCCGGAGCGCCAGCAAACTGCTGAGAGAACCTCCGTGCCTTCGACCGGAGGTGGTGACGACGTCATCACGATCGATTCCACGCTCGTCGCCAGTGATCTACTCGTACTAGATCGTCAGGGCCGCGCGGTTAAAGGTTTAGTCGCATCCGATTTTGTGATCACCGAAGACGGCGTCGCGCAGCCGGTCCGCCATTTCTTACTCGGCAGTAACACGAGTGTCCCGAGGTCGATTGTACTCATCATCGACTATAGCGGCAGTCAATTTCCCTACATTCAAAATAGTGTAGACGCGGCCAAAGTCCTGATCGATAAACTTGGACCACGCGACAGCATGGCCATCATAACGGACGACATCGAGTTACTGTCTGACTTCACTACCAACAAAACCGAATTGAAGAAGAAACTCGAGGTGCTTATCGAACGGAGTAAAGGAAAGAAAGGGTTCCTGGGTCTTGGCGGTAAGAACGTTCGTTACGGAATGAGCGCACAGTACAGCGCCTTGATGGCCACGCTCAACGAAGCTTTTGATAGTGAAGACCAACGGCCAATCATCGTGTTTCAGACTGATGGTGACGAAGCAAAGTACCTGCGCAATTCGATCATCACTCCGCAGGTCCCGGCCGGCGTTCCACCTGAATGGTTGGCGTCAGTGCAGGCGAATATTGAAGCTGAACTGAAACTGCAGCACGACGGCATGACTGAGTTTAGTCTCGAGGATGTTTACCGTGCGGTGGAGAAGTCGCGCGCGACGATCTATACCGTTGTTCCCGGCACGAAGTTCATTGGACTTAACCCGGAGCAACAAGTAGCGGCGATACGCGAGGCTGATGACCGGGCGATGAAGGAGTCGATGGCGAACGTTTCCAAAGAAGTTAGAGCAGCGTTTCAGGCGAGACGCGAAGTGCAACAATCGAGAGAGTTGACTCCCCTGCTCACGTATCGTGCTGAGGAGTTTGCAAAGTTACAGGGAGCGCTCGTGGAAGTTTCAAATCTTTCCGGTGGGTGGGCGGATTTCCTCGAAACGCCAACTCAAGCGCAGGCGATCTATTCGCGCATATTCGCGGACATCAACGAACGCTATATCGTCGGCTTTTATCCCGCCAACAAACTTCACGACGGCAAGCGTCACAAATTCAACGTTGAAATCAAAGACCATCCCGACTACAGCATAGTTGGTCGCAAATTCTATTACGCATTGTAGGGGTGGCCCTCCGTGGCCACCCTTTAGGACCGCAGGCATTCGCGGAACGCATCCGTTCCGAAGGGTGGCCACGGAGGGCCACCCCTACATGCTATACTCACAGCACCCACCCCCCACTCGATCAAAATTCAACCGCGCTTGAGAGGTTGTTATGCGTTTCTTTATTTACGTATTCGCTATTTGTATCCTTGCCATTTCATCCGCTAACGCCGCCACGTTGCCTTCGGGATTTACTGAAACACAAATCGGCGGGCTCTCGAGTCCGACGGCCATGGATTTTGCTCCAGACGGCCGACTCTTTGTTTGTCTTAAGGGCGGTCAACTTCGCGTCATCAAGAATGGCGTTTTACTGATGACGCCTTTCGTCACGATGTCAGTCGACAGCGCAGGTGAACGCGGTTTATTAGGCGTCGCCTTTGATCCAAATTTCGCTGCGAACAATTTCGTCTACATCTATTACACAGTTTCTACGAATCCAAGACACAACCGGCTGAGTCGGCTTACGGCGAACGGTGATGTTGCAGTGGCTGGCAGCGAAGTTGTCCTACTCGATCTCGATAATCTTAGTAGCGCTACAAACCACAACGGCGGCGCTATTCATTTTGGACCAGACGGAAAGCTCTACATCGCAGTTGGTGAAAACGCGAACGGGACGAACTCCCAAACATTGAGCAATCTCCTCGGCAAGATCTTACGACTCAATTCAGACGGTTCGATTCCTACCGACAATCCTTTCTTCAATACCGCTGCGGGAAAAAATCGCGCCATCTGGTCCCTGGGACTGCGAAATCCATTTACGTTTGCGTTCCAACCTGGCACTGGTCGCCTGTTCATCAATGATGTCGGGGAATCAACCTGGGAAGAGATCAATGATGGCATTTCAGGTTCAAATTATGGCTGGCCCAACACCGAAGGCGTGACTTCGAACCCGTCGTTTCGTTCACCTCTTTTTGTCTATGGACACGGCAGCACCACGACCACCGGTTGTGCGATCGCAGGTGGCGCGTTCTACAACCCGACAACCGGAAATTTTCCAACAAGTTACATTGGGAAATATTTCTTTGCCGACTTGTGCGGCGGCTGGATTCGAGTTTTTGATCCTGCGACTGGAACGGCCAGCGGATTTGCCACAGGCATTAACCAACCAGTTGATCTAAAAGTTGCGGCTGACGGCAGTCTCTACTATCTCTCGATTGGCTCAGGAGTTTTTCGAGTTCGAGCGACCGGAACTGCGCCGAGTATTTCCACGAATCCGAGCGATCAGAACGTGACGGAGGGACAAACGGCCACGTTTAATTGCGCTGCTACCGGCACTGCGCCCCTGACATTTCAGTGGCAATTAAACATGGCCGACATTCAGGGTGCGACCGGCACGAGTTACACAATACCCGCGACGGTCTTATCCGACACGGGCGCAAAGTTTCGTTGTGTAGCAACCAATATTTTTGGATCGGCGACCAGCAGTGAAGCGACGCTGACGGTAACCGCGCCGCCGCCCGTATTGATGACCGATAACAATACCGATCTGGCGGCCGCGTTGGAGTCACCGTTCTTAATGCGTGATCCTTTTCCGTTGATCAATCCATACAATCTGAGTCTGGACCAACGTACCCGGATCATGTTGTTTGGCACCAACCTCGAGTTGCTTCCGAGTGAAAGTGTTTCGGCCATTAGCGTGCAGGCGGAAGACGCGCAACACAATATTTTCCCGTTGACAGTTGAGTTCGTGGGCGAGCCGGCAGGCATGGAACCGCTTTCCGAAGTGATTGTGAAACTGCCTGAAACGTTACCGAGTGGGCAGAGTGTGTTTGTGAGTCTGACGTTGCGAGGACAAACAAGTAACAAGGTGCGCGTTCGAATCAGGTAACGCTGAAAGCGTTTCAGCTCGAAGCCCAGGGTTGAGCTTTGGCAATCCTGGGGTAGGAAGTATGCAAGTTATTCAACTTCGAAGGAGTTGCGCCCGGGCGAGAGATCGAACGGGTAATTGAAGAACTATAGACCGGGACGTAACTCCTTCGGAGTGGCGGTTTTGTTCGTACGATTTACCCAGGGTTGCCAAAGCTCAACCCTGGGCTTTGAGATAAAACGCTTTTCAGCATTTCCCGCGCTCATATCGGACATTTCAGAACGCGTTATTATCCTGCGCTTCCGTCATGTACAATCTGTGCGCTATCAAACAAAACAATTTGGAGTGAACCATTAATGTCAAAGATTCAGGCAGAGACAGCTACCGGTCTGGTTGAAACCGATGCACCTGACGGCAAGAAATTGGTGTTGGCCCTCGAGGATGCTGGAGTGGATATTTTGCATCGCTGTGGCGGCAATGCGCGTTGTACCACTTGTCGCGTTGAAATCCTCGAAGGCGATGCAGGCGAAATGGGCGAGCTCGAAAAAAATCGGCTTGCCGTCGAATCAGAACTGGCGCCTAACGTTCGGCTGTCGTGTCAGGTCCATGTTCACTCGGATCTAAAAGTAAATGTCATTAATCAGGCGAGTGTACGCGGCATGGATGCTGGTCCACGTCCGCTCGATTAACGCCAATGGCCGATCTGCTTGCCGGGATCTTCTCAGCGTCTCAGCGTACTCGGCGTCTCTGTGTTAAAGCTTGGGTCCAATTACACGAACGTCGATTTCAACACAGAGACGCCGAGTACGCAGAGACGCTGAGAAGATATCGGACATCATTGCGCATCGTAGTGGTCTAGGTGTAACCTTCGCTCGGATTACCAGTCACAACTCAAGACAGGCTTCTCTGCTTGTCGAATGCTCGAAAGACAGATAAGAATTCTTCCACAACCGGAGGACCTATGCTAGTTGAGTCGACTTTTCATCTCCCCGTTAGTTTGGCTATGTTTGACGGGGTAATCAATTCGCCAGCCGGAGACGCGCTGCCACGCATTCTATTGCGCTGGACCCACTTCGTTGCCGGTATCACCTGGATCGGCCTGCTCTACTTCTTCAACCTCGTTAACGTAAATTTCCAAAAGACACTCGACGCCGACACGAAGAAGAAAGTGAATCCCAAGTTGCTGGGAGATACGCTCTGGTATTTTCGTTGGGGTGCTTTGATCACGGTCCTGGTCGGATTTACTTATTACGCGATGTACATAATCGCGCCCGACGTGAGAAACGCAAACAATATCGCCGGCGGCCATATCAACATGTGGACCGTAATCCTGGCCTGGCTTACCTACCCAATTGTGCTTTTCCTGATCGAGTTTTTGATCATCAAGAAAGTGCCCGGGTTGATTAAAGACGGGCGAGTGTTTGCGGTGGTGATGTTTATCCTGGTGCTGATTGTTACTTACGGCATCGTCAAGTTTTTCACTTTCATGATGACGGTCAACGGTGAGGTTTACGCCAGCAACAAAGCCTACTCGATTGGTATCGGTGGCGCGTTCGGTTTTGTGATGCTGCTTAACGTTTGGGGTATCATCTGGCCAAACAATAAACGGATTATCGCGGCTACGGCCGGCACCGGTCCCGCCGCGCCGCCCGAGTTGGCCCGGCAAGCCTTCATGGCTTCACGCACAAACGCGTGGCTCTCGTTGCCGATGCTGTTCTTCATGGCGTCGTCACACGGCGATTGGATAATCTTCGGAAAGTAGAAGAATTAGGAATTGAGAATTGCGGGATTGCGGAAATTGAAGCAATCCCGCATTTCTGTTTTTAAATTCCGCATTTCCGCCTTTCTTCCTCCAGCCACAATAAATCCTCAGGCTCTCAACTTATTCGGCACAAACGAAGGGGATATTCGAGCATCCCCTTTTATCAACTAAATTCAGTTTACGGATTTTCGAAAATGAGTTCTGGAGTGGAGGATTCGCTATGAGTTCATTCGGTTCTTATACCGCGAGGCAGTTCAATCTCAGCGGCTTACAAGGTATTTCGGATCAGACGTTGGAGATGCACTTCAAACTGTATGAAGGTTACGTTAAGGAAACAAACAACCTGACTAACAAGATCGCGGAGTTCATTAAAGACGGCAAAGTGGACCAGGAAGAGATGCCGGCCTACTCGGAGTTAACTCGCCGCCTCGGCTTTGAATATAACGGCATGGTCCTGCACGAATATTACTTCGACAATCTGCAGAATGGCGGCGGCAATGGCAATCCGGACAAGACCTCGCCCTTTATCAAAGCAGCAGAATCGTCGTTTGATAGTTATGAAATCTGGAAAGCTGACTTTATGGGCGTCGGCAAGATGCGCGGCGTGGGTTGGGCCATCTGTAATCAAAATCCCGCCAACGGCCGTATTTCAAATCATTGGGTCACGTTACACGAGACGGGCAATGTCGCGGGTTTCAATCCTATCCTGGTGATGGATGTTTGGGAACATGCTTTCCTGCTGGATTACAAACCGGCAGAGCGTCCGAAGTACATTGAAGCATTCTTCTCGAATATCAATTGGACGGAAGTGGAGAAGAGACTGAAGGTCGGCACTGCGGTGAGTGGGTGACGTGGTGGTTGGGTGTCGGGGGTCGGCTTTGCCGCTTGTTGTGAGGAATGGCTGGGCCTTCGAGGGGCGTAGCCCAAAACCTATAAGGCCGCTAACGGAAAGGCATAGCCATTCCTCACAACGGGCGGCAAAGCCGACATCTAACACCCAATAGCTAACAGCCTGACACCCAATAGCTAACATCTGACACCCGCCCCCTAACACCCCACCCCTAACACCCGCCACCCGGCACCTACTCACTTCTGCGGCAAATCCGGCTTCTCCAGGCTGCACTCAACTGAAAGCGATCTAAGAAACGCCAACAAATCCTGACGCTGCTCGGGCAAGAGTTTGTGAACTACGAGGTTCTTCTTATCGAGATGATCGTTCGGTTTCCCACCGCCAAGCATTAAGTCAACTGCCTCTTCAAGCGTCTGCGCACTTCCGTCGTGGAAATACGGAGCTGTGTTGGCAATATCTCTTAACGTCGGTGTTTTGAATGCGCCCGTGTCTTCAGGTTTGTTGGTGACTTTAAGACGGCCCAGATCCGGCTCCGTTGCATCCATGCCAATGCCGATGTTGTGATATTGCTGATCGGTAAACAGTAAGCCATCGTGACAGTTGTTACACTTAATGGCTTGAAAGATATTCCAACCACGGTATGCACTCACACTGATCGCTGTGTTGTCTCCAGCTTTCCAACGGTCCCACGCTGTGTCGCCGGCAATGATCGTTCTCTCAAATGCAGCTATCGCCTTCACCACGTTGTCTGGTGTCGGATCGGCGTCGAAGACTTTGTGAAATTGAGTGGCGTATTCTTCGAGCCCGTTTAATTTTTTCACACTCAACTCGGGAACAGCTCCCATGTTTGCACCGGACCAGTCTGCCAACGCCTGCGCCTCGAGTGATCCGCTTCGACCGTCCCAATAGAACTCTTTGTGATAACCAATGTTCCATAATGTGGGACTGTTGCGGGTAAGAGTTTTGTTGCCCGCGCCGATGGCTTTGGGCAGTCCGTCAGTTAGACCATGCTCGCATACATGACACGAGGAACAAGACTTCGTTCCGTCACCACTCAAGCGTTCGTCGAAAAATAATTGGCGACCTAACGCGACTTTGTCGGGTGACATGGGATTATCATCAGGGATCGACATCGCCTCGTAACCCGCGAGTGCTTTTGAAAGGGGTTTCAGCTCGGGAGTTAGTTTGTTTGTGGATCGAGAGACGTTCTTGTTACAGCCGATGGCAATTAATAGAAGAGTTAAAGCAAGGAGTTTGATTTTACTCATGTATGAATGCTGTGCCGGTTGAAGGTATGAAGTCGTCAGCGGATTCTTGCATCGGAGTATTGAAATGTCTAGATGGTTCTTAATTCATCCTCTGCGTCTCTGCGTACTCCGCGTCTCTGCGTTGAAGATGTCTTATATCAAGCAACTTTAAACGCAGAGACGCGGAGAGAGTCGCTTACTCTTGGCTGCGGCTTCCGGCGCTCGTGTATAGTTTCCGCGATGAAAATTCTTACGGCATTAATCTTTATCGTTGCGCTAACGAGCTGCTCTACTAAAGACAACGCGCACACGACAGTAACAATCCCGATCGATCCACCTCCACATCAGGTGCTCACCGTCGTCAATAATCCGGTACCTCGTCCAACAACCGCAGACAAGATCGATTCATCAGCAGATCTTACAAAGCCGTACCTCGTCTTTCATCTGGAAGACAAAAAGACTTTTCGAGTTGGTGAATCAGTTCCGATCGACTTCACGGTAGTGAACGCAAAACTAAAAGCCGAAGGTGGCGACTTCCGCGTCCGCTACATCACCGACGATGACGAGATGCAATGGCTCGACAAATCAGACTCATTCTGGCTAATGGGTTGGACCACCGGCAATCACACTGTGCGAATCGAACTAATTGGTCCAGATGGCTGGCCTTACAAGAACGGCAACGCGAATATCGTCACGAGAGAAATCAAAATCCAGTAAATCGTCAATCGTGAATCGTAAATTGTGAATTGTGAGTCGTAAATTCCGCAATTCACCATTCACTATTCACCATTCACTATTTACTATTCACCATTCCAACTTCCTCTACTGTCCAAACCTGCCGCGATATTCACCCGAAACGAGGAACGACTTCACCATTTCAGCAGCGTTGAAGTTGCCGTTGAACTGGTTCAGTTTGTTTAGCCAGAACTCCCAGCCTCGGAAGTCTGTGTCCTGCGGATCATCAGGATTGCGGCGCAGATAACCGTAGTACTGCATCAGCACAAACGCCCGGTTGAATTCACGAGATTGCAAATCACTGTCTTCAGCGACCGCGCGCAAGACACTCGCACGTTTACTCGGATCAGATGGAGTTGCTCCTAACACACTGATCAGTTGCGATCTTTCGTCCGCTGATAAAACTCCGCCCGCCATCTGGTCCAGCTTGTCGACAAACTGATCGGCCGTCATTGAAGCCGGATAAGCGGTGGTGAATCGACTCCTTTGAACAAACTCGAGGAAGTATGCGGCTTTATTATTTTCCAGTGTTTGTTCCCAATTCCCCTGGCCAACAACTACGCCCAACCCAATTCGTCGCGTGTCCGCAAGAAACTCATTAAGACGAATGATCGGCACCGGCACGCTTACGTTTGGCGAGGTCGTATCGCCATACGAAGTCTTATAGCTGCGATAGACCAGGTAACCGGTGTTCTGAAATTCAATCGACAGGAAGAACGCCGCACTCGTATCAATACGCTTAGCTTCGACGCACTGCGCATCGCTTCCGCAACTGGTGATGTTGTTGATCCAGAACTGCAAACCACTTGGATCCGGTTCGCGGTTCAGGAAGTCGTGATAGTGCTGGCGAACAAAAAACGCCACATCATCAGCAGGATTTAAGTTGGATGGTGGCGGATCGTCGTTGTCCTGAATATCCACCAATGCGCTGGTAGGCTGATTTTCCTGCGGAGTGGCGAGTACTGCTCCTGCAGGATTACTCAAACTCACCGTGAAATTCTCGAACCCTTCGACGAAAGCGTCATTGGTGATCAGGATGATAAAACTCTTCTGAGATTCACCCGCTTCAAATCGCAACGTGCCAAGAGCCGCTGTGTAATCAGACTTATCCGACGCACTGCCGCTCGTAGTTGCGTAATCCACTGTTGAAACTCCAGACAGATCACCACTTCGCGTTACATCCACTTGCAGACTTTCAGTGCCTTCATTAACGAGATAATGATTCTGGCCCAACTGAACTCTGATAGCGGTCGCTTCGAAGTTAACCTGTTGACTGCCCGTTAGATTGTTAACCGGCGCTGAGACTGGATTGAAACGATAGTTTTCCTTTGTCGGTGTAACTACGTAGTTGCCGCCGGCAGAAAGGTCGCCGAAGGAGTAATTACCATTTGCGTCAGTTTGCGTGGTTTTGTTTTGCGCACCGGTCAAGGTTATGGTGACGCCGCCGATACCCGACGTTGTTGACCCACGAGTGACCTTACCAAAGATCGTTGGGCTGGCAACGCATTGATTATTGAGCCGCGATAGTCCGGTGGTGTCGTTAACCGCCAGCAGATCAACTTTCTTATCGTTGTCGAAATCACCGGTAGCAATCGAAAACACTCCCGGGTTGTTATCATTTCCCGGCGTCGCGAATGGCTGCGGAGATCCAATGCCGCCGAGACCATCGCCGAGAGCAATAAATACTTTGGTGTCACCCTGCGTAAGAGCAAGGTCTAACTTGCCGTCGTTGTTGAAATCCGCAACAGCCAAAGTATGAAGATTCGAACTACTCGCGATTTGTGACTTCACCGCGAAATGGCCCGCGCCATCACCAGCCAAAATTAACTTATCTACTGCAATATCGATCTTGCCGTCAGTATCAAAGTCGCCGGGAAGGAAGACTGGATTTACTTCCGGAGTTGTTGAAGTAATCGCGGAGCCAAAACCACCCGCGCCATCTCCGAGGCGAACGTTTAAGTTGCTGAACGACCGCGCGAACAGCAAATCCAACTTGCCGTCGTTGTTTGTATCGAAGAGCCCGGCAGGTTGTTCGTTTGTATTGAAGGTGGTTGAAGTTGATTGAGTAAAACCTGGACCAGTGGATAGCAAGACGACCATTGACGAAGTGTTGTGATCGAGAACCAGGTCAGCCTTACCATCACCATTTACATCACCGGCGAACGTAGTTTGGTTGCTGATGGTGGTTCCTTGTGTGGTAAACGGAACATCCAGTACAGACTGTCCGAAACCACCCGAGCCATTATTAAAAAATACTCTAACGGTCAGTTGGAACTGCCGGTGTAACGCAATGTCGGGCTTGCCGTCGCCGTTGAAATCGCCGACGGTAAAGGCGTTGCGCATATCGCTCGTGCCGGTATCAAACGCGGTAAAACTGAAATTACCGGCGCCATCATTGAAAAGGATCGCGATAGTGCTAAATATATTTGTACTGCTTACGGCGTAGTCGAGATCGCCATCGCCATCGAAGTCCGCAACCTTCACAACATCTGTCTCACTCACAGCCTGTGCACTTGTTACCGTGAAATTTGGACCACCACATGAATTGAATTCCTGAAAAACTGCGTGGTTAAGCCCCGCGATCGTGAGTCGACCACTTCGCGGTGCAGTTGTGGCACTGACAGTAAAAGTCACCGTTCCGCTACTCACGCCATTGGCACCCGAAGTAACGTTAATAAAACTGTCGTTGCTGACCGCGGTCCATGTACAGCCCGGCAAAGTATTCACGTCGACACTACCCGTCCCACCAGCGGCTGGGAAACTCTGCGCCGGCGAAGACAACGAGAAGGTACAAACTGACGCAACAAAATCGGCCGTTTGGTCAACATTCAAACCGTTGAAAGTGAGCGACTGCGGACTGAAAGAGAAATTTGGCTTCGATGGTGTAACGGTGTAACTGCCGCCAACCGGAAGCTCAGGAAATTGATAGAAACCGTTACTGTCGGTAGTCACCGTTGCAGATTGACTACCGCTCAGCGTAACCAGAACTCCCGCAACACCAGCGGAACTTAAATCGCGAACGTGGCCGGTAATGCTGGGCGACGCGGACACTGTGGTCGACTGGCTACCGGAATTGTTCGCGGTGTTTGTATCGAGTTCATTGGCCGTTACTGAAGCCGTGTTGTTAATCGACCCGACTGTGGTTGGAATCACATTGACGGTTACTACCGCGGATCCTCCCGAAGCGATATTACCCAATTGACAAGTCACCACCGGATTGTTGAACGAGCAACTTCCCTGGCTTTGGCTCGCCGAAGCAAACGTCAAACCGGATGGCAGAGAATCGCTGACTACTACGCCACTTGCGGCCGATGGACCAGCATTGTTTACCTGCAACGTATAACTAAGCGGGTTATTGACCATCACAGGATCACGCGACTCAGTCTTGGTGATCGACAAATCGACCTGAACACCGATCTTAGCCACGAAGGCATCAAGCGAGTGAAGCGTTCCATCAAACGGATTGCGTGTCGGGAAATTCGCCGAACTCGTGTTGCCTACGACATACGCATTTTGGAAAGGATCGACTGCGACACCATTTCCCTGGTCCGTGCTGGTCCCACCGAGATAAGTGGAATGTACGATCGCGCTGCCCGTTGAATTAATTTTAGTGACAAACGCATCCGTCCCGCCGCCGTTTGCAGCTTGTGAGCCATCAACAACCGGGAAGTCGGTTGAGGTAGTTGAACCAGTTACATATTCACCAGTTCCATCCACAGCAATTCCGAATCCCTGATCAGTTCCGGCGCCACCGAGATAGGTTGAGAAATCGAATGCAGATCCCGCGGTATTAAACTTCGCGACGAAAGCGTCGGTATCAAACTGCGCAAGTGTCGCTTTGAGCGGTGAAACGGTGGGGAAATCCGGTGAAGTGGTTATACCGGTTATGTAAGCAGCTCCGCCACGTACAGCAATAGCTCGTCCTTCATCGCGAGAACTGCCACCGACGAAGGTTGAAAAGAGTGGTAAGCCGCTGGAATCAAACTTCGTTACAAACGCATCGGTGTTTCCGTTATAAGTCGAATCAAACGCATTGTTGGTGATCAAATTGGCAGAAGCAGTGGTACCGATCACATAGGCGTTACCGTTACTATCGACTGCTACACCTCTGCCTTCGTCAGTTTCCGTGCCGCCAAAATTTTTGAAGTAGACAGGGAAACCCCCATCGGTAAGGGCGGCAGCGAAAACATCGGTTCCAATCGACGCTCCAGCAAAAACACGCGATGGAGTAGCGCGATCGACCATCACCGCGGGTGTGACGAGTTGACGTAATCCTGAATTAGTTTGAACCCAGTTAGCGCCGCTGTCAGTGGTCTTATAAATACCGGCACTGCTCGAAGCAAAATAAAGCGTTGACGGAGTTACCGGGTCGATCGCCAAATCATTCACTGACACAATGGAGCCAGTTTGAGGTTGGACCAAGCCATTATTGCTGGCGGTCCAGCTTCCGCCTCCGTTCGTGGTTTTATAAAGATTCAGATTTCCAAGTGGCACCGCAGCCGCATAGAGCGTGGCCGGATTAAGCGGATCGATCACCAAACCTTGAATTTGCGGCTGGAGACCAACCAGGTCTCCCGTGTTAATCGCGGTCCATTGTCCACCCGCATTGGTTGTTTTAAAGAGACCGCGTGTGGTTCCGATATAAATGGTCGCTGAGGTTGTCGGATCGAAAACGATTTCGTTGACACGTGGCGAGGATCCGGTAATTCCGTTCTTGATCTCGACCCACGAATCACCTCCATTGACACTCTTGAAGATGCCCGCATTAGTGCCCGCGTAAAGGGTTGCCGGAGTGCCTGGATCGATTGCTAACGACTGGACTGTGAAATTACTTAGACCAGAATTTTTGGTTGCGTAGGTCGAGCCTCCGTTGATGCTCTTGAAAACTCCGGAAGAAGCTCCGGCGTAAATAATGCTTGTATTCGAAGGATCGATGGCGACCGTATTAAGGGCAGTGGGTGCGGTTTGAGAAGAGACAGTACCTGTCAGCGTCCAGTGTGCGCCTGAATCAGTACTCTTGAAAACTCCGTTGTTAGAGCCCGCATAAATGGTCGTGGCCAGGACCGGATCTTGAGCAAACTTCGTAACTACGTTCCCGGTAAGTCCGCTGGAACTACCCGTCCAATTCGCACCGTTATCGACACTGACGCTGACTGGGTTACCGTTTCGTGGTCCAAAAAACGGAACGTTCTGAAACCAGCGCGTGGAATCTGTCCGACCGGTGATATACGCAATTCCCGACGGGCCAACAGCTATTCCGTTTATAACGTCAATGTTGTCACCACCAGTGAAAGTGGAATAAACCAGCGACGATCCGGAGGGAGCTAATTTGGTTACAAATGCGTCAAGTGATCCGTCTTTACTCGTTTGAAAGGAGCCCGGCGTAGTAGGAAAGCTGCCCGATCCAGTGGAGCCGGCAACATAGGCGTTCCCTTGAGAATCAACCGCGATGGCATTTCCGGAATCGTCACCATTGGCGCCAAGATAAGTTGAATAGACGAGACCGGTTCCAGCCGGGTTGATCTTAACGACAAACGCGTCGCTGAACTGACCAAGTCCAGGTTGAAAAGCTGAAGAGACGGGAAAATCGATCGACGAAGTTGTGCCGGTGAGATAGGCATTTCCCTGCGCGTCTACGGCTATAGCAAGACCTTGATCAGCGTCAGTACCTCCCAGAAAACTCGAATAGATCAAAACCGGATCGATAACGAGCGGTAAGTTGTGATCGTATGGTCCAACTTCAAAGCCGACGCGTTTACCATCCAACTTGTAATTCGCGACAACTTCTCGTCGTTGACCTTCGACGATTTGGTAAGCAACCGGTTTGCCTTGCCGCAATTCGAAATCGCCAACTTGCAAAATCAATTCACCTGACTTGTCGAGGCGCAGTTTCTCAGCCCCGGCAAACGTCATTTGAATCTTCGTTGGAGAAGCAGCAGGACTGACCACGAAGTCGTACTCAAACTGGTCCTGACTACCGTGAAACACGAGATCGATTCCGGGATACACGCTTGAATATTTAACTCGAGCAAAAGTCGGTACGTTCGTGTGCCATTTAGCGGAGTCGTTTCCGATGAAGTAATTCGACCTGCCGAGAAGCTGTTCTTCAGCATCCATTCGTGGGTCGGTGGCCGCGCCCAACAATCTCATGCGAAAGACTGCACGCTTTGAGCTGTCGCTGGATTTAGGCTGCACGGCAAAAACCGCTTCAGCCGGCGTAAGGAAGATTCGATAGCGATTGCCTCTGCCAGTAAAGCGTACGGGCGCATTGGCTTGTCCCTGGTTTTGCTCAAAGCCAATCGGTAAGTTGCCAAAGTTTTTTTGGACCTGAGTCTGGCTTTGCGGAAGTTTCGTTTCGGAGCGTTTGGCTTCCGCTTTACGCAGGACCAGCAAAGCTCCAACAACAAAAAGGACGGTGATTAGACAAACAGAGACAAAACGAGAACGAGGCGATAGATACTGCATGGAGGTTTCCTTTAAGAGTTTCTGGGCATCAATCTTGTGACGCAGATCGGGGAGTAGACACAAGAAGGAATGGCGATCTACAAGATTTCGGACGCGGAGTTTATCACAGGCTTTGGAAGCTTTTCTAATAGGACGACAGACGTTCCGCCTGCCCTTATCAGACAACACTCAATCCTTTCAATAGAGTCGTGTCAACCATCGCAATTGCGCCAGTTAGCGCGCTAATGCTTAACTCTTTCAGTGTTAACAGACTCAGATAAATCCAAATTGTTCGAAGCGTTGATTAACGAGGCGCAAACTTGCACTCGTTGTGCCGCAATGTGTGGACGCAGCGCAATTTTGAGTGAACTGAACGGCTCGCTCAAATCGCGAGTGATGTTTATCGGCGAGGCGCCGGGAAGAAAGGGCGCTGACCGGACCCGCGTTCCCTTCAGCGGCGACCAATCAGGCGCGAACCTTAACCACTTCTTAAATTCAATCCAACTAAAACGTGAACAGATTTTTATTACCAGTGCGGCGTTATGTAATCCACGCACCGAATCCGGTGCGAATCGAAAACCGACGCAAAAAGAATTATCCAACTGTTCAGATTTTCTTCAGCGCACAATTCAACTGATTGATCCCGCTGTGATTGTCACGTTGGGGTCGGTGGCGCTTGAGGCACTCAAACGCATTCACTATCATGAACTCAGTCTTAAAACCGATGCGGCCACAATTAACGACTGGAATGGACGGACCTTAGTTCCGATCTATCATCCGAGTCCGCAAGTGCTGGCTTCGCACCGGCGAGAGCAGCAACAACTAAGTGATTATCAGATCGTAGCGCAGGCGATTCGATCTTTAGAGTCGATGAAGCGTCGGGTCAGGTAGATTTTGCGGGTCTAAGGTTTATTACACGACCCGACACTACCGCGTTACCGTACTGACTTCATCACCACGAAGATTGACTTTTGTAAAAGCCTCTCTAGAGTTGAACAAATGATTGAAGTAGAAACTTTAGCTGGATATCAGGCAGTTCGTGAAAACGGCGCCGGTATTATTGATATAACAACGCGCGGCAGGATTAGGGTCGAAGGCACTGAGGCGATCATGTTCTTAAACGGCCTCATTACCAACGACATGAAAACGCTCGCGCTTCACCGCTGGATGCCGGCAGCGTTTCCTAATGTTCAGGGCCGTTTGATCGCGGCGATTCGCGTTGCTCGACTATCCGATCGCGACGAAAAAAGTCCGCGCTTTCTTTTGGACACTGAAGAGGCAACTCACGCTGCAGTGTTGAAGACGATCGAACGATTCACGTTAGCGGGAGATTTTAAAGTTAACGACGTCACTACAACGACCGCGATGATTTCTATTCAAGGTCGAAAGTCGGCCGAGATAATCCAACAACTATGCGACGCAACGACCGAGCAATATGGCGTCGTCGAAACAACATTTGCTGGAAAAGATTTGCTCGTTTTAAGGTCCACCCACACTGCCGAAGACGGATTTGATCTGATAGTTGATTCAGAAAATTACGACTCGTTGGCCAAAGCGCTGATCGCTGCCGGAGCAGTTTCAGTGTCGCCAGAAACTTTCGAGACCCTGCGAATCGAAGCAGGCATCGGACGTTTTGGTAAGGACATGGACGAAACCAACGTAATCACTGAAGCGAACCTGGACGACGCGGTCAGCTTTACAAAGGGTTGTTACATCGGTCAGGAGATCATCGCGCGAATCAAATATCGTGGTCATGTTGCCAAGAAGCTGACCGGCTTAACGTTTGATAAAAGTGGACCAGTGACCGTTGGTGAGACAATTAAAAATGATGAAGGTAAAGACATCGGTCGTATTACGTCCGAGTCGTTTTCACCAACACTTAATCGACCTATCGCTCTTGGCTACGTCAGGTATGAACAGCTCGCGGCCGGTACCGAAGTGGTTGTAGGTGAAGGAGAATTGAAAGCGAGCGTAACTCAGTTACCATTTGTGCGCGGTAGCTGGTACGAAAATGAAGCTGAGTGATTAATGACTGAAGACGCAAAAGATTTGGATTTTGAACAAGCGCGACTGGCTTATTCAATAATTGAGTCACTCGTCGAGCACACGAAAGTTGTGAGTGATTTGATTGCGATGATGGCGCAAGTGCTTGACGAAGATACGACGCGGGCCCTTACTCAAACACCTACCTGGACCGCGTATCTTGATAGTCGACGAGCAATGGAAAAAACAAAAGACGACATTGCGAAATTCGCCGGCGTACTGCAGCAACTAAAACCCGAGTGATTGTGGTTGAGGAGGGGCGACCGGGACGGTCGCACTCCGACAGAAGATCGCCCTCTGAAATTCCTGGGGATCTAAAGAGTCAGTACCACCTCGCGGTAGCGGGTGGGTCATTCATGCTAAAACGCGCCAGTATCTCAGATAAACCCACCCGCTACCGCGAGGTGGTACTGACTCTTTGACCACGGAGCATAGAGTTTTGCAAAAGCGACTTAATGCGTCGCGGGCACGGAACTCAAGTGAAGCGACTTGAGTATGCGATCGGCAGCTTCGGCCCCTGCCCGTTTTAATAATGCCTCACGATACATGATGCTGGAAGTAGTGCTTGTTCCAGGAGGACTGACGACTACCGGCCCGGCACGCCTGCCATTTTGATAGGCCGTTCCATTCGCGAGGATCTTCGCGGTCAAAGGGGCAAAAACAGTGTACTCAAGTTCAATCTCCTCGCTCGAGTCAGTGCCTTGCGCTTCGGGCCTCAGTTGGTTCTTGAGCTGCAAATAGATCACATAAGTTTTCGGGTCGGTTTTCGCCCTGTTGATTGCATCGCTACGCGTCATTTCTTTTGTTGCCGAGTCGACGTCAACGATTGCATTTCTTTTCAGTTCCTCCGTACAGCCATCAACAGCCGCGGCGTAAAAAGTTAAGGGAAACTGATTAAAGGCGCCGCTGTTATCGATTCCGACGAGGAGCAAAGTATCGGAATCTTTTTTCGGGCTGCTGGGAGTTGGGGTTGGTTCCGGCGTGGGAGTCGGTATCGGCGCTGCCGGTTCAGTGCGCGGTTGGCGTCGACCCGACTGGGCCTGCAAATCAAAGCCGCAAATCAAGACGAGAAGACAAAGACACGCTAAGTGAATTAGATTTCTTTTTCTCATGATGGGTTGAGTGCTGGGGAGTCGGCGACGCGGATTGTATCATTATTTTTCAGAACTGGAAGACAAAGTTTTGTAGATCGCTATCTTGAAAACTTTGCGCAACTCAGATTTGTTACACTTCTAATCGAATGGAACCCCAAACACTCGTCATTACCCGCGTTCGTGAGCAGGCGCCGGACACTCGTGCTTTTGATCTACGCCCGCAAAATACGGTCGGCCATCATGGGATAAATTTCACACCCGGACAGGTAGCTATTCTCAAGTGTCCCAACGATGAGCAAGGTTACTTTGCGTTTGCGAGTGCGCCTCACGACAACGATCTTGAAGTGCTCGTGAAACAGAAAATCGGCGCCAGCAAAATGATCTTCGATCTAACGCCGGGCGAAACAATCGAATTGGTGGGCATCGCTGGTCATGGATTTTCTCTCGACCAGCAGCAGCAAAGAGATCTTGTTTTCGTCGCAATGGGCACAGGCGTTGCGCCACTGCGATCAGCCTTACGTCACGTCTTGAAGCAAAGAGAAAATTTCGGACAACTGGTGGTGCTTTATGGCGCGCGTACGCCTGATGATTTTTGTTATCGCCACGAGGTAGATTCGTGGGCTGAGGCAGGAGTTGAATTACGCCAGGTGATCTCGCGACCGGACGGACATGATTGGTCTGGTCCAACCGGCTACGTGCAATCACTTCTTGATAACGTGTTGCCCAACCTTAAATCACCAGTCGCACTCGTGTGTGGCTCTCTTCAAATGATTAATGAAACACGTGAGACGTTAAGCAGGTTAGGTTTCAACCCTGGAGAAATACTAACTAACTACTGACCTAAGGAGCGCAGGCGTCCCCGCCTGCGGTTTAATAAGCACACCCCCAACCAATAAGTTCATTCTATTCCACGCAGGCAGGCGAGGACGCCTGCGCTCCTAAGGAATCCACTTACTCGTCGTCGGTTTTCTTGGTCTTAACGCGGCGCGCCCTGGCTCTCCTCTGTCTCTGCTTTGGCGCGGGCGCTACACTATCACCTGTCGTCGTCGCCGCTTCTACCGGCATTGCTGGTCCCTTTGCACTCTGTTGATAAGCTGCTGCGTCGGCCTGTGCAACTCCCGCCTCCAACCGCGTCCGGCTGTCTGCTAACAACGCCAGTTGCTTTTGCACGCTCGCCTTCTCATTCTCGAACTGTTTTCGTTTCAGTTCACGAAGATCCTCTGGATGAGTACTTCCTACGCCAGCCAAACTCTTTTCAATATTTTCCGGCTTCGATTGCTCATCTAACACCTGCAGCCGAGTCTCAAGATCGAGTTGCTTCGTCTTCACTTCTTCAAGCTGTAAACGCAAAGTATCGGCGCGTTCCTGGGCGCTTGTTTGTGCAGAGACGGTTGAAATACCGGCAAGCAATAAAATGATGGCGATGCTATTCAGAGTTTTTAGTTTCATAGCACACTCTTTAGAGGCAATCCGAAGTCCGCAAATTTTGCCTTAATTTTAAAGTAAGTCCCATTTTTCGCGTATTGATGGAATACAAAACCGGACTGGAAACAGACAGACGCGGGTGTACTCTGGACTTCGAACTTTGAACTTGGGACTTCGGACTCTAAACTTTGAACTTTGAACTTTGGACTCCCCGCTACTTCATCTTCGTCAAATTCCACGAATACGTCGTCTTACTGCCATCCTCATTCTCAACTGTCACTGATCCCTGCAACACATTTGGCTGGCGAGGATCAACAGGCGACTCGATTCGGTAACTGTATGAACCGCCAACTTGTTGCACCGGCTCTTCAGTATTCTTGCTGTTGGCGTTGTTGTATGGCTGACATTGGGAATTATAGACGGTCCTATAAATACGACTGCCATTTACGTCCTGCGTTGTAAATTCAATGAAGGGTTTAGCCACATAAACGGTGGTCCGTTGTCCTCCTTCACCTTTCAGTATGACGTCGAAGTTCTGCGTTTGGCCCGTATTAACAATGGAGTCGTTGCAGCTCATCAGATTCGTCGCATAGGTGAAATCTCGATGATTGGTTTGAGTGAAATTGACATTGCCGTCGGCAAAATATCCATTATCAAAAGCGCCGATCGGATTCACAATTCCGGTGACATCAAACTTCGCCACGATCTCCCATTCCGTATATTCATTCGCCGAGACCATTGCGCCGCTGGCTTTCTTCGGTACGTCCTTGTGATATTTCGTAGTCGCCGTGACCTGGCCCACCCAGCCACCCTTGTTTGGTTTTTGTCCGGGAATATCTTCCTGGAAACGCATCATCTCGCTGGCGATTCCGCGACGCGAAACTGATTCAACCATGATCATTCCCTTCGAACCTTTCTTAGGCGCGGTCAAGGTGAACACTGCTCGCGTTGCCGCGTGCTGCTGGTCTGGTGTAGCTAAATCCGTAGCCGCAGTTTTAGTCATCATTGCTGCGATTTTAGCCCCATCTTTCTTGTGCACAGTTTCGGTCGCGACGTTTACCTGTTCACCTGGACGAAGTTTGATTTTTGGCGCCGACATCTTTACTTCCACACAACCCCCATTTCGCCAATTCTCTCGGGCCAACCGCACCGCGTTAGAGCCATAAAGCCAGCCTGCAGAAATTCCGGCAGCGGCCCCGACTCTCATGTCGTCGCTACCTCCGGTCACGTCAATGGAACGACCTGGCTCGTCCCTGGGCTGGGTCTCATTCGCGACTTTGTTATCTATTAATTTCACCTCAACCGAAGAAGAACCATCAACGATGTCGGTGTCTCCCAACAGGCCCAGACGGTGCGCGCGATCGAAGCCACTGATGGTCCGCGTGGTGCGTCCTTTTAGATCGAAAGTCGAAAGTTCGGCCGCGTCGTTTACATTTCCAGTTACCACTATGTCGGTGACAAACTCATCCTTTAAGATCGCAATCGTTTGCGGAGTGGTGAGTTTCTTAGTGCCGAAGCTCGTGATTTTTTCATGTCCTGACAGCAAACCGTTCGCGTCAGGACAGGCGGGAATAGACGCTTCCCAAATCTTTGTAACTTCACTGCGAACGCTGCTTCGCTCCGGCTTGTTCACAGCATCGACGTATTCAGTTGAAGTTAAGGTGATGGTGATTATGCCGTTTTCTTCGGCAGTGCCCTGGACGCCCTCAGTTTGTCCTTGCGTGATCGTGACGTCGCCATCCTGATAGGACTTTTCAGTTGCCCCCGACGATTCGACTCGATCTACTTTTCTGGAGACGGTCACTACCGGAGCATCGTCTGAAATTTTTGGTCCATAGCTCGCGTGGTTTGACTGGCGGCGTCTGGTCCTGGCTCGTGTGATTGGAGTTGCTGATGGTTCAGGTTCCGGCGCCGGCTCGGCATCTGCTCTTTCTTCCATCGCCCGACGACGCTCGGCAATTCGCTCGTCCTGAATACTCTTAACTTCATCGTGCGCGGCCGAGGTTACGGCGTCGCTCAGTTGCGCATCGTTGTCGTCTAACCACGCGATAACAGCGTCAACATTTTTCACGCCAACGGTTTTTAGTAACGACTGGAAATCTTTTTGGCGTGATAAATGCGAATACTGCCGATAGATGTCTAGCCGATCCATCGAGGCGGTCGGGATAGCTTGCTTTGTTTGTTGGGCGAAAGTCAGTCCGGAAAACGTTAGGGTTGTGATTAGTGCAAGGATCAGCAGTTGACGCATCTTGGTTCCAGCCTCCACTCATAACGCGCAAAAACACGCGGAATAGGGCCAGAACTCGAAACTCTAAACTCGAAACTCTAAACTCGAAACTCTAGACTCGAAACTCCAGACTCAGAACACTCGTTCGTAAGACGCAAACACGTTTCCATTATCAAACGTTCGCGCCTGAGTTCGTTTCAAGACCACTTTTTCTTTCACGCCTTCAAACATTGTGCGACCACTGCCGAGCACGATCGGACAAATCACGAGCTGATATTCATCGATCAGTCCTTCTTTAGTAAGCTGCGCAACGATCGTCCCGCTACCGAAGATCAAAATGTTTTCGCCATCCTGGTTCTTCAACTTTTGCACTTCTTCGATCATGTTGTCTTTAACTAAACGTGTGTTGCTCCAGGTCGCTTCCTCTAACGTTCTCGAAAACACGACTTTTTGACGACTGTTCATCGCGTTCGCAACTTCCGGCATCGTTTGCAGCGCCTGCGGGCTGGGCCACCAGCTTGCCATCATCTGATAGGTGACTCTCCCAAACAGAAACAGACCTCTATCGCCACCTTGCGCATTGCCAGAGGTAAAGTCGTTCCACTCCGGATCATTCTTGTGCGCCCAACTCATGTCGCCATCCAGGTCCGTAAAAAAACCATCGAGACTGATCGAATTGAAAACCACTACTTTGCGCATGTTCGATTCTCCCTAAGCTAAAGCGTTAACTGTTCTGAGAATGATTAACCACCAAGACACAAAAAATACTTAATAAAGCTTTAGTGTCTTTGCATCTTTGTGGTTAATCCTTCCTCGTGGTAAGCCTGCATCGCTTTGGTGTCGTTGAGTACTACCTGCTCGTGTCCCTCGGGACGATGATCGTAAGGTCGGTGAGGGACGGCATCTTTAGGCGGCCTTCAATCGTTCAAGAGGTGGCGGAGGGGACAGGACTCGAACCTGCATAACCTTTCGGTCGGCGGTTTTCAAGACCGCTGCACTACCATTATGCGACCCCTCCGCACTGTGGCCGAAAGAATATAACGCAACGCCAGTACGACAACCAAGTGCTACGGCTTGGCCGTCTGTTGTGAGGAATGGCTGTGCCTTTCCGTTTCGTGGGTGTTTCGGTTCTGGGCTATGCCCTCCTTTATTATTAACAAAATAGCCCGGCTGAAAATAATTTTATGGGTCGAAGGGCGTAGCCCGAAGTTGTAGTGCGCGTTTTGACGGA
>DATDMC010000095.1:0-10377 GCA_036518995.1 Pyrinomonadaceae bacterium | reverse complement strand
CGACTCGGGACTATGTAGATACCACCGACTTTATGTCGGTGGTTGACTCAGTTCGACCTAACCAAGCGACTCGGGACTATGGAGATACCACCGACTTTATGTCGGTGGTTGACTCAGTTTCAGCCTAACCAAGCGACTCGGGACTATGTAGATACCACCGACTTTACGTCGGTGGTTTGACTCAGTTTCAGCCTAACTAGGCGACTCGGGACTATGTAGATACCACCGACTTTATGTCGGTGGGAGTTTCAGTTTCACGCTAACCCACTACTCGAAACTTCGAAGAGACAGCAGAACCGTCTTAGCTTGAAACTAAACTTCACGCGAGAATACCCGAGTCGCCTGGTTAGACTGAACTGAGACTCCAACCGACGTAAAGTCGGTGGTATCTATATAGCCCCGAGTCGCTTGGTTAGGCTGAACTGAGACTCCAACCGACATAAAGTCGGTGGTATCTATATAGCCCCGAGTCGCCTGGTTAGGCTGAACTGAGACTCCAACCGACGAAAGTCGGTGGTATCTACATAGCTCCGAGTCGCCTGGTTAGGCTGAAACTAAAACTCCAACCGACGTAAAGTCGGTGGTATCTACATAGCCCCGAGTCGCTTGGTTAGGCTGAACTGAGACTCCAACCGACATAAAGTCGGTGGTATCACGGTTTCTTGATCGCTTTTGGATCTTCGATCTTCAAACCGGTCCGCACTAAATCCCACGCCGGCGCAAACTCCTTCAGTTCTTTGTCTGGTCCAAAGTAGGTGAGGACCACGACGCGGTTACCAACCAGCGCCCAATAGATCTTTGCCGCACCCGGTTCGCCACCAAGACTCGCCGTAATCGCCACACCGTCCGCCTGCACGCCGGCAATTTCTGAACTGTCAGGCGCCTGTTTCGGCTCTGCTCCCATCGCCACAAATTGTTTGGCTGTTGAGACCACATAAGGATCGATGAAAGCTTTTTTTGCGTCGGCAAACTTCTCGGGAGTTACGCGTCCTTTATGAACGAACAAGCGAATCTGAACATCATTACTGGCGCGCGCCAACGTCAACTGCTGCGCATCACCGTTGGTATCATCTTGTAAGGTCCAACCGGCTGGATAATCAAAGGTCAGACCGCCGTTGCTAAATTGCTTGTTGTTGCCTGTTTGAGCAACAACTGCAACAGAAACAGCGAAGATAAAAAGAACCATTTTCGGGACCAGGCGAATAATCATGGTTGAGCTCCAGAACTTAACTTTGAACCTTGGACTTTGAACTTTAAACTTCGGACTTTGGACTTTCTCTCAGCTTTTCGTTCATCAACTCCCACACATCTCTCACATGTTTTTCAGTCGTGCGGATGTTGCCGATAGAAAGGCGCAACGTTAGTTTGTCATTTAACTTCGTGTGTGAGAAGAGTGCCTTTCCAGTTGCATTCACGCTGTGCATGATCGCTTCATTGAGCGCATCCAAACGTTTCGCTCTAACTTCTTCCGTTTCTCCTGCGACACGCGGACAAGCCCGAAAACAAACCAGTGCAAACGGCGCCGGCGCAAGCAACTCCCAGTCTGCCGACTCTGCAACCCACGACTCAAACAAACGAGCCAGTCGGCAATGTTCACGGATCCGCGCCGCCAGTCCTTCGTGACCAAAATAACGAATCACCATCCATAGCTTAAGCGCGCGGAAACGGCGACCAAGTTGAATTCCATAATCCGAACCGCTGCGAACTTTTTCCTGTTCGGGTGTTCGTAAGTATTCAGGGACAAGCGAGAACGCCCGGCCCAGAAGGTCCATGTGTCGGGTAAACAAAACTGAACAGTCAAACGGCGTGAACAACCACTTGTGCGGATTCACGACCAGCGAATCAGCTCGTTCACAGCCAGCCAGAACGTGACGAAGTTCGGGAACTATTGCGGCAGATCCTGCATAGGCTGCATCCACGTGCAGCCACATCGCATGCTCTTCACCAATCGGAATGATTTCAGGAATTGGATCGATGCTCGAAGTCGAAGTCGTACCCACAGTCGCGACAATACAAAAAGGAATCATTCCGTTTTGTTTATCTTCGGCGATTGCCGCGGCCAACGCTTTCGAATCCATGCGAAACTGCGAATCCACCGGAATCTTGCGCAACGCTCGTTGGCCCAGTCCGAGGGTAATTATTCCCTTCTCAATCGATGAATGGGCGTGCTCGGAAGCGTAAACGCGAAGCAGCGGAAGATCGGGACGACCACTCATTCCTTCTTCCCTGATCCGTTGTTCAACTCCTTCTCGCGCCGCGGCTATCGCATGCATGCTGGAAACAGACGCGGTGTCGTAAATGATTCCCGTCATGCCGCGATCAAGACCCATCATCTGCCGCAGCCAATCAAGCGCAACTTCCTCGAGTTCAGTCGATGCCGGTGACGTACGCCAAAGCAGTCCTTTGTTATCAAATGCGGCTGTCAGTAGTTCACCAAGAATTCCGGGACCTGAGGTTGAAGTCGCGAAGTAGGCAAAGAATGACGGATGACACCAGTGGGTGAGGGCAGGAACGATAAGCCGATCGATGTCGCCCAGGATCTGTTCCATCGGCTCACCTTTTTCCGGCGGCGACGATGGCAACTTCGACTTCAATTCCCCGGGCTCAACCTGGGCCAGGACTGGATATTCTTCAATGTGATCGAAATAGTCGGCAATCCAATCGACGAGTTCGTGGCCAAAGCGACGAAACTCGTCTTTGCCCATGTCGCCGAGTTGCGGAGTTGTATTCGAAGTTTCAGGTCTGCTCACGATGGTTATCTCACCTTTTGCAAGACTTTGATCTCAGAGTCAGTATCACCTCGCGGTAGCGGGTGGGTCGATCATGCCAGGCGGCGCCATTATTACAGACAACCCACCCGTTACCGCGAGGTGGTACTGAGTCTTGGAGACTTTTGAAAACTTGTAACTGTGCTGCGGCTTAGCCGACTGTTGTGAGGAATGGCTATGCCTTTCCGTTTCATACGCCTTTTAGTTGGGCTGTGCCCTCCTTAGGCGCGTCATTAACAAATAGCAAAAACAATATAGGGGCGTAGCCCAAGTTGTCGCGCCTTAACGGAAAGGCATAGCCATTCCTCACAACAGTCGGCCAAGCCGCAGCGTAGTTAAGTTTTGCAAGGACCTCTAAAGACTTTACCTGTTTACAACGCGAAACGATGCCGATCTGACCACCCGTCGATCTTTGTGACGGAGATCACTCAACGAGATTTCCAGCGAGTAAGTACCCAACGGCAAGTCAGGCAACGTCAAAGTCCCGCCCACTGAAAGCGACGTTGAAGCATCGCCGGTGATGGTTCTACTCGGCGCACTCACAACCGTGGCGTTCCCATTTTTGATTACCAGGTCCACCTGCATCTGTGTTGGTTGATTACCCTGAGCGCGTAAGTTGTAGACCATGCAATCATAATTTAATGGACCATTCGAGGCGAAACGTCTTTGGGCAAGGGACGGTATCTCGCTTTCGGAATCAGTTCCGGCAGGCCGGGGATTAGAAATGATCAAACTGGAAGCCGTCAGGTCTTTGCTCGCCGGATTTGCCACTTCAATAAACTTGTTCACTGCTCCCGTAAAACCGGTTTTTGGATCAGTCACCGCCGCTGACACACGATAATAGCCGGGCACGGCATCTTCAATTGCAGACACGGAGAAAATTCCCTCATCTACTTCTCGTTGCGAAACTCCTTTACGCAAAACCATCCGGCTGGCTTCTTCTTTGACGGTCGTGCCATCTGGTCCGGTGATTCGCACCAGAACATCGAGATGATCAGTTTCCGGCGTCAGCGATAAGCCATGAAGATCCACATGTAAGATCGACAACAGGCGGCTTCTTTTTCCGTCAGGCGAAATGAAGAGCGGAGTTAATTCGAGTGGTATGTCAGTTCGGGCCACAGGCAAGTTCAGCGCGGCTGCAGGTGATGTCGCCACAATTGGTCGATTAGTAGCAAAGGCAGTTGTGCGAGCTTGCACATTAAGACCAGGCCGTTTCATGACTACTTTTACTTTGTGCGGCCGAGCAACGGCTTCTGGTCCAGGATCGTAGCCCAACATGTAATAGCCACTATTCTCTTCAAGGATTTTGGCAAGGCCAATGCTGGTGTCATTGGTCCCATAAATGGCCCTGCCGCCAGTCTCTTTCGCCATGTAGATCAGACTGCCTATGTCCTGCGTTCCCTGCAAAGCTGCGAACGCGTTCACCGACCCGGGACCCTCGCCTCGATTTGCCATCGGCGACATACCACCCAGGTTTCCGATTCCACTCGGACTCAGCGTGTAAAACGTGACATGATTTTGATTCGCTTTCTCCGTCAGTTTCGCCAACCGTTCTCTTATCTTGTCAGAACCGGGCAGTCGCGGATCGTAAATCATTCCACGCGAAATCAAAGTAACAATTTTTCTTCCGGGTAAATTAGCTAACTGATCGATAGTGCGATCGACGGTGTCTATAATTTGCAGATTCTGATGAATGAGATCCTGAAGGCTGGCCTCGCCGTTTATGTTCATGAGGCGAATAACTTTGTGTTCGCCTTGAGCCACCCCCTGACGAATTCGATCCATTGCGGCGTGGAGTAGATCACGATCGTTAGTGAAACTTGCCAAAACTCCGATATTCACTTCAGTATCTGAAATCGCCACCAGATCGCTCGCCGTCATCTCACCATCGACAAACCAGCGCAGCACTTTCTCGGCTTCCAGTGAAGCCCGCACTGCTCGCGGTAACAGATTGATGTCGATAGTAACGAGGCTCAGTCCCCTCGAGTCGACTATGCCGTAATTGATGACCGGATTGTCGACCAGAAAAACAAACGTCCGTTTGAGTTGCTGCGCGGTTGGCTGGCTGTCCGGGGAAATTTGAGTGCGGGCTGACGTAGTGGTGTTCTCCGTCAACGGAACAAAGGAGAAATACTGCGCTTTGACCGGCTTTCCTTCCTCCAGGATTTCAAAATCATCGATTCCGAGATCGGTAACCACCTTCCCGTCCTTGTCTGTGACCACTGCGTCAATCTGAACAACATTGGTATTTGTGCGAATGATGTCGTCATCTTGAGTTGGTTTAGAGGGCGGTTTCTGCTGTGGTAACGCAGTATTGAAAAACGCGAACAGGAGGAAAAAAACGGGGAGGTAATGTCGTTTTGAAAATTGAGTCATGTTTGGTTGGTGAATGGTGAATCGTTAATGGTGAATCGTTAATCGCCACGCACCATTCACGATTAACCATTCACTATTCACTATTCACCATCCACCTTTCCCTTCATTTTATGGACAGATCGGGCGAAATGGGTATAATGCGCGCACCCGCTCGTTTACACGGTTATACCCGCTCCCTTTTGCGGCGGCTGTGTTAGTTTGTCACTCGCTTTCAGATAGCAAGTAAAAAGTCAGTTCCAGTAAATAAGAACAGGAGTCCGGAGAAGACTATGGCCGATTCGGCTTTGGACGGACAGCAGCACACTAATCCAGGTTTTATCCGTGGTCTCGGGTTACTCGACTCAACCATGATCGTTGCCGGCTCAATGATCGGCTCGGGCATTTTCATCGTCTCCGGCGGTATCTCCAAACAAGTTGGTTCTCCAGGTTGGCTGCTCGTAGTCTGGGTTGTAACCGGATTGCTAACGCTCATGGGCGCGCTTTGTTATGGCGAACTCGCGGCTATGATGCCTAAAGCGGGTGGTCAGTATGTCTACCTGCGCGAAGCGTTTTCACCGTTGTGGGGCTTTCTTTATGGCTGGACGCTCTTTTTAGTAATTCAAACCGGAACCATTGCCGCTGTCGCCGTGGGCTTTGCTCGTTATCTCGGCGTGCTGGTGCCCTCGATTGGTGAGAACAAATACATCATTCCACCAATATCTATTACGAGTGGCTACGCTATTTCATTATCAACCGCGCAACTCGTCGGACTGCTTTTGATCCTTCTGTTGACCTTCATGAACACGCGCGGCTTAAAGCTTGGCAAGTTGGTCCAAAACACTTTTACGATCACCAAGATCGGCGCGCTCGCAGCTTTGATTCTCGTCGGCCTTTTGCTTGGATGGAAATCAGACGTGGTGCACGCCAACTTCGGGAATCTCTGGCAAGTGCGCGGCAACCTCGATGACCTGGGCGGTGGTCTATCGGCGCTTTCAGCGTTCGGACTCTTCGTCGGAATTTGCGTGGCCCAAACTGGTTCACTTTTTTCCGCCGACGCCTGGAACAACATAACGTTCACGGCTGGTGAAGTAAAAGATCCAAAGAAAAACATTCCCCTGTCACTCGCATTTGGTACCGGCATCGTTATCGCTCTTTATCTCTTAGCTAACGTCGCTTATCTAGTCACGCTTCCCTTCGAGAAAATTCAAGGCGCAGATCGTGTTGCGACTGACACTATGAACGCAATCTTCGCAGGCAAAGGCGCTTTGATCATGGCCGTCGGCATCATGATCTCGACCTTTGGTTGCAACAACGGATTGATTCTGGCCGGTTCACGAGCTTACTACGCAATGGCCCGCGATGGTCTGTTCTTCAGAAAAGTCGGCGAACTCAATGAGAAGCACGTGCCGCTTTGGGGACTTATTGTTCAGGGTATCTGGGCCGCAATGCTCGTCCTCCCGCGAACAATTAAACATGACGCAACCGGCGCTGTTACGTATGGCAATCTTTACGGCAACTTGCTCGACTACGTTATTTCGGCCGCGCTGATTTTCTACATTCTCACCATCGCCGGAATCTTTCGTTTACGACAAACCAGACCAAATGCTGAGCGACCATATAAAGCTTTTGGCTACCCGATTATTCCGATTCTTTACATAATTGGCGCCAGCGTGATTTTGATCGTGCTCTTTATTTATCAAACTGCTACCACATGGCCCGGACTTATCATTGTGTTAACCGGTATTCCAGTCTATTTCGTCTGGAAGAAACTCGGTGTACCGATGGACGCGCCCACAACGCGTCTTGAAGAAGAAGTCTGAAGTCCCTATTAGATTAAAACCTGACGGGCTGGTGATTGCCTGTCTTAATTTGGAGAAGGAACTGAATGGCTAGCAACTTATTTGCGACTAAACCCTTGAGCATGTTGCTCGACGAGATGAAAGGCGAGAATCGTCTGCGACGGGTTCTCGGACCCACGCAACTGACGGCTCTCGGCGTCGGCGCCATCATCGGCACAGGTATTTTTATTCTTACCGGTGTCGCGGCTCACGATCGCACTGGACCAGCGCTCATGCTTTCGTTTGTGCTTGCCGGTCTGGCCTGTGTCTTCGCAGCACTCTGTTACGCAGAGTTTGCGTCAATGGTGCCCGTTGCGGGTTCGGCTTATACCTATGCTTACGCGACACTCGGCGAACTGTTCGCGTGGATCATCGGTTGGGACTTAGTGCTCGAATATGCAGTCGGTTCCGCAACAGTTGCGCACGGCTGGTCAGCACACTTTCAGGAATTTACGCCGCTGCTGGGATTCGCCGTTCCCAAAGCATTTCACACTGCGCCATTTAACTACTGCGTTAGCACCGGCAACGGATGTCCGACTACCGGGTTCGTCTCGACCGGTTCTTATTTCGATCTGCCGGCGATCCTGATCACTTTTATTTTGACCATCATCCTGGTGAAAGGTATTCAGGAAAGCGCCACCTTCAACGCCGTCATGGTGGCAGTGAAGCTCGTCATTGTGTTGCTGGTTATCGGGATCGGAATTTTCTACATCAACCCGGCCAACTGGCATCCATTTGCTCCCTACGGTTACACGGGCGTCAGCTTCTTTGGTCACACCATTCTCGGTGAAACCGCAAAAGGTGGCGAGCCGCTTGGTATGTTTGCGGGCGCCGCGATCATCTTTTTCGCCTACATCGGATTCGACTCGGTATCTGTCCACTCGGAAGAAGCAAAGAACCCGTCGAAAGATGTTCCCATCGGAATTATCGCCTCGCTGATCATCTGTACAATTCTCTACATCGCCGTGTCAGCAGTGTTGACCGGCATGGTCCCAACTAAAGAGATCAACATCGACGCTCCAGTCGTTGACGCATTCCGGCGCGCTGGTCTACCAGTCATGCAGTATCTGGTTGCGGCCGGCGCAATGACGGGTATCACGTCCGTGTTGCTCGTGATGATGCTCAGTCAACCACGCGTCATGCTCGCACTCGCGCGCGATGGTCTGGTGCCAAAAGGTTTCTTTGGTGATATACACCCGAAGTACCGCACGCCGTGGAAATCAACAATTCTGACCGGTATCTTCGTGGCGGCAATGGCGGGTTTCATTCCGCTAAGTATTCTCGCGGAAATGACGAGCATCGGAACGTTGTTCGCCTTTGTGATCGTTTGCGCCGCAGTGCTGGTCATGCGCCGGACAAATCCGGATGCGAAACGTCCGTTCCGTGCGCCGTTTGTTCCACTTGTTCCGATTCTCGGCATCCTGACCTGTTTGTTGTTGATGTTCTCGTTGCCGGCTGAAAACTGGTGGCGACTCATCGGCTGGCTGATCATCGGGTTCTTTATCTATTTCCTGTATGGACGAAGACACAGCGTCATGGCCCAACAGCGACATACGGCGCATGAGCTGTCAACGCACGGTCTAACTGGAGCTCCACTCGGAGATCCTGATGGACCAGTATCGAGTCCGATTAATCCCGTAAATCCGCGGGTAAAAGACGACGAGTAGTTGGAGCGCAGGCGTCCACGCCTGCTGGTTGGACTGGCGGTACTTGAATCCAATCGGGCAGGCGAGGACGCCTGCGTTCTGAAGGTAACTGAAGGGCTGAGCTTATTCGAGTTCAGCCCTTATCACTTGCAAATGACTAATCAGGTTCGCTTTGCGCTGCCCGCCTTTGTCCTAAGTTTTGCACGACACTATCGCCCTATCGTCGCGCTCCTACTCCTGACATTTGCTGGTTGTCATCAACCGGCTGGTTCCGAACCGCCTAAAGATCACAGCACTATCAAGATCGGTTTCTTCGGCGACCTGTCTGGTCCAACTTTCAATTTTGGTGAGTCGGCGAAAAACGGAGTGCTGATGGCCGCCGATGAGATCAATCAGGCAGGTGGGATCGATGGACGTCGAATCGATGTTGTAATTGATGATGACGGTGGCAGCCCGGAAAGAGCTGCGACCATGACAGGCCGGCTAATAGACGAATATAAAGTCGTCGCAATCATCGCTGGTGGAACGTCTGGCAACAGTCGAGCAGCAGCGCCTAAAGCACAATCGGCTAAGGTCCCTTTTATCTCTCCGTCGTCAACCGATCCCGCAGTGACGCAAGTAGGTGACTATATTTTCCGCGCCTGCTTTGTTGATGCGTTCCAGGGCGAAGTGATGGCGCGCTTTGCTTTCAACACGCTCAAAGCAAAGAAGGCAGCGATTCTCTTCGATTTCAATTCACCATACGGTCGCGGACTAACAGATTATTTCGAACTGAGTTTTTCAAAACTAGGCGGACAGATCGTCGGCAAGTTGTCATACACACAAGGCGACGTCGATTTCAAAGGACAGTTGAGCACCATTCAATCAGCGGCGCCTGATGTTGTTTATATACCGGGTTACTACGGCGACGTGGCGCTGATTGTTAAGCAGGCGCGCATTATTGGTTTGACGCAACCATTGCTTGGCGCCGATGGCTGGGACGCGCCGGAGTTGTGGCAATTGGGAGGAGATTCGCTAAACGGTTCTTACATTACGACCCACTATTCGGTTGATGATCCATCGCCGGCGATTCAGAAGTTTGTACATGAATACCGGCAACGCTACGGCAACCTCTTGCCCGATGCGCACGCGGCGCTTGCTTACGATGCAATGCGAGTATTGGCGGACGCAATCTCACGCTCTGGAAGCACCGACCCGGCCCAACTGCGTGAGGCGTTGGCCCAAACGAAAGATTTCGCTGGCGTGACTGGCGTGATTAGTATGGATCCGAACAGGAACGCAATTAAACCGGCCGTCGTGTTGAAACTGATGGATGCGAAATATATTTATCAGGAAACGATCCAACCGCAAGTCGTGACACCCGTTGCGTCACCATCCGCTACCGGAAGTAAAAACCAGCCTTGATGACCTCGTCGCGCCGTAATTTGTGGCGTCGCGTAGCGACGATTTAATTTAGCCAGCCGTTTTAACGGCTGGATCACGCACCGTAATTTCGTGGCGTCGCGTAGCGACGATTGAATTTGACCAGCCGTTTCAACGGCAATCACATACTTGATGAATCAAAGTTGCCCCGAAGGGGCTACGCAACGAAGCCCAGGGTTGCCGCTTCGGCTACCCTGGGTAAGATTGCCTAATCTCTACCAACCGCAACGCGGTTGCGCTGGCTGAACCTCAATGACGCAACCGCGTTGCGGTTGCCACGGCGCGAAAACGTCTTCACCCAGGGTTGCCGAAGCGGCTACCCGGGGTAAGATTACCTAATATCTACCA
>DATDMC010000094.1:0-121059 GCA_036518995.1 Pyrinomonadaceae bacterium | reverse complement strand
CCCTCGGGAGCGGCGACTAAACTCGGAATTCCCGCATCGACTCTCGACCACCGGATCAAAACGCTAAGAATCAATAAGAAGCAGTTTAAGTATCGCACTGAAACCTGATCAGATCACCAAACCACGAAAACCACCAAACTTCACCAAATCCACCTCTTTCCCGATTCACTTTTACAGCTCTCTCCATATTAACCGCCCGTTTTGCGGTCCATTACTAGTGGCCGAAAGTTTGCCATAGAGATTTCCGTCAGACATTGATGGTCCAACTGGCCCAGCGGAAGTAAATAGCTCATGATCGCAGAAGAAAGGAACAGAACATGACACAGGAGCTCACCGTCGTCGTCACGGGATCCACAGGTAAACAAGGCGGCGCCGTCGCACGGGGCCTCCTCGAACGAGGCCACCAGGTACGCGCCGTCACGCGCGATCCAAACTCGAGCCAGGCGCAGTCGCTTGCTGCCGCCGGTGCGACGCTCGTTACCGCATCGCTCGAAGACACTGCAGCGATCACTAAGGCGCTCGACGGGGCCACTTCTCTCTTCGCCATGACGACGCCTTATGGAGGAGGTACGGAAGTCGAGATACAACAAGGTGTCGCTGCCGCCGATGCAGCCAGGGCTGCAGACGTTCATCTCGTCTACACTTCCGTCAACTCCGCAAACCGCCAGACGGGCGTTCCCCACTTCGACAGCAAGTACGAAGTCGAAAAGCACATCGCCAAGATCGGCGTGCGCGCAACGATTCTCGGTCCTCCTTTTTTCATGGAGAACCTCTACTTCGGAAAGGACCAACTCGCCAAAGGTATCTACGCGACGGCGCTCCCACCGACAAAAAAGCTGGCGCAAATCGCTGTAGCCGACATCGGATCAGTCGCGGTTAGCGTTCTCGAAGACGCCGATCGCTTCACCGGCAAGCGCTTCGATCTCGCAGGCGATGAGCTTACAGGAAATGACGTCGCGGGCATTCTGTCTCGCGTTACCGGCCGCTCCTTCTCCTATTACCAGGTCCCGCTCGATGTCATTCGCCAACACATGGGCGAGGATGCCGTCAAGATGTACGAATGGTTCGATCGGGTCGGTTATACGGTGGATCGCGCCGCGCTCGACCGTGAGTTTCCCGACATTGCCTTTCACGATTTCGAGTCGTGGGCGAAGACGCAGGATTGGAATGAGCTTCTGCAGACCGCGTAGAAGCGGGAGACTCAAAACCAGTTGTTGATTAGAGGAACATTGGAGGTTGATATGAAAATCGGGGTAAGTGGCGCCAGCGGACATTTAGGAAAAGCTGTCGTCTCAGAACTGCTGCGGCGTCGCGCCGGACAGGAAGTGATCGCTATCACGCGTACACCCGAAACCGTTTCGGGATTGGCCCAGAGACGATTCGGAGATTACAACCAACCCGAAAGCCTTGCACAAGCCTATGCGGATCTCGATCGTTTACTCATCATTCCGACCATCGATCCGGAACCCGGAAGACGTGGAGCGCAGAACGTCGCGGCAATCGACGCGGCCGTTGCAGCGGGCGTCAAGCATATCGTCTTCATGTCGGCCGCGGGTGCGCGGCGGGAGGAGGAGCCGGCACTTGGCGCCCCTTACTGGCAAGGCGAACAGCGTCTCATAACCATGGCAGCCGCATGGACCATCCTGCGTATGAACTTCTATGCCGAAAGTTTCGCGCAGCAGGCTCAGACGTCGCTGGCTCAAGGCGTGTTGACCGGATTCGCCGACAACCGGGTGGCTTTCGTTGCGCGTGATGACGTGGCGGCCGCCGCAGCCGGAGTCCTGATCGGCGAAGGTCATGCGGGCGCAACCTATAACGCGACCGGTCCCGAGCGTTTATCGGGTGCAGAGCGTGCGGCCCTGGTAGCAGAAATCGCCGGCCGGCCACTCGCGTTCGCAGTTATCACGGAAGAGCAACTGCGTGCCGGGCTGACTCAGGCAGGTTTGCCCACGGGCGTTGTGAATACCGTCGTTAGTATCCAGACCGCCTTCGCTGCGGGCGCGTTCGATATTTTGACTGGCGACGTGGAACGCCTTGCTCGGCGGCCGCCAAAGCCTCTCCGAGACGTCCTTGCTGCGGCGCTGAGATCTCCTTCGACCTGATGTCAAAGAGGTCAGTACCACCTCACGGTAGCGGGTGGATCTCCTGGGCTTTCAAAATGATCAGCGAATTGAATAAAGCAAGTCACTACGACTACATCGTGGTAGGAGCAGGCGCGGCCGGCTCGGTCCTGGCGGCTGAATTGTCTGCATCCGGCGCCCAGGTTCTGGTCATTGAATCGGGAGGTCCCGACGACGCGCCAACAATCGCGAATGGTGTACATGCACGCCAGAGATCCCACTCCGTCACAGGAAGAGGACGGAGCGTGGTTGTTCGCCGAGCGACTGCTTTACGTTAACTGGCTGGAGCAACGCGTAATGTCCTGATGAGGTGAGCCAGATCGCCACGAGCCTTAGTGGAGGGCCTGCGATGGTCTGCAAAATCGAAAGTGTTATTACTCCGGATGGGTGGGTGGTGTTCCGCGTGAGTGGACGCATTGATGGTGCTTACGTTGAGTTATTGCAGGAATTGACAGCGAAGGAGAAGGCAACAAGGGACAGACTTGCGCTGGATCTAAAAGAGGTCACGGTAGTAAGCCTCGAAGCTGTGCGAGCGCTTGCGGTTGCGGAGGCCAACAGAATCGAACTTCGAAACTGTCCCGCGTACGTACGCGAATGGATTTGCCGGATGAGAGAATGTGGACTATCTGAGTGACCATCTCAGTGAAGAAAGACTGACAAGATGGTATCGAACGATCAAGACAAGGTAAGAATAGCTCGTGAATCGAGGTGTCGCTGGGGCAGGAATCGGCAGTGGTGAAAGTCACGAAAAGAATGACCGCAGCGATTCAGCAATGGGTAAGAGCTCCAACTTGCCCCTGAAGAACTTCTCTGCCAACGTTCTTTGATGACGGGGTAGCGTGGCTGACGGCAGCTTCGTTATTTGGACAATAGAAACGTGATTTGGAAAGGAAGGGAAAATTGAAAATCGTAATTCTGATCGCTCGTCTTTTGCTTGGACTAGTCATGCTCGTGTTTGGGCTCAATGGCTTTTTGAATTTTATCAACATGGGCCCGATGCCCACAGGATTGGCCGGCCAATTTATCGGCGCGCTTGCTCTGTCTCACTACTTCTGGGTGGTCGCTGCGCTACAGGTCATTGGCGGCGCGCTATTGTTGATAAACCGTTTTGTGCCCCTCGCGCTCGTGCTTCTGGGACCAGTGATCGTGAACATTCTCTGTTATCACGTGTTCCTGAATCCCACCGGCATCGCATTCGCGCTGGTCGCGACGGTCCTATGGTTCATTGTTTTCTACGGCCACCGGCAATATTTCTCAGGAATATTCGTGCAACGAACTTGAGTGAATCATAGCAACATAATGAAGTCCGTTTTGTCGTTGGACCATCGAAGCCGCTTGATGGTCCAACTTTAACTTCTCACCACTTTTCTTATGAGGCGCGATCGCTGCACTTTCGACCTCTGCAGTTTATGACTTCCGCCGCGGTCGCCGTATTCCCACTCGTCTCATTGTGATTCCCGTGAACCAGGTAGAGATCGCTTTTCTCAGTGGTCGGAACGTGTACGGGCGACGCCTGGCCGTCACGGAATTGCCACCACCTTGCAAGTTTCTTTTCAGTTGACAGTAGATCAGAATGGAGTATCATTGCCTCGTCCCACGTAACGGTAATCCACTTGCCCGATTCGGACTCCCTTACCGTTCGTCACTAAGAATAGTTGGCCTTCCCAGTAGGCTGAAGCGCTGTTGCGTCTCGCGTTGGCAGCACAATTTAAAAAATTCAGGTCATTCTTTGGCAGGGTTTAAGTTCTAGTTGGATAGTTCAGTGCGGGAAACTCTCTCAACGTACGCCTTGCTGATTGTCGCCTATTGACGATTTTTTACGCGTTATCATACAGAAACTCAGTATTAGAATCTGAAGATTTGGATGATTGCAGGAAAGGAGAAGCTCGCTTAAAAAGCTAAGCTCCGTCGTTACTGGTGGTAACAACGGAGCATCTGACAACACAACCTCTACACTGCGTGAGTGTAAAGATGCGTCGCTCGACAGCCTGCATCATAGCGCAAAGTGCAGCGTAGACTCAAATAATTGTCGGAGTCACGATGCACGATGCCTCCTCGGCCTGGGTCTGACTTCCCCAATCGCTCAGTAATCGATAACTATCCGTCGCACGATCCCCAGGTGCAGCGGGATTCCTTTACCCGAGCTCGGGTCCAAGCCATCACTTACAGATCTATCTGGAACACGGGGCGTTTTTGCAGCGGACTCCATTACCAAATGGAGCTGGACCATGAACATTGACGCAGTTGACCACGATTCCCAATGGTATGTTGTACATACGAACCCAAAACAGGAAGACCGGGCCTACAGCAACTTGCGAGGTTGGGGTGTTGAGACTCTGCATCCCAAAATGAAAACGCGTCGCATCAACGAGTTTTCAGGTGCATTTACTTACATAACTAAACCGCTCTTCCCGCGCTATATTTTTGCCAAGTTCGACGCACATAAACAGTTGGCCAATATCTCGTTCACACGCGGCGTACACAACGTCGTGAGCTTTGGCGGCCAGCCAACGCCGGTTGAAGAAGATGTCATACGAATTCTCAGTTCAAGGATCGACGATCATGGTTTTGTAAAATTCGGCACTCAACTAAAACCGGGTGACAAGGTTGTTATCAAGGCGGGAGCGTTACGCGATTTCGAAGGAGTGTTCGAACGAGAACTCAACGATAACGAACGAATTTCCGTACTGCTCACGACGATCAGTTACCAGGGGCGTGCGGTTGTTAGCAGAGACGTTCTCGAACGTGTCGGAAATTGATTTCCAATTCAGGACAAAAAGAAAGGGCGCCCCCTGGCGCCCTCTTTTTTTAGATTGTGTTCGGGTTAGAGCGAAAAAGATTTCATGAGTAGCGTCAGGTCGGGATTGGTTGACGGAAAAGATGGTTGAGCGCTGGACGCTGCGGTAACCGGCGGCAGTCCTGAGGATTGATCGACGAGTCGTAACTTCAACGGCTCGGACGTCTTCACCTGCATTTGTAAATCAACGCCTTCTTTGGGAAAGCCGTCGATCTGTAGTCCCCAGCGTTCGTTCGCTGCATCAGTAACCGCTTTGTTATTGACCGACGCGTTCAACACCTGTGCGTTGGAATCAATATAGACAGCCAGCATGCCTGCTTGTCGTGGCGATGAGAGTCGCAGCGTGATCGTACGCACGCCGTCAATCGATTTATCCTGGATCACGGACAGTTCGGGAGGAGGTAGTTGGGTCGCCGGCGCGGGATTTAATGTGTATTCGCGTGATTTTCTCGCGTACGTAAAATCGGCCAACATGCCCTTCTCTGTGGCGCCGGTCAGAAGCTGTGCGGTGCGTTGGTCAGCTTGTGAAGTGTCACCGGCAAAGATGGCTTTGTTAGTGTCCGTATTCAACGCGTAAACGACGCGGCTTGACTGTTTTTCAGCCGGCGAGGCATTGATGATCGCTCCCGTGATGAGCAGAACGATCGCGACGACCGCGAACGCGCCGGGCACCGACCACTTGAACGGCGTTTCACTCAAGCATAGCTGCGGCAATAATAGTCCAAGCAATAACACCAGCAGTGCGATTACGAGAAACGACCAGGCAAGCGTCAAACCGACGAAGATCTGGTAAATGACCGGCGCCAGCAAAATGATTCCGGGCAATGCACAAAGGGCTAAAACCACGAGGTTGAAAACACTGAGATTCGTACGATATGAGGACCTGGAGATCAGCATCCAGCCGACCCCGAGCAAACTAAACAACAGCGGCCAGTGGAAAACAAAAGTTGCGCCAGGCAGCAGTATGCTGGTGACAACCATCAGCAGGAACCACCACAGCAAACTGCCCATTGCGAGACTTTCAATGCTCGCTCTCGTGCGGACGAAAGTGAAAATCGCAAACGTGATCGCGAGGGCGAGCGCCACAAACGCAAGCAGCAACACTCGACTCTGCGTGGCCGCGGGTGATGGACCAGGGCGAATGAGCCAAATTAGTTTCCATAGCAACCAGCCCGCTAATGATGAGACCAGGAGGCTGACAAACAGAG
Organism: Pyrinomonadaceae bacterium; assembly: GCA_036518995.1. Taxonomy (GTDB): domain Bacteria; phylum Acidobacteriota; class Blastocatellia; order Pyrinomonadales; family Pyrinomonadaceae; genus PSRF01. The sequence continues at coordinate 114,934 of DATDMC010000094.1, read as the reverse complement.
AAACGAATCCCATCACCATTCCCGAAACAGTAAGTCGCTGCTGACGGAAACCGACAACCACTACTGCCAAAAACAGCGCGGTAATCAGGAGCGTTAACGGTAATGCCCACGCACTCGAATAACGTACGAGCATCCTACCAAACAGATCGAAGTAGATCGCGTTTCGCTGTTTTGTCTGGTCCAGATCCGTGTTGCCAAACTGACGCGCGAGAGCGAGGGTATACGACCCACGGTGCTGCATCGTAGCCGGATCTACGGACTGCAAGTTGTCGAGCGGAGTGTGGTAATGATCGACGCCACCGATATTGGCAAAGTTCAAGCCGGCGATGCCTGCCTTTTTTAGTGGTGTCAGATCAGTGTTGTTGGGCAACAGTCGATAAAGCTCGTAGGAGAGCGAGTGGGCGACCGGATACTGAGATCCATGCGCAAACTGATCGATGACCCAGCCGTTGTTCTGACTCGTTTCAAACATGATCACCGGACCACTATTACCGCGCGCGTCAAAGTTGAGCGCGAGGCCGACGTCTTTGATCCACGGATTCTCTGAAGCGAATGCGTTTGCTCCGAGCATTCCTTCTTCTTCGCCGTCCGTGAAAAGAAAGACGACGTCGTTCTTGAGCGGTGGTCCAGCCTTGAGCGCGCGAAGCGTCTCGAGCATTGCGGCAACTGCAGCCCCGTTGTCACTCGCGCCGAAGCTGTTCAGCACTGAATCGTAGTGGGCGATCAGCAACACTGCTTTGCCGCCGCCCGTACCGCGGAGACGCGCGAGGATGTTTTGCAGCGTAGTGACGCGAACTGGACCAGCGGCTTTATTCGAATCCGGCACGGGCACGATGCTCGTTTGGACCTGCGGATCGAGACCGGCATCAGACAACTGTTTCATCAGATAGTCTTTAACCACACTGTGTTCGAGCGAGCCGATTGGATGCGGCTTCTCCGCGATGACGGACAAATGCTGAAGCGCACGTTCAGCGGAAAAGACTTGCCCCGCGGCGGACGCCGAAACTGCGGCCGGTGGATCTTGTTCACGAATGCTGAAGCTGGCGGCCAACACGAGGAACAGGGCCAGCAGAATCGCCTTCACAGACTCTTCCCGATGCGAGCGGGCCGTCTTCAAACCAATGGGTGTCGCCGGCGATTGGGCCGGAGCGGTTGCAGAAGCCACGATATATTGTTCCTTTAGAAGCTTTTTGCTAAAGCCGTTTCAGTGGGACCAGCGAGTCAGTACCAAGCGGATGGGTTGTGTCTGAAATACTGGCTCGCTATCTATGATAGACACACCCGCTACCGCGAGGCGGTACTGACTTTCTCACCGATTAACCTGGTGAGTTCGCGAGAGAGAATCTGCAGGACCAGTGAGTCCAAGGTATGGATGAAGAAGTGATCCCCGGGAAGTTGCCAGAGATCAAATGGGCCGGTGGTGTGAATTTTCCACGCTTCAAGATCTTCGCGCGCCGCGAGCGTATCGTCTAAACCACCCAACACACTGATCGGGCAGGTCAACGGCGGTCGTTGGGGCAACGCTTTGTACGTCTCCGCGATCGCGAAGTCGGCGCGCAGCATCCTGCTGAACATCCGCATTAGATCCGGGTTTTCCAACACTTCCGGTGGTGTGCCGTTAAGTGTTTTTAACTCGGTGAAAAACTCATCGTCCGGCAAGTCGTGAATGTCGTGGCGATTTCGCGGCAGGTGTGGACCACGCGCTGCCGACACGAAGAGATGCTCTACGTTGACGCCAAACTGCATTCGGAGTCGATGAGTCATCTCGAAACTTGCGTAAGCACCCACGCTGTGTCCAAACAACACTATCGGAACATCCAAAAACGGCTCGATCGCCTCGGCAACGGCCGCCAACAGAAATTCCATCCGGTCGAGCGCCGGTTCGCGAAAACGATTGTCGCGCCCGGGTGGCTGCACTGCATACACTTCAACGCCGGGCGGCAGATAGTTCTCCCAGCCGCGGTAGATCGAAGCGCCACCGCCGGCATAAGGAAAACAGAAAAGACGCAGCTGTGCGTGTGGGTCGGGTTTCGCGCAGTTAAACCACGAAGACGTAATTCGTCCTGGAGATACAGTAACCATCCTAAGCTTTCATCCCAACTGTTAAGCCGCGGCTGCTTCGGCGAGCTTCTCGAGGTGACCCACACCGTCTAATGTCTTCAGATCGATCCGGGCGATGCAGCGTACTTTCGTGTAATCGAGCGTGAGAGTCCCGGCTACCTTGACGTTGCCTGTACCTTCGTCGAAGTTTGCGCCGCTCAGATCCGAAGCATTCGGATCGACTTTGAATCCGAGCTCAGTGCCGCCGCCGTTCGTTTCGGTGAACGTCACGCGCACGTAACCGTTGTCGATCGCTTCTTTCAAAGCTTTGACTGTCGGCTCGGGACGCTGGCTGACAATGATCTTCTGGTCGCCGAGGCACAGTCGATCAACAAGACTCGGGCCGCGCGGAATGTTATCCACTGGCGGCGGTGGATTATGGGCCATCTCCTCCATCTTTTTGCGCAGGCTGAGCGGACGCATGTCGGTCCACACCTCCTTGATGTAGGCCAGGCACTCGGCTTTCGGGCCGATCTTACCCACGTCGTTCCAGCCCGGCGGGTTCGCTTTGTACTCGGGCCAGATCGAATACTGCTCTTCGTGATTCAAGACCACTTTGTAGATTGTCTTGTCTTCCTCTTCGTCGTGTTGCGAAGCCATCTTTTCTTCTCCTTACCTCACTTGATCTTGAGCGAGCTACTACGAGGCAGCAGCGGCCGCGGCAAAACTGTTGCTCTCGATCTCACTACAAATCTGCCGTAAATTATTTTCCGCCAGTTGCCGATCGATAATCGCTTTTCCTCCTCGCGGTACATTGATCTCCAGCGAAAGCAGATCGTCACAGGAGTTCACGAAGCGCTTGATTTGATCGATGCTCATGCCCTTCCCTTCGAGATACGGGAGGATCCAAAAATCGAAGTCGTACATCGGCAGCCACGTTGAATTGCTGACCGAGCCGAATAACTTCAACACCTCTTCGCAGCCCTGTTCCCAGTCCATCGTGTTGTGCTGCCACTTATAACCAAAACCATTGATGCCGTGTACATCTTTACTCTTCGAATAGATCGGCGCGCGCGGGTTGTTGTACCAAATCTCCCCGCGGAAGAATGTTGGACCAGCGTCCTGTAACAACTGAATCGTATTATCGACGGTCTTCGAAGTCTCACCCGGAAAGCCAATGATCAGCGAGGCAAACGTCATGATGCCGCTCGAGTTGAGAAGCTTCATGCCGCGCAGGTATTGCTCCGGCGTCGCAACCTTCTTCATGATCTTCAGCACGTCCGGATCGCCCGACTCGATACCGAGAAACACGCCGCCGCAATTGCTGCGCGCCATCAGATCGCAGAGTTCCTCGTCCATGATGTTGCAGCGCAAATAGGAGTACCAGCGGAAGCTAAACTGGTTGCGAATCATCATGCGCAGAATCTCTTTGAAACGATCCGCCGGCACGTTGAACGTGTCGTCAATGAAGACGAGATTGCTCACGTTCGAACGTTCCTGGATCTGGCGCAACTCATGCTCGACGTGCGAGATGTCCTGCGGCACCCATTTGCCCGCACGCACCGGAAAATCGCAGAACGTGCAGCGAAACGGACAGCTCAGGGCCGTGCGCGTCTGCAACGTCTGGCCGAGGTCCTTGGTGTAAAAGTTAGACCAGTTGATCGGCTCGAGGGAAAACTCCGCTTCGGCGCCGGTGAAGACAAACTGCCCATTCCACTTGATGTAGAGGTTCTTCACTTTGCTGAAGTCCGTACTCTCGCGCATTTTCAGCAATAGGTTCACTAACGTCTGTTCACCCTGTTTTTGCTGAACATAGATGTCGCCGCCGATGTCTTCGAGAATGATGCGGAAGTCTGCTTCGTCGAGGTGATAAGCGAGGTTGTCCATCAATGGACCACCGATGACGATATATGAGTCCGGACTCTTCTCCCGCAAAAACTTCACTACTTCTTTGGCAATGAGCGGGGTCAGGTAAAGAGTCGTGGTGACGGCAATGACCTTTGGTCGCCGTTCCAGCAACTCGTTCAACTCGTCGCGCTTGGTGTGAAAGAAACTCGAGAACTCCGCGTCGATTCCCCGACTCGCGAGAAAACTGGCCAGGTAAACAGGAGCGACCTGCGTCATCTCGGTCCAATGCAGACGCTGACCGGTGAGTTCATTAAGCACGTTCAGGAATGGCAGCTTCTTGCCGTCGAGAGTAATGAAATCCATTCTGAGATTGCGATACTCTCCCGAAGTGAGACCTCTCGATCGTTGCAAGCCCTCGTGGAAATCGAATCCTAAATCGTAATGCCCGAGGACCAGACATTCGAGCTCAGACTTCCTGGTTAATGTAGAGTGATTCATTACTACTCCTTTTACGTAGCGCTCTCTTTTAGGGTCGCTGCACTGCCTTCAAGTAGGGATACAGCGGTGTGGTCAAACGGATGCGGGCGTTATTCACGAGGTTGAAATTAGGATTGATATGCAACGCCTGAAGGATCTCGCCGATCGTCTTATCAGGCGTCGCCTCTTTGAAGATCTGTCGCGCAGTCTGGTCCACCGGAACACGTGGACTGGGAAAAGGAATCGCGGCCGGACTGTACACATAATTTCCGTTGCCGCCGACGTAGTTCGTCATCGTCGAGTTGTAGCGGGCGAATCTGGTATTGAGGAAGCTGTCGCAGACTTCCTTTTCAGATTTTCGCGGGGTAGTGGTGTCAGTTCGTTGCACGTAGAAAGAGAGGGTCGGCGAGCGCTCAACCAGCAACAGGTTGCTGATCTGCCAGCGGGCGATGTCCGGAAGCTTCTCGTAGTGACTCGCCGCCAATTCGTTCTCAAATTCGATGTTCCAGCAGAGTTTTCCGGAGTCTTTATCAAAGACGTATATGAACGGCAGATTGATCTCCAGTCCGGCACTTTCCAGCAGCTCGACCAGAGACTCGACGGTGTAACTGTGTTCGACAGGCTGAAGAAATGAGTCGGCGAGATACTCGCGGGATTGGTCCTTTTCCTGTTTCAGGTAGTAGCACATCGTGTTCTCTACCGGAAAGCTGTTCATCAGATCGCGCGTCACGTCTAACTGTTCGTTCAAACCGGCTTCAGGATCGTCCATGAAGAGATTGCGCATGGCTTTCTGATACGCGGTCGTGAGAATCCGGTGGTAGTAGTTGTAGACCATGAGCTCCAGGATTCCGTCGCGTTTGAGACCGGCCGCTAAACGCCTTAACGGAATCGAAGGATCAGCATTGTGGTGAATAACGCCGGTGCAGATGACATAATCAAACTCATCCTGATAGTTGGCTTCATTGATGCTTTGTTCTCTTAGCGTGACGTTTTTGGCGCCCACCTGCGCCAGGTTCTTTTCACACACTTCCAATGAAGGTACAGAAATATCCGTTGCCACTATTTCGGCAGTCGGAAATTTCAGCGCTGTCAGCGTCGCCTGATTCGAGCCACATCCGGCTACCCATATTCGTGGATGCTGCGGTACGCGTGTGTGTGTCCAATCACCGAGTTCCTGGTTTGCAAAAACGGTTCCCCAATGGGGATCGGCGTAAGTCGGATAAGTCATTTGCGGCCAGGGATACGTGAGATTTCCGTAGAACTCCCGGTTGGCTGCATCAACAGCCGTTTGGGACAACGCTCCCATGAGGTTGAACAGGTCGCCTGTGCTTGGCATATCGTTCTCTTCCTTATTGAGTCAGGCAGAAACGGTTTGTGCCTGAGTTTGTAGCTCCAATTTGGATACCGTTTCGGTAGTCAGGTAGTCGTCAAACCAACCGGCGTTGGGGTCGCTGTCGAAGACCATCACCCGTCCACAATCGAGTGGGTTCGGAGCGCGGTGATAGCGAAAGACGATCTTGTTTTCCATCTTGCCGACGACTTCAACCTTTCCGGTGCGATGAGACATGCAGAGTCTTGCCTGCTTGGCTAATCCAGCAAGTTGACGACGCGCTTCTTCAAATATCTCCAGCGCTTTTTCGACCGGCACCATGTACGGCTCATTGCCCGACGTCGGGCGACAGATGAAAAGGTAGTAGGGCACGACCCCGTTGAACGACAGCCTGCCAAACAACTCGGCAATGACTTCCGGTTTATCGTTGACACCTTTGATCAGCGGCGATTGGTTTACCGTGATCGCGCCGGCTTTTTGTAGCAACTGCAATCCCTTCAGGGCCGGTTCGGTCAACTCACGTGGATGATTGAAGTGGGCCATGACGAAGATCTTGCGATCCGGCAGACTGTATTCACTCATCATCTCGAGCAGGGAGGGATCGTTGAGGATGCGGTAAGGATCGAAGGCCGTCATCTTGGTACCGATGCGGATGATCTTTACGTGTTCAATGTCGCGCAGTTGTTTGATGATCTTGCTCAACTTGCCCGTGGACATGATCAAAGGATCGCCGCCCGACAGCAGCACGTTATTGATCTCCGGATGCTGCTTGATGTAAGCGATCGCGTCGGTGATGTCGTTAGTTACTTCATCATTGCCGTCAGTAAAGAGTCGCTTACGAAAACAGAAACGGCAGTAAGCACCACACACGTTATTCACGAGCAGTAAACCCGTGTCTGCGTACTTATGTTCGAGACCTTTGAGTACCGTGTAGGAATGTTCGTCAGAAGCATCGAGCTCACCGAATTCATCCAGTTCCTGAATGTCGGGCATCACGATGCGGCGAATCGGATCCTCCGGATCGTTCCAGTCGATTAGCGACTGATAGTATTCGTTGGTGCGAAAGGCAAACGTTTCGGCGACAGGTTGAAGATCCTGTCTCTCTTGATCGCTCAATCCCTGCACTTGATCTAGCTTGTTAATGTATCGAGGCCTCGTGATATTAATGGGATCCATCAGGCTACTCCTTTGATCAATTAAAGGACCGTATGAGGAATTTATTTTGTAGGTAAGACTGAGACGCCTGACGGGTTAGGCGACTGCGAGAGCACGGAGTGAGTGCAGTTCCTGGAGTGAATGCACGGTTGACTGACTAACATTTTGGGCGCCGAGAGCCTCGACGACCGCGCGCGCACCCGTCATGGTCGTAGCGCAGGGAATGTTGTATTGAAGAGCAGCCTGACGAATCTCCTGTTCGTCATGATGTGACCCGCCACCGAGCGGCGTGTTGATAATCAGTGCCACCTCGCGTTGCTTGATGTGGTCCATGATGTTGGGCCGGCCCTCATTGACTTTGAAAACTTCTTCAACCTCGAGCCCGACTTCGCAAAGCCGTGAAGCCGTTCCTTGCGTGGCCATGAGCTTGAATCCGAGACGAACCAAACGACGCGCCAGCAATACGGCCTGGCCTTTGTCCTTATGGTTGACACTGATGAACGCAGTGCCCCCGTTGGGCAGTTTTAGTCCGGCGGCCGTCAGCGCTTTTCCGTAAGCCTCGCCAAAGGTGTCGCCGATTCCCATCACCTCGCCGGTTGAATACATCTCCGGCCCGAGAACCGGATCGACTTCCCGAAACTTGCTGAAGGGAAACACTGGTGATTTGACGAAGTAACGAGGTACGGTCAGTTCATCAGGCAGGTTGAACTTCTTCAAACTTTCACCCGCCATCAGGAGCGAAGCGATCCGCGCGAGGGGAACTCCGGTAGCTTTAGACACAAACGGCACTGTTCGTGAAGCTCGTAGATTTACTTCGAGCACATAAACACGCTGGTCCTTGAGTGCAAACTGCACGTTCATCAGGCCGCGCACTGAAAGAGCATGGGCCAGCTTGCGCGTGTAGAGACGCATCGTCTCGACGTGCTCCGGATCGGTGCGTACGGTCGGCAAGACGCACGACGAATCGCCGGAGTGAATGCCAGCCTCTTCGATGTGCTCCTGAATGCCGGCGATTACACAACTCGTCTCGTCTGCCAATGCGTCGACGTCAAATTCGACCGCCTGTTCCAGAAACTTGTCGATCAGCACGGGACGATCGGGACTGGTTCCAAACGCAGCGCAAACGTAATGATCCAGACTCTTTTCGTCGTAAACGATCGCACTCGCGGGTTTACCGGGCACGTAACTCGGACGAAGCAGCACCGGATATCCGAGACGTGTGGCAACTGCTCCTGCTTCGGTGGTGGTCAGCGCGATGCCGTTTTCCGGCTGCGGAATATCGAGCTGCTTGAGCAACGCGCCGAAACGTTTGCGGTCTTCAACAAGGTCGACCGAATCAGGCGAAGTGCCGATGACGGGTACACCCGCGCGTTGCAGCGGCATCGCCAGGTTCAAAGCTGCCTGTCCGCCAAACTGCACGATGACGCCGTCAGGCCGTTCGCGTTTGACGATCGCGGTAAGTGTTTCCATCGTCAGCGGCTCGATATAAGTAACGTCCGCAGTCTCCGGGTCAGTCATGATCGTCGCTGGATTGGAATTCACCAGGACGGTTCTGTATCCCTCCTGCCGCAACGCCTTGCAAGCCTGAGTGCCTGAGTAATCAAACTCACAGGCCTGGCCGATGACGATTGGACCAGAACCGACGATCAGTATTTTGTGCAGGTCAGTGCGCTTTGGCATGTGCGTTTGCGGAATGCCACAAACCGCCGGTAGCGGCATTTCGGTAAGGCGTGTGATTCACTACGAGATAATCGGCGGTGGAAGCGACAACACAGCGGGCCGCATCGAGAGGTGTTTCCACTAAGGGCTCTCCGGCGCGATTGAATGAGGTATTCAACAACATCGGAATACCCGTGATGCGTTCGAAGACACGAATGAGTTTGTAAAGCGATGGATTGTCCTGCTCCCGCAGCACCTGATAACGCGCCGAGCCGTCGACGTGTGTGATCGCCGGAATGATCTCGCGCTTTGGTTCAAGAACATCGGCGACAAACGACATGAAGTAGCTCGGGTTCGATTCCACGAAATATTCGGAGACGGCTTCCTGCAATACGACCGGAGCAAAAGGTCTGAAGCCCTCGCGGCGTTTGATTTCATGATTTAGACGTTCGCGCAGATCCACACGTCGCGGGTCAGCGAGAAAACTACGGTGACCCAGGGCGCGCGGTCCCATCTCGGCGCCGCCCTCATACCACGCGACGACGGCCCCGTTCGCAAGCTCCTGGGCCACCGTCTCGTAGACGTCGTCATTTTGAAAACACCGTTCCAGTCCGAGTGCTTCGATCGCCGGCGAATCAGGGGAGTAATTACGGCCCAGGTAAGCCGGGCTCGTAACTGGCTGAACGCCGCCGTTAAGCGCAGCGCCATACAGCGCGCAACCGACAGAAATGCCATCGTCACCGGGACACGGAGGCACGAAGATCTCTTCGAAGCCAGTCTCTTCCGCAAGCCGGGTGTTGGCGACGCAATTCAAGGCCACGCCACCCGAGAAGCACAGGCGCTTCAAACCGGTTTGCCTTTGTAACCAACGTGCATGCTCGATCAGTGCTTCTTCGGTTTCCCACTGCAGACTCGCGGTGAAGTCGGTCAGCAGTCCGCTCTTGTAATTAGACGACGTTGTGTTTTGTCGCCAACGCTCAATGCGACTTTCGAGCGCCGAACGCTCAGCCGACACTGAACGCGGAAAGACACGCATGTCTTCCGGACCCGTTTCCTCTAAGAAAAGTTTCGTCGGGTGCGGGCGACCGTAGGGAGCAAGTCCCATCGTCTTACCTGCGTCCAGATAGTCACCAAAAATCTGCTTCGAGGCGTGACCGTAAACAGCGCCGATGCCGCACCAGTGTCCGATCACTTTGCGAAGCACTTCGCCGCCCTTGTCGTCGAACCGATAGAAGCTTTCGAGCTCTCTCGAACCGTCGCCTTCAAACGGCGACAGGTTCTGAATCGCCACTGTTCCAAGCGCGATCTTCTCAGGCTCGGGTCCGGTACAGTTCTTCATCATCGCCCCGAATGGTCCACCGGCGCCGTCAACGATCAGCACCGCCACTTCACCGCGGAACGGCGACGAATAATAGGCGCCGCACGCGTGGGCGAAGTGATGGGGAATCGGCAGGATAGGACGGCTGCAGATATCGAGACCGCCCTCTGTCGCCAGAGTCTGATAGACCTCTTCCGCGGGAGCATGATCGGTGTGACTCCAAACTATCAGACCAATGTCATCAAGCGTCAGTCCGTTTGTATCGAGGCAATACTGAATGGCCGGTGAAAGATCGAGACGGCAACTGCCCCATCTGATTCCGTCGCGCTTGATACGGGTAACGCGTTCGCGAGCGATCGCCGAAACAAGTTTGCCATCCATTACCAGCGCGGCCGAAGCCTCATGATCGCTAAAACTGAGTCCAAGTATGTTCATAGACGATTCCCTTCTCTTCGGGATCTGCGAAAAGATTTAAGATTGGAGATCAGACTAATTGCCGCATAACAGAGGTCGATATAGTTCAACAATCTGCAATCTGAAATTTAATTATGAGTCTCGTAAAACTATGGCGGGATCTGTTTGCGCTGCGCGGCGCGCCGGCAGGAAAGAAGCAAGCAAAGCTACTAACACGAGTATTAACGACGTGACGATGAAAACTAAGGGATCGGTCGTGCTTACTCCAAACAGTTGACTGGAGATCGCGCGGGTTATGCCCCACGAGCCCACGAGCCCGACAACGATGCCGATCGCCGCAAGTATGAGCGCTTGCTTCAACACCGAAAACAGCAAGCTGCGCGGCTGTGCTCCCAGTGCCTGGCGAATGGCAAACTCGGACGTCCGGTTGTTCACTGAAATTGACATCACGCCGTAGGTGCCGATCGCCGCGAGCAATAGGGCTATCGCGCTGAATGCCGTAAGCAGGAAATTGATCAACCGCAGGGCGCCAATTTGTTTCCAGATGTTTTCACTCATCGTGGCTACTGAATAGACCGGGACGTTTGGATCAAGCGACTGCACCCGGCCGCGAATCACCGGCGCGATGGCGCTCGGAGTGTCAGTATTTACTACGAGGTACATTCGCTTTTCATCGCGACTCTGGCCATAAACAAAACCGACCTGATTGGGTGTGAAGTAAAGGTGCGGCAACGGCTCCGTCGCCAGGCTCTGTTCCTTCACTGAAGAAACGACTCCAATAATCGTGTACCACTCAGGATCGCCGGTACGGATTCGCTTGCCGACAGCATCGCCGTTTGGCCAATACATTTTGGCGAGGTTTTGATCGACGATCGCGACGAGGCGGCCCATATCTGTTTCCGGGTTATTGAAGTAATCAGATTGGTTGAAGTCGCGGCCCTGCAGGAGCGTTATACCCATCGCTTTGAAATAGCCTGGTCCAACGACTTTCATTTCGGCCTGCGGTGGATCGCCTCCCGGAGGCTCCTGACCTTCAACGAGGTGACCATCGACAACCTGCCGCCCACTGAACGGAATGTTAGAAGCGATCGCCGCGCCGTTGACTCCCGGTAAAGCCCGTACATCGTCGAGTAGTCGCTGATAAAAACTAAGTAACTGTTCCGGTGTGCCCTTTTTGTTTGAGACCGGGACGATCATGGTCAACACTTTGTTTTCATCAAATCCCGGCTCGATGCGCATCAGGTTTCTGAAACTCTTCAGCACCAGTCCCGCGCCCACCAACAACATCAGCGATAAGCCTAACTGGACCACGACGAGCGAGGAATTCAACCGGCGGCTTGCTTGTCCGATGTTTCCTCTTTGTCCTTCGGTCATTCCTCCCTTCACGCCGAGCCAGTAGGCTCGAAAAGCCGGAATGACCCCGAATAACAAACCTGTGGCAACGGTCGCGACCACCGTCACGAGCAGCACGACGCCACCGATGCCGGCTTCCTGAATCCGCGGAATTCCTACCGAGTAAACCTGCGTCAGCGCCCGCAGGCAGACCCACGCGAGTGCGACTCCGGCAACTGAACCCATTAACGCCAGGACCACACTCTCGGTCAGCAACTGTCTGATAATTCGTCCGGGTGACGCACCCAGGGCGAGTCGCAAGGCAATCTCCGGCGTACGTTTCGAGGCGCGGCTAAGCAACAGGTTGGCGACGTTAGCGCAGGTAATCAGCAGCAGAAAAGTCACGGCCACTTGCGCGATCAGCAGACGGTTGCGGATGTTGCCGACGACGAAGTCTTTAAGCGGAGTGACGACCGTCTTCAGTCCCGCGCCTGCCGGCGGCGGCGCTTGTTTCAAAATGAGTTTCGGATTATCTCTCACCGCGTTCCAAAGCACGCTGGTCGTGTCGGCAGCGGCGCCTTCGGCCGAAAGACCTTGCTTCAGCTTTGCGATACCGGCCATGGTAAATGGTGAGGTCGCTTGCGGATTGAGCACCAGCGGCGTCCACAACTGAGTTTCGATTTGTGGAAACTGAAAACTCGGCGGCATCACGCCGATGACCTGCAACGGCACGTCGCTCAAGATCACCTGCTTGCCCACAATCTGCGGATCGCCACCAAAACGACTCCGCCACAAAGCATCACTCAGGACGACCACGTTCTCTTTGCCTTGTATATCTTCATCAGGCGCAAACGTTCGTCCGATGGTGGGACTGACTCCAAACACTTTAAAGAAGTCGGCCGTCGCCTTGCAGACCTGAACATACTCAGCCTTTTCCGATCCGGTGAAAATCGCTCCCGAGTTTTGATAAACCGCAAATGCGTCGTAGGAGTGCTGGCCATTCTTGTAAGCCGTATATGTTGCCGGTGAGAGTCCCCACGTGTTGAGTCCCATTTCCGGATACGACTGCACCATTCTCACGATTCGATCGGGTTCATTGAACGGCAGCGGGTTCAACAGAATGCGCTCGACTAACGTGAAGACGACCACATTGACGCCGATCCCCATGGCAATCGTGAAGGACGCGACCAGGGAGAAGACTGGATTCTTGATAAGTGAGCGGAAGGCGTAGCGAATGTCCTGCGCCAGATCAGCAAGCATCACTTGATAAAACCTCTAGCGGAACTATGGCAACGAAGGTCAACATAATCAGCGTCACCTACATCACCGGGGCCGACGCGGTAGTGACCAATGGTTCCGGATGAACGACTAATTGGTCGTACTCGATCTTCCCGAACTCGAGCTTTATCAGGCGGTCAGCCAGGCCGTAATACCGATCGTCATGGGAAATCACGATCACGGTTTTGCCCCGGTTCTTCAACTCCGGCAGCAACTGGTAATAGAAGATTTGTTTGAACTGTGGATCCTGGTCCGCGGCCCACTCGTCAAAGATGTAGATCGGACGGTCTTCCAGGTAAGCATTCAAAAGCGCTACTCTCTTGCGCTGTCCCTGCGATAAGTCGATCGTCGAGAGCTGTCCATTTTTAATCGTCAGCTTGTGACTGAGCTGCAGCAGGTCGAGATATTTTTGACTCTCGGCGTCAACGTCCTGTGCTTCAAAACCAAAAAGTCGTTCGAACAGATAGAAGTCAAAGAAGACGGCTGAAAAATGCTGCCGGTAATCGTCTCGTTCATTCATCGTTACCGGCTTATTATTGACCCGAATCTCTCCTGTCTCCGGCTCGTACAAACCCATCAGCAGTTTGACAAGCGTGGTTTTACCGCTGCCGTTACCGCCGATAAGAAAGATCAACTCGCCGGGTTGAAGTGTCAGGTTGATTGGTCCAAGATTAAAATCAGCACTGCCGCCCTCCTGGCGATAACTGTGCGTCACTTCGATCAGATCAAGCTGCTGCCACTTCAACTCAGCAGCGGAAACCGGTACGAGACGTTCCGGTGTCGCACTCTTCAAGGTAAACCCGAGTTCCTCGATGCGCTCCGCCGCGAGATACGCGCGCTCCAACAGAGGGATCTGGCTGAGAATCATCGTCAACGGAGTGATCATGAAGAGTACCGCAAGCGTGTAGCCAACCAGCACTTGAGGTTCGATCCCGATCATCAGTGGCGCAGCAAATAACAAGAGTCCGATGAAAATGAAGAACAGTATCTGTCCCCAGTTGGAAACGGCCATCGCGATCGCGTTGCCCTTGATGCCGTAATCGCGGAGTCCGGCGGCCGCAGGCTCGAGTTGTTGGGAAAGAAATGCCTCACGACGATGGCGGTTGAGCTTCAACTCTTTCGTCCCGTTAACTATGCCGTGAAAGCCTTTGTACATCGAGTCCCACTCTTCACGCACCAGGCGGAAGTAACGAAACGCACGCATCAACGGTAACTGGTGAGTGAGCAGCCCGAGCGCCATGAAACCGAACATGATCAGCATCAGTTTCCACGATAGCCAGCCCAGGTAAACCAAACAACCCAGCATCATTGCCAACTGCGTGAGCATTTGCGGCAGAACTGTGACCAACTCAATCACACTGCCGATGTCCTGAGTCACCGTGGCCAGCAGTTTGGATGGTCCAAGCGCTTCTAATTCCCGCAACGGTGAGGCGAGAATTTGACGCGAGAGTTGAATGCGCAGTTCGTACCCCGCTTTCGAGGTCAGATAAAGCAACACCAACTGCGAAGTAAAACCACAAATCGGAATCGCCAAACAAAATGCCACAAACGGCCAGATCACCCTCGATTGCGAGAGTAACCCGCCGGACAGCGCTCCTTTGATCAACGCGATCAGCAACGTATAGCCCACACCCGCGATGAAACTGGTGAGGATGGCAACGGCAATCATCACCCGCGAGTGGCGAATTCCCTTCGACCACTTAGCGATCACGGACATGAGTTTGATGAAGTTGCTCATGATTTAAGTCTCGCAGCGCAGTCTCGGAGTTGTTCGGCGAGGACCTGAACATTCGGCTCGCGCAGCATCGAAAAGTGATTACCTGGCACGGTGCGGAGCTCGACGCCGCCAGTCACCAGCTTGCCCCATCCGTTAAGTTTGTCTTCATGCTTTCTTCTCACAACTTTTCGGATCTGGAACCTGGGATCGTTATCGAACAGGATCTCGTCGACGTCTTCATCGGGACAGAAAAGGGTGATCGGGCCCTGAAATTCTCCCGGACGATAACGACGCATCGTGTTGGCGTGAATCTTGAACGTGTCGAAGACCTGGCGAAACTCGACCAGGGTCATTTCAGCGGGCACGACAGCGACGCGCCGGGCTTCTACCCAAAGCTGACGCAACTGGGCCATCTGCGGTAGTGAAGGCTTTCTGAGACTTTCATAATCCAGTCCCAGATCAAATGCGAACAGCGACAAAAGTATGGCCCAGTTATATTCCGACTCCTCCGCTTCGGGCGCGACCGCATCGAGAAGCACTAACATCGCGATCTGCTGTCCCTGCTGTTGGAGTTGCCGCGCCATCTCGTAAGCGATGACTCCGCCCATGGACCAACCGACGAGCCAATATGGACCTTTGGGTTGAAATCCGCGCACAGACTGTACGTAATCGGACGCCATCGCCTCGATCTCGTTGTGATACATCAACCCGTTTTCCGGTGCGCGTGGCTGGACGCCGTAGAACGGCTGATCGTTGCCGAGCAATTGGACCAGTTCCTGGTAACACCAGACGCTGCCGCCGCTCGCATGCGGGCCGAAAAAGGTCGGCTTCGTTCCTTCCGTTTGTAGCGGCACGAGCAATGACTGGAACAGTGACTCTTTGCCATGCCCAACCAGGCCCGCAAGATGTTCGATAGTCGGATCGTCAAACAACTCAGCCATCGCCACTCGTTTGCCGAGGCGTTCTTCAACGCGCGCAACCAGCATGATCATCTGCAGGGAATGACCGCCGAGCTCGAAGAAGTTGTCGGTGATGCCGATCGGATGAAGCTTGAGCAACTCTTCCCAGATATCAACCAGTTGTTGTTGCAGATCATTTCGTGGCGCGATGTATTCCTTGCCCGTTCGGGTCAGGGAAACTTGGGGCGCAGGCAGCGCGTTCCAATCGATCTTTCCGTGTGGCGTGAGCGGCAGCATTTCGAGCGGCACAAATACGGACGGCACCATGTATTCGGGCAGACGTTCTTTCAGATAGGTCCGTAGCTCATCTGAGTCTGGTCCGGTTTCATTCTTGCCGACAACATACGCGGCCAGAAATTTCTGTCCCGGAGTCTCTTCCCTGGCCACGACCACCGCCGCCGTGAGCGAAGGATGGGTCGAGAGCACAGCACCGATCTCCCGCGGTTCAATACGGAAGCCGCTGATCTTGATCTGATCGTCGATGCGGCCGAGAAACTGAATCATTCCATCGTTGAGGTAACGAGCAGCGTCGCCGGTGCGGTAGAGCCGCCCTCCCGCGTGCGGTCCATACGGGTCAGGTTGAAACAGTTCGGCCGTCAGATCGGGACGGCGATGATAGCCGCGACCGAGGCCGTGGCCCCCGATGAATAGTTCACCTCGTTCACCGACGCCCGCCGGCTGCCTCGAGTTAATGACGTAAAGACGCGTGTTCGGAACAGGCCGACCGATCGGAACTGAGGTCGCAATCCGATCGCGCTCGATCGGAAAACAGCAGGCCATCACAGTCGACTCAGTTGGACCATAGCAATTCACTATTTTTACTCCGTCCATCTGTTCCAGTCCCCTGCTCAGATGAGTGGGAGACAACGCGTCGCCACCGGTAAGCAATTGTCGGACAGCGCCGATGTTGCCGACGTTAGCGTCGATAAACTGATGGAACAGACCCGTAGTGAGAAACACGGTCGTGATCTGAGTGCGCGGAATGTATTCGCCCAACTCGCTGAGCGACGGCAACGTTGGCGGAAACACAACCAGTCGGGCGCCGTTGAGCAGCGCGCTCCAAATTTCAAAAGTCGATGCGTCAAACGAGATCGGCGCCAGGTGCAGGAAGATCTCGTCTGAAGTTAACGAAGCGAAGTTTGCAGTCTTAACGAGTCCGATGATGTTCCGGTGGGTGATACCCACACCCTTCGGTATTCCGGTCGAGCCGGAGGTGTACATCAGGTAAGCAAGATTGTCGGGTAAAGAATTAGCTTCCAACTCGTCAATCACTTCTGCAGGCAGTTCATCGATATAAACCAGCGTCAAATTCCTGTCCGCTAAGTTCTCGGCCAACTGCCGCCGGGTCACGATGACCTTGACGCCGGCGTCCTCCAAAATAAAGTCGACGCGTTTTTGCGGATCAGTCAGGTTGATCGGAACGTAAACGCCGCCGGCTTTCAGGATGCCGAGCAGCGAGACGATCAAATCCGCGGAGCGCTCCAGCATGACGCCAACAAAGGTTTCCGGTCCTACCCCTGCGCGCCGCAGTTGTTGCGCAAGATTGTTTGCGCGCTGGTTCAACGCGCGATAGCTAATCTGTTCGTCGCCAAACTCGAGCGCAATCGCATCCGGCCGCGCGGCCACCTCACGTTCGAAGACGTGATGGATAGAACCGTCAGGAACAGGCGCCGCCGTGTCGTTCCACTCTTGGACCACCTGGCGATACTCAGCATCGTCGAGCAATGACAGCGTCGACAACTCACTGTCCGGCTCCATCATCGCTTTCTCGAACAACTGCTGGAAGTGATTGACCATCCGCGAGATGAACGCCGCCTCAAATAACTCGGGACTGTAAACAAACGATCCCGTCACGCCGTTTGGCGTATCGCGCAGATGAACTTCGAGATCAAATTTGACGTCTGCACTCACGGGCGCGCCTGCCGGCATACTGACTTTCGCCATCTGTATCTGCGGCGCGGCATTCTGAAAAGCAAGAATCGCCTGGAAGATCGGATTGCGGCCCGGTGAACGTTTCGGCTGTAACTCTTCGACGAGTTTATCGAACGGCAGTTCCTGGTGAGTGTACGCAGCCAACGCCGAGTCTCTGACCTGGTTGACCAATTCCCTGAACGTCGGACAACGATCGAAGCTGGTCCTGATCGGAATCATGTTCACGAAGAACCCAATCATTGGCTCAAGCTCGACGCGACTACGGCCGGCGATCGGTGTGCCGACCAGAATGTCGTTCTGGCCCGTGTAGCGCCAAAGCAGCGCGTGAAAACCGGCCATCAGCGTCATGAAAAGCGTGGCGCCCTCCTGACGATGAAACTCGCGCAGCCACCGTGAAACTCTTTCCGAGAAAACTACCGGATGATGAGCGCCCTTCACCGAACGCAGAAACTGGCGCGGGTGGTCCGTCTCCAACTCCAACAAAGTCGGCGCACCCTCGAGCTGCCGTCTCCAGAAACCGATCTCTTCATTCAGTACTTCGCCCTGCAGCCAATCGCGTTGCCAACGCGCATAATCGGCATATTGCACTTCGAGCTCGGGTAACGGCGATGGCTGGCCCTTCGAGAACGCGTTATAAAGTGTTTCCACTTCGTGCATCAACACACCCATCGACCAGCCGTCGGTGACGATGTGATGCATATTCAGAACAAACAGCGACTCAAGCTCGTCCGAGCGAATCAGCGCTGCGCGCACGAGTGGTCCAGTTTCGAGATTGAACGGCCGCAGCACAACTTCCTGTCTCACGCGTTCAGCCACGGCGGGTCGTTCGTCGATGGGTAAGCGGCTTAAGTCAACCAACGGTAACCTGAACGACGGCGCCGGATTGATCCGTTGCACCGGCTGACTGCCCGCGAGCACGAACGTGGTGCGCAGCGCTTCATGTCGCCTTACCACTTCGCGTACCGATTGATCCAACGTGCCAACGCTGACGGCGACGTTGAGAGACATCTCGGCGGGCAGGTTGTAGGCATTGCTGCCGGGCATCAACTGGTTCAGGAACCAGAGTCGCTGCTGAGCGTACGAGAGCGGTAACTGATCGTCGTCCGTAACGCGCGTGACTGCGGGTGCGGCGATAACGGCGCCGGATCGCATGCTTATTTCGATCTGTCCGGCCAGCTCGGCGATCGTGGGCGACTCGAAAAGGACCCGCACCGGCAGTTCGAGATGGAACGTGTCGCGAATACGCGAAGTGATGCGCGTTGCCAGTAGTGAATGGCCACCGAGCCAGAAGAAGTTGTCGTCGCGGGAAACGCGTTCCAGCTTCAACACCTGTTGCCAGATCGCTGCGAGTGATTCCTCAACGAGTGTTTGCGGTGGAGCGAAGGTGGACCAGGCCCGCGATTCTTCGCCGTCAGGTTCGGGCAACGCAGCACGATTGATCTTGCCGCTCGGTGTCAACGGCAGTTCATCCAGCACTACCCAATCAGACGGCGCCATATACGCCGGCAAGCGTTCTTTGAGCCACGTCTTCAGGTCTTTTAGATCCGGTCTTACACCACCAGCACCGACCACATACGCGACCAGACGCTTATGGCGTCGTTTTGGTCCATGGGCCACAACGATCGCGTGGAGCACTTGCGGATGTTTTCTTAGTGTCGCTTCGATCTCACCCAACTCAATGCGAAAACCTCGCACCTTGACCTGCGTGTCGATGCGTCCGAGAAACTCTATCGAGCCGTTTGGGAGAAAACGTGCCAGATCGCCCGTGCGGTACAAACGTTCACCTGCTTTGCCAAACGGATTCGGAACGTACCTTTCCGCAGTCAGGTCAGGCCGGTAGAGATAGCCACGCGAAAGGTTCGTACCGCCGATGAACACTTCTCCCGCGACTCCTACCGGTGTCGGGTTCAGACGGCGATCGAGAATGTAGATCTGTGAGTTCGCGATCGGACGTCCAATCGGCGGCAGTGTGGGCCAGTCTGCAGGCGCCCCGCTCAGCTCATGCTGGGTGATAACGTGGGTTTCCGATGGTCCATAATGATTGTAGAGATTGATTTGCAGGCGTTGGCAGAGCTGCCTGATCTGTGACGTGCATTCCAACTGTTCGCCGGCAGCTATGACGTCCCGCAACCCGACGGGTTCAGGACCACCCTGCTCGTACGCTTCAGCGAGGTGCTGCAAATAGACAAACGGAAAATCAACTCGTTCCACCTGCTGCTCGGCCAAAAATTCGAGCATTCGATTCGCATCGTGTCGCTGCTCGTTGGTCACGAGGATCAAAGTTCCACCGGAGCACCACGTGGTGAAGATCTCCTGGAACGAAACGTCGAAACTTAAAGACGCGAACTGAAGCGTTCTGGCCGGTTGCGACTTCTCAGTCGTTTGCCAGCAAACCAGATTGCTTAACGCCCGGTGCGTCATCGCCACGCCTTTGGGCACGCCGGTCGAACCGGACGTATAAATCACGTTGACCAGATTCTCGGGATCGATCTGCACGCCCGGATCCACGTCGCGCTGATCTGCAATCGCTGTCCAATCTCGATCGAGACAAACCACTGTCCCCTCGATCTCAGGAACACTCGATAACAACCCCTCTCTCGTCAACAGCACAGCGCAACGAGCGTTGGCGAGCATGAGGTTGAGACGCTCAGCCGGATATGCCGGATCGAGTGGCACGTAAGCAGCGCCCGCTTTCAACACGCCCAGCACAGCCGTTACCATCTCGAGACTCGGTTCGAGGCAGATCGCGACGCGCGCATCGTTCCCCACTCCAAGACCACGAAGATGATTGGCTATTTGATTAGCTCGCTCATCGAGTGCGCGATAACTCAGGTATTGGTCCGCGAACTGAACTGCCGATACATCAGGCGTTAGCTCGACTTGTTGGGCGAAAAGCCTTAGCGCTGATGGTTGGGCCCATGAAGTCGCCGTGTCGTTCCACTGTTCCAGAATCTGTGTCTGCTCGGCTTCGTCGAGCAATTCGACGTCGAGCAACCTTTGATCTGGATTGGTTACCAACGCGATCAGCAAACGCTGCCAGTGGTTGCTGAGCCGTTCGATCGTGCCTCTGTCAAAAAGATCGGTGCGGTAGCTCAGCGAACAGCCTAATCCTCGCGGTCCCTCGCCAATCACGAACGTGAGGCCAAACTTCTCTGTGCCGGACTGCGCTTCGACCATGCCGATGCGTGCCTGGCGCACTTCCATCGAGGTTCGCAAGTCGTTCTTGAAAACGAACATTACCTCAAACAATGGCCCATGACTCAGGCTGCGCTCGGGATGCAGTTCCTCAACCAGTTTTTCAAACGGCAGATCCTGATGGGTTTGTGCTTCAAGCACCGTTTCACGAACGTTTTCAAGCACCTCGCGAAGCGTTGGATTGCCGGAAAGCTTTGTTCGAATCAGCAGCGTGTTGATGAAGAAGCCGATCAGCTCTTCTGTCTCGACAGAATTGCGGCCGGTAACCGGCGTCGCGACGACGATGTCGTCCTGACCGGCGTATCGCGCAAGCACCATCTGGAACGATGCCAGCAAGGTCATGAAGAGTGAGCTGCCGGACGAGCGCGTAAGATTTCGCAGTTGTTCCGTGAGGGATTCAGACACTAAGAACTGTAATTCACTGCCCTCGTAGGTCATGACCAGCGGTCGCGGACGGTCCGTCGGGAGATTCAACATCTCCGGACTCTCTTCCAACTGCTTGCGCCAGTAGGAGACTTCCCGGGCCAGCACGTCGTCGCGCAGTGAATCGCGGTGCCATTGCGCAAAGTCAGCGTACTGCACGGTCAAGTCAGGCAGCGGTGACGTCTGACCTTGATCGAATGCCTGGTAACCTTCGCCAACGTCGCGAGTAAAGATCTGCATCGACCACTGATCGAAGATGATGTGATGAAACCGCAGCAGCAGGATGTGTTCTTCCTGGGCCAGGCGGAACAGTGTCGGATTGAAGAGTGGTCCTGCAATCAAATCGAAATGGCGGCGGTGTCCTTCATGGACCAGACGCTCAGTTATCTCCTGGCGTTCAGACTCCGGCAAACTTGAAAGATCCGCGATATCCAATTCGCGATTTTGCGGTGTCGCAATTACCTGTACCGGCCGGCCATCGAGCGCGACGAACGTCGTTCGCAAAGATTCGTGCCGCCGCACAGCGTCATTGATACTCTGGTTGAGCGCGGGTACGTTCAGCCGTCCCGTAATGCGCAACGGGAAGCAGACGTTGTAAGCAATACTGTCAGGCTCGAGTTGATCCAAAAACCACAATCGCTCCTGAGCGAAAGAGAGCGGCGCCGGCTGGTCTGCCGGACGATGCGGAATCACTCTCACTGGCGCTTGCTCGGAGGCAGTCTTGTTCAAAAGCCGCTCGAGTTCCTGCTGCTGGCGCGCAGAGAGCGCTCCGCGGCGCGATGCCAGCTCGGATCTGCGCTGTGCCAGTGACTCGTTTAGTTCTGCCATGATTTCCCCAGCTTGATTCATGCCCGTAGTTCGTTGGCGCGCGCTTGCATCTGTTTGAAGGCCGACTCGAACAGGTTGTTCACTTCGCTTAGACTCTGCAGACCACGCTCGGTGATCCCTCCGGGAGTGGCGATGTCAGCGGTCTCAGCGGCGCCTTCGGATTCAGCGTTGGTGCAGCCACTGAGCAGCGATTGGACGGCCCGGAAGAAAATGCGCCGGCCGATTCGGCTCGCGTCCTGGTCTTCTATTCCCTTAAGACCGGCAGCGGAAGCCGCTTGCACACCGGCTAAAACGACGCTGGGCCACGACGCGCCGAGCAATGCGAGTTGAGCAAAGATCTCTTCATCTTCGATGACGTCAACTTCACCTAGCAGCTCCAGCTCGGCCTTCACTTCAAGCCATTTCGCTGGCAGAAGATCGGACGACCGCAACACCAGCATCGGAATCGAATTCACGCCGTCAATCAGAAACGGTGAGACACAAAAAACAGTCGCTTGCGGAAACACTCGTTTCAACGACGCGCACGAGAGTGAAGCTGAAGCGGAGAAGATATTTCCCGTGAACTGCCGAGCCCGCTCGTTATCTTCCGCGAGCTGAAGAAATGCTTTGCCGGGAATCGCGATCAGTAACGACTGTGCGTCAAAAACAGTCGTCCACTGAGCAACCCACGCGCCTTCTTCGACGCGCAGAGCATTCTTCTCACCAGGACACAAACCGCTTCGGCTCCAGATCAGCGGCGCTTGTCCGGTGCGTTTAAGCCAGGCACGCGCTATCGCTTCGCCGAGCCGCCCCGCGCCTAATACGCCGAGACGAAATTCTGTTGCTGTTTGCGTTGCCATAGGATCGCAGGCGTCCTCGCCTGCATGGTCATTAAGAAGCTTTTCCATTTGAAGCGCGCGGTTAGCGAAGCCGTCAGGCGGGGACGCCTGCGGTCCCATTTAGAGCGGCCTCAGGTCCACCAGATCAATTCGTTACTTAAGTTGAGACCCATAAAGCAGGTCAGCAACAGTCGCCTCTTCGGTGTGGTCAGATCTCCCCGCACCACCGCGTGGACGAGGTTGCCGTTGACGACACACAGATCACCAGTCCTGACTTCGATAAGCAGCGACGGAAAGTCTGCCAACGGTTCCGCTGGATACGGGAACCCTTCATTGCTTAGACCAAGTTCGGCACGGGTCTCGTCGTCAGGCTCGACGTTCCAAACCTTGAGCTGTCCGGATCCTTCAGCCACCGCTGCATAGATGTTGACAGCCATCACGCGCGACACTTCCTGAATCTCGAAGTCTGCTTGAACCGGATCTTTGACTTGCGCGAGATCGTCGTGTGGTTCGAGCAGGAAAGTTCCGACGTTGTTCCAGTAAACGGCTTTTGAATCTCCGGCCGGAAGTCCGTCGAGGGTGGCAGCACGGACCGTCATGCCACTTGCTCGCAGTGTGTCTCTGAAAGCATTGACCGGATTAATGGCGTCGACATACAAACCGTCCACGCCGTTCTTGCACGCCAGCGCTTCCTGCAGGTACGTGAGAGTTGGTTTGCCGTAATGAGACGCCCCGATGAGATACGCTTCGACGCCATCTTCGCCTTCGCCATAACGGGGCACTCTGCTTGACGACGTCCAGAAGTTCGCCATGATCTGCTCGCAAACCTCAGACGAAATGAAATCGTGCACGTGATAGGCCGCCAGGTTTCCACTCAACACTTCGCGGACCGCGGCGATATCGACAGGGCCGTTTGCTTCGTGGATCCGGAACGCACTTTCCGGTAAGGAAGTGCCCGTTATTCGCTGTGCTGTCTTTAACATGCTATCGACCGGCGGCCGCTTTTGAGAGCGTGCTTGAAGCTGACGAGACAGGTGGTACGTCCACCGCACGATGCCGGTGAAGCAACTTCCGATTGCGATGAAGCACGCCAAGGATTGCCGGCACCGGACTAACAATGCGGTTTTCCTGCTTCAGCTTGTCCCTGTATTCCACGGTCACGCGCGGCATCTGAATCCAATGGGCCAACGGCCGCAGGTGATGTTCCTGGTGATAACCGTCGTTGAAGGTCAACCGGTTATAAAGCGAACCGTAATAACTCACCGAGTTCGCGTAACGGTTCTGCGGTTCGGCGCCGTAATGCTCGTAATAGTTTTGAACGTTAACCAGCACGAGCGCGATATAGAACGCCGGTAAATAGCAAAGGAGAAACCATTGCCACGAAATTGCCAGAAACAAGCCCACCGCCACGAATTGGGCCAGGCGATCCAACTGCACTTGCCGCAGTTCCCACCTTCGCTTATCTGCCGACTTCGCAAACAAGGTCAGCAGCTCTTCTTCACGCGCGCCAACGCGCCAAAGCCTGGTCACTGACAACAACACACGAACAATGCTCACCAGCGTTTCGGCTGCGCCCAGCAGTGAATAACGCAACAGGCCCACGTGCTCGCCGTCGACGCCGCCGCGATAAGTCGAAGACGAATCCTTTGTCTGCCCATCAATACCTGGCTGATCGTTGTTATAGCGATGATGGTTACGCACGTGCGTGAGCTGATACGTCTGCACTGACTGGCCGATGTTCACCGAGTTGAGGATCGAGACGAACCGATTCAATAGTGGCGAGTCAAACCACGCGGCATGGGTGAAGAGATGCGAGACGACGATGATGTTATACACCGTCATGAAAACCAGCAGGGCGAAACCCGCCACCCGTACGAGCGCGGGCAGCCGTTGCCAATAGATTGCGAACAACAGCGTCACGATAAACTGCGTAACGCTGAGGGCAAGCATCAACGAATCCCACCGGCTGTGTTTGAAGACTTTCATGACGGCATTTCAGATTTCAGATTGACTTGAATGCCAGCGTGCTTAACCACAAAAACCCAGGACACTAAAATAGGAAGCAAAGGATAGATAGGGCCACTTAATCGTTCGTGCCTTTGCGCCTTCGTGGTTAAGTCCCTTCTGCTTCACTTCTCTCCGAGTGTCACCTCGCAGTTGCTTGCTTACTCGGCCCCATTTAAGTACGACTCCAACTTTCCACGCCGGCGAACGTCGAGCGTGGCGCAATGGAACGAACCGCCAAAGCTGTTGAAGTTGCGAAAGTTGCAGGGTATCGGCGTGAAGCCCCATTTCTTCAGGGCCGCGATCATCGGTTCATCCTGTCGCTCCACGATGATTCGCTTTTCGTCGAGTGAAAGCATGTTCATGTTGATCCACTTGCTGGTCATGTAAAGAGTGTGGTCGTCCGGAATGATCGGCGCCGGCGCTGGAAAAACGTCCCAACCCTGGAACATCTTTGGAATCTTGAGCACCCGCTCGGGGTTAATCAGCAACTTACCAGGCGCGAGAGGGACCAGCGTCGCATCGATGTGCATGGGATGCGAGTCGTTGAACTCGAGCACGTGAATGCGGTACTGGTCGCCCAGGTGACGGCGTAGCCACTCAATTCCAAAATCATTCGTGACGTTGCTCTTTTGCGCCACGATGTCACGGCCAAAGCGCATGAAGTCCGCCGCGTCGAAAGTAGGCTCAAATTCCGTGATGACGTGGCGAACCGGTTCACCGTCCTTTGGTTCGGCCCAGTCGTAGTCGTACAACTCGTCTTTGAGTTCGGGTTTGGGAGCCGCACTCCACTTCGCGCCCTTTTTGAAATACTCCTTGAGCAGCGGCTTGAAAGCAGAGATGCCGAAGTAACGTGAACGCCACGCCAGCGGGCACTCGATGATGTCTTCGCCGATCACCAGCAGCACGTCGCGGGGCATCGCATCGTAGAGTCCGGTGCTGGTCCAACCCGGCCCGCCATATTCCTCGAGTTGATTTATCGGTGTGGGCCGTACGACCTTTGCGCCTTCGCCCTCGAGGATATGGACAAACTCTTCGAGCTCTTTTCTCGCCAGATCGATTTGCTCGGCTGGAAAAGGTTTGCCCGCGTTTGTCCGAAAAGTCTGCCGTTGATTTGTCGGAAGTGGCGCTTCAACCGCTATATGGACCGGTGGAAAGCTGGCGCCATCTACCACGCCGACAATCACCTCTTCCAGTAAATCCCACTCGTTGTATGAGCTGACAGGGGAATACTCCGTCTGTAACGAAGTTGCAGTGCTTGGTTTCATGATGATGTATTGGTCCGTAAAAACTAGGCGACTTCGATGAGGGAGGATTCCGTCTGGACTACTGGGACAGTTGTGGCCGCTGGCTGGCCGATGCCGGCTTTAAATGAATGTATCTCACCGAACACCGGATAGAAGTCCGGGAACTTCCGATGGCAAAGTTGCAGGGTCACTTTGCTGAGTGCTTCCGTGCTGCAAAACTCCGGCATGGGCCAATGGACCAGGATCTCGTTCAGACCATCGCGCACAACTTCTCCGGGAAGCGAGATGTTCCATGCGGTCCAGGCAGTACTGACATTTATTTCAACCTGCGGTTGGCCATTACAGTCGATCGTGATCTGGCCCTCACGAGGCGCTGGTTTGGGTAACCGGCAGGTCAGCGTGAGATCCACGGCGCAGCCGGCTTCGCCGACAAAAATGAATCTGGAATACGGCCAGAAAGCGCGGTAATAACGCGCGTCGTAGCCAAACCGAGAGCTGGGCCACGCGATCACTTCAAACTCCTGCGGCTGCTGAGCTGCGGAGATAAAGTAATAACTGATCAAATCCGTTTCCTGGTCTTTGAGACCGTGCTCCTCGCGGCGCACGCGATCGAGTTGTTCTTGCGCCGGCACTCCCGCTTCTTCGAGTACCTCGGCAATCGCTCCGAGCAGGATCCGGTCGAGACGGCGGTCGTTATTACTGAATAGATAGTGGTGAATCAACGGTGAGCCGACCCGCAGTATCTTCTCTTCCGCTTCGCTCATGTG
Organism: Pyrinomonadaceae bacterium; assembly: GCA_036518995.1. Lineage (GTDB taxonomy): Bacteria > Acidobacteriota > Blastocatellia > Pyrinomonadales > Pyrinomonadaceae > PSRF01. The sequence goes on along the minus strand of DATDMC010000094.1, from coordinate 88,193 downwards.
CATGGGCGCTTCGTCACGCGTCTGGAGTTCGATGTAGCTCAGCATCAGATCGACGATGTGCGGTGAAAGAGATACTGCGCGCCGGCAGAAGTGCCGCACCATGTCATACGATTGCCAGCGATGCGCATCGTGAATCGCGGCGAGGAACGAGGCTTCTGCTTCCGTCCTGGCTGAGGGAACAATTTGATCGTTTACCAGCGCGTACCACGGAACCTCCACATTCTTCAAGGCTCGCAATATGCACGACGCCGTGGCGCCCATCGCTATCTGCATGCCTTCGGTGGTCAGGTGACAGTAATCAACGAACAAACGCCGGTCAGGGATCTCGCCCTTCAGATATTGTTTGAACAGCGCCGGTAGATCCACTACCTGATAGCCGCCGTCCTGGCTTTCGCGACGCAGTATCTCCTGGGTTATGGAATGCGGCTTGGGAACGTAGACCATTGAGGAGTCCCAACTGGTCGCATCGCGCGCCAGTTCGAGGTACTTTCTGGCGCCTTCCAAATCGTGGGCGAGCTGGCGGCACTCGGCGAGAATATAGAAACCTGTTACGACTGTTCCGTGATCGAGCTCAACCATTCGCAGCGCCAATCGTTCGGCCGTCTTGGGATCGCCGTTACTCAAAGCCGCCTGGGCCTGTTCATAGAGGTTGAGCCACTCGACGTTTTGGTCGCCCGGAAGGTATGGCGCGTTGGTGATCGGATCACGCCAATCGCCGAGATTGAATTCCGGAATGATCCAAACGAGCGGAATGCCCTGCTCTTTATAAGCTGAAGCGATATCTCTCGCGACGCGAGTGCCGGTCTTCGTTAAATACTCTTCGCTAATTCGCTTCACCCCGGCCATGCCTTCGTTCGCCAGCGCTTTGTCTATACGCACGACGTCAGCAAACGTTGGCGCTGAAGTACACCAGTTATTGCCGGCGAAGATCACCGCGATGTCCGGTTCGAACTCGCGCGCGGCAATGGCCAGCTCCCGGATTTCGTAGCAAAGATTGGTACGCGCCAGATCGATGACTTCAATCTGATCTTCGCCAAACTGAAGATCGAGAATCATTTGCAGGGCCATCGCCGGATTGAAATCAGGATCGTAGAGATAGCCACGAGCGACCGACTCCCCCATGAAGAGTACGCGGCGTTTTTTACCCTTGGGCTCGATGCGCCCCAGGTTGGACCACAACTTCCACTCGTCCAGCGTGTCGAGCCGGCGAACGAAAGCAGACTTGCCACCCTCTGTCCGGCGCTCCCAAATGCCAATGTCTCCTTCGTGCCAGCTCCCGGTGCGCGGATAGTGCACGTGGTCCGACGCTTCTTCTTCTGACAGCGATTGCACGTCGAGGCTATTTGCGTCTCCACCCATCAGACCGGAGATGCGCAGCAGGTGGACCAATTGCGCGGCATCGTCCGCGGCCGCAGTCCTGGCCATGCGGTCGGCGAAGGGTTTCAAAGCTTCAGGCGGACGTTGCATGTCGTGGTTCCTCGGGATACTTAGAGCAGCGTATAGACTGAATGTTCGACTATTCGGCTGCCGTCGACTGGAGACTTTTCATTGAAGCTTTCCATCGCTTCCCAGAAGTTGGGGATGCCCGATCTTTCGAACGCCAGATCTTCAACCACAAGGACGTCGATCTGCGAACGAAGAAAAGTGCGAAGCGCGTCGAGTGGCGTGCAGACGATTGGCTCGCCGCGCAGATTGAACGAAGTGTTGAGAATGATCGGGCAATCAGTGCGCCGGTAGAACTCCTGCAGCAAGGCGGCAAAGCGAGGATTGGCCTCTTCGTTAACTGTTTGAATGCGTGCGGAGCCGTCGATGTGCGTGATCGCCGGTAAATCGATCGGCGAGATGACGTCGCAGGTTTCCAGCATGAACGGCGAGGAGTGGTCCAGACTAAAATGATCCTGGTACTCGGACTCAAGCACTGCGGGCGCAAACGGCCTGAAGGCTTCGCGCATTTTCACGAGAGCGTTGATCCGATCGCGCATCTCAGGACGACGTGGATCCGCCAGAATCGAGCGGCCGCCGAGAGCGCGTGGACCAAATTCCATTCGTCCCTGCGACCAGCCAATCACCTTTCCCTCAACCAGCCGATCGACTGTGTAGCGAATCAACTCGTCTTCCCGACCGCGAAAGTCGTGAAACCTGGCCGACGAGGCACGCAACATTTTGTAGGCCTGGGTTGTCGAGTTCTCCGGGCCGAGATAGACGTGGTCCAACTTCTTAACTACCGGCGATTCTCCGGTAACTTTGACGTGGGCCAGCGCCGCGGCCCCGACTGCACCACCTGCATCTCCAGCCGCTGGTTGAACAAAGAGCCGCGCGAATGGGCCTTCGCGCAAACAACGTCCATTGGCCACCACGTTCAGCGCAACGCCACCAGCCATGCATAAGTTCTGGCTGGGAAACTTCGAATGCAGGTAGCGGGTTTTCTCGAGCAGTATCTCTTCGAGCACGACTTGCGCGCTGCGCGCGACGTCCATGTGAAACTGCTCCAGTTCCGATTCCGGTTCGCGTGGCGGCCGGCCCAACAACGTGACCAGTTCATCCGTGTACATGCAGTCTTCGGTGAGAAAACCGAAGTACTTCAGATTGAGCCGGTACTGGCCTTCTGAGGTAACTTCGACCAACTTGCGAATCTGGTCCGCATATTCCGGCTCACCGTACGGCGCGAGTCCCATGACCTTGTATTCGCCTTCGTTAACTTCAAAGCCGAGATAACCGGTGATTGCGCTGTAGAAGAAGCCGAGCGAATCAGGAAAATCGACCTGTTCGAAACGTTCGATGTCTGGTCCTCGACCAAAGCCATAGGTAGTAGTGGCCCAATCGCCGACGCCGTCGACCGTCAGAATCGCCGATTCATCAAAGCCAGAGAAGTAGTAACTGCTGGCGGCATGTGAAAGATGGTGATCGAAAATCTCTACCCGCCCGTCGAAGCCAAACGTGTCGCGGATCATCTGTCGCGGATGCGGCGTGGAAAGCCGGCCCAGGATCGACTCGCGGCGGTGGGAGGGAAGATTCGGGAGGAAACCCATCCAGATCTGGCGCCCGAGTTTGAGACATGGATCTTCGTAGTAACCAATGCAATCGACGTCCGCGATCGTAATGCCACCTTCCTGCAGACAATAATTAAAGGCCCGAGAAGGAAACGATCGATCGTTCTTGACGCGCGAGAAACGTTCCTCCTGAACAGCCGCTACGAGAACGCCATCCTGAAGCAGACTGCAAGCCGAGTCGTGATAGCCGCTCGAGATGCCGAGGACATTCAAACGACCTTTTTTCGCTCTGCGCGAGAGCTTTGCGGCCGGTCGATGAACGTTGCCGTTATGAACCTCTTTTTCGATCATGATCAGAGTTGTCCCGCAGTTTGCGTCAGCCGCGGTTCGGGTGCGGCTTCCAGCTTCTCGATCACAGCTTCTTCGACCGACAGGGCGAGGCCGGCGATTGTTGGTTGATCGAAGACGATGCGCATCGGCAGATCGATTTGGAAGGTTTGGTTGATGCGATGAATGATCTGAATAGCGAGCAGCGAGTGGCCGCCGAGTTCGAAGAAGTTTTCCTCGATGCCGACCTGTTCGAGCGATAACACTTCAGCCCAGATCGCGGCGAGACTTAGCTCTTGCGCCGTCTGTGGCGAAGTGTAAACGCGTGGCAGTTGCTCTTTGGCATCTTCGAGTGACGGCAGAGCTTCGTAATCGATCTTGCCGTTGGTGGTGAGCGGCAGAGCATCGAGGCGAACAAAGAGATTCGGGACCGTTTCGGCGATCAGTAATTGCGAGAGGAACGCGTACAGTTTTGCGGGTTCCAACTGCTGCTCAGAAACGTAATACGCGATCAGTGCGTCGTTACCGTTCTTGTCTTTGCGAACCAGCACCGTGCAGTCGGTAACCTCCGGATACTGTTTCACCGCGAAGTTAATCTCGTTTAGCTCCACGCGGTAACCGTGGAACTTGACCTGCTCGTCGCGCCGGCCGAGATACTCGAGAGCGCCTGACGGCAACCGGCGGCAGAGATCGCCGCTGCGATACATGCGCTCGTTAGGTGCGAATGGATTGGGTATGAATCTTTCGGCGGTGAGTTCAGGTCGGTCGAGATAACCCTGGGCCAGACCGGGGCCTGCGATGAAGAGTTCGCCGGTAACATTGACCGGAACCGGTTGCAGCCACTTGTCCAGCACGTAGATCTTGACGTTAGCTGCCGGTGTTCCAATCGGCACGCTGGCGCGTGTGTCATGGTGCGCGTCGTACTTGTAAATCATGCAACCGACAGTGGCTTCGGTTGGTCCATATTCGTTGAAGATCTCGATCTGTTCGCCGAAACTCTCGTGAATCTGCCGCGTGAGATCGGTTCCCAGCGCCTCGCCACCGACGATAAAACGCTTCACGCCACTCTGCCGGTTGTCGAGATCTTTGATCAGCATCAGATGACTCGGCGTCAACTTGCAAACGCCAATCTGTTTGTCGCTGAGTATCTCTTCCAGCAACGCTTCCTTGTCGTCGCGAGAGAAGATTGCGATCTTGTTTCCGGTGATCAAAGGGACAAAGATCGACGTGATTGTCAGGTCAAAGGCCGGCGATGAGTAGAGCGCAAACGGCAGCTCCTCTCCTTGCAGATAGACGTCTCTCGCCCACGAAACGTAATTGACAAGCGCACGATGCGAAACAGCAACGCCCTTGGGCTCGCCAGTCGAGCCGGAAGTGTAGATAACATAGGCGACACTGTCCGGGCTCACGTCAACCGGTTCGTTTTGATCCGGCTGCTGTGCAATAAGCGACCAATCCGACTCGAGTTTTTCCTGATTCAACACCGCCGCAACTTTTGCATCCGTCAAGACAAACGAAATGCGTTGAGCCGGATGCTCGGGATCCAAAGCCACATATCCGGCTCCGATTTTGAGCACTCCCAAAAGCGCAATTAATTCCTCGAACGAATGGCGCAAGCAGATTGCGACGAGATCTCCGGGTTTGATTCCTGCTGCTCGCAGATAGTGAGCGAGCTGGTTCGCGCGGCGATCCAGTTCCGCATAAGTAAGAAGGTCGCCCCTGAATTCCGCCGCTATCGCATCGGGCGTCATCTCCGCCTGTGCTTCGAAAAGCTGATGAATGCAAATGTCCGTTTGATAACTGGCCTGCGTTTCGTTCCAAACCGCGAGTTCCTGTGTTTCCTCGTCACGCAGCATTGCCAACTCAGACAATCGTTGTTCCGGTTCAGCGGCAATCGCTTCCAACAAGCTGCATAAGTGATCGGCCATGCGAAGAATAGTGGTCCGATCAAACAGATCGGGGTTGTACAGGAAGCCACCCGTCAGACCTTCACTGCCCTCGTACATATCAAGCAACAGATCGACTTGCGACGTGGTCATGTCCTTTGGCGGCACGCTGAGAGTCAATCCTTCGAGGGCCATCTCGACGAGTGTCGGTTGATTCTGGAACGTAAACACTGCCTGGAACAGCGGCAGGTAACCGGTGTGACGCTTCGGCCGCAATTCCTGAATCAGCTTCTCGAACGGAACTCCCTGATGCGCATACGCCTTGAATGTCGTTTCGCGAACCTGTTCCAGCAGTTCGATGAATTTCGGGTTGCCCGAGCAATCAGTCCGCAGCGCCAGCATGTTCACGAAGAAGCCAATCAACGGTTCAATTTCGGAACGCTCGCGGCCCGCGATGGTAGTGCCGACGACGATGTCGTCCTGGTCTGTGTAACGGTGGAGAAAAGTCTGGAAGGCAGCGAGAAACAGCATGAACATCGTCGTTCCACGCTGCTGGCTCAAGGCTTTCAACCGTTGCGAAAGCTCCGGCGATAAGAGAAACGACTCAGCCGCGCCGCGGTAAGTTTGTGCCTGCGGCCTGGGATGATCCGTCGGCAGTTCCAGCAGTGGTGGCGCACCGGTTAATTGCTCTTTCCAGAATGTCAGGTCGCGCTCGAGCGTCTCTCCTTGTAGCTGCTCTTTTTGCCAGACTGCGTAATCGGCGTACTGCACATCCAATTCTGGCAACAGAGAAGGCTCACCCTGACCAAACGTTTCGTACAGCGACGACACCTCGCGAATCAGAATGCCTCTGGACCAGCCATCGCTGATGATGTGGTGCAGCGTGCAAAGAAGCGTGTGTTGATTATCGGCGTGGCGGATCAGCGCCATCCGGGCCAAGGGTCCAGTTTCGAGATCGAATGGGCGCTCCAACGCCCGAAGCGCAATCTGTGCGTCGACAGCTTCACGTTCGCTCTCGTTAAGGTTTTCGAGATTTACAAACGGAATAGAAAGATTTCTGGCTGGATGAATAAGCTGAAAAAGCTCTCCATCAACGGCGGGAAACGAGGTGCGGAAGTTTTCGTGCCGGCGTCCGATCTCGCTGAACGTCTGTTCGAGTGCAGCAGGATTCAAAGCACCCTTCAGTTGCATACTCAGATCGATGTGGAAAGTAGACGTGCCGCGAGCGAACTCTTCCTGAAACCACAAACGCTGCTGTGCAAATGAAAGCGGTAACTTACCATCGCGGACCACAGGTTCGATCGGCGATATGCGGCTGAAATTCCCTTCGTTGATCTGGGCCTCGACTAAGGCGGCGAGTTGCGTAACCGTCGAAGCTTCAAAGATGCTGCGGACCGGCAGATCGATCTTGAAGGTGTCTCGAATCCGATGGATCATCTGCGTGGCGAGGAGCGAGTGTCCGCCGAGATTGAAGAAATTTCCCTCGCGACCGACCGCGGGCAGACGCAGGACTTCACACCAGATACCCGCCACGATCTCTTCGACGGGCGTCATCGTTCCCGCTTCCAACTCACGCTCCGCCTGAATCATTTCCAGTTCGGGCAGCGCTTTCCTATCGACCTTGCCGTTCAACGTGCGCGGCAGCTCAGCCAGCTCTACAAATGCTGACGGCAACATTGTCGGAGGTAGACGCTCGGCCAGATATTCGCGCAGTTGATCGCTGCCCGTGCCGTTCGTCATTGTCACGTACGCGACGAGAAACTTGTTGCCGGCAACGTCCTCGCGATCGATCACGGCAACGTCGGCAACCGCATCATGTGTACGCAACAGATTCTCGATCTCGCCCAACTCCACTCTCAACCCACGAATCTGCACCTGCTGATCACGGCGCCCGAGATATTCCAGATTGCCGTCCTCGAGCAACCGACCGTAGTCGCCGGTTTTATGAACGAGGTCGTTCGGATCCTGATTGAAGGGATTTTGCACAAAGACTTCGTTTGTGCGTTCGTCGTCGCCGTAATAGCCAAACGAACGATAGGGCGTGCGAATATAAATTTCGCCAACTGTTCCCTGATGGCAGGGCTTGGCTGCGGTATCCATGATCATGACCGCGGCGCCCTTGATTGGCTTGCCCACCGGAATCGAAGGCCGCTCAACGTCTTCGGCTTTTACTTCGTAGGCAACTTTTGCGAGGCTCGTTTCGGTGGTCCCATAGATGTTGATCAACTTCATGCGCTCGCCAAACAAATCGAGCCAACGCTTCACATCCGCCGGATACAACGGCTCGCCCACCAGCACCACGCACTTCATCGATTCGAAGTAACGGCCGTCGATTCGTTCATTCAGCAAGGCGCGAAACACTGAAGGTACACAATGCAGTACGTCAACCTGCTCGATGTCCAACCAGTCAGCCAAACGTCCTGCGTCAAGCACAATGTCGCGGCTCTCCGGAGCACACACGGTCCCACCCGAACACAGCGGCACAAAAGTGTCTTTCAAAAATCCATCAAACGATGGCGACGTCAGTTGAGTAACACGCATGCCTGGTCCAACGCCGACGGCCTCGATCTCCCAGCGCACGAAATGATCGATGCCTTTCAAGCGGCCGAGAATTGCCTTTGGTTTGCCCGTTGAACCGGAAGTGAAATAGATCGAGCAGGGCGCGTCGGGATCACTCACTAAACCTGGCGAGTCTGTTTTTTGATACTCAGCATAGCCGGTCATTAGGGCTACGCTTGAATACTCAGCGGCCGGCGCGCCATCCAAACTAATAACTCGAGCAGTTGTGTTCGCTTCACTACGCAGCCTGCTGAGTTTCTCCAGGTGCCTCGCTTCAGACACGTACCAATGCGGATCGATCTGCTCACTCATTACCTGTAAGCGCCCGTCCGGAAAAGTTGGATCCAGCGGTACAAACACGCCTCCGGCTTTCAGCACACCCAGAATGCCCGTAATGATCCACACCGGATCCTGAGTAAACAGACCAACCATCGTCCCTTTACCGACGCCACCCTCGATAAGGAAATTCGCGAGCCGATTAGACTCGGCTTCCAGGCCCGCATAGGTGACTAAACGCCCGGCGCGGTCGATCGCCACTTGCGGACCAAACTGCGCCGCCGTGCGGCTGAACATCTCTTGCACGCTCTCGTAACTCATCTTTAGTTGTCCGTCATTGCCAGTAATATTTTCCGCGGTCCGGAGTAAGGCATTCGTCCATGACAAACGAGCACGTTGTCGATCATCACTACGTCGCCCTGTCGCCATGGAGTAACAGTCGCTTCGCTAAACATCGTCTCGCGAATGTGCTGCAACGCCGCGACATCGATCGGGCTGTCGTCGCCAAAGAAGGACGTTTGCGGTAACTCCCATTCCTTGCCGCGATACGAATCGATTAACGACTCATAGATTTGGGTTGGATAGTCGGAAGGATGAAACTGCGGCGCCTGGTTAAACCAGACTTGTTCACCCGTGCGTGGATGAGTAATGACGCTGTCGAATGTGTTTTCCAGCCGCAAGCCGCCGTCGGCTTTCCATTCGTAGTCGATCGACATGTCGTTGCAGTATTTCTCGACAACCGATTTATCTGTAGTTTGAAAAGCCGCTTGCCATGACAGGCCGAAGCCGCTACCGGCGTGCAGATTGCGCACATATTTAATGCGTTTGGTTTTGAACTCTTCGACTACAGCAGGATCGAGTTTTTTGAGGATACGCCGGTTATCAGCGAGCGGAGTCGCACCACCCTGCCCCGGTTCTACAACGCAACAGAAATAGAGACGCGCGGGAAACTTGTGCGAGTAGGCATACTCGCTATGCATTGAAAGTTGATACTCAGCCGGATATTCGGTGGAAGTATAAATGCCTGAGCTAATCTTGGTGCGTGGTCCATTGTCGTCGAGACAGTCGGCCAGGCCCGGAGCGATTGATCGCGTGAGGCGGGCGAAGGTGCCGGGTGTGTTGATATCAAAGCCACGAAAGAGGATGGCGCCGTGTTCGATGAGCTTCTGTTCGACGAGATCTGCGTTGTCTTTGTACCACGAAGTCAGAAACCCCGACTCCGGACTCCCGTTGTTCGAGCCGTACTCGATTATAAAAGGGACACTACGCTCTGGATCCAACAGACCCGTTTTGATCATGGCTTGTGTTCTTAGTGTCTTAGACCTGGCGGCTGGCGCCCGCTCCAGTGGCGAGGGGCGCAAGTGAAATGGTGGAAAGGTTCTTTTCGGGGTCGGCAGCTATCAGTTTGAGCAAGTCCACGTAGTCTTCGAGCATCCGCGCAGTTGTTTGAGCGCTGAAGATGTGATCGTCGTAACTTAGTCTCGCGATCATTCCCTCTTCCAACTCGCCTAAAGCGAGTGACAGTTCGAACCTGGTGACTTCTTTTCCTTCATACCAACTGGTCTTCAGCCCGTTCATGTCGAGCTGTTCTTTCAGTGGTTTATCCAACTGGAACCAGACGTCAAAGAGTCGTTCCCGATCTTCACCGTGCTTGAGCATGTCTTCACGCAACAATTCCGGTGGCAACTGATAGCTGTAAGCGTCCAGACAAACCTGTCTCACCAGCCGCAACACGTCTTTGACGGTTGTCGTTTCTGACAGATCGACTCGTAAAACGAGCGTATTGGCGAGAATACCAATCACCTTCTCTGCTTCGACTCGTTCGCGATTGGCATACACAGAGCCCACGACGAGGTCGTTATCATCGGTGTACTGGTTTAGTAATAATAAATACGCGGAGAACATCGTCATGAAGAGCGTCAGGCCCTCACGACGGCCCAAATCTTTGAGTGCTTCGGTTAGTTCAGCGGACAAATTCAAATCGTGAGCTGAGCCGCCAAACTGCTGCACTTTTGGTCGTGGGCGCGCCAGCGGCAGATTGAGTCGCTCGGATGCGTCAGCCAACTGCTTCCGCCAATAAGCCAGCCGTTTCTCCAGTTCTTCGCCCTGAAGCCATTGCCGTTGCCAGGCTGCATAATCGACATACTGCACCGCCACTTCTGCGAGCGGTGATGGTTGTCCCTGACCGAAGGCCGTATAGACCTGGCTCATCTCCGCGATCACCGCTTCGAATGATTGCCTGTCGGCAATGATGTGGTTCATCGTGCAGATCACGATGTGTTCTTCACTGCTCATCCGCAACAGCGTAAGCCTGAGGAGTGGTCCAGTAGCCAGATCAAATGCGCGTGGCGTCTCTTCGCGTGCTACACGGGCGGCTGCGTGTTCGCGCTCTTCAGGAGCCAGCGAATTCAGATCAACTACTGGCAGTCTGAATCTTGCTGGTGGTTGAATTATCTGGACGGGCTGGTTATTGGATTCACGAAACACCGTATGCAGACCTTCGTGCCGGCGAATGATCTCGCTAAACGTTTGCTCCAGGGCCGAGACGTTCAAGGGGCCCGTGAATCTCACCCCCAACGCGATGTTAAAAGCGCTCGTGCCGCTGGACAGTCGCTCGAAAAACCACATTCGCTCCTGGGCAAAGGACAACGGCATTTCAGCTTCTCGCGGTACTTTCACGATTGTCGTGAGTTCGTTTTCCCGGCCGTGACTGACCTGCTCCTGAATGAGTTGCGCAAACTCCTGGAGGGTGGGCGCTTCGAAGATGCTGCGAATGGGCACTTCTACTTTCAGGTACTCCCGCACGCGCGCCAGCACCTGTGTTACCAGTAACGAGTGACCGCCAAGGTTGAAAAAATTGCCGTTACGAGTAACCGACGACACTCGCAACACTTCGCACCAGATGCCCTCGACGATCTCTTCGATCGGCGTCAGCTTGCTGTTTTCAACTTCACTTTGAACCGTGGACTCCAAAGACGGCAGAGCTTTGCGATCGATCTTGCCGTTGAGCGTGCGCGGCAACTGGTCCAACTCGATAAATGCAGACGGCAGCATCGTAGGCGGCAGCTTGTCGGACAGGTATTGCCGCAACGGTTCTGTACCGCCGCCATTGGCCATCGTCACGAAGACCACCAGAAACTTGTTTCCATCCGCGTCTTCACGATCGATCACTGCCACGTCAGCCACTGCTTCGTGCGCCCGCAACAGGTTCTCGATCTCACCCAACTCGACTCGCACACCGCGAATCTGTACCTGTTGATCGCGGCGGCCCAGGTGTTCCAGATCCCCGCCAATCAACAGGCGGCCGTAATCGCCGGTCTTATGAACTATGTCAGCCGGATCATCGCTGAAGGGATTCTGAATGAAGACTTCGCGCGTCAGTTCGGGTGCGTTGTAATAGCCATGTGAGCGAAACGAAGTTTGAATGTGAATCTCACCAACTGCACCGAGACCGCAGAGCTCGCCGCGTGAATCGATGACCATAAATGATGAACCCTCAATTGGTTTGCCAACCGGGATTGAAGGTCTCTCGACGTCTTCCGGTTTAATCTCATAAACAAACTTAGAGAGACTCGTCTCCGTCGTTCCGTAGATATTGAAAAGCCTGACGCGGTCCCCGAACACGTCCAGCCAACGCTTCACATCCGCGGGATACAACGGCTCGCCCGTCATCACCACACACTTCATCGATTCGAAGTAGCGGTTGTTCAGGTTCTCATTCAGCAACGAACGGAACAGCGAGGGCACGCAGTGGAGAACTTCAACCTGCTCGACATCCAGCCAGTCAGCCAAACTCCACGCATCCAAAATGATGTCGCGGCTCTCCGGTGCACACACCACACCACCAGAGCACAACGGCACAAAAACATCTTTCAGAAAACCATCAAATGCCGGCGACGCTAACTGGCTCACCCGCGTTCCTGGTCCGGCGCCCACGGCCCCGATTTCCCAGCGCATGAAGTGGTCGATGCCTTTAAGCCGTCCGAGAATCGCTTTCGGTCTGCCGGTTGAACCGGAAGTAAAGTAAATCGAGCAGGGCGCATCCGGATCGACTGGAAGGCCCGGTGCGTTTATGTTCCGGTATTCCTGATAACTTGGACCATCGAGACAAAGCACCCGCGCGCCACTCGAAGTTTCGAGTACGCTCAACTTCTCCAAGTGCTTTTCTTCGCTCACAAACCACTGCGGCTCGACCTGGCCACTCATCACGAGCAACCGGCCCGTCGGGAACGTCGGATCGAGCGGCACGAATACCGCACCGGCTTTAAGCACACCAAGAATGCCGGTGATGATCTGAATCGGATCGTGGGTAAAGAGCGCCACCATAGTCCCCCTGGTCACACCTGATTCAAGCAGGTAATTAGCCAGGCGATTCGATTCAGCTTCCAACTCACCATAATGGATCTGCCGGTTGCCACGTATGATCGCGACGCGCGAACCAAACTCCGCCGCCATCCGGCCGAACATCTCTTGCACGCTCTCGTAAGCCATTATTTTCATCCGTGATGCTGACGGGGACCAGGGGTCGGGGATCAGGGGCCAGGGGTCGGGGGTCAGGGGTCAGTGCCTTCTGCTTTGTGCCGTCTGCTTTCCGCCTTCTGTCAGCTAGACCTCGAGACTCGTCGCAAAGCTGGCGCTAAGCTGCTCGATCTCTTCGTCGCTGGTGAGCGAGACACTGGAAATCTTTCCGTCCGGGTCGGCGGTCATCAAGTTGAGCACTCGGAAATAACTCTCCAGCATTTGACTGACAGTCCCGGCAGTGAACATGTCTGCGTCGTATTCGAGCCCACAGGTTAGTCTCTCGTTTAAATCATTCAAGCCCAGCGACAGCTCAAATCGGGTGAGTTCCTTTGCCTCGTGATACGAAGTAACGGTCAGACCCTGCATGTCAAACTGCTCCTGCCGTGATTTCTCCAACTGAAAAAAGACATCGAAAAGACGATCGCGCTCTTCACCGCGCTTCATCATGTCTTCCCGTAGTAATTCCGGCGGCATCTGGTTGCTGTAAGCATCAAGACAAACGTTTCTCACGCGCGTCATGACGTCCTTGAAGGTCACAGCGCCGGCGAGATTCACGCGCAGGATCAGCGTGTTGACAAGAATACCGATTAGTTTTTCAACCTCGGATCGCTCGCGATTCGCGTAAGGCGAACCAACTACAATGTCGTCCTGGCCCGTGTACAACTTGAGAAACAGCACCCAGGCGGAGAGCGTGGTCATAAACAACGTCAGGCCTTCACGACGGCTGAGATCTCTTAGCGCCTCGATCAACTCGGGCGAGATCTCCGTGAAGTGTCTGGCGCCATCGAATGCCTGCACTTTTGGACGGGTGCGCCGTTGCGGCAATGCCAACTGGTGCGGCATGCCGCCCAACTGTGTTCGCCAGTAAGCCAGCCGCTTCTCCAGTTCTTCGCCTTGTAACCACTGTCGCTGCCACGCCGCGTAATCGACATACTGCACTGGCAGTTCTGCGAATGGTGACGGCTGCCCATTAGTGAAGGTCGAGTAGATCTGACTCATTTCCGAGATCACCACTTCGAACGACTGGCCGTCGCCGACAATGTGGTGCATCGTGCAGATTACGATGTGCTCGTCATCGCTCATCCGCAGCAATGAAGGCCTGACGAGTGGTCCAACCGCCAGATCGAACCGGCGTAATGTTTCTTCCTGGGCCAGCCGCCCGGCTTCCCGCTCCCGAACTTCGAGTGACAACGCGCTCAGATTGGCTATCGGCAGTTTGAATTTTGGTGGTGGTTGAATTATCTGCAGAGGCCCGCCATTGAGCGCGTGAAAAACTGAGCGCAATCCTTCATGCCGGCGAATGATCTCGCTAAACGTCTGCTCCAGTGCGGAAACGTTCAACTGGCCCGTTAGTCTCACACCCAAAGCGATGTTGAAAGCGCCGATGCCATTTGAGATTTGCTCGAAGAACCACATCCGCTGCTGCGCAAAGGACAACGGCAATTCAGCTTCGCGAGACACTCGCTCGATCGTCGTAAACTCACTCTGGCCACCGGCGCTGAGCTGTTCCTGAATGAACCGGGCAAACTCTTCGAGCGTGGGTGCTTCGAAGATGCGGCGAATGGGCACGTCGATTTTCAGCGATTCCCGCACCCGCGCCAACACCTGCGTCAAGAGCAGTGAATGACCGCCCAAATTGAAGAAGTTACCGCTACGTCCGATTGATGGTATCCGCAATACTTCGCACCAGATGCCTGCCACGATCTCTTCAATCGGCGTCAGCCTGCCGGCTTCCAGTTCACGCTCTGCTTGTAAAATATCGAGATCGGGTAACGCTTTACGATCGATCTTACCGTTGAGCGTGCGTGGCAACTGGTCCAGTTCGATAAACGCTGACGGCAGCATCGTGGGCGGTAGTTTGTCGGACAGGTATTTCCGCAATGGATCTGGTCCACTGCCGTTCGTCATCGTCACAAACGCGACGAGAAACTTATTTCCCTCCGCATCGTCTCGATCGATCACTGCCACGTCGGCCACCAATTCGTGCGCTCGCAAAAGATTCTCAATTTCGCCCAACTCGACCCGCACTCCGCGAATCTGCACCTGCTGATCGCGGCGGCCGAGGTGCTCCAGGTCTCCACCGATCAGCAGCCGGCCATAGTCGCCGGTCTTGTGAATGATGTCTGCCGGATCGTCGCTGAAGGGATTCTGAATGAAGACTTCGCTCGTCAATTCGGGTGCGCCGTAATAACCATGTGAGCGAAACGGCGTGCGGATGTGAATCTCTCCGACCACCTCTTCGCGACAGAGTTGTCCACGCGAGTTGATGAGCAGCAGTGAAGAACCTTCTATCGGTTTGCCCACTGGAATCGAAGGCCGATCGACATCTTCCGGTTTGATCTCGTAAACAAACTTCGAAAGACTCGTCTCGGTCGTGCCGTAGATATTGAACAACCTGATGCGGTCGCCAAATATATCGAGCCAGCGCTTCACGTCCGCCGGATAAAGCGGCTCGCCGGTCAGTACTACACACTTCAGCGCATCGAAGGAATAGATGTTCAGCTTTTCATTCAGCAACGACCGGAATAGCGACGGCACGCAGTGCAGCACTTCAACCTGCTCGCCATCCAGCCAATTCGCCAACTTCCACGCGTCAAAAATGATATCGCGGCTCTCAGGCGCGCAAACCACCCCACCCGAACACAACGGCACGAAGACGTCTTTCAGGAAGCCATCGAACGCCGGCGAGGCCAACTGGCTAACGCGTGTTCCCGGGCCGGCGCCGACCGCGTCAATCTCCCAACGCATGAAATGGTCGATCCCCTTCAACCGTCCCAGGATCGCTTTTGGTTTGCCGGTCGATCCCGAGGTGAAGTAGATCGAGCAGGGTGCATCCGGATCGCTGGCAATGCCGGGCGCAGTAGTGTTGCGGTATTCCTGGTAAGCTGGTCCATCCAAAGAAAGGACCTGCGCATTCGCGCCGCTCAAAGAACTCAATTCACCGAGCTTCCCTAAAAACTTCTCTTCACTAACAAACCAATGCGGCTCGACCTGGCTACTCATTGTCAACAACCGGCCGGTTGGAAACGTCGGATCCAGCGGCACGAAAACCGCTCCCGCTTTAAGCACACCCAGAATGCCCGTGATGATCAGCGTAGGATCGTCGCTGACCAATCCAACAACAGTGCCCTTGCCCGCGCCACCTTCAAGCAGAAAATTTGCCAGGCGGTTTGACTCCGCTTCCAAATCCGCGTAGGTGATCAAACGCCCGGCGCGTTCGAGGGCGATCTGCGGACCAAACTCCGCAGCCATGCGGCTGAACATCTCTTGTACGCTCTCGTAACTCATTCGATGCTCCCTAGATTCGTTCGTCCGGATTCGCCACCGCCCGCTCCAGCAACTTGACGTAACTCTTCACCATTTCGCTGATCGCCTCGTCGTAATACAGATCAGTGTCGTACTCCAGAATGCCGACGATCTCGTCTTTCACTTCACTAAGCATCAGCGACAACTCGAACTTCGGCTCCTGCTGGTGGACCCTGTACCACTCGGTCGCCAATCCTGGCATTTCGAGTTTTTCACGTTCCTCCCGCTCGAACTGGAACCACACGTCAAACAGCCGTTCTCTTTCTTCCCCGCGTAGCGCGAAATCTTCCCTGAGCACTTCCGTAGATAACTGGTGACTGTAAGCGTCGAGGCACATCTCCCTGACCAGCTTCATCAGGTCGCGAAAGCTTTCGGCTCCGGCAAGGTTCAAGCGAAACACCAGCGTGTTGGCAAGAATACCGATCAGGTTTTCTGCCTCCGGTCGCTCACGATTCGCATAGGTTGAGCCGACGACGATGTCTTCATCACCCGTGTACCGGTTCAAAAGCAATACATAACCGGACAACAACGTCATCAACAGCGTCATGCTTTCGCGACGCGTCAAATCCTTCAATCCGGCAACCAGCTCGGCTGAGAGTTTCAACTCCCGACGCGCGCCTTTGAATCCCTGCACCTTTCGTCGCGTCTGCTTTTGCGGCAGGCTCATTCTGGCGGGCGCGTCTGCCAACTGCCTGCGCCAATAATTCAAACGCATCTCCAGCTCTTCGCCCTGAAGCCACTGCCTTTGCCACGCCGAATAGTCAACGTATTGCACGGTTACTTCGGGCAATGATGACGGCCGCCCGGCTATCAGCGCCGCATAGATTTGACTCATCTCAGCGATAACGACTTCGAACGACTGGCCATCGGCGATGATGTGGTGCATCGTGCAGATGATGATGTGATCGTCTTCCGCAAGACGCATCAACGTGGGCCGCAACAGTGGACCATTCGCCAGATCAAATGTGCGCAGCGTCTCCTCCTGAGCGAGTCGTAGCGCCTCACCTTCGCGCTCATTACCCGGCAACAGACTCAAATCGACGTGCGGGAAATTAAACCTGCCGGGTTCCTGGATGACCTGGACCGGTTTATCGAACACCGCAGGAAAAACTGTCCGCAGGCTTTCGTGCCGGCGAACGATCTCATTGAAGGTTTGTTCGAGCGCAGCCTGGTTTAAGCGACCCTTGAATCTGACGCCGAGCGGGATATGAAACGACGCACTGCCACTGGCTAGTTGCTCGAAGAACCACATCCGCTGCTGTGCATAGGACAATGGCAACTCACCTTCGCGCGCAACTCGCTCAATCGGACTTAACGCGCCCGAGTTTCCTTCGTTGACGCGCTCCTTGATGAGTTCTGCAAACTCAACGATCGTGGGCGCTTCAAACAGGCTGCGGATTGGCAACTCTACTTTCAGCGTCTCGCGCACTCGCAGAATCGCGTGAGTTACAAGCAACGAATGACCGCCAAGATTGAAGAAGTTGTCATCGCGGCGAACGGCTGAAAGCTTCAACACCTCACACCAGATCCCGGCCACAATCTCTTCAATGGGACCACGGGGAGCTGAGTCGCCTATTTCGCGTTCAGCCTGAATTTGTTCCAGCGACGGGAGCGCCTTGCGATCGATTTTTCCATTCAACGTGCGTGGCAATTGGTCCAACGCGACGAAGGCCGACGGCAACATTGTTTCCGGTAAACGGTCCACCAGGTATTCCCGCAACTGTTCGGTCCCATCGCCATTGGCCATCGTCACGTAAGCGACCAGAATCTTGTTTCCTTCGGCATCGTCACGGTCAATCACGGCCACATCAGCTATCGCCTCGTGAGCACGCAGCAGATTCTCGATCTCGCCCAACTCGACTCGCACGCCGCGAATCTGGACCTGATGATCGCGGCGGCCCAGGTGCTCGAGATCGCCGCTCTTGAGCAGGCGCCCGTAATCGCCGGTTTTGTGGACAATGTCATTTGGATCGTCGCTAAAAGGATTGCGGACGAAGACCTGTTTGGTCAGCTCCGGTTCTCCGTAATAACCAAAGGAGCGGTACGGCGTTCTTATATAAATCTCACCAACATCGCCTACGCCGCAGGGACGACCCAACTCGTCGATAACCATCATCGCCGAACCTTTGATCGGTTTCCCTACCGGTATCGCCGGACGCGCCACGTCCTCAGGTTTAACCTCATAAGCAAACTTCGAAAGACTCGTTTCTGTCGTGCCGTAGATATTGAACAGCTTGATCCGCTCACCAAATACATCCAGCCAGCGCTTCACGTCTGCCGGATACAAAGGTTCACCCGTCAAAACGACAGCCTTCATCGCTTCGAAGTAACGGCTGTTCAGCTTCTCATTCAGTAATGAGCGGAATAACGAAGGCACGCAATGCAGCACCTCGACCTGCTCTATATCCAACCAGTCAGCCAAACTCCACGCGTCGAAAATGATGTCTCGATTTTCCGGCGCGCAGACCACGCCGCCCGAGCACAAGGGAACAAAGGCGTCCTTTAGAAACCCATCAAATGAAGGAGAAGCCAATTGACTCACTCTTGTGCCCGGACGGGATCTAACTGTTTCGATCTCCCACTTGATGAAATGATCGATACCCTTCAATCGTCCGAGAATCGCTTTTGGTTTTCCGGTCGAACCAGAGGTGAAATAGATCGAGCACGGCGCATCGGGTTTCGAGTGATGAATTTCGAAACTGTCACCAGCAGGCGTCGGTAGATCATCTATTCGAATGATCTCCGGAGGCGAAGGCAAACCAGCGACAACTTGTTCCAGCTTCTCAACGAATCGAGAGTCGGTGATGCACCACTTCGGTGTCACCGTCTCAAACATCACCTGCAATCTCTTCTCGGGAAAGGAAGGATCGAGAGGACAAAACACACCGCCTGCTTTGAGTGTCGCCAGAATCGAAGTGATTATTCCGATTGGATCGCGTAGAAAAACGCCAACGATCAACCCTTCGGCGATGCCCACCGATGACAGCACCTGGCTCAAACGCTCAACCTCTGTTTGCAGCGCGCTATAGGTGATGCGTCTGGCCCCGTTATCAATCGCCGGCTGGTTGCCAAACTGCTCGGCCATTTGATCGAAGAGATCATGGACCGCCGCGTATTCGCTGGCTTGTTTGACTGTTTGTGCCACGTTAGTTCAAGTCCGGTAGGTTGAATAATTCAAGAAACAGTCCGAAGGTGAGCACGATAATCAGCAGATCGTCGTCCAGAGACAGTTGGAGTTTGAAGTCTTTTTGCGAGTACTGCTTCTTCAGATACTCGACCGTGTCCGGATTGAAGTAACCCTGTCGCTTAATTCTGTCGTAAGAGAGAAGGTCGTAAACCCAGTCGATCTTCTGTTGCAAAAGCGCGGGACTGCCCGGAGCGACAAAACCAAACTTCTCACGCTCGACCACCGCTCGCGGAACCAGATTGCCTGCGGCTTTCTTCAGAATATATTTCTCGGTGAAGCCGTTGAGTTTCAATTCGGGCGGTATGCGAGTGCAGAACTCCACGAGATCGATATCCAAAAACGGATAACGCGCTTCGATCGAGTTGGCCATCGTCATGCGATCGCCGTGATCGGCTATCAAGTGGTGGCCCAGGCGAAGTTTGAAGTCGAGATAAGATCGTTTGTGCAGCACGTGCCTGCCGCGCAGCCGCTCTTTATTAATCACGGGAAAGTTTGCGCAATCGAATTCGTTGAGCCGGGCACTGAGGTCAGGCGCGTACAGTGCTTGCTTCACCTCGCGGAACGGGTATTCGTCTTTCTCGTAATAAAAATCCCGATCACCCCAAAATTTTTCCCTGATTTCGTCGCCGAGGATTGTTTCGAGATCCTGGCTTTTGGCGTTGCCGTTTCTACCTTTGTCGAAGCGATATCCGACGTAACCGGCAAACAGTTCGTCAGAGCCTTCGCCGTTCAGAACAACTGTCACGCCCGTGTCTCTCGTTTCCCGCGAGAGTGCGAGTGACGCGGTGTTGTAAGTCTCTTTTAGCGGACACTCCGAGTGATAGACTGCCGCCTTCAAACGTGAAGCGATGTCGGCATCGTTAAAGGGAATCTCATGATGAATCGATCCGACCGAGTCGGAAACGAGGCGCTGGTACTTCGCTTCGCAGAGCCGTTCATCGTTGAAGCTGATCGAAAAAGAATGTCGTTGCACATCAGGCGACACTTCCTGAATCAACGCCGCGATTACTGAAGAATCCAGACCGCCGCTCAAAAAGAAACCGACAGGCACATCAGCCTGCAAACGGTATCTGACCGATTGCTCGAGCCGGGCGCGTAAAGTGTCCGCGTAATAACTCTCGGGTTTGCCGTCAGACGCTTCGCTCGCCAGTGGATAGTCGAGGTCCCAGTATTCACGAACCGAAACATCGCCGTTTTTGACGACTAAATAATGGCCACTCGGTAAGCTGTGGATGTTACGAAATAGCGTTTGTGGACTGATTGCTCCCGGCAGTGAGAGTACCTGGTCCAGCCCGGTCAAATTTACTTCGCGAGGCACACTCGGATGTTGCAGGATCGCTTTTATTTCCGACGCAAAGATTAGGAAACCATCGACGACGGTGTAGAACAGCGGGCAGATCGCAAATTGATCGCGCGCCAGAAAAAGCGTGCCGTCTCTTCGATCGTAGATAGCGAGGGCAAACTGAGCATTCAGCTTGTTGAGAAAGTCAACGCCGTGCTCTTCGTAAAGATGGACCAACACTTCGACGTCTGTCTTCGTCCTGAAAGTATGGCCCTTCTGCTCGAGTTCCTTCGTCAGTTCGCGATAATTGAAGATCTCGCCGTTACAACTCAAAACCAGATTACGATCTTCATTGAACAACGGCTGATCGCCTGTCTCAAGATCGATGATCCGCAGGCGACGCGTGCCCAGACCGGCATTGGGCTCGACAAAATAGCCACGTGAATCCGGACCACGATGAATCAACGCATTCGCCATCCCATCGAGGATGCGTTCCTCAACGCGGCCGGCGCGATTTAGATCAACGTAACCAACTATTCCGCACATTCGAGACTCGCCAGACTTTGATTAAAACTGTCGATTAGTGATTGCCGCTCGTTCTCGCCGTGAGGCGAGATCGACGCTACCGAGGCGTCAGGATTGCTGGTGAGATCTACGAGTATTCGGCGGAGATTTTCCAGCAGTTGATCGATCGTGCCGTCGTCGAAGCGGCTGCCCATGTAAACTGCCCGGAAATGAAACTGCGTCCCGGGGGTTACCACCACGAGTAGCGGAATGTTGTTTCGTTCGACCAATTGAATCTCTTCCACCTGCAGGGCCGCATCCGCTGCCGGCATGCTTACCATCAGGGGAAAATTCTGAAAAACGATCCCGCTATCAAAAAGGGGTTTAGTGTGCGGCACTTCGCTCCACGACTGAATCCTCGCCAGCGAACAAAACTCGAACCGGCGTGCCTGGGATTGTTGCCGCTGAATTTCCCGCAGCCAGGACGTGACGCTTACTTCAGCCGGCACAGGGACCCGCGTCGGCAGTACATTCACATAGACGCCAACCGCCGAATCGATTCGAGGAATTGGAGCGGAACGACCCGATACTGTAGTGCCGAACAGGATATCGGTCGTGCCGCTCCGGCGGCTGAGCAATAATGCCCACGCGCCTTGAATCACCGTGTTCATGGTAAGCCGCTGTTGCACTGAAAAACCGCGCACCTGGTCCGAACTCGCTTCATCAAGCAGGGCGACAGTTTCTTTGAAATCCGGCTCCTCGGGTTCGCCGGGCAACTGCACGCGGTCAAAGCCCAGCGGAGTGGGATTTGTGAATCCAGCTAATGTCCTGCGCCAGAAGTCTTCGGCCTCACTCTCAGGTTGTTGGAGCAGCCAGTTAACGAAGTCGCGATACAGCACCGGCGGCGCCAGGTCGGCCGGTTGTCCACTCAAGAATCCGTGGTACAAGGCGAGTAGCTCGCGCAGGAGCACCTGCATGGACCAACCGTCCATTAGCAGCAGGTGAAACGACCAGATGAACTCGTACCAGTCCGGCGCGACGCGAACCATAGTCATTCGCATCAATGGCGCCCGCATCAGATCAAAGTTCTTCTGAAAGTCAGACTGTTGAAAGGCATCGACACGGGCTGCCGCTTCAATGCGTGGGACGTTGGACCAATCGTGCATGGTCCACGGCAAGTTCAACTTTCGATAGACCACTTGTAGCGGACCACTCGACGCGGACAGAACGAATGACGTGCGTAATATCTGATGACGATCCATCACCCCTTGCAGAGCTTGCTTGAAGGCCTCGAGATCAAGATCTCCGCGGAAGGTGTAGCGCTGTTGGTTCAGGAACATTCCTGCTTCGGGAGTATCGAGGACATGAAAGAGTATGCCCTGCTGAAAAGGCGTCAGAGGATAGAAATCCTCGTACTTCTTTGTCAGCGTTTCTGACAGCGTTGCGCTACTCATCTTGACTATAGGGACTACGTGAGAGTGGTAAGAATCACGACTGCTTCAAGTAACCTCTGCGTCTCTGCGTTCCTCTGCGCCTCTGCGTTAAAAAAGTGGATACAATTAAGCGAGCGACTTTTAACGCAGAGGCGCAGAGGAACGCAGAGACGCAGAGGTTAAGAGTGTGGCAGATGTTATGCGGCGCTTTGTGCTGCCGCTTCAGCAGGCTTGGCAATCAGGTCGAGGTCATCAGGGACCGCAAACCGCAGTTCGTTGTTGCAGAACTCTTTCCAATCATCAGTGACTTTGTCGAAGATCACGTCCTCGCCGGTCCAGATTGATTTCGTGACGGTGTAGTCCTGATGCAGGAAGACAACGTCGCCATCACTGAGATCCTGAACGTCACTGGACCATGCGGAATAACGACGCAGATCACCGAGATGATACGCGTTGCAGTATTTGCGATCAGAAGCTTCCTGAGCACCGTCTTTCGCGCCGGCTTCCGCGCGCCGCAAACGCTGTACGACTTCCGCGTGACCAGCGGCTAGCGCAATCATCTGTGGCGTGCGCAGATCGCGGCCGACGGCCAGCGGATCGGCCCCGTTCTCCAGCAAAAGCTCAACCATCTCGAGATGACCCGCGCCCGCGGCCCAATTAAGCGGAGTCCAGCCTTGTTTGTCCTGTTGGGTCAAGTCGATGCCGGCACTGATCATCTTTTCAACTGCTGACCGGTTGCCGGAACGGATCGCCTCGATGAATTCCATTTGACTCATGAATGTGTCCTCCGTCAGTTACTGTTTAGGCGAGCAATTGCTCGACCCGGTTGGATAATTGCGAAATACTCGGAAACTCATAAACGTCATCCAGCTTAACCGCCGGATGTATCTCTTCGCGGAGGCGGCGCAGCAGCCGAATCGCCGTCATCGAATCACCCCCGAGCTCGAAAAAGTTTGCTTCGGGATTGATGCCTTCGAGAGCGAGTACCTCTTTCCACATGCTTGAGATTCGCTGCAGAACTGTTTGTGATTCGTCGTTTGTTGACTCGGCAGTCTCGTCTTCAATGCTGTCGCACATCGACTGGAGACTCTGCCGGTCTACCTTTCCATTTGCCGACAATGGCAATTTATCGAGCCGGCAAAATCGGGTTAGCGACACAACCTGCGGCAGCAATCGTTCTTTGGCGAAGCTGCGGAGATCTTTCGCGGTAAGGTTGGGATCTTCGCTCGTGAAATAGCAGTAGATAGCTGTCAGGCCGTCCTGGTCCAACCCGTTGGACGTTACCACTCCCACGTCTGTTATTCCTGAATGTTCGGAGAGGATGCTTTCGATCTCGTTCAGCTCGATGCGGTAGCCGCGAATCTTTACCTGTCGGTCCTTGCGGCCCATCAATTCGAGATTGCCGTCAATGAGCCATCGTCCGACGTCTCCACTTCGGTACGCTCGGCTCTGCTGTCCGTTGTGCTCAACTGTGCAGAACGGCTGCGCAGCCATTCGCTCGCCGTGAAGATATCCGCGCGCCAGCCACGGCGAAAGAATGACTATCTGCCCGGTCTCTCCCGCCTCACACACGCAATCGTTCTCATCAACAACCAACACCTCGGCGTCATCGATCGGCCGTCCCACCGGTACGTTGGTCGATCCCGCAGCCCTGGTTTCCGGAATCGGATAGAACAACTTGATGATCGTCGATTCAGTTGGTCCATAAAGATTGAAGAGGGCGACGTCATTGCCAAAACGTTCGCGACAGCCGCTAACATCGTCCCACCTGAGCATGTCACCGGAGATAAGGAGCGCGCGCAACGAT
Source organism: Pyrinomonadaceae bacterium (assembly GCA_036518995.1). GTDB lineage: Bacteria > Acidobacteriota > Blastocatellia > Pyrinomonadales > Pyrinomonadaceae > PSRF01. The sequence continues at coordinate 64,115 of DATDMC010000094.1, read as the reverse complement.
GGGAACAAGTTTCCGCCGGCCGGTGAGCCCGGCAGTTGCAAAATCGAGCGTAACAACGTCGGCACGCAGCACATGATCGTGATTCCGGCGTCCTGCGCCCAGCTAACAAACTTTCGCGCGTCCATCACGGTGCTTCTGTCGGCAATACAAACGCGCGCGCCGCATAGCAATGGCACCAGCAACTCTTTGAGAGAGAAATCGAATGACAACGGCGCAGTTTGACTGAAGACGTCAGTTCCCTGCACCGCAAACTCTTTGACTTGCCAGTTCAGATATTGGACCAGGGCGCTGTGTGTGCCGACCACGCCCTTCGGCCGGCCCTCGGAACCGGACGTATAGATAACGTAACAATCATCGGCCTGATTTTCTGCCCGCGGGCCGGCGCCGTTTGAAGAATTAGGAGCATGCAACGTGAGTTCGTCATCCGTAACCATGATCCGCGCTGACGCATCTTCCAGCATGGTCCCCAACATCTTCGGCGGCGTGTTCGGATTGATCGGGACAACGACTCCGCCCGCTTCCCAGATGCCCAGCATCAAGGGCAACGTCTTCAGCGAACGCTCTTGCAGGACCGCTACCGATTGCCCTGAAGTAAGTCCCAGAACCTGTAGTCGATGGCTGTATTCAACAGCCTGCTCCTTCAGCTCCCGATAGCTGAGCCGGGCGCCGTTGTACTCAACCGCAACGGCTTCAGGCGTCTTATCAGCCTGCTCGAAGATTAGTTTCTCAAGTCGTTGCATAGGTGTGCCTGACGACGTCGATTGCATATTCACGATGGCGGTTTCAACGATTAGTTTCAGAGGGTTTCAGCGAAACTCTGTCCTGCACAGGAAGAACTTGCGTTAACGCAGCGAGACTAACTGCCGGCGGTTTTCTCGGAACTGCGAGAACTGCCCTCTGAGTATTATGTTAGTGGTTGATTTGAGGAGTGGACGGGCTACTGCCGTTAGGACCAAGTAATCCTAGTTCGGGTAAGCAAAAGGTTGCTGAGTATTCCATGACAACATTTAGGTGTCAATACTTAATTTGGAAGTGGTCTATTTAGACTAAAATTCCCGTCTAACTCTGCGTCTCTGCGATCTCGGCGTCTCTGTGTTGAAACTGATCTCGCCCTATTCGAACCTCCATTTTAAACACAGAGACGCTGAGATCGCGGAGACGCAGAGTCAACCACTACAACGACTAACTAGCTGCACGTCGCGAGTTGCGCTCTCGATAGCAGCGTCGCTAAACGGCAGAATCGCAGGCCTGACTTTGTACCATTCATCCAGTTGATCTTCCCTATGCGGGCTGGCCGGATCACCCGCCTCACCGAGCGGCAAACAAAGCCGGGTTGCATTCCAATCGGCCAGGTCGGCGATGAAACGCAGGGACACTCGCGCGCCCGCATTTACCGTCGGCATCGAACCATCAGTGTTTTGCGGCAACGAACGGGTCGCAAATCGCTTACCCGCCGGTCCCAGTTTTTCTAGTGGATGAGAAAAGCGCACTTGCGCCATGCGACCCCACGTCCACTTTTCGCGATCGCTGCCAAGCGAGTTTGTCAACACGTCTACTGCCTCGCGATAACAGGTCAGCAATAAAGCGTCGTATGAAACACTTCCATCCGGCAGCCATTCCAGCGGGCGCTCCGTTATAAGCCGGTCGATGAAGGCCCCTTCGTTTCGCCATTCGTACAGTTGCGCCAGATCCATTCCTAGTGCGGCGACAAGAATCTGGTTGCGAAACGATTTGCGCAGCTCGGTTACGAGCGGCAGGACAGTTGATTCTGGTTTTGCATAACCGTCCCACCCTTCGAGTTTCTCAAGCAGATCGTGCCACTCGGTTGAACTGTTTTTGAAAGGCTTGCCGACTTCGACCACCTCTGCTGCGAAGATCGCATCGGGATAGGAATACGTGTCGCCCTGGATGTTCAGAAAGTCGCCAGTGTCAAACTTTGATTTCGCTTGTAACAGCTCGTGAATACGCCGCGCGCGGTAAGGCACGCGCCAGTTGTGTGTCAGATGAAACGGATAAGCATCGTCCACGATCCGTTGGTTTGCACTCACGATAGTTCCTGAAGGCGGATCAAACGCGTGCGGCAACTCTTCAAACGGTATAAATCCAACCCACTCGCCGTCGTCCTTCGTGCCGTCGTAAGGCAGGCTACCGTCGCCGGTCTTTCTGATCGGAATGCGACCCGCGCTGTAGTAACCGATGTGTCCGGCATTGTCCGCGTAAGTAAAGTTCTGCGGTGGACCACCATAACCACGGAGCGCAGTAACAAAGTCGTCCCAGTTACGCGCGCGATTGAGTGCGAGAAACGTATTGAGATCGATGACGTCATCATCCAGCGCCGTCCAGCGCAATGACAGGCCGGTCGATCCTCTTTCAAAGATCACCGGCCCATGACGCGTGACTTTGACCTGGATCTTAACGGGCTCGCTCTGCGATCCATCCGCGAGGTTTCTGACTGCGATCTCTTCCGCATACATGTCCACAGCGCGCCAACCGGCCGGCGTTTTGTAAAGCTCAGTGTCGCCTGACTTAAATTCTTCAAAGTAAAGATCCTGTACGTCCGGACAGAGATTCGTAACACCCCAGGCGATCGACTCGTTGTGTCCGATCATTACTCCCGGCACTCCCGGCACGGCCACACCTGAAACACGTAGGTCTCCGGCGTTCAGATGGACCATGTGCCAGATCGGCGGCGACGTCGGCGGCAGATGCGGATCGCTGGCCAGCAGTGGTTTGCCTGACACAGTCTTCTCACCGCTCACTACCCAACTGTTGCTGCCAACTTCGCTGTCTCCACTTGCGACTGCACGCGAACGGCGCATGACCTTTAGCACTTCCGTCAAAATCGCGCGCTGCTCTGCACTGAATGAGCGCGTCTCATAACTGCGATATCTCTCGTCCACGAGATCCAGCGGCGAACTCTGCGGCAGGAGTTGCTCAACTCGCTCACGCGGCAGATCGCTCAACAGCGCGCGAAAGATGTCAGCGTCGACAGTGAACGAAAGTTTCTCGGCAAAAAGTTTTCCGAGCGCTATCGAATCCACCGCCGTCCACGTCCGGGGTTGATACCTGAGTATTTGAAATTCCGGTGGCAGTGAATGCTTGTCACACTGCTCGATAAACGCATTCACTCCGCGTGCGTATGCCTTGAGCACTTCCTGTGTGTGGACCGACGCTTTCGCCAACAACTCTTCGGCCACGCGCCTGAAACCATAAACACGATGTAGCTTGTCGATCTCAACCGCGCCCGCACCAAACACCTCGGCCAGTTCGCCGCGTGCAGTACGCCGCAGAAAATCCATCTGCCACAAGCGATCACTCGCCGTCGCATATCCTTGCGCGAAGTACAGCTCCGCTTCGTTTGCAGCGTTGATGAACGGCACCCCGCGCGCGTCGCGCCGGATGACGGCCGCGGTCTGCTCTTTTGTGGCTACTGCCGCTTCGGGAACCATCCACTTCCCTTCTTCCATAACCCTCTGCGTCTCTGCAGAGGAGGTGCAATTTAAGTTAGTAACGAATCAGCTCGTCTACGCTGAACCTGACCAGAAAAGAATCTTCACCCATCGGCGCAACTGCCGATGAAAGCACCTCGCAAGGCACCCGCAAACGCTGCAGTTCCTTTCGCAGCCGCGCGATCACGAAACCGTAAAAATGCGTTCGGCCCTGTTCCGCACAATGTTTGCACGCCGCCTTGATCAATTCGGCCAGCACGCGTTTGCCGTTGTGCGACGGCTGTGAGATCGCCAGGCGGCCAAATTCGACCCCGTTTACTTTGTCGTATTCGAAGTTGCAATACTCATCGATGGTCCATTTGTCGCCCGCAATGATTCTGACCACTCCGATAATCTTGCCTGCTTCATCGAACATCACGACGTGAGTAGCTTGCTCGTCAAACTCGTCGGCGCTCCAGTGTTCCACATGCTCCGGATCGCGGCCGCTGCTGGTGAAGGCGTCGCGTCGAAACTGGACGATGTCAGCCACCAGTTGGGGATCGTAATTGGATATTTTGATCATTGTTCCCCCTTAACATGGCCCATGCGTACGAGTATTTGCCGGCGTGTGTCTTTGAAGCCGGTGCGGCCGTGCATGTATCTCGAATTGTCGAAGACTAGGATGTCGTTTGCTTGCCAATGGGTGCTGTGCGTACGTTCGTTGGCGTAACCCGATATCTCGGCGAGCATGTCGTGCGGAAACGGCGTGCCGTCGCCCATGGTCGGAACGTATTGATGTTTTGGATAAAACTCCGTCGCCTGGCGGTAGTGATAGATCAGTAGCGAATTGCAGAACGATCGTTTGCCACCCCAGCGCGTGGGAATCACGCAGAGCGTTTGAAATACGCCTTTCAAAACGTCACCTTCAAATTCTGCTTCCAGTTTTTCCCACGACGGAAGTCTCCCGGTCATCTTGTTGAGCCTCGCGAGCGCGACTTCCGGAGTGTCAGCGCCGAGAGTTGCCCGCCAGCGTTCCGGCGTCGCGCTCCAGCTCCACTTCAGGACCGCCTCGCCGACAAACTTCTGAATCTCTGCAGGCAGTGCGTCGAGTAGTTCCACACCGTCGCAAAGGTTCGTTTGGCCGCCTGGATCGTCTGGGTCTGCGGGTCTGACGCAATAGAGCATCAACAGATCCGGACATCCGGGCGCGTATGAACCTTCGCGATGCAACGGGATGTAATCCATGCCTTTGTTTACTGTCGCGGTTGTTCCGGTGGCGTTGACGGCATCGCGCTCGATGGCGGTGCTGGTGCTGTGATGGACCATCGGCGTGATCAACTCGTCACTCAGCGATTCGAAGTCGTTGAGAGTCGCGCCGGCCCTGATCACGACTGCGCCGTGTTCTTTGAGCGCGTCTCTGACTGCGTTGGGTTCGCGAGTGTCCAGGGTGAATACTCTTTCATTCTGTTTGGTGGCGGAAGGTGTTGACATATCCATTCCTTATTCTAGTGTCGCCTCGGCTCTGCCGCCTGTTGTGAGGCATGGCTTCGCATTGCGCTAAGAGCGCTTCTCCTTAGGCTGCGCCTTCTCGCTGTCGTTGCCTCAGACCAGATTAAGTTTCATTAACAAGCCCCGTATAAAAGGGCGAAGCCCAGGGTTTAGAGAGTTCGCAACGGCAAGGCAAAGCCATGCCTCACAACAGGCGACAAAGCCGAAACCCAGGGTTGGGTAGATGAGAACAAGCTATTAGCAGGCTATTAGACGGACGCTGCGGTAGTGATCAAAAGCGGGGTTTCGGATTGACTCGCATTACTAAGATCTCTCAGGACCGCGAGGTGTTCGAGGCTTTCGAGTACGGAATCGACGTCGATGCCGAAATCGATCAAACACGCAACCTCGTCGACGCCGATCGCCTTGAGACGTTCCACCATCTTCAGGCATGAAGTCGGCGTGCCGATTAGCGATGAAGTGCTGTAATAGCGTTGGAACGCAAACGCCGCCATTTGATCGCGATACTTCTCAGGGTCCTGGTCGCGAACGTCAACCGCGAGGTTCAAGCTCTCGGCGCCGGTCTCGATCAGGTTCAAATGCGACTTGAGATAATTCGTTAACGGCACTCTAACTTTTTGCAGCACGGCGTCGGCGTCTTCTCCAATGAAAGTGTGCATCATCATTGTCACTTTGCCTGAGCGTGGATCGTGTCCGTGCCTGGCGAGTGAGTCGCGGTAGAGCTGGATCTTCGGAGTGACTTCTTCGAGCGATTGGGTCAGGAGTGCGGTCAGTACGTGGCAACCGAGTTCGCCGGCTTTTTCGAACATCTCGGGGCCGCCGCTGCACGTGAGCCAGATTGGCAGCTCGGGTTGAATCGGTTTGGGAAAGATTCGGAGTTCGATCTCTTTGCCAACGCCGTCAAGGCCCGGGATTGATTGGCCGCGCCATAGTTGCTGGACTTCGGTGATGCCGCGAAACATCTCGTCTCGCTTGTTTGCGTAGCGTTCGGGGAAGAATGCGAAGTCGTTGGGCATCCAGCCTGAAGTGAACGAGATGCCGGCGCGGCCGTTTGACAGGTTGTCGACGATGGACCATTCCTCGGCGACCCGTAGCGAGTTGTGTAAAGGCAATACGACGCTGCCGGCGCGCAACTGGACGTTGCGGGTGATCGTTGCGAGTCCGGCGCTGAGAACGGACGGGTTCGGATACAGACCGGCCTTTTCGTGAAAGTGACGTTCAGGCGTCCACACTGCGGTGAACTCGTTTCGATCGGCAACCATCGCGCCTTCGCGGTAGAGGCGATACTTGTCTTCGCCGTAAACGGCGTTATCGTCAGCGAAATAGAAGAGGCTGAATTCAAGCGGCTGTTCCGGTCCGGGAAGAGGTGATGACTCAACGCGTGCGGCCATGTAACTATCAAACGGCTGCGCATCGTCTGGAAGATCGAGCCATTCTTTGATCTGAGAGCGGGACACATGACCGTAGCGTTGCAGCTTCGTTCGCTTGCGCTCGAGTTCCTGAAGCCATTCCAAAAGCGACCGCTCACCGGGAGCAGTAATCGGAAGGGGCAACACATTCGCAAGCAGACCAATGATCTGCCCGGATCCTGGTAAGGCTTGCGGTCGCTCTGCGGCCGTCACATCCAAACAGATCTCGCCACACTCTCGCTCACGCATTAACGCGAGGGCCCGCGCACCCGTGATCACTGTCTCAACCGAAACGCCCATGCTCTTCGCAAAAGCTCCTAACGCATCTGGTTCAAGAGCGTCGAGGTTTAGCGCCGACGACATCGTTGGACCACTATCCCGGTTTTGCTTTCGGTAAAAAACTTCAACGCCCGCAGTGTCCTGCCGTGCGACCCAACTGACATACTCCCGATACGCCGGCGCATTATCACCGACCACCGAGCTCACCTCGTCAAACATCAACTCAACTGAGCGCTCGTCGAGTAACATCGGATGATAACTAAGGACGATCTCAAACGATCGCGCGCCCAGGCGGATCTCGGTAACACGAAAGAGCGGCGCCCGCGCCGGATCGAATACGCGTTGCGCATCCATCCGCAACAACTCCTCGATTTCGGCCTGCGCACGCTCCCGTTTATCACCAAAGTCGTACCGCTCGTAAGCGAGTTTCACCTGCTGCCTTACCACCTGCACGGGCTCTGCGAGTTGCATTAGAAAACAGGTGCGCAACATCGTGTGCCGCGCCAGCAATTCCTGCCAGGCCCGCTCAGACACCTCACTGTCAAATTCGCCTTCAACCCGGCGACGTACCTGGACCACGCGCGCACTCCGCGCCTCACTCAGCACTTCACGCTGCACCGGGGTGAGATGGTAAAGATCTGCTACGTTTTTCATCGAATTGTAGGGGTGGCCCTCGGTGGCCACCCTTTTAAGGAGGAATAATTGAAGGGCGGGCACAGAGGGCCGCCCCTACTCGACTGAGTCGTTGAGTTGATCGTTCTCTTCGAGGAGCATCGCAATCTGTTCTAACTCTTGTGCGCTGAGGCCGGCGAAGGGTTGATCAGAGCCAGTGATGGCGGAGCCGTTTGCGCCGGCGGCCATTGCGAGTTCCTGCGCTTGTGATGGATCGAGGACGGCCGCCAGTTCCGCGATCGTCTGACTTTGAAAGAGTTGTTGGGGCGTGAACTGCAATCCAGCTTCGTTGATCTTGACGCTGATCTGAATCGCTTTTACCGAGTCGCCACCCAACTCGAAAAAGTTGTCGTGAACACTAATGCCGTCAATGCCCAACATCTCCTGCCAGATCGTCGCCAACTTTTGCTCTAACTCACTGCGCGGCGCGACATACGGCGACTGTAGATCGGCCGGACGCGGATGCGCCGCACGCGTGACAGGAGCACTGTCCGCAATCTCCGCAAGGTTTGTCTGCGCAAAACTGTTGACCTGATTGATTGACGCCCGCAGGTCCTTCGTCGAAACAATCACCTGCGGCGGCGTATTCGCCGAAAGGATCCGGCGGAAGACTTCAACGCCTTCTTCCGGCGCAATTCCCTCACTCAAGCTACGCTGATAGATCGCGTCAGTGCCTTGCGGATGGTTTTCCGCAGATCCATTCGCGCGTGCGCCGGTACTCGCGAGCAGCTTGATCGTTCCCGTAGCATCGTTAACGCGCTTCTGACTAAAGCTATCGATGACCACACGCTCGACACCCTCCTCGTCAAACAGTGTGATATCAAACGTGATCGTCTCGTTGCGCGAGCCATTATCTTTCGCACGGATATAAGCATGAATCCGGCGCGGCAACGGACCTTTGAGCCGCAGGCTCTTGTATCCCATCGGCAGGTAGTGACCTTCGTTGACGAGATAATGTTTGGCGGTGCCGGTCGCACGGTCCAGTAAAGCCGGATGAAGTTTGAGGTAATCCATGTCGCCCGCAAACATCTCAGGCAGTTCGAGTGTCGCCAGCAATTCTTTGTCGCCAAGATAGACGCGTTGCAGACTCTGCCAGCGCGGCCCGAGGTCCGGATCGATCTCATCGTCGTCGCGAATGACGATCTCTTTGCGGTTACAACGCTCGATAATCGCCTTGAGATCCTCGCGCGCCGGAGGATCGGCGTCGACATAACTCAGCTTACCAATCGAGAACGGCTGCCATTCATTCGACTCACCGTTTTCTGAAGCGCTCGGCTTGCTCACAACTTTGTACGAGTATTCACCACCGGCTTCATCGATCAGGATCTGTACTTCGCGTATCTCGTCGTCGCGCAATGCGAGCGGCGCCAGAAAGAACGCGTCGCGAATCTCCAGCATGCGTTTGTCAGTGCTGCCGCCGCCGTGTTTCTCAACCGCCGCACGCGCCATCTCCAGATATGCCGTACCGGGCATCACTGCCGTGCCGACGATGCGATGATCGTCGAGCACCCAGTGTTCCGTGACGCTGAAATCGGTGCCCCAGATCTCCTTATCGTGCTCCGCGCCGTCGCCGTTGGTAATCTCGCGATGCAGTAGTGGATGTCCGTTCTGCTGGTGACCATTACTTCTCTTGCCTATTTCGCTGCGAACGGGTTTAGGCGCTGTTGTTTTCCTGCTTGTCGCTTGTTCAGCCGACTTAACGAGCATGCCGACTGACTGCCACGCGTCCCAATTGATTGAAACCGCCGCGCTATCGCTGGTCGCTCGTTTGTAATGTGCAAACGCATCGAGATAGGCGTTTGCAGCGCAGTAGTCGACGTTGCCGAAGCCGCCGAGGATCGAACTGCGCGACGAGCACAGCACGAAGAAATCCAGTTTCGATTCCTTCAGTACGCGATCGAGCACACGTGTGCCCGCTACTTTCGGCGCGAGCACGTTCGCCGCCGCTGCCGGAGTCTTGATCTGGATGATTCCCGCGCCAGGTACACCCGCCGCATGAACTACACCGTTGATCTCACCGAAACGCTCGCGCGCCTGTTGGACCACGCTGCTCATCTGGCTTTCATCCGTGACGTCCGCAGCCACGAGAAGCACTTCACCACCGGCAGCTTCGATCGCTCTGACCTTCTCGCTGTCCGGCGCCAACGGTGTGCGTCCGACGAGAACGAGTCTCGCGCTGACGGCCTTCGCGAGGTACTCGGCAAACTCCAACCCCATTCCACCCATTCCGCCTGTGATCAGATAAACACCACGCTCTCTCAACTTCGCCGGTGTTTCGTCGGTGACCTCCAACTTGATGTGTTCAAAATCCTGCACCCAACGATGCCGTCCGCGATATGCAACCGTGCGATCCGAACTCTCGCTCACAATTTCGGCGAGTAAATCCTCCACCAATCTTTCCCGCGCTGCAGACGCGCCAGCCGGCAATACCACATCAATGCTGCGGCAGAGGATGTTCTGATACTCCTGCGAGATCACCCGGCACGGACCCAGCAGCGTCGCCTTCTCAGGACACAACTCTTCCTCACCGGTTACCTCCTGCAGATTGTTTGAAATGATGCAGATCTGTAGCTTCTCTTCGACGTCTACATCGGCAGGCGTCAACGTCAGCAATTGATTGCCGAGTGCCTGCGCGAGATACAACAAACTATAGAAGCTATGCGCCTGCTCCTGTAATCCCTCTCCCGCCGGTGTTACATTCCACAGATGTACGATTGTTTGACCACTGACGCTGCCTGCGCCCATCGCTTTCAGCAGCGCGTCATAATCAGCACGATTACTCGGGTCGATTACATAGCGAGTCTCGGAGATCTGCTTAAATGAGGCCCCGCTGGCAACCGTTACAACCTCATGGCCCAACTGCTCGAGCCGCGCTTGCAACCCAACTCCAACACCGCACTCGTCGGCAAAGATCAGCCATCTTCGTTTCTGATCCGTTTTTCCTAACGGCGTCGTAGATCTCCGCCACGACGGCGTATAGAACCAATTTCCAATCTCCGGATCTTTTCGCAACGGATTCTTAACAACGTTTCCGGCTTGCGCCTCAATCCAATACCGCTGCCGCTCAAACGGATACGTCGGCAAAGGAATCCGTCGCCGGCGCTCTCCACTCGATAACTTCTCCCATTCGACGTTCACGTTCGCTAACCACATGCGTCCAAGCGTCGTCAACATCGACGCCTCATCCGGCTCCTGCTCGTCTGCACGGCGCAACGAAGACAAAACCACCTGGGCCGCTCCACGCTGCGGATGATGCCGCGAAAGCACAGTTAACGCGTTTCCTGGTCCAACCTCCAGCAACAATCGCTCGGGATTACTGAAGATCTCGCTGATGCCGTGATTGAACAGCACCGGCTGGCGAATGTGGCGCGCGTAATACCTCGGATCGGTCGCCTCTTCTGCCTTGATCCACTCGCCAGTGACATTTGAAAGGTACGGCATCGCCGGCGGTCTTAACGTGACCTTCGACAATTCTTCAATGAACGCTTCGAGAATCGGATCCATCATCGGCGAATGAAACGCGTGCGAAGTTTGCAGCCGCCGCAACATCAAGCCTTGTGGCTTCAACTCCGCTTCGAGTGCATCGATCGCTTCGTGCGTTCCGGAGACCGTACACAAGTTAGGTGAATTGATGGCCGCGAGCGCCAGATCGGATCGCGACTCGATGATCGAGCGTACCTTCTGCTCCGGCAACGAAACCACCAGCATCGATCCCGGCGCGACACTCTGAATCAATCTCCCGCGCACAGCGACGAGTCGCAACGCGTCTTCGAGGGAAAACACACCAGCCAAACACGCCGCTACATACTCGCCGACACTGTGTCCGATCATCGCTTCGGGCGTGACGCCCCAATGCATCCACTGCTGCGCGAGTGCATACTCAGTCACAAACAGCGCCGGCTGCGTAACGTACGTCTCGTTGAGTTTCTCCTGCGCCGCTTCGAGTGCTTCATCACTTGGATAGAGCACGTCGCGAAGATCGAAACCGAGATGTGGCTTTAAAATCTCCGCACACGAATCAATGTGCTCACGGAAGACCGGTTCCGCCTCGTACAACTCCAATCCCATGCGGACGTACTGCGCGCCCTGACCTGGAAACAGGAAAACCACCGGACGATTCCGCGGTTCCTGAAGACTCGTGAACACCCGCCGCGCGTCGAGTGTTTCCAACGCGCGCACCGCATCTTCCAGGTCACGACACACAACGACGCGCCGGTGGTCCATCTTCCTGCGACCGACCAGCAGCGTGTGCGCCACGTCAGCCAGATTGAGTTCCGGATTTTCTTTCAGGTATGCGTGGAGCTGGAGCGTTGTCACGTCGAGCGCGCTGCTGGTCCGTGCGGAAAGCGGCAGCAAATGCCATCTGCGTTTTGATTCCGAAGCAATCGGCTCAGGTGCTTCTTCAACCACGAGGTGCGCGTTTGTGCCACCGATACCGAAAGAACTCACACCCGCACGACGCGGTTCCCCGTTGGCGCTCTTCCATTCCGACAGTTCGGCATTGACGTAAAACGGACTGTTCGCGAAGTCGATGCGCGGATTTTCGTTTTCGAAATTAAGACTCGGCGGAATCTGACGGTGCTTAAGTGCAAGCACGGTCTTGATCAGACCTGCCACGCCGGCGGCAGCGTCGAGATGGCCGATGTTCGTCTTCACCGAACCGATCGCGCAGAAACTCTTCGCGTCAGTGGTGTGGCGAAACGCCTGCGTCAGGGCCTCTACCTCAACCGGATCACCGAGCGCGGTTCCTGTGCCGTGTGTTTCGACGTAAGTGATCGTCTCGGGATTCATCCCGCTTATTGCGTGTGCTTCGGCAATGACTTCCGCCTGGCCGTTAACACCCGGCGCCGTGTATCCCACTTTCAGCGAGCCGTCATTGTTCACCGCCGACCCGCGGATCACCGCGTGAATCGTGTCGCCGTCGTTAAGTGCATCGCTCAATCTTTTCAACGTAACTACCGCGACGCCATCGCCCTGTACCGTTCCCTGAGCACGCTCATCAAACGCACGGCAGTGACCATCGGGTGAATAGATTCCGCCGTCGAGATACGTGTACCCATTTTTTAGCGGCACCGTGATCGTCACACCACCTGCGAGGGCCATGTCGCATTCGAAGTTCAAGAGACTTTGACACGCCGTGTGTACGGCCACTAATGAAGTTGAACAGGCGGTTTGAATCGTCAGGCTCGGACCTTTGAGATTCAATTCATACGCTACGTGCGTAGTGAGATGATCGCCCCGGTTTTGCACCGAAGCCTGCAACAGTCCGACCGAATCGAGCAGGTCGCGATTCGACATCAGGTTCAACAGTAGATAGCTGTTCAGACCCGCGCCGCCGTAAAGACCGATCGCGCCTTTGTATGTCTCGGGGTCGTAACCGGCGCCTTCCAGAGCGGTCCACACACACTCCATAAACAGGCGATGTTGCGGGTCCATGATCTCCGCCTCGCGCGGCGTGAAACCAAAAAACGCCGCGTCAAACAGGTCGCCGTTTTCGATCGCGCCTTTCGCTTTAACGAAGCTCGGCGAACTCAGCCGCGACGCTTCGATACCCGCCTTCTGCAACTCTTCGTCGCTGAAGAAGGTGATCGATTCCACGCCGTCGCGCAGGTTGGACCAGTATTCCGCGATGTTGTTCGCGCCGGGAAAGCGTCCCGCCATCCCAATGATCGCGATGCCTTCGATTTGATTAGTGTTATTGGAACTCATCAGTCCGTCCCCGGATTGTTTCTTACTGGCGCTTGCCGGCTGCCTGTTTGCGGCGCGCAGCGCGATCCATGACTCTGTCGAATTTTGGTTTGTGACCGTTTGTTTTACTGAAGTATTCGGCGAGTGCGCCGATGGTTGGTTTGGCAAACATCTCGACGATGGAGATCTGCTTGTCGAAAAGTTCGGTGAGCTTGTTGTGTGCCTGGACCATCAGGAGCGAATGTCCGCCGGCGTCGAAGAAGTTGTCGTTGATGCCGATCCGTTCGACACCGAGCACGTCCTGCCACACGCGGGTGATGGTGGCTTCTATCTCGTTTCGCGGCGCCAGGTAGTTTTCGTCGCGTGACCGTTGTGCGGTTTCCGGCGCGGGTAAATTCTTAATGTCGACTTTGCCGTTGCGTGTCAGCGGCAGCTTGTCGAGAGCGACGAGAAACGACGGCACCATGTAATCGGGCAACCGCTCGCTCAGCCTTTGTCGCAGATCGTTCGTATCGACTGGTGTGCCGTCGATTGGGACCACGTAGCCGACCAGGCGCACATCGGCGTTTGCTGCTTCGCGCGCTATGACGACGGCCTGCTTAACGTTTTCGTGTTGTTGGAGGACGGCTTCGATCTCACCAGGTTCGATGCGATGACCGCGTACTTTGACCTGTGCGTCGTTGCGACCGGTATAGATGATCGAGCCATCGGGCGTGTAGCGCGCGAGGTCGCCGGTGCGATAGAGGCGCGCGCCTTCCTGGCCGCTCAGGCCGTCGGGGATAAATCTTTCGGCTGTCCGCTCAGGCGAGTTGAGATAGCCGCGAGCGAGACCTGTTCCGCTGATGAAGAGCTCGCCGGTGAAATGAATGCCGGCAGGCTTCAGATTTTTATCGAGAATGTACGCGTGGGCATTGGGCACCGGTCTGCCAATCACCGGTTGCGCTTGCGAGCGCGTGATATGTGCCCAGGTAGCATCAACCGTGCACTCGGTTGGACCATAGACGTTGAAGAAGCTCGTGTGCTCATCTTCTGCGAGTCGCGACCAGGTCGATTCGTCGATCGCTTCGCCGCCGACGAGCATCAGCTTCGGGGTAGTTCTCGTGCTTTTGTTTAGACCGGCGGCCACTAAGAGTTTTAGTTGTGATGGTGTGCAGTCGAGCACGTCGATTTGATGCTCGTCGATGTAGTCGAGTGCGGCTTTGGCATCGAGCCGGAGTTCTTCCGGAAGGATGTGGAGCGTGTGGCCGTGAAGCAGGGCTACGAGTTGCTTTACGGACGCGTCGAACGCGAGTGGCGCGCTGAGACCGACCTTGAGTGCCGGTCCGAGTCCGGCGTACACCTCTTCGTGCAATGCCGCGGCGAGGTTCGCGACCGAACGATGTTGAATCATTACACCTTTCGGCTGGCCGGTGGAGCCGGACGTATAGATGATGTACGCGAGATTGTCGGCTGTTATTTCTGTCTCGGAACTTCGGGTCCCGGCTTGCGCATTTGCTACCAGCTCGCGGGTCAGCAGGATCGACGCGCCTGCGTCCGTCAAAACTTGATCGATTCGTTGCTGCGGATGGCGCGGATCGAGGGGAACGTAAGCGCCACCGGCTTTCAGAATTCCGAGCACGGCGATCAGCATCTCGAGCGACGGTTCGATACAGATGCCGACAGGCGTTTCCGGTCCAACGCCGTTGTCCGTTAAATAAGACGCTAACTGGTTGGCGCGATGGTTTAGTTCACCGAAGGTAACTTGTTCGTTTTGAAATACGGCGGCGAGCGCATCGGGTGTGCGCTCGACCTGATGTTCGAAGAGTCGATGAATCGGTTGATCGAGATCGTAGTCGCGCGTGGTCTTGTTCCAGGCAAAAACGATCTGCTGCCGTTCGGCTGCGTTGACGATTTCAAGTTCAGCTACAGAAGTTTCAGGATCGGCGAGAGCAGAGTCGAGGAGGGTCTGAAACTGTTCGGCGAGATGATTTACATACGACTCGTCAAATACTTCAGCGTTGTAATCAAACGTGACCGCGATACCGTCTCCACTCGCGACATTCGTGAGTTTCAGATCAAAAATTTCAAAAGCGCTTGTTTGGCGATAGATGGATACTCGCAAACCATCTGTCTGCCGCTGCGGGAGCATTTGCGCGTATTCGAAGCCGAACGGGAAATAGTTCAGCGCACTGCCGGCCGCCTCGTCGAGATTGAAATAATCCTGCCACTCTTCCGATTCGTGTTGAAACCGATCGATCTCGGAGATCACTTCACTGAAGCGCAAATCATCAGTGAACTGACAGTGAACCGGGAGCACGCGAGCAAACAGCCCAAAACCATCGTGCAGCAGTTCATACGATCTGCCTTCCGTGACGTTTCCGATCGCGACGGAACGTTGTGTCAGTCGCCACAGCAGTGTTTGCCACGCCGCAAGCAGCACCGTGGCGTTCGTGGTTTCGTATTTTGTCGCCAGCGCGGCGATGCGGGTGACGAGTTCCGGCGAAAGGCCCAGCGTAATTGACTGAAGCTCGCGCGGAATCTCAAGAGGCACGCGCTGGCGAACCTGTTGACCGGCCAGTAATGCGGATGTATTGGTTAGATCCTGTCGCGCCCAATACTCGCGCGCTTTTTCGGCGTCATCTTCTTCCGCCAGCGAGTTTTGCCATTCTGAGAACTGAATGTACTGAAGCGGCTCATCTTCCGCTGTCTTATCGATCAGTTCACTAGCGAAGTTGTTCAACGTACAGCGATCTGCGCACAGCGTTGGTATCGTGATCGACAAAAAATGACGATCCGGCGCTTGTGCGATCAACGTCGCGTTCACCAATGGACCATTCTCGTAATCAAAAGCACGACGCGCTTCCGTCGCGAGCAACTCTTCGACGTGCTGCTTCGTTTCGTCGAGATTGATGACCTGCCATGAAACTGAAATGTCCTCACCTACGACCTGGACCGGCATCACGACACCTGGCAAACGTCGAAACACCGTCCGCAGCGATCCGTGCCGCGCACAAATTCTTTCCACAGCCGCGCGCAACGCCTCAACACTCAACTCTCCTTCGAACAAAAAGACGAGTTGCGAAGTAAAGACAGACGAGTTGGTCGCCGTTTCGTGTTGTAGCTTCCAGAGACGCCGCTGCTGCGGCGAGAGTCGAAAGCCCTCAACGACAGTTGTTGCCTGCATAAGTTAATTCTGTAGCGGTGGCCCTACAGTTCTGAGTAAGGGTCGGCCATGGCCACGGCGATCTCGCGCGGGGTGACGAATGGCTCGCGGCCGTGCGCGCAGAGCATGTTGTCGAGCATGAGGATGTCGCCGGTCTGCCAATCGAATGCAACCTGCTCCTGCAGGTACGCTTCATAGATCTCTTCAATGACCGCCGGCTCGATCGGAGAACCGTCACCGTAGAACGTGTTGAATGGAAGATCGAAATCGTCGACGCCTGCACGCAGCGACTCGCGCGCTGTTTTCTCAAGGCTGTGAATATTGAAGAACACTGCGTGGTTGAACCAAACTAGTTCACCCGTACGTGGATGTCGCCTGACTGCCGGCCTGATCTGCTTTGTGCGCAGCCGATTCCCATCCTTCCACTCAAACTCGATCGCGTCGCGCCGGCAATGCTCTTCGATCACTCGCTTATCAGCAGTCTGAAACGCCTCCTGCGCCGACAGCCCCAGCATGTCGCCATAGTTGCGAACGTACATCACCTGTTTTTCGACAAACCTCTTCACTAACGCCGGGGACAAACGCTGGTAAATGCGGCGGCTGTCGGCAATCGGCGTGCGACCGCCCTGCTGCGCCGGACGCACACAGTAAAACCAGATTTTCATGGGCCAGTTCAGCGTGTACGACTGTTCGTTATGCAGGAGTATGTGCTGGTCGGCAGGATGATCTGTCGACGTGTAGATGTTGCCGCTCAACACATGGCGCGGCGAGGATCGTTCGCCGTAGCTCATCAGCGACGAAACGATCGTCGTGGTGAACTGCTCGAACGTTTTCACCGAATGACCATTGAACCCGCGAAACAACAACGCTCCGTGTTCTCTCAAACGGCTGTCGATCATTTCGCGGTTCTGCCCGGCCCACGTGACGAGATCGACGCCGTCAACTTCCGGCTGAAACACAACAGGCAAACGCATCACGTCGCTGAGCCGCGACTCGCGCACAATATTTCTTTCCGTCAGCGTTACTGCCTTCGGTCTCACATTCAGCAACTTCTGCAACTTGAGTTCGCGGCGTTCTTCCTTGTGCTCCACTTTTTGTTTGTGTTCTTCGGCGGTAAGCATTTCAAGTGAGCTGAGTCGCACGCTCGCGTCGAAAACGATCGAGCGCAATAAAGTTTCATAGTGACGAGTCAGGCGATCGATAGTTGAGACGTCGAAGAGGTCCGTGCTGTAACGGACCGAACCGCGAATCTCTCCGTTCGGCGTTTGATTCAGCGCGAGTGTGATGTCGAAGGCGGTGGTTGCTTCCATCATCTCGATCGGCTCAATCGTGAGCTCGCCGATTTCCAGCGCCGGCATCGGATTGTTTTGGAAGATGAACATCACCTGGAACAACGGATTGCGGCTGAGGTCGCGCTCAGGCTGAAGTTCTTCGACCAGTTTCTCAAACGGCAGGTCCTGATGAGCGTACGCACCGAGCGTCACTTCACGAACATGTCCCAAAAGTTCGCGGACGGTCGGATTGCCGGAGAGACTCGTTCGCAGCACGAGTTGGTTGGCAAAGAAACCGATCAGTGGTTCGATCTCGCTGCGATTGCGATTCGCGATGTCCGTGCCGACCACGATATCGTCCTGGTTGCTGTAGCGATTCAGCAGCACCTTAAAAGCCGCGAGCATCAGCATGTAAAGCGTCACGCCTTCACGGCGACTCAGCGAGCTGAGCGATTCCGCGAGATCGGCGGGTAGCGTGAAAAAACGACGCGCACCGCGGAAACTCTGCATCTCCGGACGTGAACGATCGGTCGGCAGTTCAAGGTTTGCGATCTGTCCGAGTTGTTTCCGCCAGTAAGTGATCTGGTTTTCGAGCACTTCGCCAGTGAGCCATCCGCGTTGCCAGTGCGCGAAGTCCGCGTATTGAACTGCCAGCTCCGGTAGCGGCGATTGCTGATCGCCGGCGAAGGACTGGTAGAGCGACGCGAGTTCCTGCGTTATCACACCGAGTGACCAACCGTCAGAGACGATGTGATGCATCGTCAACAACAACGCGTGCTCTTTTTCTGACAACTGCAACAGACGGAAACGTACGAGCGGTAACTTCTCCAGATCAAACGAGTGACGCGCCTCTTCAGCATAAACTTCCTCAATCGTTCTGCCCTGCTCACATCGCAACGACACCGAAAACTCCGGCGCCACAATCTGTATCGGCAAGCCATCACTGGTCGCGAAATGCGTGCGCAGCACTTCGTGCCGGCGAATGATCTCGTTGAGAGCGTTTTCCAGGGCGCGGTAATTCAAGTGGCCGCGTAATCGCACCGCCACCTGAATGTTGTAAACCGTATTGCCTGAAGAAAGCTTGTCGATGAACCACAGACGTTGCTGCGCAAAAGAAAGACTCAGCTTTCCGGATCTATCCACGCGTTCGATCGCAGTCAACGTTCCACCAGCTTCGGCCTGCAGCACCGTATCCACACGCTGCGCCAGTTCCGCGATCGTCGGATGTTCAAACAACGCGCGGAGCGTCAACTCAATCTTAAAAGTCTCGCGCACCCGCGAAACTACCTGCGTCGCCAACAGCGAATGCCCGCCAAGATCGAAAAAGTTGTCATCCAGCCCGACGCTGCGCAACCGCAGAATTTCCGCCCAGATATTTGTCAACAACTCTTCCGTTGGTGTTCGCAATGCCGTATCGTCCTGAACCTCGGCCAGCACAGGGGCCGGCAACGCACGCCGATCAATCTTTCCGTTGTCGGTCAGCGGCAATTCGTCGAGCAACACCACAAACGAAGGCACCATGTAATCGGGTAGTTGTTCGCGCAACTTCGATCGCAGATCGTTCCGCGTAACAACGCCGCCGCCATCTGCCGGCACGACATACGCAACGAGGCATTGATCACCAGGAAGTTGTTCCCAGCAATTCACGACCGCTTCGCGCACACCGTCAGTTTCGCGCAACGCCGTTTCGATCTCGCCGAGCTCGATGCGGTGTCCGCGTATCTTCACCTGGCTGCCGCTACGACCGAGAAACTCGATTTCACCATTAGGCAGATAGCGAGCGAGATCCCCGGTGCGATACAGACGCGCGCCGGTGCGACCACTCAGCCCATCGGGCACAAAGAGTTCAGCGGAGAGCTCGGGACTGTGGAGATAACCTCGCGCCAGACTACCTCCACCAACCAAAAGCTCTCCGGTGACGCCAACCGGCACGGATTCGCCGCGCTGGTCCACGATATAAATTTCCACATTGCTGATCGGTCTGCCGATCGTCGGCGCAATGCCCGGCGCCCGGTCGTCGTTATCGAGTAAACCCGAAGTACTCACGACTGTGTTTTCCGTTGGACCATAGTTGTTGACCACTGTGAAAGGCAGCGTCCGCGCAGGCCACGTGTGCAGGCGGTCGCCGCCGGTCAACAACATCCGCAGTTTGCTTTCGTTGGACCAATCGAGCGCGAGTATCGGTTCGGCAACGGGCGTCGGAACAAAACTCACCGTGACGGCGCGGTCCGTGATCCAATCGCGCAAGCCTTCGGGTGACGAGCGCAAATCATCGGGTGGAATGTCGAGCGACGCACCGCAACACAAATAGGGCCACAGTTCCCACACTGATGCGTCGAAGCTCACGCCGGCGAGAAGGGTCGCGCGATCGGAGGCTGAAATGTTGAAAGCCGAGTTGTGCCAGGAGACAAGGTTGAGCAGCGCACCATGCGAGACGGCGACGCCCTTGGGCCGGCCAGTCGAGCCGGAGGTGTAGATCACGTAGGCAAGGTTATCGAGATCGATGTTCGCCTGTGGGACATCTGTATTTTGGTCCAACCCTCTCGAGACCAGCTCCTGTATCGATTCCTTCGTCAGGAGCATGGAGGCGCCGGAATGCTGCAACATGAAATCGAGCCGCTCGCGTGGATAGTGCGGATCGAGTGGCAGATAAGCCGCTCCTGCCTTGAGAATTCCCAACGTCCCGACAAACATCTCGATCGTGCGGTCGGTACAAATAGCGACGATGTTTTCCGTAGCTGAAGCACTGAGACGGCGCAGTTGCCGGGCCAGCGCATTCGCCCGGGCGTTTAGTTCGCCATAACTCAGCGACTGTTCACCACACCACACTGCAATCGCATTCGGATTCGACTCGGCGTATTGCTCAAACTGTTGATGAACACACAACGAAGATGGTCGCTCCGCAGCAGTATCGTTCCATTCACCCAACAACTGCTCGCGCTCGGCTGTCGTCAGCAATTCCAAATCACCCAGCTTCGTCTCTTCGCTGTTTACGACATCCTGAAGCAAACGCTCGTAGTGACCGAGCAGGCGCGTCATGGTCGTACAGTCGAAAAGATCCGTGTTGTATTCCAACGTGCCAATTAGTCCATCAGCCCGTTCTTCAAACGACAACGAGAAATCAAACTTTGCGGTCTTGACCGTTGCGGCAACCGAGCTAACCGTCAGGCCGCTCAACTCGAGCGCCGGCATCGGCACGTTTTGCAACGCAAACATCACCTGGAAGATCGGCGTGTGGCTGAGACTTCGTTCGGGTTGCAACTCTTCGACAAGCTTTTCAAACGGCAGATCCTGTCGCGCCTGTCCCTCGAGCACCGCGGTGCGCACCTGGACCAACAACTCACCGAAGCTCATGTCGGCAGATAACTGTGTGCGGATCGCCTGCGTGTTTACGAAGAAACCGATCAGGCCCTCGATGTCGGCGCGATTGCGTCCGGCGACGGGCGTGCCGACGACGATTTCAGCTTGGCCCGTGTACCGAAACAGCAACGTTTTGAAAGCGGCAAGCAGCGTCATGAAGAGCGTCGCGCCCAGGCGACGGCTCAGAACCTTGAGCGATTCAACTAGAGATCGAGACAGGACCAAGTTCTGACTGTCGCCCTGAAACCTCTGCATCGCCGGACGCGGACGATCGGTTGGAAAATTGAGCAAGGCCGGCGCGCCTGCGAGATGCTGTTTCCAGTAAGCCATCTGTGTCGCGAGCACGTCGCCCTGGAACCAATGCTGCTGCCAACGGGAGAAGTCGGCGTATTGAATATTGAGCGCGGGCAGCGGTGATTCTTCGTCGTCTGCAAAAGAACTGTAGAGCGCGCTTAGCTCGCGCACGAAGATTCCCACGGACCACGCGTCGCTGACGATGTGATGCATCGTTATTAAGAGCGCGTATTCCTCGTCGCCCAATTGCAGCAGCGTCGTTCGCAGCAATCCACCGGTTGAAAGATCAAACGACGTCCGGGCCTCTTCAGCGGCGCGCCTCGCAACTTCAGCTTCGCGTTCAGCCGCATCGAATTCGCGCAGATCTATCTTAGCCAGGCTCCACGAAAGCGCCGGAGTGACGATCTGCACCGGCTGATCGTTCACTACTTCAAATCGCGTTCGCAGCACTTCGTGCCGGTTCACGATCTCACCGAAACTTCGCTCCAACGCCTGCACGTTCAACTTGCCGCTCAAACCCACCACAGCCGCGATGTTGTAGAACGGGTTGCCTGGTTCCATCTGGTCCAGGAACCAGAGTCGCTGTTGCGCAAACGAGAGTGGCAGCGCCTCGTCGCCCTGCACTCGTTCAATTGGTGTGTAAGCGACTGCGGGCGCGTCGCTGAGCGCTTGTTCGACGTGCTCGGCCAATCGCGCGACAGTAGGCGACTCGAAAACTTTGCTGACCGGCACTTCGACGTCCAGCTCGTTACGCATCTGCGAGATCAGGCGCGTCGCCATCAGCGAATGGCCGCCGAGCTCGAAGAAGTTGTCGTGAATGTCGAGCTCTTTAATCCCGAGCACGTTGGCCCAGATACCTAACAACACTTCTTCGATTTGCGTGCGCGGCGCCGTTAGCGATTCTTCCCCAGCACTGCTGAAATCAGGCTCGGGCAAAGCTTTGCGATCGACTTTGCCGTTGGGCGTCAACGGCAACGCGTCCAGCCAGACAAACGCAGCGGGTGTCATAAACTCCGGCAGCCGCTCTCTCAACCATGCGCGAAGCTCACTCGTCGGCACTGACTGGTTCCCGATGAGGTATGCGATTAACCGCTTCTCTTCACCTTCGTGATCACGCGCAACGACGATCGCTTCCTGCACCTTTTCGTGACGCCGCAACACGCTCTCAATCTCGCCCAGCTCAATGCGATAACCACGCAACTTCACCTGATGATCGACGCGACCGAGAAACTCCAGATCTCCGTTCGCGAGATAGCGCGCCTTATCACCAGTGCGA
The DNA here is from genome assembly GCA_036518995.1 of Pyrinomonadaceae bacterium. Lineage (GTDB taxonomy): Bacteria > Acidobacteriota > Blastocatellia > Pyrinomonadales > Pyrinomonadaceae > PSRF01. The sequence continues at coordinate 41,787 of DATDMC010000094.1, read as the reverse complement.
TACAACCGCGCGCCCGCTTCGCCGCTCAGACCGTCAGGAATAAACTTCTCCGCGGTCAGCGCCGGGCGTTGCCAGTAACCGCGGGCCAGTCCCTCACCGTTGATATAAAGGTCGCCGATCACACCCACAGGCACAGGTTGTAACAGTTCGTCGAGCACGTGAACTCGCGTGTTCGCCACCGGACGTCCGATCGTCACGTGTTGGTGTTCTTTAACGAGCGTGTAGGTCGAGTAAGTCGTGTACTCGCTTGGGCCATAAAGGTTGTAGACGCGCTCAGCTTTCGTGGTGGCGTAGATCTCCGCGACGAGTTCGTCGGTCAGCGGCTCACCCGCGAGGTTCACGATGCGAACCGAGTCAGGCACGGCCCGCATGCGCAACAACTCAGTCATCGCCGAAGGAACAGTGTTAATGAGTGTAACTTCGCTTGCTGCCGGCAGTTCAGCGAGTTGAAGCGCGTTGTTAGCCAGAACGATCTGGCCGCCGCAACTGAGCGTCGCGAACATTTCGAAGATGGAGAGATCGAAACAGGTCGACGTCGAGAAGAGAACGCTGCGCAGGTCTTCATCGCTAAAGACATCGTGGGCCCAGTGAATGAACGCCGTTGCGCTAGCATGCTCGATCGCGACGCCTTTCGGCTGCCCGGTCGAACCAGAGGTGTAGATGAGATAAGCAAGCTGGCGATCGACAACAGAAACAGCCGGATTTGTCGTAGGCTGGTTGGCGAGTTGCGCATCCGCGAGATACTGCTTCGTCAACAAGACTTTCAACCCGGCGTCTGCCGTCATGAACTCCACACGTTCGCGCGGATACGCCGGATCGAGTGGCACGTATGAAGCGCCCGCTTTGAGTCCAGCCAATAGCGCGATCAGCATGTCAGGCGAGCGTTCCAGGAGAATTCCGACGCGATCTTCGTTCGCAACACCAAGCGCGATGAGATGATGGGCCAACTGGTTCGCGCGCTCGTTCAGTTGCTGGTAGGTGAGTCGTTCAGCTCCGGCAACAATCGCCACGGCTGACGGCGTTCGCTCGACCTGCGCTTCGAACAGTCCGTGCAGCGAGTCGCCTTTGGGATACACACGCGTGGTTTCATTCCAACCGGCCAACATGCTCTGATCGGTGTCACTCAGCAACGGTAATCGTGAGACGGCAGTTTGTGGTGACGCGACGATGCTGTCGAGCAAACGTTCAAACTGCTGCGACAAACGCTCGATCGTCGTGACGTCGAAAAGATCGATGTTGTATTCGAGACTCGCGCCGAGATGGTCATTCGTTTCCGCCATCAACAGTGTCAGATCAAAACGCGCGGTACGTTGCGGCAACGCGAGCGACTCAAGCACGACGTCGCCGAGCGGAATCTGCGCTCCGGGATCGCCAACGGCAAATGCCGCAACACTCTGATCGTTGCGCAAATGAGACTTCTGCAAGGCAAACATCACCTGAAACACAGGCGAGCGGCTCGCCTCGCGCTCGGGCTGCACGTCCTGCACCTGCAACGTGAATGGATAGTCCTGATGTTCGAAAGCCGTGAGTACCGTGCGTCGGACGTCGGCGAGGAATTCGGTGAACGACTGCTCCGGCGACAGCTTTGCGCGCATTGCGACCGGATTGATGAGATAGCCGACAAGTCCCGCAAGCCAGCCACGATTGCGACCCGCAGTCGGCGAACCGACGAGTATTTCCTGCTGGCCGGTGTAGCGATAGAGCAGGACCTGAAACGCCGCCAACAGCGTCATGTATAGCGTGGCGTTCTGATCTTTGCTCAATGCCTTGAGACATCGGGTCAAATCCGGATTGAGACGGAACGAGTGCGCTGCGCCGCGATAGGTCTGCACCGGCGGACGCCGTCGATCGGTGGGCAGCGCCAGAGCGGGTAGTGGACCAGCCAACTGCTTTTGCCAGTAGCGCCGGTGGTCCTGGCCCAACTTGCTGCGCAACAGCTCGTTCTGCCAATGAACGTAATCGACGTATTGGCGCGTGAGTGGAGTTAACTCAGCCTGTGTTCCCGTTCGCCCGGCGTTGTATAGGATTCCGAGTTCGTGCAGCAATACCGTCAGGGACCACAGGTCAACGATGATGTGGTGCGTCGTCAGCAGCAGCACATTCTCGCCATCGGTGGTAGCGAACAAGTGGACTTTCACCAGCGGACCACGTTCCAGGTCAAACGGACGCTGCGCCTCAGCAACAAGACGTTCCTCCAACGACGCATGGTCCAACGTAGAAACCTCATGCTCTTCGAAGTGGACCGTCGCGTGGTCGAGTACACGCTGCACCGGCGCGCCATCTTCCTCAACAAAGATCGTTCGCAGGGACGCATGCCGCGCCACCAGCGCCTGAAACGCAGTTCGCAAACTCCTAACCTCAAGATCACCCCGAACCCGTGCGGCAAACGCAAGGTTATAAGTCGGATCTTCCGGCGCAAGCTGATGCAAAAACCACAGCGACTGCTGACTACTCGAAAGCGGCTGACTACTTGGAACCGATTCACCGTTAGCGACGCCTCGCTCAACTGCGGGTCGATTCTCATTTCGCTGCGTCTCGCTCTTCGCGCCAATCCCCTTCCCGAATCGGTCACACAAATCAAGAATGCTCACCGGCTCGAATAAGCTCGCCAACGAAAGCGCGACCCCAAACTTCTCCTCGATGCTATGCGACAGCTCAACAACCATTAGTGAGTCAAGCCCGTAACGCGTGATTGGCTGGTTAACTTCAATCTCTGTTACCGGTAAACGCAACAGCCCCGCGAGCTTGCTGCGCAGCCAAACTTCCGGCGAGTCACTGTCCCCATCCGCCTTAACCTCCGCAGCCGCAACTTGATCCGTTTTAGATGATTCGCGCCACTCAAACTCCACCTCTAATTTCCCAGCGACAAACGCGTGCCGGGTCGCATTTCGCTGAATCTTGCCGCTCGAAGTCTTCCCGATCGTGCCCTGCCTGATTAGCGCGACCGCATAAACCTGCACCTCGTGCTCTTCAGCCACTCGCTGCCGGATCGCATCAACGATCTCCTGCTCACTCGCAGTACGATTCCGTTGGACCTCTAACACGATCACCAACCGCTCTTCGCCTTCCACTTCCAACGAAAACGCCGCGCTACATCCCGGCCGCAAGAGCGCATGACTGAATTCAGCAGTTTGCTCGATGTCCTGCGGATAATGATTGAGCCCGCGAATGATGATCAGGTCTTTGAGTCGCCCTGTGACGTACAGTTCGCCTTCATGGAGAAAACCCAAATCGCCAGTGCGCAAAAACATCTCATCACTTTTACCCGCCAGCTTCGCGTGAAACGTATAAGCAGTCGCTTCGGGCTGGTTCCAATAACCACCGGCGACGCTTGGTCCAGCAAGCCAAATCTCACCGACCTCGCCCGCCGCACACTCAACCGAAGTCTCCGGATTCACGACGATCAGTTTCTGACTCCCAAAAGAAACTCCGCAGCTAACCAGTGACTTCGCTTCCGAACCACTACCGTTTGCCCCCCGCACACGGTTCTTAATCAGTTCCGCAGCACTAAACGATTCAACCTTCGGAAGACCACGCGTCGCTTTTCCCGAAACAAAGAGGGTCGCCTCCGCCAGTCCGTAACAAGGATGAAAAGCTTCCGGCTTAAATCCGCACGACGCAAACGCTTTCGCAAACCGCTTCAAGGTTGCCGGACGAATCGGCTCTGCGCCGTTAAAAGCCACCTTCCAACTGCTTAGATCCAGTTGCGCGCGTCGCTCTTCATTCACTTTGCGCACGCAGAGGTCGTAAGCGAAATTTGGACCACCACTCGTCGTCGCTTTCGCCATCGAAATCGCCTGAAGCCATCTAAATGGACTCTGCAAAAACGCCGTTGGCGACATCAGCACGCAACGCGCACCAACGTAAAGCGTTTGCAACACGTTACCAATCAGTCCCATGTCGTGATACAGCGGCAGCCAACCAACGATGACCGACGATTCGGATTGGTTGAAGGCCTGCTGAATCAACTGCTCGTTATGCATGAGATTGCCGTGACTGACGATCACACCTTTGGGCTGGCTTGTCGACCCGGAGGTGTATTGCAGAAATGCGGGCATCTCTTCCGTTATCAGTGGTCTACACCACTCCTGCTGCGGATCTTCTGCAAGATCGTCGGTGGTCAGCCAACTGAGTGAGTTAAGTCCCGGCACCTGATTGCATAGTGGCTCGACCCGTTCCCGGATAGACGAAACACTCAGCGCCACCGCAGCCTGTGAATCAGCCACGATTGCCTGCAATCGGTGCAACGTACGATTCAGACGCGGCGGGTAAGCGGGCACGGCGGTCGCGCCGGCGTAGAGGCATCCGAAAAATGCGGCGACATATTCGAGATCCGAAGGATAGAGCAACAGCACCGTCTTGCCCGCGGCATCCATCTCGATCAGACGCCGGCCGATTAGCACGGCTTTGCGATGAAGCTGGTCCCAATTGAGATTGATTTGCTCAGTACCGTCATCGACCAGAAACGTGTAAGCAACGCGTTCGGCCTGAAAGCGCGCGCGCCATTCGAGCAGATCCACGAGGGTAGAAAACGGCGCACTAACACCGAGTCCAGAATCGGGGCTTCCTACTGCTAAGCTGCTCATTTTTCGGATTTACAACTGATGTTGAGGTGGGTGCGTGGCGGGCTACCGCCTTTTGGGCCAAGTGAGTGGCCCTTAGGTGAATCTGTGTTCTACCCTGTCGGGAAGGGCGCAAGTATTCCACGAGCGCGAGTGTCTGTCAACGATAAAGATCTGGCAATGAACTCTTGAAAATTCATTGGAATGATCAAGAGTATGCCGTGTCGACATACTTTAGATGCTCTGCAAAATAAAATTCTAGTGCGATGAGGTCAGTACCGTAATGCGGTAGCGTCGGGTCGCAACACACACTTAATACCCTCAACTGTGTTTCCTTTGGCTGTCCAACGAGAGGGCACGTGCTGCGTAGCATCGCACGCGTTTTTGAGATGAAGACTACTGCTCAGTGATCTTCTGATCAGAAAAACTCAGCAACACCAGAGTGGCGTCTGAGATAAGCTAAACCAACTCGACAAATCCATTCAGAAGTGTGCGAGTTGGGCGCTTAGAGCCGCGACACAATTAAGAGACCACCGCCAATCGCGACTGCGTCTTCAAGGAGAGCAATGACTAAGTCCGGAACCTTGAGCGCGCGCACCAGGCGTTTGCGGACCTCGTAGCCAGCAAACGCGCCGACAATCGCGCCTGCCACACCCGCAACGATGCCGAATACAATCGACTGTGTTCCGGCACCAGCGACAGCCCCGCCTGCCAAACCGCCGAACACGCTGCGGCCGACCAGTCCAAGAAGTTGGGTGCGGCTTGGAGTTGAAGGAAGTTTGTCGAAGACCAATTCACCTAGAGCACCCAGGGTAAAGACAATGACGGCACCAAAGGACCCGATTAGGGCAAGCGCCGTATTATCTAGATTAAGCCAGTGCCGGTTCGCGGCCCAGGCCACAACGGCCGGCGCGGTCATCGTACGTAATCCTCCGACTACACCGATGAGAAACGCCAACAGCAACACATATAAGGGATTCATGTAAGATCCTCCCTGAGCGAATGAATCGTTCCGACTTCCCTTGGCTATTGGGATTACACCATTTCCCCGAAAGGAACGGAACACGTCACAGGTTCTGCGGCTTGAACTTCTTCCAGAGGCTTCGCCAGTTGGCTTCAACTGTTGCCAAGCTCGCGTTGCGGGCACGCGAAGAATCTCCCTGCTGAGAATCCACCAAAGCTCCACTATCTTCAACCGCAAATCAGCGTTAAGGCGAAGTTCGCGTTTGTCATTAGGTAGCGCTAGTGGTTGAGAATACTCTGGATTCTCGCGACGTATACCCGTCTCACAGTTACCGTGCTCATTCGTAAAATCCACGCTCGGTAACCTCGACGCGTACGAAATTGCGTATACTACGAAGAGAATGGATCGTGTGCTTCTTTGCACTGCATGGCGAAACATCGATTGACGGGAGAACCCAATTCCGTCTCCTGCAGAACGGAATTCCGAACCCCTTCTTTACGCTCTTCAACCATGGGCAACATCTTCCCGGTTGAACATTGCGGTTTACGTCGCAGCCTGCCTATTGCATTCAGTGGGACGGGAGGGCACAATTACCACTAGAATCTCCTTGCAAGCCTATGGGTTCTAAATTGTCACTCGCTAGAGCTACTGTGATTGCGGCAATCATCACTGCCTTGACGGCAATATTGATTGTCGTCGTTCCAAAATGGGGTGATGCAGCAAGCCAGACCTATTCTGTAACTGTTCGGAGTATGGCCGGGCAGTCTGGGGTAATCGATGCAAAGGTCATACTCCAGTTATCCGGCGGCCCTGCTGCACTTGAAGCCAGAACGGACTCAAACGGACAAGCGAGAATGCTCATTCCTAGTGTTGCAATTGGAAAACCTGGCAGATTGCAGGTTGAGGCAGATGGCTATGAACCATATAGACAAGAGCTTGATGTCAACGCAGGTTCTTTGCCTGTACAGATTCTTTTAGCGAAGAGATTATCTAGCGACTCACGCTAGATTAAGGTGTGCCAGAAGTGAATAAGTCTTCAAGAGTGAGCTTTTGCCTAACCATAGTTGTGCTTCTCGGTGTCATCGTATCATGTGCCACCACAGACACACGGCGCAATTACGTGGTTCGCGTCTACGATTCCGAAAGCAAGAAAGGCGTAGCAGACGCTCAGGTCATAGTCGAACTCAAGGACGGCTCTATGCAAGCTCCCCAGCGAACAGATACCAACGGTTATGCTCGGTTCGCTTTTCCAAAAGAATACGAAGGTAAACCCATCAGGCTGATCGTGCAGAACGATGGCTATGAAGTGATTCGGCAAGAGTTCGATTTTGCCATGCAGTTGCCGCAAGAAATAATGCTAACTCCAAAGGGAAAGATCGGGTCAACGTCATCAAACCTCCCGACGCCCAGTAGTCCCCCCGTCAGCCAATCTCCGCGTGAAGAGCCATCCCCTGTAACAGCCCAAGAGATCTATGGGATTCTGATAGAGACAGTAGGAAATCGCCGGGTTGGAGATATTGTATATTTGAACCTCCGACTAACTAACAATACTTCTGAGGCAAAGCTGGTGACTTTGTTCGGAGCTGGACTCTACGGGAAAGCAAAGCTCTATTCGGACGGAAACCCTTATGATGGAAGTTACGTGACTGTAGGCTCTGAGGAGCGAGAGCTTCTTGACGTCCGAATACCCGGCAATACCTACGTTAACGCGAATGTCGTTTTTAAAGGAATACCGACCAACCTGCATTCGGCGACAGTAATTGAGATTCCTTACTCCTATCAGAACGGAATGCCGGACGGCAGAATGCATTTTACGAAAATCGATATCAATTAGCCCTCCTCGCGGCAAACTTTGGAATTACACTGTAGCGTGCCAAATCTGAATGTTATGTGGGGTGCTGACTCGTGATGATTGCGTTGACCAACAACTTACGCCCTCAGCGCCGGCATAACTACGAGGAATATAATGGACCGCCTCTGTTCAGGTGTTGGGGTGTATTATCGCCGGAAATGGGACAAGCGGGAACATTGAATGACTTATTGCGTCTAATCTCGCATGGAACGGACAGCTAGCCCCATCCTACGCTATTTGGTTGATCTAAGATCAATTCTCCTGGCTTTCGCTATCTTTAACTTCATAACCACCTGGATGACGGCGGGGGTAAGCCATGAACGTATGTGTACTTTGGGTCCGTATCCCACTTGGTTGAGTTACTTGATTGAACCAACCATGCTCCTTATTGCTTCTCTCTTTCTAAGCATGAATCGGCGGTGGGGCAGCGCGATTGCGCTTCTCGTCAGTGGCTTCCTATTGTATGGGGACATCCGTCTTCGGCTGAACTATAATCCTCTCACAAGCTTGGAATATTGGACGCATTCGGAAATACTCTACTTAAACAAACAATTGTTCTTCAAGCTGCTTGTTTTTTCGTACTCCACGTTTTCACTCACGAAGAACTTTCTGTCACATTCGATAAAGTAATCCCCTCGCGCGTATCCACACGTGGATCGCACAGACAGAAGTGGCCGCGATGGGCCACTTCAGACGCCGTCTTTCTTCTAATACTGCCAGCTCACGGTCACAAACCCAGTCCCGCTGGAAGGCACTGTATAGCTGTGATTGCTTCCGGCTTCCCACGTAACCGTGCCATTCGCCGCGATCTTGATGAACTTGAACTGGATCGTCTGCCCGGCCGGCGCCGAAGCCACGGTGAACCAGTTCGGATAATTAGGCGTCATCATCGGCCCGATTGCCGCATCCCAGGTTGTCGCCCAGTTGCTGAGCTCAATGGTATTCCCAGTCAGGAAGATATAGTCGCCCACAGACGTCGGCGACGCGTTATTGACAGTGAACGTGATCGGAATCAGTTTTGCGGTCAGCACTGTGTACTGAATCGCATTAGACACCTGGCTGCTGGTATTTGTAACGGTGACGCTGTAGACACCGTTTGTGACTGACGGTGTAGTGACGGTGATCTGAGTCGGCGACCACGAATTCACAGTCGCAGTGGTAGTGCCGAACTTCACTGTGCCGGTCGAAGAACCAAAGTTCTTGCCCGCGATCACTGTTTTCACACCTGACTGTCCGCTGGTTGGTCCAATTGAACCGATCTGTGGTGTCGATGTACCTTCGGTGAACTGCCACACCGCGACAGTATGTGCGGGCAGCGTGAACGTGGTTACCGGGTTGTTACCGCCGGAGCCCGAGGATACCGTGATCGAAGATCCGCCCAACAGGCCACTCAGGTAATCCGAATAGCTGCCGGCAGGAAGTGCCGAGTTTAATCCACTGATACTGTAACCCGTGGTCTCGTTCTTATTGATCGCTACCAGCACGACGTTGCCGAAGAACTTACGTTCGTAGATGTAAACGTCGTTATTCATCCAGCGCTGACCAATCGAACCATAAGGGATCGCCGGATTGTTGCGCCGCAGCGTGGAAAGCGAACCGACGAGCTGGTACGCAGTAGTGCTCGTGCTGAAGTTCGTCATCATGGGCCGATTGTACGGATCGGTACCGCCACTCGTGTCGTTGTGGAGGTATTGCTCGGTGCCGTAATAAATGCACGGAATGCCACGGCTGGTCAGCACGAACGAAAGCGCTTCGTGCAGTCGATTGTTGTTATTGTTAATCGACAGGAACCGCGCCATGTCGTGGTTGTCGATGAAGGTGACAAGATCTTCCTTCCACGTGAAATTGCCATTTTCCGTAGTAAGGACAGTATCAATGTCAGAGAAGTTTGTATTCGAGCCAAAGACACTCCGGATCGCGGTATTCAAGGGAAAGTCGAGCAGCGAGATACCGCTGTTGTTGGCGTACTTATATGAATCGCGATAAAGCGGATCGGACGTATTGCCCTGGTACCACTCGCCAAACAGAAAACTGTCGCCATACGTGTAGATCGAGTTGGCAAAACTGTACTGCCAGCCCCACGAAAAATGTTTGACCGCGTCGATGCGAAAGCCGTCGACGCCGTGTTGCTGAAAGAGCTGCGCTGCCGCTTTCAGATAACTGTCCATCGTGGAGTTTTCCTGGTTAATGTCCGCGAGATCGAAGAGCGTGTAGTACTGCACCTGGTAACGGTCGTCCCAACCGCCGCCCGAGATGTTGGCGTTGTGATGGAAATAGCCGTTGCTATCGCTGGTGTAGTTGCCGAGGAGGGTTCCGTTATCGTAGAGCGCGCCATACTCGCCTGCGTTGTTTTGGTTTGAGTGGTTCGGCGCGAAGTCGATTATTACTTTGATACCATTCGTGTGTGCGGCAGTGACGAGGTTGTCAAACTCGGTCCAGGTGTTACTGGAATTTCCGAAGTGCTCTTCGATCTTTTTAAAGTCGCGCGCCTGGTAACCGTGATACGAAGCCGTCGGGTTACCACTGCCGTCGGGAATGTTTGTGTTCAGGTTGTCGACTGGTGGCGAGATCCAGATTGCAGTTACGCCCAAACCGGCGAGGTACGAAATCTTCTGTTGAATACCGGCGAGGTCTCCGCCCCAGTAAGCGCGCCAGTTTGTCTTGGTCGAATCGTAAAGACCAGAGCTTTGCGACGGGTTATTGTTTGTGCTGCTGCCGTCGAAGAATCGATCGGTGATGATCTGATAAATGACTTCGCGTTTGAAATCAGACGCAGTTGTAGTTGTTATCGAGGTAAAGAAAATTGCGGAAAGAAAAACGACAGCCGTAAGTCGTCTTGAGAAACTATGCATGAGAACACCTCCAGCGTGAGTTAGGCCCGCGAGTGTGAGTTGTTTATAGCAGGATTACAGAACATTTCAAGTTTCAACCGGGGATTACACAGATTTGAAAGAAATAAATGGATGAGATGGGCACACTCAGGATTCGAATATCACGAGACCACGCGCTGCCAATCCTTCATCCCGAGTGCAGGAAACGTGACCTTTCAGTTTACGGTTTCTGGGTAGTGCCTCAGTTTGAAGCCGTTTCTCATTTCTTAATCGCGTAGCGATGTTTGAACTTAGCCAGCTCTTCATCTCGTAGCGATATAGAATTTAGCCAGCTCTTCATCGCGTAGCGATGTTTGAACTTAGCCAGCCATTTTAATGGCTGGAAGGGCGACGTCAATGATTCGCGTCGCGTAGCGACGCATGAGCCGGATTTGAGACGCGCCAAGCCGGATTCATGCGTCGCTACGCGACGCGTTATCTGCCTCTGTTCCAGCCGTTAAAACGGCTGGCTAAGTTCAAACATCGCTACGCGATGAAGAAAGGCGACCGTGCGAAAAGGTAGAGCCGACTCTAACCACAGGCACCCAAGCAGAGCCACAATTTCAAATTTAGGCACAACCGTTTTCTGACTTGGAAGGTGATCAAAACGTATCTGGTATGATGCGCTCTCACTTATGGAAAAAACTCGCCGCGAAACTACGGTCAAAGCCGCCACTCGTGTGAGTATCTCGCTAGTCATTGGACTCATTGCAGCGACTGCAATCGGAACGCTGACGGGTTGGAAATACGCGCCACTTACCTTATGGGACAGCGCTGCTCTTGTATTCCTGCTGTGGCTTCTTATCTCCCTCCACGGACGAAACGCGATGGAAACCAAGCGTCTTGCGACGCGGGAGGATCCGGGGCGGGCCGGCGCCGACATCTTATTGGTCCTGGCCAGTGTCGCCAGCTTAATTGCCGTCGGCACGTTGCTGTGGCAAACGAAGCACGAGACCGGCCTGGCCGCGGTGCTTCAGCCTGTGCTCTGCGTTATCAGCGTAGTGATTTCCTGGACCACAGTGCATACGGTTTACATGCTTCGTTACGCTCGCGAATATTACCAGAGTGATGGTGGCATTGATTTTAATGACAAGAACAAACCGCGCTATTCAGATTTCGCCTATTTAGCATTTACGGTCGGCATGACTTTTCAAGTTTCGGATACCGAAATTCAAACAAATGTGATTCGCCGTCTAATCCTACACCAGGCGCTTCTTTCATATTTGTTCGGCACCGTAATCGTAGCAGTAAGCATTAATGTTCTGGCAGGATTAGTAAATTGATTTGCAATGAAATGAGTACGGTCAAAATAATTCTTCACAATCGAAAATCTAAGTAGTAGAGTGGTGCGTATCCACCACAAAAAGAAGCGGGCCGAGACGTGCTAGAACACGAACTCGACCCTAAACCATCAACCTTCTCAAGAAAGGGTGACGATTATGGCTAAGGATAGTAGCGCACTCACGCGCGTAGAAACACCTCACGTAAACAACAAACGAAACAAGCCAGAAAACACATACAGACTGGACGATAATGACGGTGGACCAGCTCCAGGCACGAATGGACAAGAAGCGTGGGATCTAATCAAACAACGAGCGACGGCGCTGATTGATAACAAAGCGATCGACGCAGAAACGCGTTCGATACTGAAGTATGGATTGGACATTGATGATCCAGTACTTGAAGAACTGGTGTGTATGGTTGAGCGAGATGGGTCGTTGGCCGATAACTTGCCGGCGACAGATCGCAACTCAAGGGGTGAGTTCATAACAACTCATCGCAGTGGAAATGATCTGATGAAATCGGACCGCCCTGAGGAACGATCGAATGCGAGAGACGCTCGTAAGGATTATTCGATCGAGTATGAGTTGGCGGAACGCGAAAGCATGTTGGACCAACGAGACGATCAGTTTCCTGACGATTCAGATTATTTACCAACGGAAGCGGGAGACGGAAATGGCGGTGGATCAGGTACAACTGAAGTTTGTAGTTCTTTTGACGACGAGCCTGAGCCACTTGGACCACTTAGCGATTCTGAGTCGTTTGCCTTGTACGAGCAGGGTTTGATTGAAGATCCAATAGACGCAGAAGAGATTGAGGACAAGCTGAAAAAGTTGACGTCGTTGATCTGCCGCGCCGGTAATGAACCCAACATCAAGTCTGCAGCGTTACTGAGCTTATTAGCGACGCTCTGGTACGCACCCGATTTCGTGAAAACGGCGAAGCTCCTCGCGCTTATGCGGTGCTGCGAGTTGGACCTGTACGGCATCGTTGATAGTCAAATCGAGATGATTGAAGAGCAATTGATGGCGACAGCGGGAGCGTAGGTTAAGAAGAACTCAACCACAAAGGCACGAAGGCACAAAGCATTTTAGTGACCTCGTGTCTTTGTGGTGGGATCTCCTCACTAGAAGTTTTGGACCAGACGGTAGAGACTTTCGGCGAACGACGAAGGTCTCACATTAGAAGTAAACTTTCCTAACCCGCAAAGGAATAGATTGTTCAGGCTCTGCTCCAGCGCTCAAACACATATGAAAGCGAGCATGGATTATCCGTTAAGCTCGTGGGTTTCAAGGCGTAATTTTTAAGCAGCAAGTACCATTTGCTATTGGGAGCAGCATTGAGAGGCAGAGTGTGAAAGTGATGCTCAAACGTGAGAGTAGGAGCGTATTTCTTCTTGTCTTTCCACAACAAGTATTGAGGTTCATATAAGACCTCGACTGACTGCCCGCCCGCGCTCTGATTGACACAGCCTTTCAAATAGTAGACTTCGGCCGGAGAACTCTTCTGCAGCTGGAACGGTCCAAACGCAGCTTCTGAACCTTCCGCCGCAACACCCGTCAGAGCTTGTGACTCGATGAAATTGTACTTGAGCTGTTGGCTGGGAACTTCAGGATTACGCATCGACATCGAACATTCGTTATTAGCAGCGCCAGTGGTTTCATCCTGGCCCATGAAGACATAGGTTCCCTTCGGTAGGACCAGATATTCTGAGACGCAATTGACCTTGGTCCACTTGCCTCTTAGGACAGTTCTCCAAAGGTAAGAAGGAGTAACATTCCCACTGGTCACAGATGGAATGTTATTAACGTTGTCGTATTTGAAGATGAAGAAATACGAGGGAAACTGGACTGCAGCTTGGAACAACACTCTCCGTTCCGAAGAAAGAGAACCCATTGACCAGACGAAGCGCACACGGCCCGACTTAGTGGAATAACCTGGGCTCGAACTGGTGAAGGGCCCGTCGTAAGAGTTGAGTATGTCTACGGTCGGAAAGGTCACCGCCGTGTTTTGAGTAGTCATAGCAGTCTCCTTTTGAGGCTAATAGTAGAGGAGCGATCAGTCTTAAGTGAAGAAGTTTAGGCATTTCACTTTTATAGTCAGCGGCTAAATGAGTTTGCGAGGACGTAGAGGAGCGAGTCTCCGACTTGTTAGAAGGGTGAGGATAGTTTCTCTTCTTGATGAAAGTCAACGAAGTGCTTGCACGGGCGATATTAGGAACTAGTGTGGTGAAATTTTAGCCACTGTTCCGCGCTGAATAAACCTTTAGAACAAAGGTTTAGCTTCACGCTCATAAAACAGAAGAAAGAGAGCGTGAAGATTTGAAGTCAGCACAAGTCTTCGGTGAGTTTGTCGATAACTACTTTGACGGCGTTGCGAAGCTTGATGAGCGTTTGTCCGATTGGCTCACCCTCAACAACTTGCGGCTCGTTGAGCGTTACGTCAAATCGAAACTTATCGTCCAGGTTAATTTCCGCGTCCGGGACGTCGACAAAGAGTTTTGTATCCTTTTGCAGGGGGTAGATAGGCTTGGACGGTTTCAGAAACAACTGGACGCGTCTAGAGGTGAATCCTCCTTTGCCATCTGGGAGGATTTGTGCACTGCCTTGGGGAAAAATAGATTTGGCATCGATGGCGACAAGCGACAATCCAGCAGTGAGCAAGAATCGGTGCTTGTCGATATTGTTGAGCTTATGGAGTTTCCAGAGCAGATCGTTTCCTCCTTTGTACGGCTTGATGTCGTTGATTTTGTCGATAGTCTTTTGCCGCATACCTTTTACTTTTCGTGCAATTTCGGTTTCGTATTGCGTGGTAATGGAATGATCGATAATCGGAAACGCGATTCGTTTCTTGTCGCTGTCGCTGAGGCTGATATTTTGGGCGAGGCACCCCACTTCGACCAAGTGCCAGTTAAGATGGTCAAGAGCACTTCGCAAGTTCTGGATAGCATCTCCGGCTATAGCTGCGGCATCACGCGGGAGATCGCGGATAGAGTCGATGTAGTAAGTTGGTTGTCGAGACAGCGGATCACGCTCGGCTCGGACTTTATAGGGCTTGGATTTGATGAATCCAGCAATCCCGTTATTAAGATCACCGATGTGCTTTTCGGCCCATTTAACTTTGAACCAAACGGCATCCAATCTTTCGTCAATAGTCATCGGAATAACTCCTTTGCAAAAGGCAAAGGGGCCACTATAAGCGGCCCCTGCAAATAGTTGAATGCAACGCTCAAGACTTAGGCGGTAAATAGATCACTCCACGGCCAAACGTGCTCAGCGATACCAGCCGCTTGCGCGGGAGTTTGCTTCAGGGATGAGTGAACGGTGGCGAAGTTATAAGCAAAGAGATTCAACGACAAAGCACAAGCAAGATAGGCTTTCTTTTTGGAAAAGCCAAACGCCAATCGCGTCAATCTTCGCATCCGTGTGCGCAGGGTCAAATTGCTGCGTTCGATATGCGCAGTGGTGATAAATTTTTCGTCCGGTCTTCCACTAATGACTTCACGTTGACTGCTTTGAGTTTACTTAGACTATACCTCTCTCTACTTTCTTCCTTCTGCGGTTCGGTGCGCAGCCATCACCGGCATTCGGACACGCGCGGTAGAAATAGTGTCGACGGTCTGGCGTGAGACATCAAACACTCGCAACTGGCTCAAAGCCCGCGCGCAGTCCGATGAGCACTGGGACGTGCGCCAAAGCGCCGTACAGGAACTGGCCCGCGGCTGGAAAGACGACCCTGCTATTCAGACGTTTCTCACAACCCTAAACAATAAGCGTTGATGCTTGAACATTCGTCTCCAAAAAGTTGGTTAATCACAACCGAAAGTCGGCAGACTATCGAGTTCATCTTCGCTTCTCAGTTGGGCACTAAATTTAGATTAAATGGCACAATGATTGCCGACTGTCGACTAAAGAGCCAATTGCCAAAAGTCACTATCTCTTCACTCCGGAGGAAGTGAAATATTTATAGATTGGCATTGACTTTAAGCTATTCGCTCCAGAGGAGTGCCATTATGTCGGGTCGATAAATCGTAACTTTGCGGACATTTTCGACCATATTAAGTTCTCTTTTCAGCGGGACACATGGCACTCCTCCGGAGCGTTGGAAACTGGGACCCACGGAGCTATAAATATTCCAGTCCTCCGGAGTGAAGGGCTCATGACTTTTGCAAGTGGCTCTAAAGTAAATCCAGAAGCGTTGGTTATTTCGGCAGTGGTTTGCCGCAGCCTTCCAAATCCAATAACTCAATCGGGACGAGGTTAACTGGAAATGCGAAACCGGTAGTGCTGCATAAGCGCAGGCAGCACTACCGGTTTTACTTCCCTTCTAATGAAGCGAAACTTATTTTGAAAACTTCGTAACTACAGTCACCTCAACATGGAGTAAAGAGTCAATAAAGCCAACGACAGGAAAGCCGGCGTATCTGTTTTCGAGTTTTCAACCCTGGCCACCGTGCAGGTTGGTGCCGTTACTCTGCGAGTGCTCCCAAAGGTGCCGCCATTGTGAGTGCCGCCAACTTGCAAAGTGCCTCCCGTCGGTACGCCATTCAAAGTGACACTTTTCACGGATGAAGTACCCGGAGCGAGACTACCAACTGAAACTGGAAGTGACGTACCGTTTGCCGATCCAAACTTCACAGTTGTCAGCACTACGTTTGACGCCGTCGCTGTGCCGGTGTTGCTGGTGGTTACTGTGACGACGGTGTTTCCTCCGCTGCAGGAGAGTGCGGTCGAAACGTTAATAACGGGGGTACCTGCGCAAGCCGTGTTGCAGCCAAGGGTGAAGTTGTAACTGACTGTGCCGAGATCGGTGGCCCCGTCTTGTAACTGCAGTGTCAAGGTTATTACATCACCGCAATTACCGGAGGCTGTGAATGAGAAATCACGACCTGCTGTGCTGTTTGGCGCAATTGCTCCGTAAGTTTGGGGGCCGGAGGGTGCTAACACGTTAGCATTCGGCAACAAGGTCGCAACTAAATTGCCGGTGGCAGCCTTTCCGGCATTCATCAGTTTCAAATTCACCGTATCGCGCTCGCCCGGATCAATTAGACCATTCGCCGGTGGGCAGCTTTCGTTCACGATACTCGAACCTGCTGCAGCAATACCGACGATACTGTTGAGATATTTTTCGAGATTCGAGTAGCCGTCTGCTCCGATTATTGGACCATCACTCGAATCTAATGGATTCAAACCGTGATTAGTTTCCCAGGCGTCGGGCATTCCATCTTGATCCGTGTCGGCTGGCGCCGGTAATGAATTCAGCGTGGGCCAACCACCAACCTGGTTCTGTGAATCGATGTGCCGGCCGGTCTCGGTGTGCACCTCGGAAATAATCCGTGTGTCGACGGAGTCGCGGACTAAAGAACTTCCCGCCAACGCCAACACTCGATCGTAAGCACTTACTGAATCATCGGTGTTCACCTGCGGAAATTGAAAACGTGCTGATTCCTGTCGTGTGTAGGAACCGATGAACATTCCCCACTCGGTATTCGCTCCGTCGTGCGCACCGTTGACGTTACTGTCCATCGAGTTATTGGATTGATAAATGATCGTGCTGGTGCTGCCACCATTGAAAGCCCGAATTCGTTTCGTCGCCGGTGTGTCTGGACCAGCGATTAGATAGTTACCGACATAGTTGAGTCGTGGTGATCCTTCACTTGAATCGCCGCTGTAACCAGCTTCGTTACCCCAGTCATAAATCACGTTGTTCACAAAATCGAGTCCGATGTTGTCGCCAAGACGTGGATTGCGACTGTCGTGGTGCGCGTAAAGATTGTGGTGATAAGTCACTAAGCCATTCAGGTAACGAATCAACGATCCGTAACCGTGTGCTCCCTTGATGTGGCACGAATTCTTCATGCTCTCCGTGATGAACGACCACTGTACGGACACGTTGCTCGACTCAGTTACGGAGAGGACTTCGTCGACGCTCCATGACGCCGAAACGTGATCGACGATGACATTCGTCGACTTGTCGACGTCGAAAGCATCATCCTGGTAGTTCGGACAATTCACGTCACCGGCGCGGAAGCGCAGGTAACGAATAATCACATCGTGCGTGTTGTTAACACTGGTGGTCCAACCGGCCACCGTGATTCCGTCGCCAGGCGCCGTTTGACCCGCCAGGGTCAGAAACGGTTGGTTCACACTAAGTTTTGACTGGAGATAAATCGTTCCTGAAATATCAAAGATAATGGTTCGTGGACCATTCGCGCTCTGAATTCCAAACCGGAGACTACCTGGTCCAGAGTCGTTCAAATTCGTCACGTGATAGACGTCGCCGCCTCGTCCTCCCGGGGTTAGAGCGCCGGCGCCCTCCGCACCGGGAAACGCACGTACTGGCACTGCACCAGCCGCATAGATCGTCAACGTGGCTGAAGTGCCGCCGCGGAAATTTGGATCATTGATGGTCGCCACCACGCTGTACGTTCCGACGTTGGTTGGAACATCAGGGAATCCGTTGTAAGTAACTGTGACAGGTGTTCCCGCCGGAGTTACATTGACGGAAACTGGCTTCGGCGCGCCGTCAAATACCTGGTAGAGATTGCCCAGCGTCACGGAAGCAAAAACCGGACTAATCACCAAAGTACCGTTAACGGTACCCTGGTAAACGGGATCATCAATAGTCGCCACTACGTTGTAACTGCCCAGCGCGGATGGCGGCACTGGACTGCCGTTATACGTAACGTTGACATTTAACCCAACAGGATCCGTCGTTACAGTCGGAACAATAGGACCACCGGTAAAGGTCTGATTGAGATTGCCAAGGCTAACGGCGGCAGTCAGTTTGGTAGACGGAACCCAACCACCGAGGACGAATGACGGATCACTCCACTGTGCTGCTTCAGCCGCTGTCAGTTGTCGCGAGAACGGCGCACGCTGACTTACGTCAATCGGTACGCCATTTGGATCGGTGCTGTTGTACTCCCAGAATTGAACATTCGGTGCAGTAGTCGCATTGTTCAGTAACCAACCTACAGGATTGATGTGCGGCCCCATCTGGGTGTTGATGTAGACCACCTGGCTAAACGGAAAGACTGTTGGATCAATGCGAGCTAACCAGCCACCTGTAACTCCAGCCGGCGCCGTCAAACGACAATTGACGAAAACATTTCCGTTCTTTCCAGAGACGTTGCGAATTTGCGTGTAGAAGCCGTTAGACGTAAGCATCTTCAACTCGCAGTTCTGGAAAAACACCGCGCCGGTTCCCCATATAAAGTCGACATCGCCTTCGATATAGCTATCAGTAACAAAGCCTCCTTGATTACTGGTCCCTGTGCTTTGTAACAGCAACGTGTCCTGGAAACTCTTGAGCGTAACTCGATTGAGCACAATTCGCTGAGCGTTACCTCGGAATGCTTCTGCCTGCGAACCGCCTTTTGGCGTTGTATTGATCAGGGTGATGTTCTCGAGGCCGAAGTCGCTACCGTCAGTACCGAACATCGCTCGCGTCGTTGTGGATGTTGGATTGAAGTTGTTGTTGTTGGCGTACTGAATGATTGTCTGATCGCGACTCTCGCCGCGCACGGTGATGAATGGCTTATTGGAGTTGATGTAAACGATTTCAGTGTAGGTCCCGTTCTTAACCAGGATCACCACACGCTTGTTATTGTTCGCGGGAACAAAATCGACTGCCGCCTGAACCGTACAAAAGTCTCCACTGCCGTCGGCAGCAACAGTCAAAGAACTTGCGCCCGTCGGCGGACGATCGGTGCGAGTTGAAAACTGCCAGGTATTGATGTCTGAGAACCCGACGAAAGGCGCACCGGTG
The DNA here is from genome assembly GCA_036518995.1 of Pyrinomonadaceae bacterium. Classification (GTDB taxonomy): domain Bacteria; phylum Acidobacteriota; class Blastocatellia; order Pyrinomonadales; family Pyrinomonadaceae; genus PSRF01. The sequence continues at coordinate 22,488 of DATDMC010000094.1, read as the reverse complement.
GCATCGGTAACCACACCAGGTTCGATCGTCACGTAGTAAGTGCGATCGTAATTCAACTTTTGATGAAGATAGATCGCTGCAGTATTTCCTGAAGCGATGATCGGAAAGTAGTTGAACGATACGGTGCCGTTGAGCCGCGATTGTGGATTGATACTCATGTCGATCGTATCGACGAGAGTGCCATCATCCTGAAATACCCGCAGCTTGCCGGTGGCACCGGGTTTGACGGGTTGATTGAAAGTGATCTGCAAGGGTGAATCGATACACAGATTCGTCGCACCATTTACTGGAGCCAACGAGGAGATCGACATAGCCGAAACCACAAGTAGCTTGGCAGGATCGCTGGTTACACTGCCACTAGAATTACTTACTACCACCGTGTAGGTCGCACTATCAGAGATTTGCGCGTTCGGAAAATTTAAAGTTGCACTGGTAGCTCCCTGAATGATTTGTTCATTCTTGAACCATTGATAGAAGAGATTGTCTCCCGAAGCCGCAACTGAAAGACTGCCGGGTTGGCCCACTGTGACTGTCGTGTCGTGCGGCGGAGTGGTAATCGCTGGCGCCGGCGGAACGGGATCAACACTCACGGTTAGTTGGACCGAATTACTGTTTACAAATCCGCTTGGGTTGCTCACTGTTGCCGTGTAACTGCCTGTATCGGTGAGCTGAACATTTGTAAGATTCAACGTTGGCGTGATTGCCGAGGGATTGTCCACTGAGGAGATCGGACTTCCACCTTTGTTCCATTGATAACTGAGTTGGTTTCCGGTGGCGCCGACTGCCATCGTAACGTTGTTACCCACTTGAACTGTGAGACTTGTTGGCTGCGGTTGACTCGTAATCACTGGTAGACCCGGCGTGTAGTCAATTAGCCAATTCGTAAACTGAATCTTTTGCGCAAACGTATTGTTAGCAACTCGGAATCCAAAATAGTCGAATGCGGTGTTGGGCGTAGCGCTGGTTTCCGTCGAAGTGAAATTTAGATTTGAAAGTGTTCCGCCGGTTACTGCAACTGAGATCCTGGTGTCGGTAGCGGTCAACCGTTCGATCGTGTAGCTGAGTGTGTAGGGTGTAGCGTTGGTTAGAGCTTGCCGGGTCGTGGCGCCGGTTCCTGCGATGGCCGTGAAGTCGGCAATTGAATTGAACGGATTATTGCCAGTGAGATTCGTGCGTCGCAGGATCGAGAACGGTGAGCCGGAGCCACTCGCGAAAAAATCTAATGCGTAACCTGGATCGTTGGCGAACGACGCATCGTTCATACCACCTGTCAGGTTGTTTGCGTTACGCGTTCCCAGTGAATTCAAGACGCCGAACCTGATGTCTTGTCCACCACCGACGAATCCGGTCAACACAAACGTACCGGACACTGCCAGTTTGTCACCTACCTTGAGATTGACTGGTGATCCGGAGTTAGTGAAGAACCCCCAAAACCCTTCGGCGCTTGTCGTATTAGTGAGATCAAAAGTAACCGAGCCAACCGTATCCGTTCGCACCGTAGTGCTTCGTCCATTGAAGAGTCGAATCGAATTGTTCGCCAGGTCCTGGTTCTGACTGTTTCCATCCGCATAGCTGTCATTGATGAGGGGTGCAGCCCAAACAATAAAGGGGAGAATAGTCACAACAAGAGCAATCACGATTGGAATAGCTATTCTGATTTTTTTCATGACGATTCACTCATTCAACCTTGTGGATTCGATTTGTTTATCTCGCGAACAAACTCACAAAACCAGCTGGACCATCTGCATTCCGAGTTCAAAACATGCAGCTTCAGATCTATTGAGCCAGCCTCCGCAAATCTCAGATGTTCTTTGAATGACTTCACCACCGCGGGGGAGAGTGATAAATAGGTAAAACCAATTAACATCCGCAACCAAGTACCGAATACGAAGCAACTATCCTTATTAGCCACGACATAAGGAACCGTCACTTTCAGATCTCCCTAAAAGATCGAATTTACTGAGCTTTAGTTAAAGTAACCGCGTTAAGAGTTCGCGGGCGACTCTACAACGATCTCAGAAAGGCGTCAACCACTTAAATGAGGCGTTCGAGCTTTGGACTGACCAAAGTCAAAATCAATTTTGTTAAGGGTCCTTGGGTATCTCGGCTATGCGTATTTAATCTTCAAAAGGAAAGACGAAGACATCGAAATCTTAAAAGAGCTAAAGTTAGAGGCAGCCATCACACATCAATACGTTTCCAGTTTAGCCGTTTCCGCAGCGGCTTCGTAGACTTTCTCAACGATGTATTGGGTAATCACATACTTGACTGACCATGGTAGCCCGTATGGCAAGACGGCTTTGCCGCCTGTTGTGAGACATGGCTCTGCCTTGCCGTAAACGGACTTAAATATCAGGGGCTGAGTCCCTGTTTCATCGCTGAATGTTAAGAACGAAAAAGGGCGCAGCCCTGGACTTTTGTGGCAACTACGGCAAGGCGTAGAACGGGCAAGCGATCGACAATTGGGACGGTCGTTACAGGAACTGGCCCGCGGCTGGACAGATGATCCTGCTATTCAGACGTTTCTCACAACCATACAATGAGCGTTAATGCTTGAACATCCGCCTCCAAAAGTTGATTAATCACAACCAAAATGGGCAGCGTACAGTGCTGACGCCCCTCTAAAGCGAAGCGGGCCAGGACTTCGGGACACGCACTTCGCCGAGGCTCGCGTGGGTCGGTCACTTTTGAACCCAATCGAGTGCGGAGCACACCTCAGAGAGAGATGACGGTATATATGATTGATCGCGGCTCATAGTCTTGATCAGTTGAGGATCGCTAGCGGCTGCAGATTAACTAGGAGTTTCATGTCAAAGCAAACACCTTTGTTTGAGTCCTTCACAGATGCCGACAAAGAGTCTTTTGATTCAACGATGTCGCCACGGATTGCCGCAGTCAACTATCTCAGATGACCGTGGCGTGTACTCCATCGGACCAACAAGTAGAGTTGCATCGTGAAGCCAAAATTCTAACGACGTTGGTTTCATTTCTGATTCAGCGTCTTCATGGCTATTTCTTTCTCTGCTCCTTCAAGCGGGACATGAGCGACGTGAGCACCTCACGCGCCCCTCATCAGACAGCAAAAGGCGCAGCGAGATGTTAAGCATCGCGCTGCGCCTTCGTTCTGCTTGATTCAACCGCGCCGACATTCTGAAAACTGCCGGCGCGTGAGATCAGCCTGCTATTTTAGACCTCGGTGGAGCCTGAGAAGTAAACTGAATGTTCAAGGAGGGAATGTGCTGTCGGTGAGCGCGTTAGCTCGCCGCCATCTCTTCCATCTTCTTTCTTAGACTCAACGGCCGCATGTCGGTCCAAACGTCCTTGATGTAAGCAAGACACTCTGCTTTCGTGCCTGTTTTGCCTGCGCCGTGCCAGCCCAACGCGTTCTCTCTATCAGCCGGCCAGATTGAGTACTGCTCTTCATGATTTAGAACGACTTTGTAGATGGTCGTGTCCTCATTTTCGTCTCGGTTCATTGCTGAGTCCTCCTCCAACTGTGTGTGTATGATTATTTGCAAGGCAAAGCTACCGCGTAACGCGCCAGCGAGCTCTTTTTAAGTTACGACCCATGATTGATCGCCCAGAGAAGAAATCTGTCTTTTCATAGCTCGCTGAAAGTTCCAGGCCTGAAGGGTTCACTGGTAGCGCAGCGCTATAAGTGGATCAACTTTTGTTGCGCGTCGTGCCGGAATATAGCAAGCCAATAGCGCTACGAAGATGAGTCCCAGAGAAACAGCGATAAAGGTCAAAGGATCCGTCGCTGTCACACCGTACAGCATGGTGCCGAGCACACGCGTCAAGGCAAACGCGGCCACCAGGCCCGCGCCGATACCAAACAGGATTAGCCGTAAGCCCTGGCCCAACACGAGACGCAACACATCTCTAGGCTGCGCGCCAAGAGCCATTCGCACGCCTATCTCGCGCGTGCGCTGCGTGACGGCATAGGCTGTCACGCCGAAGATGCCTACCATGGCAAGCACCAGGGCCAGGCCAGCAGTCAGCCCCGTGAGCAGCGTATCGAAGCGGCGACGGGCCAACGACGCAGACAGCAACTCTGTAAGCGGTTGAACGGCCCGAACATACTGCTCCGGGTCAAACTCTTTTATTCGATCGCGCACGCTGCCAACCATGTTGTCGCTTGAAGTGCGAACGACCAAGTCCATCGCATCCTGAGGCGCCTGCTGGTAGGGCACATAGAATTCCGGAACTGCCTTCGCATCGAAACCCTCGTGCCGCACGTCACCGACGACGCCAACAATCTCTGCTTTGACTTCATCTGTGGCATCAGCACCCTCGATGGTTATGTGCTGGCCCAACGGCTCCGCATTCCCAAAGAAGCGACGAGTAAGCGACTCGTTGACGATGATCACTTGGGGCGCTTTGGCGTCGTCGCGTTCGCTGAAGGCCCGTCCTCGCAGTAAAGGCACGCGCATAACTTTGAAGTAATCAGCGCTTATGGCTCGATAGTTGGCCACGGGCTTGTCTTCCGGTCGCGCAACTGGTTGGCCCTCGATGGCAAAAGTGCTGGCCGCGCCGTTGCCACTGAAGGGTAACGGAAAAATTACTGCTGCTGCCTCGACACCCGGAGTTGAACCGACTCGTCTCACTATTTCGCCAAACGCGCGCGACTGCTTTTCGGCATCCGGGTACTTTGCCTTGGCAAGACCAAGATAAGTAGTCAAGACGTTCTGTGCATCGAAGCCGGGGTTCACATCACGCAAACGGAGAAAACTAGTGACTAGCAATCCCGCGCCAATCAGAAGGACGAGCGACAGAGCAATCTCGCAGACTACCAGAAGATCGCGCAGGCGCTGGCGCGTGGGGCTTTCACTACCGCCGCGCCCAGACTCGTTGAGTGCATCCCGCAATTTGACGCGCGCGAGGGAAAGCGCCGGGGCCAAGCCGAAAAGAATTCCGGTCAGCAACGTTATGCCAACTGTAAACGCAAACACCTTAGGGTCAAGTCCCGCGTCTTTCAGACCCGGAATATTGGCGGGACTGCCGACGGCGAACGACTTCACACCCCAGATTCCCAGTAGCAGCCCAACGATGCCGCCCAGCCCTGCCAACAACAGACTCTCAGTCAGCAATTGACGCATGACACGCCACTTGCCTGCTCCCAGCGCTATGCGAATCGCCATTTCCCGGTGCCGAGTCGCTGCCCGTGCGAGTAAAAGATTCGCGACGTTAGCGCAGGCTATCAAGAGCACGAGCCCGACCGCGCCGAACAGTACTAACAATGAAGTCCGCGTGTTACCCACCATCGATTCCTGCAGCGTTATCAGCCCGCCACCGAGCCGGAAACCCGCATCGGGATACTGTTGTTCCAAACGCTGCCCGATGAGTTTCATCTCGTTCTCAGCTTGCGTTGCAGTCGCGCCCGGCTTGAGCCGCGCGACGACGGGCAGTTGATACACCGAACGCTCCCTGGCCACTGGTCCCAGCGACTGCGCGAGTGGACGAAGATAGTCTGTTTGGATGACTTGCGGCGGAAAGCGAAAGTCTGCCGGCATCACGCCGATCACCGTCGCGCTAGTGCTTCCGATTCTGATCTGTTGTCCAATAATTTGCGGATCGGAATTGAAGCGGCGCTGCCATAAGTTATGACCGATTACTATGACGGGCGCCGCACCCACTTGATCATTATCATGCGTGAAAACTCTGCCCAGCGCGGGTTGAACGCGAAGCAAGGGAAAGAGATCGGCATCAACATTAACGCCAGAGATAAGCTCGGGGTCAGCATTAGGCTGTCGTAGCAGCGTCGCGGTCCGTTGATAAGCGGCTACGTATTCCAGTGTTTGCGTCTGTGTGCGCCAGTCCGCAAAGTCCGGATAGCTGAGGGCTGAAGCCTGCAGCATGGCGTCCTTATCGCCCCATGGAACAACCAGGTTTTCCGATTGGACGTACGGCAACTGGTGCAAAAGCACGGCGCTTATGATCGAAAAGATAGCTGTGATAGCGCCGATTCCCAGCGCCAGTGTAAGGACCGCAATGAGGGTAAACCCGGGCTGTTTCTTAAGGCCCCTGAATCCATAGCGAATGTCGTTTATGACGGTTTCCATAGTTCTCTAGTACCGAATTCAAGTGTAGATAATATCGTTTATAGTCGTTCCGCTACCCACACAAATTACACCGATTATTTAAATGATCTGTAATCTGTGACAAACCTCAATCGATTCAATGTAACCCTTCTTAATAAAACCACAGACCTCCGATAAGGTTACAGCCTGAGACCCCCCAGATCATTGGACCATTTCCATGATGAATGGAGGAGACACTCAGATGTCTTTGTTGGTGTAGAGTTCTGCCATGGCGACGACAATTTTGCGTGGTCCAACAAATGGTTCGCGCCCGTGTGACGCGAGGAAATTGTCCAGCATCAGGATGTCGCCTTCCTGCCATGGAAAAGTGACACTGGTCTCGTTGTAAACTCCGCGAATCTCGTCGAGCACCGATGTCTCGATCCGCGACCCGTCACCGTAATAGGCATTGCGCGGCAGGTCTTCCTCTTTGAACTCGGACAAGAGGTATTCACGTACCGCCGCTTCCATGTTCGAGAGGTGAAACATGTGGGCGTGATTAAACCAGACCATCTCGCCTACTTTCGGATGGACCGCGACCGCCTGACGAACCTGGCGCGTACGCAAACGGTTGCCATCTTTCCATTCGAATTCTGCATGCACTTTGCGGCAATACTGTTCGACTTGCGATCTGTCTTCGGTTTGAAAAGCATCTTGCCAGGTCAGGTCAACGCCTTCTCCGTAGTTACGCGTGTACATCACCTTCTTAGACATGAACCGTTCTTTAATAACCGGATCCAGGCGTTTAAAGACTTTGCGATCATCAGCAATTGGGGTGGCGCCTCGCTCTCGTGCCGCCTGCACACAATGAAACCAGATCTTTGTGGGCCAGTTGTGGGAGTAAGACATTTCGTGATGTAACGGAATCGGCTGATCAGCGGGATAGTCTGTCGAAGTGTAAACGTTTTTGCCGACTTCCCGGCGCGGCGCAGCGCGCTCTTTGTAGTCAAGCAAGTCACCTGTGATAGCTCTGGCAAATTCTTCAAACCGCGCCACGCTATCAACTTCAAAATTCCGAAACAGGATCGCCCCATATTTCAGTAGCTCTGTCTCGATGAATTCTCGATTGTGCGCGGCCCAGACAACGAGGTTAAGGTTGCCCACTTCGGGCTCGATAACCAGCGGAAAAGTTTCGCCGGGACTAAGTGACGTGGTCCTGATCAGCGACTGCGGCGTTAGACTCACCGACTTGCGCGGCTTGGTGAACCTAGCTTGCATTCTTCCTGCCCTCAGCGCTTTCTTTATGAAAAAGTTCTGTCATGGCGACAACGATTTTTCGTGGTCCGATAAAAGGCTCGCGTCCGTGCGAGGTCAGTACGTTGTCGATCAATAGGACGTCTTGCTCTTGCCAGGAAAATCTGACAGCAGTCTGCTGATATGCTTCACGGATTTGGGCCAACGCGGAACCTTCAATCGGCGAGCCATCGCCGTAATAGGTATTGAAAGGAAGATCTTCTTCCGCAAACTCTTGTAAAATCGCTTCGCGCACGACAGGCTCCAGACTCGAAACGTGGAAGAAGGCCGTATGCTCAAACCAGACCGCTTCACCCGTACGTGGATGGACCACGATCGGATCAAAGACTTGTCGCGTTCGCAGTCCATCATTTGCTTTCCAGGTGAAATCCATGAAAGTTTTGCGGCAATAGTTTTCCACTTCGAGTTTGTTCGAAGTTTGAAAAGCTTCCTGCCAGGAGAGACCCAGTCCTGCGCCGTAGTTGCGCACGTACATGACCTGCTTTCGTGAGAATCGTTCCCTCGTTTGCGTGTCGAGTAGGTTGAGAACACGCCGCCCATCGGCAATCGGTGTTGCCCCTCTCTCGCGCGCCGCCTGTACGCAGAAGAACCAGAGTTTCATGGGCCAACTCTGTGTATACGACTGCTCGTTATGAAACTGGATGAACTGATCCGCCGGGTGATCTGTCGAGGTGTAGACGCCCTGGGTAATTTCCGAGCGCGGCGACGAGCGTTCGCGATATTCGAGCAGCTCGGTCGAGATTGCTTTTACAAATTCTTCAAAGTGAGTGACGGTTTCCAGCTTAAATCCACGAAACAATATCGCTCCGTGCTTGAGCAAACGTGTCTCGACGAATTCCCGGTTGTGTCCGGCCCAGACAGCGAGATTGAGATTGTTTATCTCCGGCTCGATGACCAGAGGAAAGGTGTCATCGGCATTCAACGAAGTGGTCCTGACAAGGGACTCGGGCGTCACGCTGACGGCCTTGCGCTGTGTTCCTTTGAGCCCCGGAAAATCTAAAGCCAAGATGAACTAACTCCTTTCTAAAATCAGTAGCCGGTAATTTGTATTTCTCTGTGGTCCGGATTTTCAGGCGATCGCGTCCGATTCAAGCACCAGCGGTTCCCGCAGATCGGAGCGTAGCTTCTCGGTTCGGAGCAGCTTTCCATCTTCCATTATCATTAGCGTATCGGCGAGGTTAAAGAAGCGATCGTCGTGGCTGATAACGATCACGATCTTGTTGCGTGCTTTCAGCTCCGGCAGGGTGTGGTGATAGAAGATTCGCTTGAACATCGGGTCCTGGTCGGCCGCCCACTCGTCGAAGATGTAGATGTCGCGGTCTTCGAGGAAGGTAACGAGCAGGGCCAGGCGCTTCTTCTGGCCATCGGATAGGGCAAGCGTGGAGAAGCGGCCGTTCTCGACTTTCACTTTCCTTTCAATCTCCAACTCGCTCAGGTAGCGGTTCACGAGCTTGTCGTCAACCGTGTCCAGGTTGCTTAGCAGGCGGTCGAAGAGGTAATAGTCGGTGAAGATGGCCGAGATATATTGCCTCCCGCTGTTTAGCGACTCCTCATCCATCTTCACGCCGCCGAAGTAAATCTCGCCGCTGGTCGGGGTGTAGTGGAGCGCCAGTAGTTTGCATAGGGTGGACTTCCCTGACCCGTTGCCGCCGACGATGAAGGTGATTTCGCCCCTCGCCACCTCCATGTCAATGGGTCCGAGGGTGAAGCCGCCGTCCTCGTTTGTGTAGTGGTAGGAGACGTTCGAGAACCTCACCGTGTCCCACTCCGGTAGCGGACGGATTTCCTCGACTGCTTTCTCCTTCGGGAGCATGCTGAATACCTGGGTGATGCTCTGCAAAGAGACCTTCGCCATGGCTATCGACGGCATGGCGTTCAATATCACTGCGACTGGTCCCGTGATGTATAGCAGGGCCATGATGGTCCCGATCAGCGCCTCAGTGGTGATCGAGTGTGAGCTGACGAAGACGTAGGCGAGGAGGCCGACGACGAAGAAGGTCAGTAAGTCGCCGTAATTAGCCGAGGCGACGATGATCGTATTTGCCAGCTTGGTATTGCTCAGCACGGCCTGTTCGTTAGCGAGAAGGATCTCGTCACAATAGCGGTCCCGCTTGATCTTGTTCAGCTTCAGTTCTTTGGCGCCGTGGATCAGGCCGCGGATGGATTCCTGGAGGGCGTCCATTTTGGCCCTGCCGCGCTTGAAGTACTTATTCCCGATAAACATCGGCACCTGGTAGGTGATCACGCCGAAGATCAGCGCCTTCATGACGAGCCAGAAGATCTCCGAGCTGAGGACGTACAAGTAGCCCAGCATCCCTGCCACCGTGACCAGGCTGATGAGTACCTGGGGCATCATTGTCGCGCCCATAACGATGCGGTTTACGTCGGTCGTTATCGCCACGATGAGCTTCGAGGAGCCCATCTTCTCCAGCTCGGCGATGGGCGCCTGCATGATCTGGCGGTATGTCTTGATTCTGAGCTCGGAGGTGGCGTCGAGCGCCACACGCGTCAGCAGTGTCTCCGAGACGGTGCGGCAGGAGAGCACGAGCACGCAGATCGAGACGAACAAGAGCGCGAACTTATAGTTCGACACGTCCATCCACAAGAACGACCGCACCATCCTCGTCCCCAGCCCATCCTTCCCCGAGCCCGGCGCGATGCTGACCAGCACGAGCGGGATGAGCAGCGAATAGCCGAAGCCGGCGAGGGCGCCGAGCAGCATCGAGATGAAGACCTTATTCGGGGCCTTGTCAGTAAACAGTCTGAGCAGATTCATGTCGTCATCTCTACTGCGGCATGATGACCAGCCCGGCCTGACTTCCGGCGGCCGCCCCGCCTTCCAGGATGCGGTACTGTACGTCCCGGAAGGGCTTGATCATGTCGTCGTAATGCGTGCTCAACACGTTGCCGGACTGCCCCGTGGAGTTCATGTACATGTGACGCGTTGAAGGCCCGCCGACCTGGATGATCTGCCGGAAGCTGGCGCTGAGCGTCTGGTCGTAGCCCTCGGCTCTTTCGTAGATGGCATTCGCGACGTTTATCGTGTCGGGGGAACCGCCGTTCGGGACCTTGCGCTCAAAGCCAGAGGCTAGCCACTTCACGCTACTGAACGGCATGTGCGCGTAAAAGGTATGATGGATGTCGCCCCAACGCCAGTAGTACATGTCAGAACCACGCAGTTTCTTCAGTTCGCCGATGGCCGCGTCCAGCGAACGGCTCAACTGCGGGGTACAAGAGCCTCCGGCCCCGCCGCACCACGTCGACGGCTGCTCGGTAAGGGCGTGGAGGATTTGATCGTACGAAGTCTCAGATACAATCCTCGTCATCTCGACGCTCTGCTTCTCTTTGTTCCAGGAATCCTTCAGCGGGGTTTCGAACAACTCCTCACGCAGGTGGCGCGCCCAGACGAAGAAGATGGCAGCGGCCTGGCTGTCGCGCGACATATTCCCGTCCCAGTTCTGTAGGTAGCCGAGCGCCTTCTGCTGTTCCGCACCATTGGATGGGACGCGTCTCAGGTAGTCGAGGAGCCCGCGCACACTCAGGTCAACCGTGTCGCCCTGCATCTGGCCCATGTAGTCGAGGGAAATCGACTCGCCGCGCGAGACCTTCTCTTGCAGCAGTTGCTCTATTCTCCGCGCCCTGTTCGGCGGGGCCCAATCGGCCGAGATGAAGTACGAGTAATCGGGGCCCACCGGCCTGTTGTTCGCGGATACGATGTAGCCTTCCTCGGGGTTAAAGCGCTGCGGCCAGTCTTTGAAAGGGATGTACCCGGTCCACCTGTATTCGTTGGTCCAGGCGGGAACGGGCAGACGCCCCTCTCCTTTCGACCTGACGGGAATACGACCGATGCCGAGTGAGCCGATGTTATTCGACTTGTCGGCGTAAACCAGGTTAAGCGCCGGCGCCACGTACGTCTGGAAAGAGTCTTTGAATGTTTGCCAGTCGTGCGCGTAGTTAACGCGGAGTAAGGACTCGTAAGAAGTGTCGTCGGGATCGAGCGCCGTCCACTTCAGGGCGACGGGCTGGTCGAAGGTCCCCATAATGTCGCTGATGACGGGACCGTCGAGGGTTCGCCTGAACTGAATCCTGACGGGTTCGACCGGCGCCCTGAATGAGGCTGGGAAGTCGGCCCTAACGTTGATGGCCTCCGAGTGCACCTCAAAGTTGGCCCAGCCGTCGGGGCGTTTGTACTGCGTAGGGTCTGCCGGATTCGGTTGCTCGAGGTAGAGGTCTTGAACGTCGGCCATGAGGTTGGTGCCGCCCCAGGCGATGTCACCGTTCTGACCAAAGATTATGACCGGCAAGCCGACGAGCATCATGCCCGAGACGTTCAGCCGGTCGCCCTTCATTTGCGCCACGTACCAGGGCGATGGCATTTGAATCCCGAGGTGCGGATCGTTCGCCAGCGACGCCTGCCCGCCTTGCATAAGTCTGCCCGACACCACCCAGGCGTTGCTGCCGACGTAGCGGCCGCCGATTTTTAACTCGCTCTCCAGCCCCTCGGAGAAGGCGAGCAGCCCTGCGGCGACCTTGTCGCTCATCACGCTCTTCGGTGCAGCGGCCGAGAGCTCGCTCTGGCTATAGCCCAGCAGGTCCACCATCTGTTCCTTGCTGAGATATTGGCTCGCGAGCATGTTCGAGGTCTCGTTCCACATGTTGCTGCTGAGGTTCAGCGCGAAGACTTTGGACCAGGCCAACGAATCGACCTCGCGCCAGGGTTCGGGGCGCACGCCGAGCGCGATGAACTCCGGCGGCAGCACGTGGTCCTGCGCGATCCAGGCGTTGATACCGGCGGCGTACGCGGTCAGCGAAGCCCGTGCCTCCGGGCTCAGCCGCGACCATGACTGCTCGGCCGCTTCGTAAAGTCCCAGGGCCCTCATCCACGCGTCCTGCGAGACGGCGCTTCTCCCGAAGATTTCGCTCAGGCGGCCCGCCGCCGTCCGGCGCTCCAACTCCAACTGCCACATGCGGTCCTGCGCATGGGCGAAGCCGATTGCGAAGAAGGCGTCGCGATCAGTCTGCGCGTTGACGACGGCCACGCCGTTCTGATCACGCGTGAGCTCGACCCGCTGCGAGACGCCAGCCTTAATCACCCGCCCGTCGGCCACGGGCAGACTGGCCCGCAGGTACATAAGGCAGGCTATCAGGATCGCGGACAACGGTATCACCACGAACAGCAGGAAACGGCTGAGAAGCGGGTAAGACTTGAACATGGTAAACGTCTATTTCGATTTAAACCGGCTGCGTGCGATTACCGACTCCTCAGAGACGGCCTCTTAGATATGAGAGTCTGACCAGAAGGCTCCGTATTTCTCTAAGTTTTCGGGCAACGGCACGGTGCCGAAATAAGGCTTTTTAGTCATTGCCTGCCCCAGGTTTGTAAGCCCGCGCTGGAACTGTTTGTAAACATCATCCGCCTTAGCGAACGCCGAATCGAAAACGGGTGGCATGTCTTCGCTGTAATAGCGGTAATCGTGATGCAGGATATTCATCCCGTACTTGTCCGGATTCTCGTACATGTCGCTGCCTGGGTACGGCACGAGAACCTGCAGGTAGGAGGCTTGCAGAAGGTCTCGCTGGATCAACGAACAGATCCAGTCGGTTGAACGCTTCATATCGTCAAGGGTCTGGTTCGGGAATCCGTTGACCATAAAAGAGCACGCGGCGAGCCCTTCGTCGCGAAGCCGTGTGAGAACTTCCTCCGTGGGGGTGAGTTTCATACCTTGTTTATAGAGATTAAGACTCTCCTGATTGTCTGTTTCGAGCCCTACCTCGATCCACCTGCAACCGCTTCTCGCCAGGGCCTTAATTAATTCAACATCGGTAAGGCAATTCAGGCGCGTCTGGCAATCGTAGTAAACGCCGCCTTCTTCTTCGAGCGCTGCACAAAACTCGATAGTGTGAGCAGTATGGAGTGTGAACGTCTCGTCGCCGAAATAGATGTTATGGTGTTGGCCGTAATAGGCCTTGTAGGCTCGAATTTCCGCCAACACTCTTTCGACTGGGAAATAATTAGCTTTACGGCCAATCGTTTGAATTGTGCAGTAAGGACACTTGTAAGGGCAGCCCAGCGCGTGGACCACGCGTAGATAACGTATGTCCTCGCCGAAGGATTTCGGGAAAAGATCTATCTTAGGGAAAGGTATCTTCTCGACCGCCGGATAAGGGTAACTGATCGGGCTTATTCGCACGTCCCCATCGCTCCCTTTATAAGTTAGATTCCCAACCTTATTAATATCACCGCGATCCCGCAACGTCTTCAGAAGATTAGGGAGCGCGAACTCGCCCCTGTCAGTCACCACATAATCCACGGCAGGATGTTTGGCCACCTCTTGATGGCGAGGCGTCGCCATGACGCCGCCGAAGACAATGACGCACTGCGGGTACAAAGACTTTATGACTTCCGCAATCTGATAGGCGAAGTCTATGTTGGGTGTCATCGGGGAGAAGAGGTATACGTCCGCCTCGTGTTGCGAGAGCGTTCTGGAGACATCCTCCCGGTCAATGCCGCTCAGAGCCGTCTGGGACGTATAAAAATCGAGTGTCCGGAGCTCAGTGAATCCTTCGGCGACTAAGACTCCAGCGAGCCAGTGCATCCAGTGCGGGAGTTCCCACAGGTTGTTTACCATGTGAGGCAGACCGGGATGAGCCGCATGGTATTGAATATCGAAGTTGCGCCAAAACAGCTCGCGCTCCGGCACTGTGATGGCTGCCATTGGTGTATGGACGAAAGTGATGTTCATATATTCTCCGAATGACTTAACGGGTTTGCTAACGACGGGTTAGCAAACATTTCAGGGCAGATCAGCCTGACCGATGAAGGGTTGATATGGAAAAGTAGGTAAGGGAGGGCCGACCAAAGTCGACTTACGATTTTTGGTCTTTGTGCTTCTTGTAGCGGTTCATACCTAAGTACTAACGGCTACTCTTTGGGTTTCTGCAAATGCCGCATCGAGGCATGCTCTGAGTTGACTTGCCAGAGATTTTACGAAGGGTTCGCGGACCATGTTGAAGTGATTTCCCTGCACGACATGGACCTCGACGCCTTTAGTGGCAAACGAATCCCAACCGCCTGATCCTATGTGCCCATTCGTCGTCGAGAATTCCTCTGTACGTAGCAACGTAATGCGGTCCTGCTTACCTTGCGGCATGTAGCTAAGCATTGCGTCACGGTTGATCTTAAAGAGTTGATACAGGCGTCGAAGCTGGTCTAACTCAAGATCCGGCGGCAGAATGTTTGATTCCCGCGAGCAGGCAAACAAGTAGCTCAACTGCTCGTCAGGCCTTAGACGCTCTAATTCACTCTGGGAAAATCTTATCGACTGCAAATCAAGTCCCAGGTCCTGGGCGAAAGTCTGTATGAGCTGTAATTCGGTGATTTCGCTGATCTCCGGCGCCAGGCTCGGCGCTCTGGAATCAAGCAGTGCAAGCAGGCCGATCTGCTCTCCCTGCATTTGGATCTGTTGCGCGATCTCAAAGGCGACGACGCCTCCCATCGACCACCCGCCGAGAAAATATGGACCATGAGGCTGAACAGTTTTCATCTCATTCAGGTAGTGCGCGGCCATCTCTTCGATAGTTGTGTGCGGGAAATTAACTCCGCTCAAGCCCCACGACTGTAGACCATAGAAAGTTTGTTGCGGGCCCAGGTGGTGGGCGAGAGCGGCATAACAAAGAACATTTCCTCCGCTCGGGTGGACGCAAAAGAATGGCAGCGTTGAGTGGCCCGACTGAATGTTCACTAATGACGAGAAAACTGATGCAGGTTGTTCCCGGCGCAACAAGCTCGCCAGATATTCAATCGTCGCTCTTTTGAAGAGAGTGGCAAGCGGTAAGTTTATGCCAAGCAACTGCTGAATCCTCGCCATCAGACGGGCAGCAAGAATTGAATGGCCGCCGAGCTTGAAGAAATCATCTCTCACGCCCACAGTCCTGCGACCAAGAATGTCCTCCCAGATGTGGGCCAACCGTAGTTCGAGGACGTCGCGCGGAGCGATGAATGTTTCGGCCTTATCAGAGCCGTTACCATTGAGCGAAGGTAACGCGCGGCGATCGACCTTGCCGTTGGCAGTCAGCGGCAGCGTCTCCAGCATCACGAACTCAGTAGGTATCATGTACGCCGGAAGGGTTTTCTCCAGATAGGCACGCAAAGAGTCCGGCGATAATTGATGTTCGTTCCGCGGCTGCGATGAAGCGTTGGTTCTTGGCGCTGCTGCTATGCCTCTTCTCTCCTCTTCTCTCGAAGGATGAATCGCATAGATGTTATAAAGATCTGTATCCTGGACCAGTTCATCCTGATCAACTACGAAGTTGAATCCATGACGGCTCAGTAAGCGGGTGATCTCCTGTAATTGCCCGGCGCGATCATGCACTTCAATTACGAGCTGCTTGATTCTCCTCCAATCCGCATCCTCAATACCTTTCAATACGTCCAGTTCGCTCTTCTCGACATCTATCTTGAGCAGGTCTATTCGCTGAATCTCGTTCTCGCCAATGATTTCTGAGATGGTCCTTAACTGACACTTAAACTGCTCGCGTTCAAAGCGACCCGCCATAAGATCATCAGCATAGCGGTCCAGGACTGCGTCCTGATTTTTCAGCGTCGACCGAGCTAAGCCTTCGTCCTCTTCGGCATCTGCATAGGCGCCTGACATCACGGACATTTTGGGATAGAAGGTAAAGGTCTCTGTCCCGCTGCGGTCTGAGAGACCGCATTCATAAAGCTTCGCATTCAAGTTGTACATGCCGGCGTTCCGGCGCAGGACGGCGAATGTAGTCGGGATCGGCTCAAAAGCGTAGATGCAGCCAACCGAAAACTCCTGAGAAGCGAAGAGCGTGAACAATCCTATGTTTGCGCCTACGTCAAAAACGGTGTCTCCTTCTTTCAGAGAGATGCCATGCTTGAGGTAAGTTCTATCCTCATAAATCTCTTTGTAAACGAAGTCCGTCTCATTCTTATTAAGATGAGCGACCTCCAGATTGTTGGGTAGACGGTAAAGCGATTGCTCACTCGAAGCTGAAATGCCCTGCTCGCGTGGGACACAGTATGCGACAAGGCGCTTATTGCCGGGTTGATCTTCCCTTGCTATCACGACCGCTTCGCGTATCAAAGGATGCTGCGCCACAGCCGCCTCGATTTCGCCCAATTCGATACGGAAACCGCGGATCTTGACTTGATGATCCGCTCGCCCCACATATTCCAGATTTCCGTCCGGCAGATAACGCGCAATGTCGCCGGTACGGTACAACCTCGCTCCAGCTTTTGCGCTGAACGGATGAGGCACGAAGTTTTGGGCAGTCAATTCCGGATGATTTAAGTAGCCACGCGCCAGACCGTCACCGCCGATATACAACTCGCCCGGCAAACCAAGCGGTACTAACTGCTGTTTCTCGTCAAGCAGGTATAACTGCGTATTCGCGATAGGCTTCCCGATAGGCACGGGTCCGCCGGGAATCGTTCCCTGCGGCGACTCAAAGACACAGCACCCGACCACGGTTTCAGTTGGTCCATACTCATTGACAAGCCGCGTTGCAGGCGCGTGTCTGCGCCAAAAGGAAAGATTCTCGCCAAAGAGCGCGTCGCCACCTACGATTAAGGCGCGCGCCCATTCCTGTACTTTGTCGGAGGGAGTGGTATGACCCAATATCTCAAGATGTGCCGGTGTGATTTTGACCAGACTGAAATCTGCACCGGCGTGCAATGTGTTACGCAACGATTCGATCTCCGGCCGCTCGCCGAGCAGAATCACTCGCTGCCCTGCCAACAAAGGAGAAAGCAGGCTCGTCACCGTGAGATCGAACCCCAACGGAGAATGGACCAGCGTGCCTTTCCCTTCGGCAACTGCGTATTGCCTGGTACACCAATTCAGATAGTTAACCAGCCCTTGATGCGAGATCATGACGCCTTTAGGCCGGCCCGTGGAACCGGACGTGTAGATGACGTAGACCAGATTCTCAGCAACAGTTTCGTTTGCCGGATTGGTGGTACTCTCGGTGGCGATTCGCTGCCAGTCGGAATCGAGGCTGATCACCGTGGCTTGAGAGCCGGACAAGCGCTGGCTCAACTTCTCCTGGCTTAATACGACCTGCACGCCCGCATCTTCCACCATGAAGCTCAAGCGCGCTTCGGGAGAAGCCGGATCAAAAGGCACATAAGCTCCACCAGCCTTGAGGACGCCCCATAACCCCACAATCATTTCAAGTGATCGTTCCATCAAGATGCCAACTCTTACTTCGGCCGTGACACCCAGTCGGCGCAGATAGTTCGCCACTTGATTGGCCCGCTCGTTAAGTTCCCTATAGGTGAGACGTTCGCCTTCGAATTCAACTGCGATGTTATTCGGCCGGCGGCTGGCCTGGTCCTGGAACAACTCATGTACGCAAGCTGTCCGTGGATAGGCGGCATCCGTATCGTTCCACTCGACCAACAGCAGTTGACGTTCCCGTTTGCCCACCAGGTCCAATTCACGGATTGGAGCTTCGGGCTTTTCGTTACTGCTCTTTAATAAAGTTTTGAACTGTTCGCCGAGACGTTCGATGTCCGTGGGTGAAAACAGACTTCGGTCGTAAAGAAGTTCTGCCATCAACGAATTCTCACGTCGGGTGCAGGTGAGCTTTATCTTGAAACGATCGAAACATACGTATTGAGTGTGTATTGAGAACGTCACACCGGCTGCCGTACTCGGCGCCGGCCACGCGTGATACTCAAATCCATAGGAGTAGATCGATTCCGGCTCATCATCTGAATCGACTTCCACTTCCTGCTCATGAGTGAAATATTCCTGCCAGCTTTCTGCTTCAAGTCGCGCATCATTAATTTTTGAGATGATTTGCGAGAACCTGTTTTCCGCGCCAAGCGAACAATGAATCGGCAGCGACCTGGCAAAAAGACCCGCCGCACTGCGCAGTTCTTCGTACTTCCTCGCGTCGCAGACGCAGTTGACGACCACCTCTGCCTCGCCGGTCAGTCTCCAGAGCAGCATCTGCCAACAAGCCAGCAGAAAGTCTGAAGTACACACATTGTAGCGTTGCGCCGTGGCATCCATTTTTGCCACCGCGTCTGAGTCAAGGTTCAATTCAAGCCGAGCAGGATCAAAGCTTTTGCCGGCGGCTAAATTGTTTTCACAGGGAAGCACCCCGTTATGATTGGCCGCCGCGAGCAGCTTGCGCCAATATTCCTTACCGGGTGCAGCCTCTTCCTCTCTCAGCAGCGCGCTCTGCCATTCCGAAAATTGAATGAACTGCATTGGCTCATCCAGAGTTGACTTGCGCCCTTGAGCGAAGTCCTCGTAGAGACGAGAGATATCTATAACTAAATTGTCCAGGGTTTGCGCATCTGCACAGAAGGCCGGCAAGGTAAGCGCCAACATATGTTTATTCGGGGCGAGAGCAAGCAGCGACACGTGCAGTAGAGGGCCGCGCTCGTAATCGAAAGGCAAGTTTCTTTTTTGCCCTACAACTTCTTCGACTCCGAGCTGTTGCTCATCCGGAACCAGGGCCGTCAGATCAATCTCCTCAAGCTCAATAGAACAGTCTGCAGCGATGATCTGAATCGGATACTTGAGGCCCGATACTTGCCGAAAGGTGGTCCGTAGTATCTCGTGGCGTTTGACCGTCTCCTCGACTGTTTCCGCCAGTATATTTTTGTTGAGGTTTCCGTTGAGCAGCGCGACACACTGGGCGCGAAACGCCATGCTCTCGTTTCGCAAACGCCAGAGTTGTCGTTGCTGTAATGATAGCGGGAAACCGCTGACCTGGTTTTGCATACTCTCTATTAAAGGGAATGGTCGAAAATTATTCTTGGATCGGGTCAGTAGAGGGAGCGGGTAGTGACCTGGTCAGTGATCAGCATGACCAGGTCGCTACCGCTCCCTGTACTGACCCGATCCAAGTGCGATTCTACTTTTGGGGCAAAGCAGTGGTGGAGACTGAACCGTAATCCAGCATGTCGCCCATTGCCACCATGATTTGGCGCGGACCGACAAATTGATTACGCGCATGTGCGGTTAACAAATTCTCCAGCATCAGAATGTCACCCCTTTGCCAGGGGAAACTGACTTCCAGATGCTTGTATACGCTGAGGATTTCATTCATCACTGAGTCTTCAATCCGCGAACCATCACCGTAATAACAATTCCTCGGCAGGTCCTCTTCAGCAAATAACGAAACCATAGACTCGCGAGTGAGCGGATCGAGACATGAGATGTGCCAGTGCTGAGCTTGATTGAACCAAGTCAGCTCGCCGGTGACGGGATGTTTGACAACGGCAGGGCGCACTGCGCGTGTACACAAGCGGTCCTCGCTCTTCCATTCAAAGTCAATGAATGCGGCGCGACAATGCTTTTCAATCTCCGCTTTGCTTGAGGTGCGAAAGACTCCCGGCCAGTCGAGGCCCAATCCCCGACCGTAATTCCTCATATACATGATGCCCTTCTGGATAAATCGCTCCTTGATACCTGGGGAAAGAGCGGCGAAGACTCTGCGGCTATCAACAATCGGCGTCTCGCCACCCTGCTGCGCAGGTTGTACACAGCAGAACCAGATTTTCGTGGGCCACTGATAATTGAAAGAGTTTTCGTTGTGCCAGATGATCTTCTGCTCGGGAGGATAGAAGGTCGGAGTGTAAACGTTTCCGCTGACGGATTTTCGGGGATGCTCGCCATTGTCCTGGAACAGATTCGTAGTGATCGTCTGGGCAAACCGCTCAAACTCCGGCGCCGTGCTCAACTTAAAGCCACGAAAGAGTATTGCTCCATATCTGGCGAGTTGGGTCTCAATGTAAGCGCGATTACTGCCGGCCCAATTTATCAGGTCCACATCATCGACGGCCGGAGTCACGATCAAGGGTAGCTTGCCGTTATCTGATAGATACCCTGTGCTAACCAAATCTTCCGGCTGCACACTGACGGGCACCGGTTTCATACTCTTCAGCTTCGCAAATCCTGACTCTTCGCGCTTCTTCCTCTCGCCGAGACGCGCGGTTTTATCAACTTCACCAAGCATCCCGGTGAGACTGTGCAGAGGGATCTCCGGCTGTTCGGTGATAATCCGTAAAACTGCTTGCAGCAGTTGGACCAATCTCTGAATAGTCGCGGCTTCGTAGAGATCCGAGTTATAAACCACAGTCGCACTGATGCTCTGTTCTGTTTCTCGCACCCCTAAAGCGATGTCATACTGGGCCGTTTCATGACCCGAACTAACGGCGCTCAACTCGAGGCCCGGCAATTCCAGCGTCCCCAATGGGGCATTTTGCAAGGTGAGAAGTATCTGGAACAGAGGAGAACGGCTCTCGCTACGCTCCGGTTTTAGCTCTTCCACAAGTTTTTCAAATGGTACGTCCTGATGTGTATAAGCACCGAGGCAGACCTCCCTCGCGCGTTGCAGCAATTCACGGAAAGTCGGGTCACCCGAGAGATCGTTGCGCAGGACCAGCAGATTGATGAAGAGTCCGATTAGCGGTTCGGTTTCGGCGCGGTTGCGATTCGCAATGGGAGTGCCGATTGTGATGTCTTGTTGTCCTGTGTAGTAATGAAGCAAGGCATCAAACGCCGCCAGCAACAACATGAAAAGCGTGACGTCTTCGCGGCGGCATAACAACCTCAATTGCTCGCTCAATTCTGCCGGCAAAGAAAACGATTCACCGGCGCCGGAAGTAGTTTGAACTGCGGGACGCCGCTTGTCCGGCTGGAGCTCTAACGCGGTCGCACCCGCCAGTTGTTGTCTCCAGTAAGAGAGGTGGTTTTCCAGCGTCTCACCGCTCAGATGTTCCTGCTGCCAATAGGCGTAATCGGCGTATTGAATCGGTAGGTCCGGAAGCGGTGACGGGTTTCCTTCGAGGAAAGCTTTGTAGAGTGCTCCCACCTCATTAATAACGAGTCCGATGGACCACCCGTCTGAAATGATGTGATGCATTGTCAAAAGCACCACGTGTTCCTCGTCGCTCAACCGCAATAGCTTCGCCACAAAGAGCGGGCCCTGACTGAGATCAAAAACTTGCCGCGCTTCCATTCGTGCCAGGCGCCCGACTTCAGCCTCTCGCTCTGCTTCCGGCAGTTGACTCAAATCCGTGAACGGCATCTCCACCGGCGCTGCCGGATGTATCACCTGCACGGCCCGGCCGTCGCGATTGTGGAAGCTGGTGCGCACCACCTCATGTCGTTTGGCCACCTCAGTCAGTGTTTGCTGCAACGCTTCCCGGTCAAGTTTGCCACTCAACTTAACAGCCGTAGGGATGTTGTAAGGAACGGCGCCGGGCTTTAGTTGATCGATAAACCAGAGCCGCTGCTGTCCAAATGAGAGCGGCACATCCACGTCTCTCGAGACGGGCCGGATCGGTGGTAATTGAAGGCCACTCCTGCCCTCG
Source organism: Pyrinomonadaceae bacterium (assembly GCA_036518995.1). Taxonomy (GTDB): domain Bacteria; phylum Acidobacteriota; class Blastocatellia; order Pyrinomonadales; family Pyrinomonadaceae; genus PSRF01. Next base: position 792 of record DATDMC010000094.1, on the reverse strand, counting down.
AGCGCCTGCTCGATCTGTTGGGCCAGGCCGGCGATCGTTGGCGATTCAAACAAAGCTCGCAGTGCGACTTCCACACCAAACGCTTCGCGCACTCGACTCATTACCTGCGTCGCCAGCAGCGAATGACCTCCGAGGTCGAAGAAGTCTTCTTCGACGCCAATCTTTTCCAGTCTAAGAACTGAACTCCAGATGCCCAGCAGCACTTCTTCAATCGGCGTTCGCGGTTGGACCATTTCCTGCTCCGCTTTCGCTCGACCGCTCTCCATCTCCAGCAGCACGCGACGATCAATTTTTCCATTCGGCGTCAGCGGCAAATTCTCCAACACGACAAGCGCGCCAGGTATCATGTATTCGGGCAATTGTTGCTTCAGGGAGCCGCGCAACTCGGTAATGAGGAGTCCGGGCTCACCCGTAAGAAATGCCACCAGTTGCTTATCACCCGATTCATTTTTCTTTACGACGACGGTGGCTTCTTTAACCTGCTCGTGTCTGAGCAGCGCTGCTTCGATCTCGCCTAACTCGATACGAAAGCCTCTCAGCTTCACCTGCTCGTCCAGCCGGCCCAGATACTCGATGCCGCCCTCATTCAACCAACGACCCACGTCTCCCGTGCGATACAACCGTTCTCCGGCACGCGTGCTGAACGGATGGGGCACAAACCTCTCCGCCGTTAACTCCGGCCGTTTCAAATAACCCCGCGCCAATCCCGCACCGCCCACATACAGCTCCCCGGCCACACCCACGGGCACCGGCTCCATCTGGCTATCCAATACATACAACTGCAAATCATCA
>DATDMC010000093.1:0-16539 GCA_036518995.1 Pyrinomonadaceae bacterium | reverse complement strand
TTGCCGTTTCGGCTACCCTGGGTAAGACGAATACACGCTACCAACCGCAACGCGGTTGCGGTTTAGCGGAGATTTCATTGACGCAACCGCGTTGCGGTTGACAAACCTCCTTGGCGCCGTCCCCAGGGTAGCCGAAACGGCAACCCTGGGCTTTGGGTCACTGCCCCTTCGGGGCAAACCGTCAACAAAGAATTGGTGTTGATTCGTCAAGATATGTGATTACCGCTAAACGGTTCTTTAGGTTTGAATCGCCGCGACCCAAGCTAAAGCTTGCGGAGAATGAGATCAGTGTCAGACAGTTTCCAATAATCCATATAGATCGTTCACAGTCTTCAAACTCGCGATCGTTTCCACGTCAAAAATCTTTCGTCCTACTCTGGTTTCCACTTCCAGAATCAGGCGAATAAACTGAAGTGAGTCGACGCCCAGATCCTCGAAGAGTTTCATCTCGCCGGTCAGTTCGTCGTGATTAAGGTTGTTCCGGCAAAGCTCCGCAAGTAACTGCTTTGCCGCCAACTGATTTTCGTTCAATGTTGTTTGTGTCATTTCCCCTCGTCGTTAGTTCATTGAATCGAACACTTGTAGGGGTGGCCCTCCGTGACCACCTTTGTTTTACGCCGGGAAGGGCGCCCACAGAGGGACGCCCCTACTTACCCAGTAATGACTTCATGTTGGCAGAGAGAATGTTATCGGTGTCTTCCGCCGACAAGATGCCTGCCTTCTCACAATCTCTGATCTCATTCACCCATCGTTGCTGCGACCCCCAGAACCTGTGAATGGGCCAGTCAGTCCCGAATAGTATTCGCCGGCTCAAACCTCGCGAGATGTGCCACTTGAGAATATTTTTGAATTGGCCTCTCGCAGCCTCGGCCTGAAAGCCGGAGAGATCGAGATAAATGTTAGGCCGGTATTGGGCCATGCGGGCAGCCTGGTGATGCAGCGTGACACCCGCATGTCCGAGGATGAAATTAACGTTCGGAAACTTCAGCGCCGCATCATCAACACTGAGCGGACTGGTATGTTTGAACGATAGTGACGCCGATGATGGTCCAACATGAGTCAAGACGGGCAACTTTTTCTGGCTGCAGATCTCGTAGAAAGGAAACATCCGTTTGTCGCTCGGCGAGTAGCCGCAGGGCGCGTAGACCTTTAGACCACTAAATCCCCATTCAGTAACCGCCTTTTCAAACAAGTCAACGCCCTCTTTACCACGGCGAGGATCTACATTTGAAAACGCCGTGAAGCGTGTGGACCGTTCGAGAAGTTTCCGGTGTTCCAGATGAAGTTCTTCGATCGTCAACTCGAGATCTTTATAGACAATTCCGAAATCGATCACGAGCAGGACGGCGAGATCGATTCCCGCAGCGTCCATCTCGGCCATCAACTTCACCGACTCCGGATCCTCGTTCAGATCGCGCAGCAATTGGGTCACCCGGTTCGCCTGCGCCGGATCGAGATTATGAGGAAGGTTTGCTTGAATAGTCTGCGCCCAGGCATTAAAGAATGGGGCGGGCAGGACCTTACTACTGGCAAGATGGCAATGGCAGTCTATAATCATGAGTTCTCGTCGACAGTAAACTTAATTAATGAACACGGCTAAAAATTCCACCGCACTTGAATCTGCTCCTCGCGCTCCTGCGCTCGGGGCTCGAATCGCTATTGGTTTAATAATCGTTCTCTTTGTTGTCATACTTGTCATCGTTTCCCTCGACGCGCTTGCTCCTCCAGTACCCGTGCCCGCCAATGCCTCGCCCGCTGAATTTTCGAGCGCCCGGGCAATGCAGCATCTGGTCGCGATTTCGCGGGCTCCCCATCCAACCGGATCGATGGCCCAGGTCCAGGTGAAAGACTACATTCTGAAACAACTGGCGACGCTTGGCGTCACAAGCGAGGTTCAGGAAACCAGCAACGCCACCAATATCGTTGCTCAGTTAAAAGGTACACGCGCCGGAAAAGCCTTGCTGCTCGTGGGCCACTACGACTCGGTGGCCCAGGGTCCCGGCGCCAGCGACGACGGTTCGGCCGTGGCGGCGCTGCTCGAAACTATTCGGGCTCTCAAAGCCGGGGCCGCGCTGCGTAACGATGTCATCTTTCTTTTCTCTGACGGCGAGGAGATCGGGGAAATCGGAGCTAACGCATTTGTCTATCAACATCCGCTGGCCAAAGACGTAGCCCTGGTCCTGAATTTCGAAGCCCGTGGGGTAAAAGGGCCGTCGATAATGTTTGAAACGAGCGGTCAAAACGGCTGGCTCATCAGGGAGTTTGCTAAAGGGGCTTCACGTCCGGTGGCGAACTCATTCGCTTACGATGTTTACAAACTGCTTCCCAACGATACCGACCTGACTGTGTTTAAGAATGCCGGATTTGCGGGATTGAACTTCGCCTTTGTCGATGGTTCCGAGTTCTACCATACGGCCCAGGACAATCTCGAACATCTCGACGAACATAGCCTGCAACATCAGGGTTCCTACGCTCTTTCACTGGCCCAACATTTCGGCAACCTGGAACTCGAAAATGTGAAAGACAGTGATGTTGTTTACTTTAATCTCGTCGGCTCCAAGATGATTGTCTACCAGCGCAGTTTCGTAATACCGCTGGCAATACTAGCCATTCTGCTATTTCTCGTTTATGTGGGGCTCGGCCTTCGCAACAAACAGTTGACGATCCGCGGTATGACAGCCGGCGGGCGGGCCTTGTTGTTGAGCATTGCGATTTCGTGTCTGCTGGTAACAATCTTCCGCTTGATCAAGAACGCTTTGCCGTCCATCTTCGGAAATCATGATCGCGTACTGGTAATAATCGCCGCGCTGGCAATAGTGGTGGTTACTTCGATCGTCTATCTAAGATTTAGTAAACCGGCGACGCCAATCGAAAAGACAACGGGCGGAATGTGCGGTTGGTTGATACTGACCTTACTAACCGCCCTGTTTATGAAAGGCAGCAGCTACCTTTCGATCTGGCCGTTACTATTCAACACGATTGGATTGGCCATCGGCTTTTGGCCACGGGCGCCGTTCCGTCTGTCACCACTGAGGCTTGCCGTTCTCGGAATTTGCGCGGCGCCAATGGTGTTGCTGGTTTCGCCCGTGGTCTATTTTGTATTCCTCGCCGTGACGTTCGATTCCCTGATCTTCTCGGTCCTCGTCTCGACTTCAGTTGCATTGCTGGTCGTTCCCTTTGTTCCGCATCTCGAATTCATCACTTACAACTAGGGTGCCCCGAACGGGCGTTACCAACCGCAACGCGGTTGCGGTTTGGCTGAGACCTCATTGACGCAACCGCGTTGCGGTTGATAATTCAGGCTTGGCTCACCCAGGGTTGCTGCAACCCTGGGCTTTGGGTCGTTCCCCCTTCGGGGCAAACAGTCGTGGAAGAATGGGTGTTGATTCGTCAAGTATGTGATTACCGTTTTAACGGCTGGAAAGTAACGTCTGCGTTAATTCATTCGTTACGCAACGCGATCATCGGCTGGATCTTCGTCGCCCGGCGCGCCGGCAGGTAGCAAGCCAACATCGCGATGAACGCGAGCACCGCGGCCACCACCACAAAGGCCATCGGCTCGGTGGCGGAAACCCCGAAGAGCATACTCGTCAGCAGTTTTGTCAACGCGTACGCACCAACTAAACCGATCACGATCCCGATGATGCTGAGCAGCAATCCCTGCCGCATGATCAGTCTCAGGATATCCAACCTGTGCGCACCGAGGGCCATTCGAATTCCGATCTCGCTGGTCCGCTCAGAAACCGTATAAGAGATCGTAGCCGACAAGCCGATCGCGGCCATGAACATCGCCAGGACGGCGAACAAACTCATCAAGACCATGCTTACCCGCCGGCTGCTAACCGATCGATCTATTAGCTCCTGCATTGTTCTCGTCGCGGTAATTGGTTGATTGGGATCGATCTCTTTCAGTGCTTCGCGAATAGCCGGTAAGGCGCCTTGCGCATCGCCCGCGGTCCGCACCACCGCTGCTATCGAGGCGACTGGTCGCTGTCGCAACGGAAGATAGACCTGATCGCGCGGGTCCTCGGCAAGCGACGGACGAACATCTCCAACCACGCCAATTACGTCGCGCGGATCGTTGTTGCGCGAACCAACGATCATGCGTTGGCCCACAGCGTCCTCGCCGTTAAATACGCGGTCAGCCATCGACTTGCTGATGATGATTACTTTGGTCGACTCCAGTCGATCATTATCGTTGAAGCTCCGGCCACGTATGACCGGGATATTCATCGCGTCAAAGTACGTCGGACTTACTGAAGTGAGATCGGTTAGCGGACGCCTGGGGACTTCCGGAATTGGTCTACCGATAACTGCATAAACGGTACTGTTGGTACCGGAAACAGGCAGGCTATCAGCAGCGGCAGAGGACTTGATACCGGCCGTAGCATTAAGACGTTCAACCAGTTGATTAGCAAACGTGGACTTCTTCTCCGGATCGCCGTACTTCGTCTCAGGCAAATCGAGATAAACGACAAAGAGATTCTTGGGTTCGAATCCGAGCGCGACAGACTGGAGCCGCATAAAACTGACCACCAGCAAACTGGCGCCGATCAAAAGAATCATCGAGAGCGCGATTTCACTAACCACTAACAATTTCCGCAAACGCATTCGTTCGGCGCTTCCGGTAGAGGTTCGACTGGCCTCCTTTAGAATCGAGTTGAGATCCGTGCGCGAAGTTTGGAGCGCCGGAACGAGACCAATCAAAACTCCGGTGACCAGCGAAATGCCCAACGTGAACAGGAGCACTTTGTAGTCCAACTTGATCTCCTGGGCACGCGGAATGAAGTCCTGTCCGAACAGGACCATCAGGCGCACGCCCAGCACGCCGAGCACACCACCAAGAATGCCTCCAAGTACACCCAGGAGAACGCTCTCAGTCAGGAACTGCTGAATGATGCGGAAGCGGCCGGCTCCCAACACTGCCCGCACGGCGATCTCGCGGTTGCGCCGGCTGAATCGCGCGAGCATCAAAATAGCGACGTTGCCGCAAGCGATCAGGAGCACGAACGCAACTGCGCCAAAGAGAATTTGGAAAGTCGAGCGAGTGGCGCCGAGCCAATTTTCCTGAAACGACTTCACTATCACGCCAAAGGTCGCGTCGACATTGCCTGGATATGCTTGTTTGTAGCGCTCGGCGATCGTGGCCAGTGAACCCTGGGCCTGGGCCATCGAGACGCCGGGTTTCATCCGTCCGATAATTTGCAGATAACCCGAGCCACGCTCGATTTGCTCCGGCGGCAGATCGGGAACCTGGTCCACGCGCGGCATCCACACTTCATTTTCTTCATAGGGAAACGAAAGTTCGGCCGGCATGATGCCGATGACCGTGTAAGGCTTTCCATCGAGCTCGAGTGTCTTGCCGAGCATGGGCTGCCCACCGAAGCGCCGTTGCCAGCAAACATAGCTAAGCATGATTACGGGTGCTCCGGCGCCCTGATCGTCCTCCGAGACAAATTCGCGGCCGAGTTGTGGCTTGACCCCGAGCGTGCGAAAGAACCCGCTCGTAACCCGCGTGCCTTGCAGTAGTGCCGGATCACCTTGCCCGGTCAGCGTAAATGAAGTGCTGAGCTGGGCAGCCAGGTCGGTGAAGACTTGTTGCTGTTCCTGAAACTGCCGAAACTTCGGAAGCGAGTCTCCAGTCTGGCGCACGCCACGCTCGGGCGCTGTGGCCCAGACATAGACCAACTGCTCGGACTGCGGAAACGACAACGGACGCAGGAAGACAGAATTCACAACACTGAAGATCGCGGTGTTGGCTCCAATCCCCAGAGCAAGTGAAAGAACTGCGGCAAAAGTAAACCCTTTGCTCTTCCACAAGAGCCGTGCGCCGTAGCGCAGATCCTGCCACAACGTTTCGCGGAAGCTGGCGCCAGTGGTTTCAAGTGATGTCATCAACCTCTCCTCAATCGCCGGAATGAAACCGGCGTTGTCATTTAAGAGTGGGAATTCAGGGCTGGGGGAGGCCGTTCAATTAGAGTTGAGTCAGTACCACCTCACGGTAGCGGGTGGTGAGTATGCAAAAATATTCGAGGAACACCCACCCGCTACCGCGAGGTGGTACTGACTCTGTGACTACCAGGACCAGAATATCAAGTTGACCCGACGCTACCGCGTCATGGTACTGATTCCATCGCCACTAGAGTTGAGTTTGCAAAAGCCTCTAGAGCATTTGATTTGCTGCAAGTCGGGTGATGTTTTTCATGATAAGGCCTTCCAACTCGCTCGACAAAACCTTGAGCAGATCCAATTTTGCAGAAATCAGGAAAAAGTGATCGCCTTCAAACATCCGCTGAGAGAATGAGGCAGAAGTTTGATCGTGCCAGCCGCGAAGCTGTTCATAACTTACCTCTACATCTCCCGTTCCGCCGTAGGCGATGATCGGAAAATCAAGGGGCGTTTCCGGCTGGTAGCGATAGTTCTGGCACAACCCAAAGTCCGCCCGAATTATCGGCAGCATCAACTGCAACAACTCCGGGTGTTCGAGCACTTCGCGAGGCGTGCCGTTTAGCCGGCGAAGTTCTTCGATAAACTCCGGCTCAGGCAGATCGTAGGTGCGTCGCTCCGGATCGGGTATTTGCGGAGCGGGCCGGCCTGAGACGAACAGACATTCCGGTTTCGGTGCGTGGTTCCGGCGCAACCAGCGGGCAACCTCAAAAGAGATCAAGGCGCCCATGCTGTGACCGAAGAAAGCAAACGGACGATCGAGATAAGGAAGAAGTTGCGGCGCCAGCGCGGCGACGAGCGGTTCGATTCGATCGATCGAATTTTCACGCAGCCGGTTGCCGTGCCCGGGCAGTTGAACACCGCAGACTTCGACGTCGGGCGGCAACTCGCGCGGCCACGTGCGAAACGTGAGATCGCTGCCACCGGCGTATGGAAAACAAAAAAGGCGTAGCTGGGCCTGCGGATTCGGCCTCGGGCTTCGCAGCCACTTACTCTCAACACTATTTCCTTTTAGTACCATAAAATCTTAATTGCCTAATGGATCTCGAAAGCATTTCATCTCAATGCTTAATTGATCGGCAAACGGCAAAGCATTTCATCTCAACGCTTAATTGATCGGCAAACGGCAAGCATTTCATCTCAATACTTAATGGATCGGCGAAACGCCAAAGGCGTTTCATCTCAAAGCCCAGGGTTGCGCTTTGGCAACCCTGGGGCAACCGTGACGCAGGCAATTCAACTCCGAAGGAGTTGCGCCCGTGTTGCGAGAGTTAAAACGACATCGAATGGTAATCAAAAAATCGAGGCACAACGACACCGACGCAACTCCTTCGCAATTGAATAGCCTACCGTCACACCCTTTCGCTTAACCCTGGGCTCTGTAACTAAACACCTTCGGTGCCCAAAATAGCTCAACCAAACGACTCACCAGCTCGTGTCTTTCATAGAGCAGATAATGAGAACCACCGCTCACCTCAACATACTTTGCCGTGGGAATTGCTTTCGCGGCCAACTGCGCCATTCGCGGCGCGGCAATCCGATCACAATCGCCGGTGATAAACAGCACCGGGACACTAATTGCGCCAAACAATTCCGACACGTTGTAATTCCAAAAATCCATCAATTGTTTCGCGTAACTAACGACACCCGTCTGGCTCAGCAGTGGCTCGACTACCGCCTCGCTCAGGTCAGCGCACGGAACTGCCAACAGCTTCATCAACTCTTTACTCGATTGCGGATCGTGAATATCCGCGCCTCTGGCCAGCAGAACATTCTTCAGCGATTCGATCAGCGGCGTTGCCAGTTGCGGCCGATCATGGACCATCTTCAGCAACGGCGCCAAATTCTTTTCGAAGTCCGTTTGCGCATCAATGTTTCCCGGCCAGTCTTTGAAAGTGGCGTTAAGAAAGACCATCGAAGCGACTTGATCCGGATAGGCGGCGTAGTAGTCAATGATCAATTTTGGTCCGGTGCACCACCCGAGGAATTCGGCTCTTTCGATCCTTTCCTGAGTCAACAAGGCCTTCAAATCTTCCCGATGCTCGGTGACCGAATATGAAGTTGTTATTCCGACAGTTTCATATCCAGAGCCACGCGGGAGCCAGATAATCACCTTGTGATTAACAACCAGATCGGCTATCAACCTGGTCCAATACGCCAATCCCTGACCGAAGGCATTGATGATAACAATCGTGCGCTCACCCGATCCACCGGCGTAGTAATATAAAGTTTCGCCACTCTCATTCTTAGTGCTCCGACGTTCCAGGCCGTTCATAACGCGAGTGACTTCGGCAGACTGTGCCCGCTGCTGTTCAGTGTATTCGTTCAGGAACGAATGGACGATTTGCTCTTTATCAGCAAGATCGAAATCGGAAACGTCTGAAACAGCAGTCGAGTCAAATTGCGCTAGCACCACAGACAAGCGGTCATTCAAAAGCGAATCGATCAGACTAAACTTGGCCGTATCAGATACTGGTTCGATTTCGATCCCGATCGCTTTTGAAAGCGGCGCCATATACTCGCGCAGCAATTCCTCCTGGCCCATGAAAGGCACACGTATGTTTCCATCTATCTTGAGCGGCTGCCGAAGAAAATAGTCGGCTGATTTGGCAGTGATCTCTTCCTTGAACGCTACTATTTCAGCGAGGAGTAGCCAAAGCCCATTCGCCACAGATGGTGAACAATTTATCTCTTGATTCTGGATCACAACGAGTCTCAGTTCTTATCGAGTCTTTTGCAAAGTGACTTCAATGCGTTGACGAGCACCGATCTTCTTCACTGCGTAAGAGTGAGATATTTATAGGCCTGTTTTAAACGATCACACGCGCGCTTCGTAGGAGTGCACTGTGTCGCCCCGAACTCATTAATGCCGAGCTTCGGCGTTAGAAGATCTACAGGCATTTTACTGTGGCGCGTCCCACCAAACAGAGATGACGACCAGTTGGTCCGTCCCATTATTCAGGACCTGGTGTTCTTTTGGCGGTTCGAGATAGACAACGTCCCAGGTGTGCATCGGAACTCTCTGATCGTCGTAGAGCAACTCGCCGGATCCGGCAGCGACAACCCAGATTTCACGCATCGAGTGACTATCCACCGGGGTAATACAACCAGGATCCACAGTAAACCGGGCCGACTTAAAAGGCGCCACCGACGTCCCGGAAGAATTCAGGACAATTTCGAACACGCGCAAACCCGGAACGTTGTCATCCACTTCTCGCAGCGGAAGTTTTGGTGAGATTGCTATGCTTGCTTCGTTAATCATTATTAACCCCTTCCTGATTCAGTAGCCATCGCCATCGGTTGCCACTCAAAGACCGAATTGTTGTCATCGATTTGGTAGGTACTTTCACCTACCAGACTATTGACGATAGTGGCGCTGCGCCAGGCCATCAAACTTAAATTCGGATCAGCGACACCACGACAATGGCGGGCGGCATTTTGCGCGTAGATCTTGAGCGACTTTGGTCCATCCCATTCGATAGAAAAATCATCGTTGGTCCGATACCCACCGTGCTCCCAGATGAGACGATCACTCAAAGGCTCGAGATAGGGAGACATTCTGTATTCCGAACCCGTGCAGAGAATGACGAGATCGGCATTAACGGTTTCCCGATGATCGCTGACGCGGTTACGAAGATGCAGTGACCAGCCGCTTCCACACGGCTCCATGTTGGTGAGTTCATGGTTGATATGCAGACTGTAAGCACGTCCATGACCATTCAGGAATTCCAACTCGTAGAGCCGGCGGTAAATCATCTCCAGCAGGTTCCCGGCAATCCCATCGCTCGTCAACTTTTGCTCGTCAAGTAATGTCGCCCGCTCTTCCGGCGCCAGGTTGTAAAAATAGTTGCTGTAGTTGGGAGTAAACAGCTCGTTCGTGAAAGGTGACTCGTCAAGCGGCAGAAAGTTCGAACGACGAGAGATCCAAATTAGTTCGCGCGGCGGATTATGACCAAGCAAGTGATAGATTATTTCTGCTCCGGTTTGGCCCCCGCCAATCACTGCGACGCGCCGGCCTTCCGTCTGGAGATTCATTTTTAAATAGCGGCTGGCGGGAACCACCGAATTGCCGATATAAGGCCGCACACAATCGGGAATTCTCGGGACCAGTCCCGAGCCCAGAATCACATTCCTGGTCCGGACTTGTTCATCACCGAGATCGACCACCAGCGATCGGCCATCAAAGGAAACCGACTCCACTTTTCGATCAAACTCAAGCGATGGTAACTGACTGCAAACCCAGCGGAGGTATTGATTGAACTCCATGCGCGTTACGCGCGAAAAGTTTGCGTTGATGAAACGGTAGAGACGCTTGGTCAGAAACAGGAAGTTCAGGAAAGAATAGGGACTGGTCGGACTTGCCGGAGTCACCAGGTCCTTCAGGAACGAAACCTGAATATTTGCCTCAGGGAATAAAAGCCCGGGATGCCATTGAAACTCCTTCTCGCGTTCGAAGAAACGCACATCCAGATACTGAAAGGGATCGAGTAAGGCCGCGACACTCAAATTAAAGGGTCCGATTCCTACTCCTACAACGTCCATAAGTTTGTCAGTTTTCTTTTCCATAGATAACACCAATTCGGTCTTGTTTTAGTCGAGGTTGTTTAATTATTTTGGGGTTCTTCTCCGCGTCTCTGCGTACTTTGCGTCTCTGCGTTAAATCATCGTGCGCGTAACCGGATCACAGTTTTTAACGCAGAGACGCGGAGACGCGGAGACGCAGAGACAAGAATGCGTGGTCTACAACTCAAACCCCTGCGTCACCAACTCGGCTTGAGCAGCATGTTCCTCGAGATAGTCCGCAATAGCTGCAATCGTGTTGTACTTGAAGAGATCTACGACTGTGAGTTTGTTTGGATAAATTTCATCGAGCAGAAGAAACGCCCTGATGATATTCAGTGAGTCACCGCCGAGGTCAAAAAACTTTTCATAAATACCGAAGTCGGACCGCTGCAGGACCTCTTTCCAGATTTCCGACACAGCCTCTTCTGTCGGCGTTCGTGGTCCAACGAATAAAACATCGGGACGGCCGGGCGCAACGAACGTAGTGGGCAAGCGCTGATGGTCCACGTTTCCATCAGGCGTAAGCGGCAGCTCAGAAAGCTCGACCACAGCGTAGGGAAGCATATACGACGGCAGTTCACCCGCCAGCGAAGCAAGTAGATCTTCGGGCGACACTGTCTGCCCGGGTTGTGCTTCGAAATATGCGACGAGCCGTTCTTCCCCGAATTCATCGCTGCGCAAAACGGCTCCGGCCCGGAGTATCTCCGGGTGTTGGACCAAAGTCTTTTCCACTTCGTCGAGGTCAATCTTCACTCCGCGCAGATTTACCAACCGCGCGAGACGACCTGTTACGACGATCCCACCTGAGTGGTAACGGGCTGACAGACCGGTCTTGAACAAACGAGCTCCTGGACCATCGAACGGATCGGCAACAAACTCTTCGGCCGTCTTTGACGGGTCGGCGACATAACCGCGAGGAATACCGGTTTCGCCAACGTACAGTTCGCCAGTGATTCCGATTGGCAAGAGCTGCAAGTGCGAATCCAAAACGTAAGCCCTCGTCTCCGTCCCCGTTAGCTCACTGTTGATCGCAGGCGCCGAAAAATTGCATAAACGGAGAAAGCTGGGACCAGTTGCAGACAATAATTGGTCCAACTCCGCAGTCGTCAGTAGTTCTAATTCACCGATGCGCTCTTCCTCGTTCCTCACTATGCTCTGCAACAGCACTTCGTAGTGCCCAACCATCCGCGCAATCGTCGCTTCCTCAAACAACTCCGCGTTGTATTCGAAATATCCGCCGAGCTTCTTTCCTTCCTTCTGCAGCGTCACATTCAAATCAAACTTCGCCGTCTCCGTCTCAACCTCTTCCACCGCCACTGCCAGCCCCGCCATATCCACTTCTTCATCTGCTCCGTTCTGCAACACAAACAACACTTCAAACAGCGGGTTCCGGTTCAACTCTCCTACGACTCCCAACTCCTGCACTACCTTCTCGTACGGGATGTCCTGATGCGCATACGCTCCCAACAACACTTCCTTCACCCGCTCCAACAACTCCACATACCGCGGCTCGCCCTCGCAATTCACTCGCAGCGCCAGCGCGTTCACAAAGAACCCGATCACTCCCTCTGTCTCCATCCGGTTCCGGTTCGCGATCACTGTCCCCGTCACGATCTCTTCCTGCCCGCTGTACCGGTGCAGCAACGCCGTCAGTCCTGCCTGCAACACCATGAATAGCGTCGCTCCGCGCCGTCGTCCTAATTCCTCCAACGCACTACTCAGCTCGGCGTTCAGTTCGATTCGTCTCCGTCCGCCGCGTTTCTTTCCTTCTCCTACTCGCGCGTGGTCCAGCGGGAGTTGCAGTTCCGGCAACGCGCCACTCAAATGCTTCCGCCAGTAGCCCAATTGCTCTTCCAACACTTCGCCTTGCAACCAGTTGCGTTGCCACTCCGAATAATCCGCATACTGCACTCGCAACTCAGGCAACTCCACGCGCTCACCTTTTACATAACCGCTATACAACTCGCTCAACTCGCGAACCAAAATCCCCACCGACCATCCATCACTGATCACGTGATGCATCGTGATCACTAAGCGGTTCTCCAGTTCTCCTTCTCGCAACAACGTCAACCTCAGCAACGGAGCGACTTCAAGATCAAACGTCATAGTCGCGTCGGCTTGCACAAGACGACGAACCTCTGCCTCTCGTGGACCATCAGGCAAACTGCTGAGATCGACTACCGGCAAACGCAGCGGATCCAATTCGGCCGCGATTACCTGCACTGGCTGTCCCGCAATCAATTCAAAGCCGGTGCGCAAAGCATCGTGTCTCCTGATGACGTCGTTGAAACTCTGTTCCAGTGCGGTGACGTTTAGGCGACCGTGCATCCTCGCCACGGCAGGAATGTGATACAGATTGCTGTTTGGCTGAACGTGACCCAGAAACCAGAGCCGGTGCTGGGCGAACGAAAGCGGCGGATGATCTTTATTCTGACGCGGCTCAATGGGCTCATCCGATCGATGTCTTCCCGCGCCGATCGCCCGCTCAACCTGCTCGGCGAGTTCGACGATCGTCGGATACTCAAACAGCGCCCTCACTGGCAATTCGATCTTAAACTGTTTGCGAATTCGCGAGACTACCTGCGTCGCCAGCAGTGAATGTCCGCCGAGATCGAAGAAATCATCTCTTACACCTACCTGGTCCAACCGCAGAACATCGCAATACGAATCGACCAGCATCTCCTCGATCGCATTGCCCGGCCTTCGATTACAACCCGGTTGTGCAGGCTCGAAAATCGGATCCGGTAGCGCGCGTCGATCGACTTTGCCGCTCGGCGTCAGCGGAAATTTGTCCAGTTGCACGAGTGCCGGCGGCACCATGTAAGCGGGTAAGCGCTCCTGTAGATAACTCCGCAACTGAACAGCCGTCGCTCCGCTCCCGACCCAGTAGGCGACGAGACGCTTCTGCTCGTTATCGTCGCTATGCACAGTAACGATCGCTTCACTAATATCCGGATGTCCTTCGAGCACCGTTTCAATCTCTCCCAGCTCGACTCGGAAACCCCTGATCTTTACCTGGCTATCGCGACGCCCGAGAAAATCGACCTGACCATCGGCGCGATATCTCGCCAGATCGCCTGTTCGATACAACCTTCGTCCCGGGATCACGCTGTATGGATCGGGAATAAATTTCTCCGCGGAAAGCTCAGGCCGATTCAAGTAACCACGCGCCAAACTTTCTCCACCCAGATAAAGCTCGCCTGTCACTCCCACAGGCGCCAACTGGAGCCACTCGTCTAAAACATATTGTTGGGTATTCGTGATTGGCCGGCCGATGGGTGGCAATTCGGGCCACTTGCCGGTTGGTCCATCGAGAAGAAACGTACTAACGACATGGCATTCCGATGGACCATACTGGTTCTCCAGCCGGCAACCATCGACCCGGCGCATTAACTCCCGAATCTGCTTCGTGATTTTTAACTGCTCACCCGCGGTAAGCACTTCGCGCAAGCTGAGTGGACCATCCAATTCCGACTCACACACGACTTCGGCGAGTTGTTGCAGCGCTACAAATGGCAGGTACAGTCGCTCGATCCGCTGCTCGGCAAGGACCCGGTGCAACTCGCGAGCGTCAAACCTCACTTCTTCATCAATCAGAACAAGCGTTCCACCCGCCGCCCAGGTCGAAAACATCTCCTGAAACGACACGTCAAAACTCAACGATGCAAACTGCAGGGTACGCGCCGTTCGCAACCGGTCAGCAAGTTGAATTTGGTAGCTGATCAGATTGACGAGCGGGCGATGGGGCATGGCCACACCTTTCGGCCTACCCGTCGAGCCGGACGTATAAATGATGTAGGCCAGGTTGTCGGCAGTGGTCAGCGAATCTGGATCGTCGATACTTTCGAGTTCGATCTTCTCCCAGTCACCATCGACACACACAGTCTGCATGCGATGCTCGGGTAAGCGATCAAGCAGTCGCTGCTGAGTCAGCAGCACCGTCGCCCGGGAGTCTTCGAGCATGAAGGCAAAACGATCGGCTGGATATCCCGGATCGAGCGGAACATAAGCGCCCCCGGCTTTGAGGACTCCGAGCACGGCAACCATCATTTCACTCGACCGTTCCAGGCAGATGCCGACAGCGCTATCTGGTCCAACTCCCAGCGCCCTGAGGTAATGGGCCAATTGGTTAGCGCGCTGATTCAACTGCCGGTAAGTGAACTGGATACCCGGCGTAGTCGAGATCAACGCAGTTGCCTCAGGAGTCGCCGTGGTCTGTGCTTCGAACAAGTCCTGAATGCACATGATTTCGGAGCTCGTCCCGCGCGTATCATTCCATTCGATTAAGATCTGCTGGCGTTCGCTTTCCGTTAGCAACGGTAGTTGGGCCACGTGTTGCGCTGGTTGTGAGACAAACGCTGCCAGCAACGTTTGATAGTGGCCGAGCAATCGCCGCATCGTCGCCGGCTCGAAAAGATCGGTGTTGTATTCGGCTGACATTTTCAGCGAGCCCTGCTCTTCGGCAATGGAGAGCGTCAGGTCAAAGATTGCTGTCCCTTTGTCGACGTCGAGCGGAGTCAGCGAAAGTTCCGGCAAGTCCAGGTTCGGAAGTGGCGCATTCTGCAGCACAAGCAGCACCTGAATCAGCGGACTACGGCTCAGGTCGCGCTCCGGTTGTAACTCTTCCACCAACATCTCGAGTGGTAAATCCTGATGCGCATACGCTCCCAAACAAATCTCACGGACCCGAGCAAGTAGTTCACGACAAGTTTCGGAAGCGGAGATGTTTGCACGTAGTACGAGCGTGTTGACAAAGAAACCGATCAGGTTCTCGATCTCCTCGTGTTTTCGGTTGGCCACGGGAGTACCGATAAGGAATTGTTTCTGTCCGGTATAGCGCCATAACAAAGTTTGAAACGCGGCCAGGAGAGTCATGAATAGAGTCACGCCCTCTTCATCGCTGAACCGGTTCAGCGAGTCGGCCAACGCTGGTGGCAACAACACAGATTCATAGGCGCCGGCGAAGGTCTGGACCGCAGGACGCATTTTGTCCGTGGGCAGCTCGAGAACCGTTGGTGCGCCTTCCAGTTGCTCCCGCCAATATGCCAGTTGCGAATCGAGGGCTTCGCCTCTCAGCCATTCGCGTTGCCAGAGAGCATAGTCACTATATTGAACCGGCAAGCTTTCGAGGGCGGCGGGACGATTGGTGATTTCAGACTCGTACTGGGAAGCTATTTCACGCACGAGAACACCGAGCGACCAGCCGTCGCTAATGATGTGGTGCATCGTTACCACGAACGTGTGATCAGTTTCCGTGAGCCTGATTAAGCCGGTCCGAATCAAACTTCCCTGGGCCAGATCAAAGGGGCGCTGAATTTCAACCTGGACCAGACGCCGCATTTCCGTTTCTCGTTGCGCCTCCGGAAGTTCGCTTACGTCAGCGATCCACATCTGGAAGTTGTGGTCGTCAGTGACTATCTGAATTGGCAGCTCTGCTCGAAAAGAAAATCTCGTGCGCAACACTTCATGACGTTGGACCACCCGATCGAGACCGCGGGCCAACGCGGGCACAGACAAGTTTCCGCTTAAGCGAATGGCTGCGGGTATGTGATAAGCGCGATTGTCCGGATCGAGTTGTTCAAGAAACCATAATCGTTGTTGGGCAAATGAAAGCGGTAACGGGTCTTTGCTCGCGTGACGAGTAATAGGTGGTAGTAAATCCGATGATGTACCGAGACGTTTGTCGATCTCGTTTGCGAGTGAATGTAGAACAGGTTTTTCAAAGATCACACGCAGGGGTATCTCAACGTGAAAAAGTGTTCGAATGCGAGAAAGCAATCGCGTCGCCAGCAATGAATGTCCGCCGAGGTCGAAGAAATTGTCATACCGGCCGAAATTACTATGGCCATTGGTCGGCAGTAACTGGGACCAGATAGCGCTCAGGATTTCTTCGGTAGGATTTGCAGGAGGCTGAAAAATTTCAGACTCGCGCGTGAACGTGACTTCGAGGGCCCGCAACGCCTTCTTGTCGATCTTTCCATTCGGCGTCAGCGGCATTTCCGCCAGCACCACTATCGCCTGCGGCGTCAT
>DATDMC010000092.1:0-16777 GCA_036518995.1 Pyrinomonadaceae bacterium | reverse complement strand
CGTCGCGATCGTGATACCTCGTGCTTTTTCTTCCGGCGCTTTATCAATCTGATCGAAGGCCACAAAATGGTTTTTTGGATTGTGCTTCGCCAACACCTTCGTGATCGCCGCCGTCAACGTCGTCTTACCGTGGTCCACGTGCCCGATCGTTCCGATGTTCACGTGCGGTTTTGAACGGTCAAATTTTTCCTTCGACATCTCCGTCTCCTTCTAAATTGCGCCAAGCGCGAAAAAGCGCGATTCCGGATTTCCGCAATCGCGCATTCGCAACACTACTTAGCTACTCCCTGAACCTTGGCAATGACTTCTTCGGCAACATTCTTCGGCGCTTGATCATAGCGCTCGAAGTGCATCGTTGAAGTCGCTCTTCCCTGAGTTGACGATCTCAGGTCGGTTGTATATCCAAACATCTCAGACAGCGGCACAAATGCAGTGATCACCTGCGCGCCACCGGGTCGAGGCTCGGTTTTTTCTATCTGACCGCGTCTGCGCATCAGGTCGCCATTCACGGCGCCCATATACTCATCGGGCGTTACAACTTCGATACGCATAATCGGTTCTAACAGCACCGGCTTGGCTTTTCGCACCGCGTCCTGAAACGCCAGCGAACCGGCAATATGGAACGACCGCTCGTCCGAATCCACTTCGTGATAGCTACCAAAAACCAGACGAACCTTGATGTCAACTAACTCATAGCCGGCGAGGAACCCGCGCGCCATAGCGTCCTTGACACCATTTTCAACGGGTCGAATATATTCTTTCGGGATCGCGCCGCCGGTAATCTTGTTTTCAAATACAAAACCTTCGCCAGGCGCTGGCTCGATCTCGAGCTCAACGTGACCAAACTGACCACGACCACCAGTCTGCTTCTTGAAGATCTCCTTACCAGCAGCCGGTATCGTTATAGTCTCGCGATAAGCAACCTGCGGCTTACCAACACTTGCCTCAACGCCAAACTCTCGCTTCATTCGGTCGACGATAATCTCCAGGTGCAACTCTCCCATACCTGCGATGATCGTTTGACCAGTCTCCGGATCCGTAGAGACATTGAACGACGGATCTTCCTGCGCGAGACGATTTAGTGCAACGCCAAGCTTGTCCTGGTCCTGTCTTGTTTTGGGTTCAACTGCGACGCGGATAACCGGAGCAGGAAACTCCATCTTCTCAAGAATGATCGGCTTGTTTTCGTCACAGACCGTGTCACCGGTCGTGACCTGCTTCATACCGCCGATCGCGATAATCTCACCGGCGCTTGCATCCTCGATGTCTTCACGCTTGTTAGCGTGCATGCGCATCAACCGGCCCACACGCTCACGCGTATCCTTGACCGGATTGTAAGCATATGAACCTGCCTTAATCGTGCCGCTGTAGATCCGCACAAAAGACAACTGCCCAAGATGCTTGTCGGCCATGATCTTAAACACGAGACCCGAAAACGGGGCCGACGCCTCCGCTGGCCGTGCTTCAATCTCCGAGTTCTTCGGATTAGTGCCTTCAACCGGCGGAACATCCAACGGTGACGGAAGATAGTCAACAACTGCGTCTAGCAGGGTCTGAACACCCTTGTTCTTGAAGGCAGAACCGGTAACAACCGGGACGATCTTCAATTCAATAGTGCCTTTACGTAACGCCGCCCGGATCTCTTTCTCGGTGATCTCTTCACTTTCGAGATATTTGTGCATCAAGTCGTCGTCGATGCTCGCCACTGCTTCAATCAATTTTTCGCGCGCAGCTTCAGCATCCGCCTGCAGGTTTTCCGGAATGTCCGTAACCTGATATTCGGATCCTTTACTTTCGTCGTTCCAGACCAGACCCTTCATCTGGACCAGGTCGATGACGCCTTTCAACTGATCTTCGAGTCCGATTGGAATCTGCAAGGCGACAGGATTCGCGCCGAGACGCGTAATGATCGACTCAAAAGAACGATCAAACGAAGCGCCAGCCCGATCTAACTTATTGATAAAGCAAATGCGGGGAACGCCATACTTATCAGCCTGGCGCCAAACTGTTTCAGACTGCGGCTCAACACCAGCCACACCGTCAAATACCGCCACTGCGCCGTCCAAAACACGGAGCGAACGCTCCACTTCCATGGTGAAGTCGACGTGACCAGGCGTATCGATGATGTTGATTCGATGATCGACACCATTACGCTCCCAGAAACAGGTTGTTGCAGCGCTGGTGATCGTAATACCGCGCTCCTGCTCCTGCTCCATCCAGTCCATCGTCGCAGTACCTTCGTGCACTTCACCGATCTTGTGTGTGATACCGGTGTAGTAAAGGATACGCTCGGTTGTGGTGGTCTTGCCGGCATCAATGTGGGCCATGATGCCGATATTTCTGAACTTGTTTAAATCGTGCTTAGCCATTTCAATTTGTGCTTTGTACTTTGTTCTTTGTACTTAGCTCTCTCTTGTGCTTAGAAACGAACAAAGTACTAAGTACTAAGCACAAAGCGCGTTGCTACCATTTATAATGCGCGAACGCCTTGTTAGCGTCAGCCATGCGGTGCGTGTCTTCCTTCTTCTTTACGGCGTTACCGCGATTGTTCGCAGCATCGAGAATTTCTCCCGCTAAACGATCGGTCATCGTCTTTTCGCCACGCCCGCGCGCATACGAAACGATCCAACGGATTGCCAGTGCACCACGTCTTTCCTGATGGACTTCAATCGGCACCTGATAAGTGGAACCGCCAACGCGTCGCGACTTCACTTCAACCGTGGGCTTGACGTTGTCGATTGCGCGCTTGAAGACCTTAAGTGGCTCTTCGCCGGTCTTATCACCCAACTGGCGCATGGCATCGTAAAAAATACTTTCGGCTAAAGACTTCTTACCGTCCCACATGACGCCGCTAATAAACTTCGTCACCAGCGGGCTGTTGTAAACAGGATCGGGCAGTACGTCGCGTCGTTCAGCTACTCGTCTTCTTGGCATAACAAAAGGTTCCGGGTGTCAGGTATCAGTGTCAGTTTCATCTAAGGCTTACCTGGTACCCCGACACCCGGTACCTGGCGCCTCCCAAACTACTTCTTGCCTTTACCTGGGGCGGCGCCGCCAGCCTTCGGTCGTTTGGCGCCGTATTTCGAACGGCCCTGCTTACGATCGGCAACGCCCACTGAATCCAGGGTCCCGCGAATCACGTGATAGCGAACACCTGGCAGGTCCTTCACACGGCCGCCTCTAATAAGAACAATCGAGTGCTCCTGAAGGTTGTGGCCGACACCGGGAATGTAAGTCGTAACTTCAATTCCGTTGGTCAAACGAACGCGCGCCACCTTGCGGAGGGCCGAGTTCGGTTTCTTTGGTGTTTGGGTATAAACACGCGTACAAACGCCACGTTTTTGGGGCGAACTCTGGAGTGCAGGACTGGCCGTCTTATACTTGACTTGTTGGCGACCCTTGCGAACTAGTTGATTGATAGTCGGCACTGTTTTCCTCTTAAAAATCGAGCGCTTTTCGACGCGCAAAAGGGCGCTTGCCCTACCTCTTTCCGGAACCAGTCCGGCAGTCAGCGTAGGCGGCTGCCCTGTTTAAACTATTAGTTAGGGACGTTCTGAATTCGCTATCGGGCGGGTGTGGATATTGGCTTCCCTCGAGCCAAAACTTTTCTGTGGCGTCGCTTTTATATGGACGAGAAGGATTAACCTCCACGCGGGGATGCGTTGGAACGCCTTAACAAGTAAGGACGCGACGCACGCCATTTACGCCACAATAAATGTCAAACCGGTCTTGAAATAACCGAGACCGTGCAACGCCTCCACACCGACAGAACCAACTAGACGTTGCTTTGTTCACCTTCAGACGTGTGTCCGAAACGGCAAACTATACGGATGGAGGTAAGGTGTGTCAAGCGCAGGTGGGCGATGTTGGGTAAAAGACGCCAAAGAGTCAGTCTCTCACTTGCGTTAGCGGTGGGTCGACCATGAAAGCGCCTTAATTAATGCAAACCCACCTGCTAGCGCAAGGTGGTACTGACGCTTTGACCACTAAAAAACTGATTTAAGAAGATACCAAACTAAGACGCCCAAACCGCCCAGCGCCGCAACTAAAATCGCGGCAACCAGGGCGATTATAAACTTAAACTTTCGATACCGGTTCTTATCGGGTGGTGCGAGCGAGCTTTGGGGGAAGTATGGTGGTGGTGTGTAAGTAGCCATTACGTATTCTTTGTTAACCTTTTGAACTTGGTGGCGAAGCGGTGGGAGTGCCTTCACCAGCCTTCTTTTCTTCGTCGGTCTTCTCTTTCTTCTGGAGATCTTCCTGGTGTTTGCGGCCCGCTTGAATTCGTTTCATTCCTTCGCGCGCCTCGTCTAACGCATCCTGCGCGCGATAATTGTCGGGATCTAACTCCAGCGATTTCGAAAAGGCGTTTGCGGCTTCTGAATATTGCGCCAGCTTAGTGTGCGCGACGCCCATGTCGTAAAAAATGTCCGGATCGTCCGAGCGGATCTTCACCGCCTGCCGATACTCGCGAATCGCATCACTGTACTGATGTAAACCTGCATACGTCTGTCCTAGATCGTAATGCGCTTCGCCATCCTTCTGGTTTTCTTCGTTCTCAAAATACTTCTTATAACTTTCAATAGCGAATCTATATTCCTTCTCCGCCTCATCGGCTTTATTGAGAGCTTCCAGGGAGAGACCCAGACGAAAATGTGCTTCAGCCAACGTAGGATCCAACTTGATGGCTTGTTGAAAAGCTTCGACAGCCTCAGAATCCTGATCGTCGTGATAAAGAAGTTTCCCTTTTTCCAGGAACGAGCGCGCTTCCTGCGGATTCGGGGTCACGGCGTTGGACGAGTCTGAACCACTGGCGGAATTGTTTGTGTTTGACTGGCTGGAACTTTTGCAACCAGCCAGGACCAGGACGCACATCAACCCGATTAAGATGAATCGTATGTTCATGTCTCTTAAGCAGACCGAAACTTACCGGACGCCGCGGGCCATTTTTTGAAGCACCTTATCTAACGTCAACTCGTGGTTGTTCGTCAAACTTTGTCGGGGCGGTCCTCCGTGACCGCCCTTCTACTAACGGATAAATAAGCCCAATAACAAGGGCGACCACGGAGGGCCGCTCCGACAAACTTGGAATCTGGTCCCCATTATTTCTATTTCTTATCAAGTGCTTTTACTAAAGTCTTAGCCCAATGATCGGGCGAGTTCGTGATTATCGAATCGAGGAGTGGAAATGTTTAGAAGCCAAAGCCGTCTAATCGGTTACTTGCTGTCACTTGCCCTGGCGGCCATTTTCCTGCCGGCGCAAGCGTCAGCGCAGAAGAAACAGCAAAATGCCGTTTACTCGCCGCCGACCCTGAGCTTAACCGCTGACAACACAACCGTCAGCGCGTGCCAGGGCAGCTCGCAAGTTCGACTTGATGCGCGCGCCAGTTCTCCCGGTGGTAATCCCATTCGCTATCGTTGGTCGACGAGCGCAGGCGCCATCAATGGCAATGGCGCGTCTGTGAACTGGGACCTGTCAGGACTCGCGCCCGGCGTCTACAAAGCTTATGTCGACATTGAAACCGGCAACAATGATGGCGAGTGCAACGCTTTCACTTCAACAACTGTTGTGGTGAAGCCATGTCCGCCAGTTCGACCAACTTGTCCAAACGTTGAAATTATTTGCCCAACCGACATCGTCGTGGATCAGCCACTAACGTTTAGTTCGAATGTACCCGCCACGCCGGGCGTGACTCCGATGTACAACTGGAGTGTCTCGGCTGGAAGCATCATCGAAGGTCAGGGTACGCCAACCATCAAGGTCGATACGACTGGTCTCGCCGGACAAACAATCAAAGCAACCCTGTCAATGGGCGGCTACACGCAGGACTGCTCGGCCAGTTGCGCCGTGTCGATTCCGGTTCCGGAAGCGAAGTGTCGCAAGTTTGATGAATTCCCGGACATCTCCCGTAACGATGAGAAAGCGAGACTTGATAATTACGGCGTGGAGTTGCAAAACGATCCGACGTCAACCGCTTATGTCGTGGTCCATCCGGGACGTTCCGGCAAACCAGGTGAGGTGCAGAAACATACAACCCGGATTGTTGATTATCTGGTGAACTCACGTGGTATCGATGCGCATCGGGTAGTCACGTTGGTTGGTGGAGCGCGTGATGAATTGATGGTTGAGCTGTGGAGCTGCCCGCAAGGCGCCACGCCACCAAATCCGTAAGCTAGAATAAGCTCGGAATAAGAGGGTCGACGCGAAAGCGTTGGCCCTTTTTGTTGTCTGCTTCGGCACGTAACAGGACACGTCGGGCGCGGCGACGGCGGCGGCGGCGACTTCTTGTTTTCGTCACGCAGTGACGGTTGATTTTAGCCAGCCGTTTCAACGGCTGGAATCTACCGCAACATGACCGCGTCGCGTAGCGACGGTTGAATTTAGCCAGCCGTTTCAACGGCTGGGACTCGATGGCGACATGACCGCGTCGCGTAGCGACGCATGAACAATTGCAGCGCCCTTATTCAGGCGTCGCTACGCGACGCGGCCACTTGTTATTGCATTCCAGCCGTTAAAACGGCTGGCTAAAATCAACCGTCGCTCTGCGACGAGGGCACGGCCCAGAACAAAGGCCCATGAAACGGAAAGGCATAGCCATTCCTCACAACAGACGGCCAAGCCGCAGCCTGGTTGAGTGTTGCAAAAGGCTCTAAAGGAGATCGGTCATTCGGAGTTTTGATGTCCTGCGCCATCATCGCCTGTCCTGACGAATCTTATCGTTGGCATCGAAGCCGCCGCCCTTGGACTAACGGTTGCCTAATCACACCACAGGCGACGGAAACGCTCGCTATCAAGACGAGAACTATTCAGTGCGGATTAGAAATGTATTAGAAGCAAACAGGTGGGAAGGAAACTATGTTAGCCAAAAGGACCTATTACTTGTTGTTGTGTGCGATTGCGTTGACCTTCAGTCTTTCAAATACATCGTGGGTCCAAAAGGAAAAGGACAACGACAAAAAAGAATATACCGGCACTCCTGTCCTCTGGACGCAGCCGACTGACCTCGCGACCAGAAATCTTCTGCTCGGCGCCGGCGGCGAACAAATGCGGCCTGACATCCGCCAGTTAACATTTATCGAACAAAAAGAAGGCGGTTACTCAACCAAGTACCGGATCAAAGACGCTTCCGGCAATGAATGGATTGCGAAGATCGGCAGAGAAGCACAACCCGACACCGTGGCGAATCGCCTGCTCTGGGCCATCGGTTATGAAACGGAAATCGCCTATCTTTATCCGCACCTGACGATCGAAGGTAAAGGCCGCTTCGACAATGTTCGCCTCGAAGCCAGGCCGAATGACGTAAAGCGCACCGGCCCATGGAAGTGGGAAGAAAATCCTTTTCTTGGCAAGCCGGAATTTCAGGCCCTGAAGATCATGATGGTGATGATCAACAACTGGGACATGAAGGACGACAACAACGAGATCCTCGCGTCGAAGACAGGCGAGAATGATCAGTTGCGCTACATCATTAGTGATCTTGGTGGTTCGTTTGGAAAGACGGGCGGAATCATTTCTCGTAGCAGAAACAAGCCGTCTGATTATGTCAAAGCCACCTTCATCGAGAAGGTGAATGGCAACGACATCGACTTCAAATATAGCGGCAAGAACAAGAAGTTATTTGAGAATTTGACGGTCGATGATGCGCGTTGGCTTAGTAATCTGCTTGGTCAGTTGAGTGATGAACAGATTAAGGATGCGTTCCGTGCGGCGAACTACTCGCCCGAGGATGTGGAACTACTCACCAGCGCGTTTAAAGATCGGATCAGTGAACTAGCCGGCGCAGTGAAGTAAAATGGAAGCGCGTGGTCAAAGAGTCAGTACCACCTTGCGGTAGCGGGTGGGTCTACTGGAAAGAAAGGCGCGTCCAGTTGATTGACCCACCCGCTACCGCAAGGTGGTACTGACTCTTTGACCCCTATAGCCTGGAGGTTAAGGCATTACGTCGATCGCGATAAGTTGTTGTCCCGAGATTACAAACTCAGCCGGCGGCAGTTCCATCTCATAAACCGGCGAAAGCACAGTCGGCGTATAACCACCTGCAGTTCTCTCACTATTCAATGTCGCGACCATTGAAGGCGGCAGACTCGGCATTTCGCTCGTCCCAATTACGGCGCCATTGGTGATTCTGAACAACTTCACATAAAGCCGATCGCTCTTCTTCACCGTGTTGATAGCGCGGACTAACTGCCCGAGATCCTGCGGCACAAAACTCTTCGCCGCCGAACCTTCCTGTAACGCACCACCGTCGCCAACAAACACCAGAAGCTGACCCGGTGTCGCGTCCGCGGGAATCTGCACCGGAATTCGCTGGACAAACTGTCGACCTGATTCCGTGCGCACGTACGCCTGGACCTCAATTTTTTCGCCACGACGAACTTCGGTGCGATCCAACGCAATGCGTTCCAACGTTCCGGCATACTTCGTATCCGACGAAGAAATGTCCATCGTGATACCGTCGAGTTGAACGTCATCAAACCCGCTTGTCAGCAACGAGCTTACCGGCGCCGCGATTGAACCTGCCGCCATGATCGGCGAACCTTGTGAAGAGAACCGGCGGTCGATCTGGATCGTATCCTGACCTTTAACTTTGATCTCGCCTTTCAACGTGATTGTTGAATCCCCTAATGCTCTTTCGCTCGAGGTAATCGTGTTGAAGACGGTGAGATTCAGCAGCAAGGGCGTCAAAAAACTATCGTTAGCAATTTCGTAGGAAAATGTTTCAGTATGATCGCGGCTCGTGTGAAGATTGATTTTCACGGGGATCATCTTTGGCGCCTGGTTAAGCATTCCATAAATTCCGGAAGCGCGATCCTGTGAAATTGAGCCAACCATCTTGCCGGGTACAGCCAGTTTGAAAGAGTTGTTGACGTTAGGGACAACAGTTACAACTGAACACTCCGTCATCGGCATATCAGAGGTGCCAAGACTCAAAAACGGATGACCAAAAGCGTAAATGCGATTGCCATCACGAAGCGTTACAGTTCCGGCTGCGGCCAGCGAGTAATCGCCACGCACCAGTTGCACACTGATGGAACTACCGACCGGAAAAGTCTTTTCGTCGCTCGGCGAAAGCGGTGTGATTTCAGCGGAACCACCGACACCAGCGACTGGCATTAAACCCATTGAGCCCAGTTGAGGCGCAAACATCGCCAGCGATTCAGGGCTAATTCCACTGAACACTAAAGGCGTGGCAATGGGAGCCATTTGCTGACCCAACAACGGAAGCAAAGGCGAATTGGCAGCGACCGGGGCAAACAGGTTAACAGACGAGACGGCCGGCTTTGGTAACGACGGTTTCCAGTCGGTGCCAGCGAGTTGTGCGAATGAAACTACTCTCGGTTCTCTCGGTTTGGAATTTTCGTTTTCGGATCCCTTATTGAAGAGATCGACCATCTGTTTAATTGGCGTAATGCCCGCGATAGGTTCTTTCGAGAATGGAAAACTGAAAGCAATGGCGCCGACGAGTTTGCCGTCAATATAAACAGGCGAACCCGACATACCGGCAAAGACGCCCGTTCGCTCAGCATTTGCGCCTGTTAGTCTGGCGATAATTGCGGATTGGCGTGGCCCAGGAAAACCAGGCAACACACCAAGCACCTCAACACCGAAATCTTCCGCTTGCGTGCCGCTAAACACCGTGCGCGCCGTTCCCTTCATTCCCGGACGAATATCTTCAAGGGGAAATAGTTGGGGCGACACAGGTGCGGGAGTTGAAGCGCGCTGGGCATTAACAACGCCGGCGCACAGGAGGACTAAAACAGAGAGAACCGAGAAGAGTCTGTACATCAAAACCTCATACTGCAAAAGAAATTCCGCCTCACTATGATGCCGAAAATACGGCTCATGGCTTGTCTGCGACTATAAACTTCGAAAAAGAAATAGGTCAATGTATTTCCGATTGGCAATTGCCGATTGCCGATTTGGGTTGAATATCGAGAGTGCTTTAACTACGAAGGGCTTAACCACAAAGACGCAAAGACGCAAAGGCACAAAGCAGAAGGCAGAAGGCAGAAGGCGGAAGGCGGAAGGCGGAAGGCGGAAGGCGGAAGGCGGAAGGCGGAAGGCAGAATAGAACTCATTTTCGAAGTCCTGTCTATCACCCTGTCTCCCTCTCACCCCATCCCCCCATCACCCATCCCCGATCACCCATCCCCCCTTTTGCCTCAATTACCTCAGCGTGTTAACGTCGCAGGGTCGCTTATGGACCAGGTCGAAGCCTTTATTCTCGCAGGAGGAGCGTCGCGGCGAATGGGAACTGACAAAGCGCAGTTGCTCATCGCCGAACAGACTCTAATGCAACGAATTGCTGAGACGCTGTTCGAGATGTTTGATTCGGTTACTGTGGTGGGACCCGAAATAAGTGACCGAAGAATAAAAACAGCAAGTGATGTTTATCCGAAATGGGGAGCGCTGGGCGGACTTCATGCTGCGCTAAACGCTTGTCAACGCGAATGGGCGTTTGTGATAGCCTGCGATCTTCCTTTTGTCTCAAAAGATCTACTTATCAAACTGGCTGAGTTGCGCGATGACAACGATGCTGTCGTCCCGATTCAACCCGATGATCGGCCACAACCTTTGGCCGCGTTCTATCGAAAGTCGATTTGTCTTCAACAAGCAACCGAACTTATCGAAACCGGAAAACGCCGCCCGTTAGACTTGCTTGATAAAGTAAAAACTTACTGGGTTCCATTCGCTGAGTTGGTTGAACTACCGAACTCAAAGAACTTTTTTCTTAACATCAACACCCCGGAAGACTATTATGAGGCGACTCAAAAGGCGACGGCCCACAAGTAAGCTGATGCCGACGCGAGTCAATCATCGACTCTAATGCCGCCAAAAAGAAGATTTGGTAAGCGACTAGTTAAGTCACTGCTCCCGATAGCGCTGGTGATAGTGCTGGCAGTATTGGTCTCGGTTGGTTTCACTGTCTACTGCATCTCCAGACCTGCAAAACGAGCATACCTGGTTACACCGCAATCGTTCTCGCAAATCAGTGGACCGGCAGTGAAAGTCACTGACGAGACATGGGCCAACCACGACGGCACACGCGCGCGTGGCTGGTTATTGAAAGGCGGCGAAGGTGCTCCCGCGGTGATCCTGCTCCATCGTTACGGCGCCGATCGTTCGTACGCGTTCAATCTCGGCGTCAAGATCAACGAAACTACAAACTTCACGATCCTCTGGCCCGACTTACGCGGACACGGGCTTAATCCACCAGTGAGAACCAGCACGTTAGGTGGACGTGAAGACGAAGATCTCCTCGCGGCGCTCGACTTCTTACGCAATGTCAAATCGGAAAACAAGAACAAGTTGGTAGGCGATCGTTTTGGCGTTTACGGAGTTGAGCTGGGCGCCTATGCAGCGCTCAAAGCGGCCGGCCCGGACAATCAGGTGAAAGCCCTGGTATTGGATTCAATTCCCCGTTCATCAACTGAAATGCTCAACTCCGCGGTGAAGACCTGCACCGGAGTCGACAATGGATTATTAAACTACCTGACTGGTCCAGCCACCAAAATTTATATGCTCGGGGCTTTTGATCAAACTAATGCCTGCGATCTCGCGGCGGCGGTGAAAGATCAGAAGGTGTTATTGCTGTCGGGCGCGGATGCAGGTTACTTGATTGGATCTACTGGTTCGTTGAAAACGTGCTTTCGCAACCAGGCCAACATTGAAATGAGAATTGATCTGCCGTTGAGTGGATTGAACCTACCATCAGTAACTGGCGAACAGGGTGAAGGCTACGACCGCATCGTGATCGACTTCTTCGACCGCTACCTCAGATAAGTTCTTCTCTGCGTCTCTGCGTATCTCTGCGTCTCTGTGTTGAAATCAATGTTCGCTTAGTTGAACACTGGCTTTAACACAGAGGCGCAGAGATACGCAGAGACGCAGAGAGGTTCGCTAGCTCTCAGACAAGGCTTTAACGGCGAGTGAATTGAATTGACGGCGCACCGCGTTAATGTTTGCAAAGGGTGCTTTGCGTGCATGAGTGCGATTGGTGAGTAGAATAAAAACCCGATCGTGTTCCGCGTCGATCCAACAACACGTGCCAGTAAAACCGTTGTGACCAAAACTATCGGGCGGAAGATCGGCACCTGCAGTTGAATCCTTCGTAGCCGCTAATTGCCAGCCAAGCGAGCGCGCTTCCTCTAGTCCCTGCGTCATGTTTGTGCGAAACCCCATACAGGTTTCCGGTTTCAGTAAGGTTGTGTGACTCGCGACAAACTGTTTCGCCAACACCAACATGTCTTCAACAGTTGAAAAGAGGCCGGCGTGTCCGGCTGCGCCACCAAGAAAATACGCATTACCGTCGTGAACTTCCCCCCAGATGACACGCTGCCTCGAGTTCGCATAAGTACCCGCGCCGGTTTGTTCACACATGTCGCGTTCGTAGAGGTTCCCGTTTTCACACGCCGCGATTCCAGTTTGCATTGCGAGTTCCGGACTAAAGAATGTGTGACCTAGTTTCAATGGTCCAATCAATTCTTTTTGCGCCAGTTGTGCAAACGATTGCCCGGTAATTCTTTCGAGCAGAATTCCGAGCGTGATGAATCCCAAATCGCTGTAGATCACGCGCGTGCCTGGCTTGTATTCCAGATCCAGATTCGCGATGGCGCCGGCAGTCCGTTCGGGTTCTTCTTCGGTAAGAATATAGAGCGGCCGCCAGGCGGGAAGACCGGCGGTGTGCGTCAACAACTCGCGCACAGTGATCATTTGCTTGTCAGTACGATCGAATTCAGGAACGTAATGCGAGACAGAACTATCGAGCGTTAACTCGCCTTGTTCAATGCGTCGCGCGCAGAGAAAAGCAGTAACCAGCGGTTTGGTTAACGAAGCGAGATCGTAGATCGTGTCTAACTTGTTAACGATGCGATACGGCTCGACAACCGCGTGCCCGAACGCGTCGGCAAACACCGCTTCACCATTCTGAGCGACGAGATAGACGGCTGAAGGAAAATCACCGGCGGCGATGTGTTGAGAAAGAAAACTTGAAATTTGCTCGTTTGGTCCAACCATAACCTTCATCTATTACATACTCTCTGCGTCTCCGCGTTTCTCTGCGTCTCTCTGTTGAAAATCTACGCTCGCTAAATTGGATCCAGTCTTCAACACAGAGACGCAGAGAACGCTGAGACGCAGAGAAAAACCATTAAAGCATTTCTGAAACGCCGGGGTGTTCTGCATGCTCGCGGATCCGCTCCAGCGTTCGCAACGCCAGACTCAAAGCGTTGCGTCCCTCCAAACCGGAAACGGCCGGCGCTTTTCCGTCTCGAACCGCCTCGAAGAACGAAACAATCTCCGCACGCAATGGTTCAATATCAATCACGTCCAAATGGTTGATATGCACACCCGGCCAAATACCGCCAGCGGCGGGCGGCGACAAACTACTAACTGAAGCCCGCTTAGTCGTGTAATCGATCGCGACGTAATCATGCGGTTGAAAGAAACGCATCTTGCGAATTTTTTCCGTACCCACTCGCGAAGCCGTTATGTTTGCGACCGCACCCGAAGCAAACTCGAGCCGTGCATTCGCAGCGTCTACCTTGTTAGTCAAAATCGCAATCCCGACTGCATGAATTCCAGTGACCTCTACTTCTTCGCCAACCAGCCACTGGACGATATCGAGATCATGAATCATTAGATCGAGCACGACATCGATGTCGAGCGAGCGCGCCGTAAACTCTCCAACGCGATGAATCTCAAAATAAACCGGCTGGCGGACATGCGGTCGCAACGCCACCATCGCCGGATTGAAGCGTTCGAGATGTCCGACTTGAAGGAGTGCCCGACCCGTCTCGGCGGCTTTGATCATTTGATCCGCCTCATCGAGAGTGCGGGCAATAGGCTTCTCGACGAGGACGTGAATACCCGCCTCCAGGAGTCCGCAGGCAATCTCGCAATGCGCTTCGGTTGGAACGGCGAGACTAACTGCATCGACTTTACCAATCAGCTCACGCCAGTTTGTGGTCCAATTGACTTTGCGTTCTTCGCCGATCGTTCGCGCTGTTTGTTCGTTTAGATCTACGACGCTGATAAACTCTGACATTCCCTCTTCAGCGAGGGCCGCATGAAGACGAGCGTGGTGGCGTCCTAAACTGCCAACGCCGATAACTGCTGTTTTAAGAGGCATAAGTTTGCTGGCTGGTGTTTTTACCTTCGTGCTTTGGACATTGAACTTTGGATATTGAACTTTGGACTTTGAACTTTGGACTTGGTACTTAGTCGCTTTGTTACGTAGACTGTGTCATTTTCATCGAAGCACAAAGTTCTAAGACATTCACGGGAATATACTTGCATCCTTCGACGCTTGCCAAGCGACTCAATTTTTTACTCCTGTTCGCCTTCGTAGCTTTCTACTTTTACGGTTTAGGCCAGCTCCCACTCGTTGGACCCGACGAACCTCGTTACGCGCAAGTCGCGCGCGAAATGTTCCTGCGGCACGATTGGATCACCCCGACGCTCGGCGGTCACACGTGGTTTGAAAAGCCAGCCCTTCTCTATTGGCTGCAAATCATCTCCTTCAAACTTTTCGGCGTTCATGAATGGACTGCGCGTCTTGGTCCGGCCTTATGTGGGTTGCTCACAGCCGCCGCGATCTGGTTTACGGTGCGTCGTATTGTTCCTTCACAAGCGAATCGAACGCTACTAATAGCTTTATCGTGTCTGGGATTGATCACGTTCTCGCGTGGCGCGAGTTTCGACATCGTGATCACCATGACAACGACGTGGGCGCTCGCGTGTTTTCTTCGTTCCGAGATCAGCGACGACGAGACAAGCCGCAATCGACTGTTGGCCGGCTTCTATTTATTCGTTGGCTTGTCGCTGCTTGCCAAAGGACTGGTGGGGATTGTTATTCCCGGCGGAGTTGTTTTTTTCTACCACGCATTCAGACGTGAATGGCCATCACGTACGACCTGGACAAGTCTGTTGTGGGGAAGTCCACTGGCCCTTCTCGTGGCTTCGGTCTGGTATGGACCAGTCATTCACAAACATGGCTGGCTATTCATCAACGAGTTTTTTGTCCAACATCACTTCGCGCGCTATCTCTCAAATAAATATCATCATCCTCAACCGTTCTATTTCTACCCGGCGATTCTGTTGCTGCTGACCTTACCGTGGACCGCGTTTTTCGTTGACGGATTAATCGGAATACGAAATTGGAAGTGGCGCGGCGCTGACAATCAGAGTCGACTGTTAGTTTTCGTTGCAGCGTGGATAGTTTTTCCGGTCTTGTTTTTTTCGTTTTCGGGTTCGAAGTTGCCCGGATACATACTCCCCGTGTTATCGCCATCGTTAATTTTGATCGGCATCACGATTGAAAATACAAAGCGCTGGCCCACGGTTGTGACCGTTTTACTTTGTCTTGTGGTAGGCGTTGGCGGATTGTTTTATGGGATACGCGTGGCGAAATTAACGGTGTTGTGTGCCGTGTTAGCGGCGTCGCCATTCTTGTTGGCGGGCGCTGTTTCAATTGTGAAGCGACAGATCGAACTGACTGTTGCGAGTGTAGCTTGTCCGGTGCTGCTGGGGATTGTCGTTGTGCTTAGTTGTGTGGCGCCGGCTCTCTCGCGACGTGAATCAACTCGCGATCTTTTAAGACTCGCCGACGAGCGTGGTTACTCGAGTCTTCGAGTATTGGCCATTCCTGGTGATGATCGGTCAGCGGAGTTTTATGCGAGTGGACGTGTGATTTATGGTCCAACTGGTGAACCGCTGCCGGTTTACGATGTGCCGGAGATAGTGGCTGACGCTCGCAAACGAAACGAACGGTTACTAGCTCTTGTCCCGATTGGAGATCTCTCTTTGTATCGATCGCGACCTGGTGTGGAGATCATTGGTGACAACGGCAAGTTCGCTCTCGTTTGCTTATTCTGATGTTCTTCTCTGCGTCTCTGCGCGTCTCTGCGTCTCTGTGTTGAAAATAGACGTTCGGTTTAAGTCGACCCATTTTCAACACAGAGACGCAGAGAAGCGCAGAGACGCAGAGAAAAGCTTTATAACTTAAACCTCCAGTTAGTGCCGATGATGTGGAGGTCGCCGGGGATGCTGCGGCCGTCGTTCTGGCGCATGTAATACAAATCCAAAGTTAAATGCTTGTTTACGACCTTACTCGTCCCAACCGCAAATCGATTTCGCACCCACGCATTGAAACTCCAGTCATAAAAAACCTCATCTGAAACATACAACGACAGCTTGTGCTTCGCTGGTCCAATCGGGTGTTCAACCTGTAATCGATTTCTGTAACGAGTACTGGTGGCGGCTAAGGTTCGATAGCGACGCTCATACGTGTTTCGATCACTGATTACAAAACCTCCCAACGGAAAACGCACTGTACTCGCCAACGAAAGTCGTTCTTCGTAGACGTGGCGTATCTTAGTCGGCTGCATGTAGATATGAATATAGCTCGGCGTGAAGGTCAGGTACTTGCCCGCCTTAATAGAGAACCCAACGCCGACTCGTTCATCAACAGGTCGCGTGAGATTGCGTCCGTTTCTCAACGTGCCCTGGACCACAAAGTCGACTGGACCATATACCGGAACCGTTAAGGAAACGTCGTTCCAGTTTTGTACGTCGGTATGGTCAATCGCAACCTGGCCCAGTACCGGGATCGAAACCAGAAGCAAAAGAAAGATGCAGTTAAGTAAGTGAAGCGAAGGACGACTCATAAATAACAACCAGACTCCCTTGTAGAGGCTTTTGCAAGAATCACCTCAGATGATCGTCATACTTAATCCAGCGCAGTAGTGGGTGGGTCATAGAGTCAGTACCACCTCG
>DATDMC010000091.1:0-9949 GCA_036518995.1 Pyrinomonadaceae bacterium | reverse complement strand
TAACGCGGTAGCGTCGGGTCACGCAATAGACTTAGGTGCCACAAAGACAAGCTGACCCGACGCTACCGCGTTACGGTACTGACTTCATCGCCAACCAGATCCGTTCACTGAATAGTTACTTCCTTATTGCCTGAAACCACTCGTCCGATCTCATAACAACTCTCGCCGATACCTTGCAGATGGTCCTTAATCGTCGCCGCATTTTCTGGCGCAGAGACGATCACCATGCCAACTCCCATGTTGAAGGTCCTATACATCTCCGCATCCGACACGTTGCCCAACTCGCGCATCAATTCATAAATCGGCAGCACTGGCCACGAACCTTTGTCGATCCGGACCGCAGTCTCGTCCGGAAGAATGCGTGGAATGTTGTCCGTCAAACCGCCGCCGGTTATATGGGCCAATCCTTTAATCACACCTGAATCCAGCAGCCCTTCTAACGGACGCAGGTAACTCAAATGCGCTTGCAATAACGCTTCGCCAACTGACATTTGTAGTTCGGGCAATACAGTGTCAGGCTGGTAACCAGCAACTTCGAAAAAGAGTTTGCGGGCGAGCGAATACCCATTCGTGTGCAGCCCAATTGAAGGCAATGCCAACAACACATCGCCAACAGCAATCGACTTACCATCAATTATCTTTGCTCGATCGACCACGCCAACTATGAAACCCGCAATGTCGTATTCCCCTTCACTATAAAATCCCGGCATCTCGGCAGTTTCACCACCCAACAGGACACAACCGTTTTCTTTGCAGCCGCCCGCGACTCCTTCGATGACTGAGGCAACAACTTCGGGTGACAACTTTCCGGTAGCGATGTAGTCGAGAAAGAACAACGGACGAGCGCCCTGGACCAGGATGTCGTTGACACAGTGATTTACCAAATCGCGTCCGACCGTGTTATGGACCCCCGTGGCAAATGCGATCTTCAGCTTCGTGCCAACTCCATCGGCGGAGGCCACGAGCACGGGTTGGCCCATGTTTGGAAATGCGCCGTCGAACATGCCGCCAAAGCTACCAATCTCGGAAAGTGTTCGTTGATTGAAGGTAGTTCGCGCGAGTTCTTTAATGCGATCGGTCGCCCGCGTGGCCGCGTCGATATCGACCCCGGAGTCTGCATAAGAAATTGGTTTAGTCATCAGTTGAGTTGTGGTCTTTTCTCTGCGTCTCCGTGCTCTTTGCGTCTCTGTGTTGAAGATATGGTTCGATTATGCGAAAGACGATTCAACACAGAGACGCAAAGAGTACAGAGACACAGAGAAAGAAATTACTTCGTATTCTTCTTTACGACAGGTTTGGGTGGTGGACCAAAATCGCCGTAAGCAATAAACCCTGATCGAGACGAATCATCTTTCTGCGCGGTACGTCCCGCAAATAAATCTTCCGTCGTTTCTTTGGCGACCTTAATTACCACATCGCCCTGTTTACCTCGCGTCGTGATCGTTATCTCGCCTTGCAAGTCAGTGCGATAGAGTTTCACATTCGCCGCCCTCAATTCATCAAGCACTGACTGAGCTGGATGACCATAACGGTTCCACGCTCCACACGAAACGATCGCAAACTCCGGCTTAACGCGTTTTAGAAAATCTTCCGAAGTTGCATACTTCGATCCGTGATGGCCCACCTTTAAAACCTGGGCCTGCAGGTTCAGATCTTTAGTCAGCATTCGATGTTCCGTCTGCTCTTCAGCATCGCCGGTCAGCATCATCGAAAACGAACCATAATCCAAACGCAGCACGATCGAATTCGCGTTTGCCTCGTTGCCGCCGGTCTTCATTTGGTCCCTGGTAAACATCGGATCACTCGGCGCCAGAATCGTCAGGAAGGCGCTGTTACCCAATTCCAACTTCATTCCCGCGCTCGCAATTTTATATTGAGCGCCGCTACTGGTTAATGCTTGTTTGTAATCGTCGTAGAATTTAGTGATCGTCGCAACCTTCGTTGGCTTTGGCGCAGGACCTTTCTTTGCGGGGGCTGGTTGTGGTTTTTGGGTGGCCACCAGATCTGGCGGAACACTCGGCGGCTGTCCGTTGTCGATCACATTCAAAACTTTGACGGCTTTGAACACTTCCGCGGCGCCGCCCATGTGATCGGGATGAGGATGCGTGACGATTAAGTAGTCGAGCTGTTGGATGTTATTGCGCTTTAACGCGTCCACGACAACTTTGCTTTTTGTCGTGTCGCCGGCATCGATGAGGACTGTTTTGCCGCCGGCAGTTGAAATCAGGATCGAGTCGCCTTCGATTGGTCCAACATCGAGGATTCGGATGACGAGTTCACCGGAAGGCGGCGGTGGTTGCCTCCTCCACCACGGCAGCACAAAACGATAACCGACAAATCCTACCGCGCCCAGCAACACAACCAGGACTGCGATTGCGCAACCACATCCTCGAGTAGCTCTGCTCATTAGTTCATCACTCGAAGTTGCAATGGTCCATCACTTTGCAACCTGGCCTCCGGCTACTCAACATCTGCTACCACTGTTTCGTGATCGCGTTCCCACATGGTCTCAGCTTCGCGCGTAATCCCCGTTGGATATTGTCCATTCCAACAAGCCACACACGACTCGTTCGCGCTCATGCCGCTCGCCTCGATCATTCCTGCCAACGACAGATAACCCAACGAATCAGCCTCGATGAAATCGCGAATTTCATCCACCGACATATTGGCCGCAATCAAGTCCGCTTTATCAGGAGTATCTACGCCGTAGTAACACGGGCTGATCGTGGGTGGACAACTAATGCGCACGTGAATCTCTTTCGCGCCCGCATCGCGGACCATTCGGACAATTTTTTTCGAAGTAGTGCCGCGCACGATCGAATCGTCGATCAGGACGACTCTTCGTCCGTTGATTAGATCGCGCACTGGATTAAGCTTGATGCGAACTCCAAAGGAGCGAATTGATTGGCGCGGTTCAATAAACGTTCTTCCCACGTAATGATTTCTCACCAAACCAAACCTGAAACTGAGTCCGCTTTCAGCCGCATAACCGATCGCAGCCGCAACACCGGAGTCAGGAACCGGCACGATAATATCTGCGTCCGCCGGTTGCTCGACCGCCAAACGTCGACCCATCTTGTGACGCGATTCATTGATCGATTTGCCGTAGATGAGTGAATCGGGGCGGGCGAAGTAGACGTGTTCGAACAAACACATCGAATGCTTCCGTTCAGGTAACGGATGTGACGAACGCAGGCCATCCTGATCAATAACGATCAGCTCGCCGGGTTCAACATCGCGGATATACTGCGCGTCGATCAAATCAAACGCGCAAGTCTCTGAAGCGATTACCCACGCGTCACCGAGACGACCCAGGGCCAGCGGTCTGAAACCGTGACTATCGCGAATCGCGATCAATTCCGTGGGCGTTAGAAAAAGCATCGAAAACGCGCCCTCAGTGGCCGCCAAAACTTCCGGAATCGCCTCGCGCACTGACTTCGACGAACGAGCCACTCCGTGCAACACGACTTCCGTGTCTGAAGTAGACGAAAAAATCGCGCCCTGACGTTCAAGGCGCTCGCGTTCTTCCTTGGCGAAGGGCAGGTTGCCGTTATGACAGACGGCTATTTGACCGTGCTGACAATTCACCATCAATGGCTGTGCTTCGAGAATGGACACTTCGCCGGCGGTGGAATAGCGCACGTGACCAATCGCGCTGTGTCCCTGTAAACGATCGAGATGAGACTGATCGAAAGCATCTGAGACGTGTCCCATCGCGCGTTCGACTCGCAACTCGGAACCGTTGGAAGCGACGATTCCACATGACTCCTGTCCCCGGTGCTGCAGCGCGTACAGACCCAGATAAGTCAAACGCGAAGCATCAGGATGTCCAAAGATTCCAAAGACGCCACACTCTTCGTGAAGCTTATCGAAGTCGATGTCAGTCAATTTAGTTTTCCTGGATTATAACGTTGGGGACCACACGCGCAGCTTACTTCGCAATCGCGATTCAAGCAATGTCCGATCTGCTTCAGCTTGTTGGCTGATTCTCTCTGCGTCTCTGCGTACTCGGCGTCGTTGTGTTAAAAACTTGGGCTACACTACGCGAACATCGATTTCAACACAGAGACGCCGAGTACGCAGAGACGCAGAGAGACCAATGGATTTCGGAGTTCCGCAAACCCTCCAAAGCAAGTTATGATGGCTGCAACTGAATATGCTAAAGAAAATTTACACTTTCTTAATTGTCTCAGCAGCCGTTGTCTTATGCCTGCTGCCAAACATTAAAAGCACCGCTTCCGCGACTCCACCAGATCGAACAGCGGCACAAATTTACTCGCGTTACTGTGTTGGCTGTCATGGACGCGACGGCAGCTCGCAGACCCCAAAAGGCAAGTTCAGCCACGCTCGTGACATGACAGACGCAAAGTGGCAAGACGACGTTACCGACGAAAGAATCTATAACTCCATCACGAATGGACGAAATGTGCGCGGTAACATGCCCGGCTTCAAAGACAAAATCAATCAACAGGAAACCGAGTCGCTGGTGACCATGGTGCGCGGATTTAGGAAGTAGTTTTTGTGAACATTATCTATCGCGGAATCATCATTCGTTGTCTACAAGCGGCGCTCATCGTGCTGGTGCTCAGTGTTGGTTGGCTCATTTATCATCGTTTGCCGGTTAGTCCGGCCGATGAACAACGCCAGGCTGGAAAAACGAGCCTCCAAATTGTGATTGAACGCCCCTCCGAAACAGGAGGCATGCCGCTGGACGTAACGGTGGAGCTTTATCCAGTGGATCTGGTGGCTGTTCGTCACGAGTTTTTTACCGAACCGCGGGCCGGAAAACGATTCGACGATTTCCTGAAAGAACGAATGAAGGGTCGTTCACCCGTAACAGCCCATCTCGACAAACAAGGTAGCGGAGCAATAACGATCGCGCCCGGAAGCTGGTGGCTGCACGCAAAACTGTCGGGTGACGAGGAGATTGAGTGGCGTTTGCCAATCACCGTCTCCGGAGCAAAACAAACGCTGCAACTCACTTCGCAAAACGCTTACACGAGGAGTAAGACGTTTTAAGCGCTGTGCTTGGTGCTTTGTGCTTGGGATTTGGTGCTTTGAACTTAGTGCTTTGAACTTAGTGCTTTGCGCTTTGAACTTGGGACTTTGAACTTCGTGTTTAGTGTTTTGGGGCCCTGGCGTTAATGCTTCGTTGCGGTTCGGCTTGGCCGCCTGTTGTGAGGAATGGCTATGCCTTTCCGTTAAGTTTGCCGTTAACATCGGGCTACGCCCTCCCTTCCCAAACCAAAAGAAGGCGCAGCCTATAAAAATTTTAGTAGTCGCTAACGGAAAGGCACAGCCATTCCTCACAACAGGCGGCCAAGCCGAGTCGACCGAAGCACTAAACACCGGGCGGAAACATTAAACACCAGGCCACTAAACACGAAGTTCAAAGCACCAAACACCAATACAAAACCCTTACTCCTGGTCCATCCATGCTTGCTCTCCGCGTTAATAACAAACGAGTCGCCGTTCGCGACATCCCAGAACCCCTGGCCAACAACGAAGCCTTAGTTCGCGTGACCCTCTCCGGCATCTGCAACACCGATCTCGAGATCGCGCGTGGCTACGCCGGTTTCAAAGGAACGATCGGACACGAGTTTGTAGGCGTTGTTGAAGAAGCGCCGGATCGAACTCTGCTGGGCCAACGTGTTGTTGGCGAGATCAACGCCGGCTGTGGCAAATGTGATCTCTGCAAAGCCGGTGACCTGCGTCACTGTCCAACTCGTACCGTGCTGGGAATCGTCGGACGCGATGGCGCACACGCAGAGTTTCTGCGACTGCCAGTCGAGAACCTCCTGAAAGTTCCTAAAACGATACCAGATGAAGTGGCAGTTTTTACTGAACCTCTGTCAGCCGCTTGCGGAATTCTCGAACGTGCCTCAATCAAAGCCGCTGACCGCGTCGCAGTAATTGGTGACGGCAAACTCGGTCTCTTCTGCGCTCAAGTGATCGCACTCACCGGGGCAAGAACTTTGCTCGTGGGAAAACATTCATCGAAGCTCGCCATTGTTGCGAAGCGAGGAATCGAAACAGCCAAACCAGGAGAAGCGGCAAAACGTAAACGCGAGTTTGATGTCGTCGTGGAAGCGTCGGGAGCGGCGCCCGGCTTTGCACTTGCCCTCGATCTCCTGCGACCAAAAGGCAGACTCGTTCTCAAGTCAACATTCAACGGCAAAACCGAAATTGATGCGGCCCGTATCGTCGTCGATGAGATCTCGATCATTGGTTCTCGTTGCGGACGCTTCAAACCGGCACTCGCTTTATTAAAGAAAGGCGCCATCGATGTTGAAAGCATGATCAGTGAGGAACATCCTCTCGCGCGCGGCGTGTACGCAATGGAGCGCGCGGCAGAGCGAGGGATACTGAAGGTGTTGTTGCGGAATAGTTAGTGGTCAGTGGTCAGTCCTCTTTTTTGCCCCGTACGCCCCCTTTCGTTATACTCTAGCCCTTTCCTTTGCGCTGGAAATCTCGTCCGTTGTGGACGCGGTTTCTCAGACGTCTCCGGTAAGTCTTTCGGGGTCCCTTGA
This sequence comes from Pyrinomonadaceae bacterium, assembly GCA_036518995.1. Classification (GTDB taxonomy): domain Bacteria; phylum Acidobacteriota; class Blastocatellia; order Pyrinomonadales; family Pyrinomonadaceae; genus PSRF01. The sequence continues at coordinate 3,419 of DATDMC010000091.1, read as the reverse complement.
AGGTGGTGAAGTTTATGTTTGACGTCCCTAATAACAATACATCTGGCCAGGAACGGACAATTCTGCGCAAGCTGCGTTTCTACATTGCCGCCCTCGGCGTCGCTTGTTTGCTCGCAGGCATCGGCATCGGCGCAATGCTCTCCGGCCGGCCAACCGTAGCGCAAAGTGATATTCAAATTGCCCGCGCTCCTGAAGCACTTTCCGCGTCGTTTGCAGAAATTGCGAGACGCGTTGAACCCGCGGTCGTCAACATCGAAACTATTCAGGCGCCGGCAGAACTCGATGACAAAGATGACGCTGACAAAGAAGACTCGTCGGTAAACAATCCGCTGCTCGATATGTTTCGCCATCAACGACGCAGTCCAACTCGTGGCGTCGGCAGCGGTTTCATCGTCAATTCAAAGGGCTACATTCTCACTAACTACCACGTGATCGACGAGGCGTCGCGCATCATCGTCGGACTTCAATCAGGTGAAAAATTCCGCGCCACCAAAGTTGGCGTCGATCCGGATACGGACGTCGCCGTGATCAAAATTGATGCGCCGCACGATCTGCCAACCGTAACGTTGGGCGACTCAAATGCGGTCCAGGTCGGCGATTGGGTGTTGGCGATGGGTTCACCTTTTGGACTCGATCAAACCGTCACAGCCGGAATTATTTCCAAGAAAGAACGCGAGAGCCAATACTTCACTGCCTTTCAACGCTTCCTGCAAACCGATGCGGCGATCAATCGTGGCAACAGTGGTGGACCACTCGTAAACATGCGTGGTGAAGTGATTGGAATGAACTCGCAGATCGCCACTTCGACCGGAGACTACAACGGAATCGGGTTTGCTCTGCCGGCGAACGAAACCAACTTTGTCTACAAACAGTTGGTAGCTAAAGGAAAAGTTGCGCGCGGCTATCTCGGAATTACCCTCGTCGGTGTTCAGGAGGAATTCGCGAAAGTTTACGGACTGCCGGAAGCGAAGGGCGCGATTGTGACTTCGGTGATGGCAACCGACAATGGCCTGCAAACGCCGGCCGCAAAAGCCGGTCTTCAAGCCAACGACATCATTGTTGAATTTGAGGGCGTGCAGATCGCCAACGATAAAGATTTGATTCAACGTGTCGCTTCAACACCTGTTGGTCAATCAACCACGTTGATCTACCTACGCGATATTGATGGCAAGTTGGAGAAGCGAACCGCAACGGTAGTGCTGAGTGAGCGTCCACAATCAGGTTTGACCGGTTGGGCTGAACCAACCACGCCGGGCGCCAAAGACGCAGATCCAAAAGGAAACGCACTTCATCTTGGCATTACCCTGGCTGAACTAACCCCGCAACTGATCGCGGAAAGACACCTGACCGGCGTACGTGGTCTCTTTATTAAGGAGATCGATCCGAACGGTTTGGTAGCTGAGGTACGCGTTCCACCGTCAAACACGCCGGCGCTGATTGAAGGCGACGTAGTCAACAAAATCAATCGTGTACCGGTGACGACGTTAGCGGAGTTTCAACGGGTCGTGAGTGGTCTCAAGCCAGGCGATCCTATTGTGCTCAACGTGACCAGCGTCAGACGAGATCAGAAAGGTGATCGACTGCAACCGACAATAGTGCAGTTTACTTATCAATAGCGGCATTTCCGATTGCCGATTGCCAAATGCCAATTGGTGTCTTGACTTGGCCTAATTGGAAATCGGCAATCGGAAATCGCAAATCAATTAGAAACGGACTACTGAACGAAAAGACTATGGCTCAGGCAAAAAAGGCTGTTACTAAAACAAGCGGCAAACAATCGCAACGAAGCGCTGCAAAAACTTCCGTTAAGACTTATCAAAATTACATTAATGGCGAATGGGTTGATAGCCAGTCGGGTGAGATGTTTGAAAACGTCAATCCCGCTGACAATCGCGACATCGTTGGCCGCTTTCCGCTTTCTACCAGCGACGACATCTACGCTGCAGTAAATGCTGCGCAGGGCGCATTCGACAACTGGCGCAACACACCCGCACCGAAACGCGCGGAACTGTTGTTTCGGCTGGGCGAAATTCTGATGCGCAATAAAGAACAGTACACCGCCGACATGACCCGTGAGATGGGTAAAGTGCTCAAAGAAGCGGGCGGCGATGTGCAGGAAGCAATTGATTGCACGTACTACACAGCGGGTGAAGGACGTCGCCTACACGGATTCACTTCCCCGGCGGAAATGCGCGACAAGTTTGCGATGTGCGTGCGCCAGCCTGTCGGTCTCTGCGGCTTGATCACGCCGTGGAATTTCCCGATGGCGATTCCTTCATGGAAACTTATTCCCGCCTTAATCTGCGGCAACACGGTAGTGCTAAAGCCGGCCGAAGACACGCCGCTTTCTACCTACAATCTCGTGAAGGCCTGTGAAGAAGCCGGCATTCCCGCCGGTGTCGTCAACATGGTTACCGGCTTTGGCGAAACTGTCGGCGCGGCGATGACTAATCATCCGGCGCTGCGCTTGATCTCCTTTACCGGTTCAACTGAGACCGGTCGCATCGTGGCTTCTGCTTGCGCCGAACGAAATGCTATCTGTTCGCTCGAAATGGGCGGCAAAAACGCCATCATCGTCATGGACGATGCAGACGTGGATTTAGCAATCGAAGGCGCCATTTGGGGCGCCTTTGGTACGTCAGGACAACGATGCACTGCGTCGTCTCGTTTGATCGTTCACAAGAAGGTCTACAAGCAATTCGTCAACAAACTCGTCGACGCGGCGAAGAACCTGCGCGTTGGCAACGGCGCCGATCCAAAGACTGACGTTGGTCCAGTGATTAATAGTGACGCAGTCGAAAAGATCATGAACTACATTCGCATCGGACGAGATGAAGACGGCGCAACACTGGCCTCTGGTGGTAAACGACTAACGCGCGGTGATTATGCTAATGGCAACTTCATCGAACCGACTGTCTTTAGCGATGCATCGCCGGACATGCGCATCTCCCAGGAAGAGATTTTTGGACCGGTAACTACCGTGATTCCAACCAGCTCCCTCGAAGAAGCAGTTCAAATCGCCAACGGTGTTCGCTACGGATTGTCAGCGGCGATCTACACCCGCAACGTCAATCGTGCTTTCCGTGCGATGAACGATCTCTACACCGGCATTTTCTACGTCAACGCCTCAACGATCGGCGCGGAAGTCCATCTGCCCTTTGGTGGGACCAAAGCTACCGGCAACGGCCATCGTGAGGCAGGCACACAAGTGTTGGACATCTTCTCTGAATGGAAGTCGATCTACGTCGACTTCAGCGGCAAGTTGCAACGAGCGCAAATTGACAACGTTGAAGCGTCTCATAGTTCCTAAGTCCGAGGTGCTTGTTAGAGAGAGTCAGTACCACCTCGCGGTAGCGGGTGGGTCTACTTGGAATAATGGTGCGCGTTAAGCTTAATCGACCCACCCGCTACCGCGAGGT
>DATDMC010000090.1:0-28030 GCA_036518995.1 Pyrinomonadaceae bacterium | reverse complement strand
CTGGTCGTCTGTGCGGCCCACATACTCAATCGCACCATTCGCTAAATATCTTCCGAGATCTCCTGTTCGATATAAACGCGCTCCTGCTTCGCTGCTATGGGGATGCGGAATAAATCGTTCGGCAGTTAGTTCCGGTCGTCCTGCATAGCCACGCGCTAATTGCACGCCACCGATGTACAACTCGCCCACTACTCCCACCGGCAACAGTTCCAACTCCCGTCCCAACACGTACATCTGCGTGTTCCACACTGGATGTCCGATTGGAACCACCGCCGCGGCTTCTTTGCCACACCGCCATCGCGTTACATCCACCGAGGCTTCCGTTGGCCCATACAAGTTCTCTAACTCCACCCACGGCAATCGTTCCACAAATCGCCGCTGCAGTTCGGCACTCAGCGCCTCACCACTACACACTACCAACCGCAACTCCGCGGCATCGTTTGTAGGGGCGGCCCTACTGGCAAGCCACGCCTGCAGCATCGACGGCACAAAATGGACCACCGTGATGCGCTGATCTTTAATAACTTCCGTCAAATACGCCGTATCACGATGTCCGTCTGGTTGCGCCAACACTAGTCGCGCTCCCGTCATCAACGGCCAGAAGAACTCCCACACAGACACGTCAAAGCTGAACGACGTCTTCTGCAACACTGCATCTGCAGCACTCAGTCCATACGTCTCCTGCATCCACTGCAGCCGGTTACAGATCCCACGATGTTGCAGCATCGATCCTTTTGGTCGACCCGTTGAGCCCGACGTGTAGATCACATACGCGAGGTTGTCAGCCGTAACTCCTGACTCGACTTTCGTTCGCGGCGCTTGCGCGATAACGGACCACTCATCATCAACTCGTAGCGTGTTCCACTCGCCACTCAATCCGTCCGCCGACTTTCCCTGTGTCAACAGCAAACTGACACCGGCATCGGTCAGCATGTAGTTCAATCGTTCACTTGGATACGACGGATCGAGTGGCAGATAAGCGCCGCCGGCTTTCAGAATGCCGAGCAGGCCGACCACCATCTCCACGCTGCGTTCCATGCAGATCCCAACCACGACTTCTGGTCCAACTCCTAAACCCCGCAAGTAATGCGCCAGTTGATTGGCTCGTTCGTCTAATTCCCGATAGCTCAGCTCAACTTCTTCGAACCGCAACGCCACCGCAGCCGGAGTTCGTTCAACCTGCTCTTCAATCAGCTCGTGCAGGCAAGCACCGCCAACGATCGCCACATCTTTGACAGCCGTAGCTGCCGCCAACAGGCGTTCGCTCAGAACCTGACGTTGAACGGATGAAAGATTAGCGATGCGAGTTGAAGTGGAATCCATGAGGCAGGAATGGCGTGACCAGACCGAGCAATAACATTTCCAAACCAATCAGGACGTATGGCATGGCGAGACTAAATCCTTGAAACAGGTTGTGCAGCATCTGGGTAAACAAAACGATGCCTGGAAAGCTGCACAGCCCAACAATGATGACTAACCAAACACGTGCGGGAAAAAATAACGAGAAACTTAGCGCTATAAAACTAAGAGCGAGCGGTCACGTGAGCAGGAAACTGCCTTCTGGTAAAGCCAGATTCGTCACAATCGTAATCAGCAACAACACCAGCAACGCTCCCGCGCTCAATTCGTGCGTGCTGATTTTTCGTGTTGCAAACACATAACCCGCCAGCCCAATCAGGCCCGCAACCAACAGCAAAACCTCAAAAGCGTGAACCGCGCCGGCAATCAGGGCGATCGCCAACGCACTTCGAATTAGCATCTCACTCTTTTCTTAGTGCGCGTGTTGGTTCGATGCGCGTGGCCATGAACGCCGGAATCAGACAAGCCAGCATCGAGATCGCGATCAGCAACACCGGGAACCCGACATAGACTGAAAAATCCGTCCCGCCACTGCCGAACATAAGCGAACCGATTAACTGGCCCGACGCGAACGCTAATAACAATCCCAGCACGACACCCACGCCGACGATTAACAGCCCTTCCTTCATGATCAACTTCAGAATGTCCGTCCGCTGCGCACCGAGAGCAACGCGAATTCCGATCTCTCTCGTACGACGCGTAGTCGAGTAGTTGATGACGGAAAAGACCCCTACTATCGCGAGTATGAGTGCCAACCCGCCAAAGATTCCCGTGAGAACTGAGGCGAGTCGCAACATGAGTAATGATTGATCGATCAATTCAGACAACGTGCGCACATTCCGTAAGGTGACGCCCTGACCGATTTGGTCCACCTCGTTGCGCACCGCCGGCAAGATCGCAACCGGATCGCCTTTGGTACGCACGTGCAGAGTCATTCCCGGTGACGGGTTTTGTTCCATCGGCAGATAAACAAATGACGAAGGCGACGTTTGATAGATGTAGGCCACTGCATCCTTCACCACGCCGATAACTTCAGTCGGTCCTTTTTTACTGCCAACCTGCGTGACCTTTTTTCCAATCGCACTCTGGCCGGGCCAGTATTGACGCGCCATCGTTTCATTGATGATGGCAACGCGTGGCGCGCCATCGCGATCCTGATCGGTAAACTCACGTCCGGCCACGACCCTCATCCCCATCGTCTTGAAATAGTCAGGAGCGATCGTGCCAAACAACACATCCATGTTTTCGCTGGCCTTCGGCGTGTATTCATCGATTCTGATCGTCGAACGACGAAGTCCACCACCTGAGGGGACCATATCGGCAAAACTCGCCGATTCAACGCCTGGCAAAGATCTGACGCGTTCGAGCACTTTGTTGAAGAATGCAAGTTGACGCGCCGTGTCTTTACTGTCAAGAAACTCGGCATCAGGTGTAGTGGTCAACACATTATTGACGTTGTAACCCAGATCAACCTGCTGGGCTTTCTGCAAGCTGCGGATGAAAAGACCCGCCACGATCAATAGCACGAGCGAAACCGCAATCTGGGCCATCACCAGAATATTTCTGATCCCAAATCGTCGTGGGCCACCTTGCAGCACCGGCATTTCATCTTTCATCGCCAGCAGCAGATCAGTTCTGCTGGCGTGAATTGCCGGCATCAAACCGAAGATCAAACCAGTGATCAGTCCGATCGCGAGCGTAAGAATGATCACGCGTTCGTTGATTCCGAAGTTGATCGGGACCGCAGTCGCAGATGGCGGAATAAAAATCGCCGTCAGCAACTTAATACAAATCGGCGCGATGACTACTCCGAGGATGCCGCCAAATAACGACAGCTCGAGACTTTCTGTTAAGAGTTGCCTTATCAACCGTTTGCGACTCGCGCCGAGCGCAGCGCGAACGGTCATCTCTCTTTGTCTGGCAGTCGCGCGAGCAAGCAACATATTGGAAACGTTGCTGCACGCGATTAAAAGCACGAGCACTACCAGCACCGTAAATAGCCCGGCGAGCCCGGTAAGTATTCCTCTAACTTCCGGGCGCACGCGGGCGTATTTTTCGGCGATGGCACTGACTTCGCGTGGCTTGTTATCGCGGTCCTTCCAATCGTTCGGATACGCTTCAGCAAGATGGCCCGCCAGGATTTCCATACTGCGCTGAACGGATCCGGCATCCACTCCTGGTTTGAGCCGGCCCATAACCGAAAACTGTCGCGTACTCCGATTGCTCGTCAGTGTCTGCTCGAAACCAAGCAACGAATACATCTGGATCGGCACGAAGATGTCCGGACCGTGACCCAAATCAATCCCCGTAAAACTCTCAGGCGTTACGCCGATGATGGTGAAGTTGTTGCTGCCTAACGAAACCGTCTTACCAACTGCGGAAGGATCACCACCAAATCGGCGTTGCCAAAATGCATTACTAAGAACGACTACAGGCGGGGCGCCAGCTTGATCATCAGCCGGTTCAAACGTGCGTCCCTTAACCGCCTTCAGGCCGAACAGATCGAAGTAACCGCCGTCCGCCATCAACCCGTAAACACGATCGGCCTGCTGATCGACTCGCATCGTTGTCGAGATGTCCGTAAATGCTGTCAGTCCTTCAAACAGATCGGCCTTGCCACGAAAATCGACAAAGTCGGCATACGAAGAATTTCCGTACTGCGGGCCGTTGTAGTCGCTCGTGTAAAGCGACACGAGTCGATCGGAGTTCGGCACGTTCATCGGCCTGAATAGAATCGCGTCGACGATGCTGAAGACAGCGCTGTTTGCTCCAATGCCGAGTGCGAGCGAGATCGTGATAGCCACAGTCAGCAGGGGGCGCTTGAGCAACTGGCGGAAACCAAACTTAATGTCCTGAGATAAGTTCCCCATAAAACTCTCCTTGATAACCCTGAGATTCTAGGCGACTACAGCTTGTCGTCGGGCGCTATAGATAAACTCCTGCTTGCCAAAGAGCCGCTCTGAAATAATTCCCTTTTCGTTACAAGCGGTCATCAGCTTGTTTGAATGCACGATCGGGTTCGACTCGTCCGTATATTTAAGACTCATGACGTAGTTCAACCACGGTTCCTGGCCCATCGCGTAAACATAAACTTCACGACAGTTAAACTGATTTACCAGCGCCAGCGCGTGTTCGAAATTCGATCCGTTAAGCCGTCGCGATTGGTCCATCTTGCGATCGATCTGTTTCGTCAGCAGTTGACCATAGAGCCAGGAAAGCGGCGCGCCGTCGCATTCCATTCCGAGGTACATCACGTCAACGTCACCCATGATTCTAAAGATGTGCTCGTAGAGTTTGGGCTCAATGTTGTTCGTGTCGGCGGCAAACAGGAAGGTGTGGTCCTTCAAGCGAATGTGATGGGCCATCTTCACCTGAATATTCAAGTCCGTGTGTTCGCCCATAAACGGAAGACCGGTGATGAGTCCCTCAGGAATTTCCACTGTTTCCAGTTCACCCAATTCGATCACGTTCTTGAAGCCAATATTTTCCAACACTAACTTCATCGACGGATCCTGCAAAGCGCCACCACCACTGCGTGGCACGATGATATTTCGAATCTTACTTCGCAGTTGAATTAACGATTCAAACATCACGTGGTCCTGATGACCGTGGGTAATCAACACGTAGTCGATCACGTCAGGCAAATCGAGGAACGTATAGCGATCGATTCCGTTGTCGTATTTATAACTGAGCACCGGATCGAGCAACATGCTTACGTCCTTTGTTTCCAAAAGCACGCAAGCGTGACCGAAGTAACGAACGCGAACGTCGTCACCTGAATAACGTTCCGTGTGCGGCGGTTCTTCTTCAGTCAGGAACAACTGAAATTTCTCCTGCGCGTCCGCATCGAGACCCAGGCGTTCGCTGATGTAGCCCAGGGTCTGCGCCTCGTGTTTCATCTTGAACATATCGTCGAGTCCCGGATGACTCAAGGGAATATGCACTTGCAACGACTTGTCGTCCGCCAATCGCGGCGTACTTAAAGCAAACGCGCGATGGTCCTGTTCGATTAACGAAAAGAGGACGCTTTGCGATCCGGTGTTATAAAACTCGCTCTTATATAACAGCGGCTCGTAGAACCTCATCGACGCGTTGTTGTTCAGGTCGTAAACAAGCTCGACGTATCCTCTCAAATTCGCCGGCACTTTGTCGTAAAGCGGTTCGAGCGAATAACCTTTTGCTTCAGTGCGCAGTAGTTCATCGACGGCTTTGATGGAGTCGGCCAACGCCAGCATTTGCTGGTTCTCTTTGATAGTCCGATCCATCAATTCGCGAATCTCGTTGACCCGTCCACCTTCGTAATCAATGAATGGGCCACCAAGCATCGCCGGGTTCTTCACCGCGTTTGCGTGGACCTGCGGCGCGGCGACATAAGACTTCATGATTTTCAAATGGGAATTGGCGATGTTCATCGCCGCGGTGGCAGGCGCAATCAGGTGTGACCACGCATACCATTGGTTGAATAACGGTTCCATCTGGACGTTTTGCTTCAGGTAGTATTTGGTATTAGACATTGTGTCCTCGAATGAAGGTTAGTCATGAGCATTACTTGCGAGTTGGACCGCGGGTGCGGCGTACTCATCCTGCACGCATTGACCGTAGTCAAGCTTGATTACTCGATCGGCAAGATCGTAGTAGTGGTCATCGTGGCTTATTACCAACACTGTCTTCCCTCTGTTCTTCAACTCCGGCAGCATCTGGGTATAAAAGATCGATTTGAAGAACGGGTCCTGATCAGCGGCCCATTCATCAAAAACATAAAATGGTCGGTCCTCGAGATAAGCACCGAGCAAGGCGAGACGCTTTCGCTGCCCCTGCGAAACAGCAGTGGTGCTGAGAATTCCGTCCTCAACTTTCACTGCCTTATCAAGATTAAATTCGGATAAATACTGTTTGGCCTTTTCGTCGAGCCCGCCACCATAAGATCCGGGCAGGCGACGAAATAGATAAAAGTCTGAAAATACGGCAGAGAAAAGTTGGCGATAATCTGCGCGGGTCGAGTCGTCGATGGTCTTGCCGTTCAAAGTGATCTGTCCGCTTTCGGGAAGATAAAGACCGGTAACAATCTTTGCGAAGGTCGACTTCCCGCTACCGTTTCCGCCAATGACAAAAACCAACTCACCTTCATGGAGCGTAAGGTCAATTGGTCCAAGCGTGAAATTTGTGTCGTCCTTTTCTCTCCGATAGGAATGCGTCACGCCTTTGATTTCAAGACGGCGCCAGCCGGATCTATCTGATAATGGGGTTGCTTCCCGTTCCTCGTTATCGGGCTCCAGCTTGAGACCGAGCTCGTCGATTCGATTGAGTGAAACTTTCGCGTTCGTCAAACTGGGCACGGTGTTGAGCAACATGCCGATCGGGCCCATGATGTAAAGAATGATCAGCAGATAACCCGTGAGCGATGCCGGACTGATCTCAATAAAAGTTGGCAGTATGAACAACATGATGCCGATAAAAACGAAGTAAAGCATCCGTCCCCAAACATCAGCCACGATAAAAATGCTCGAGCCTTTCAGCGTGAAATCGCTCATCGAGATCGCACACGCTTCAAGATCGCGCGTGTAAAATTCCTGGCTCCGCGCATGATTGAGTTTTAGTTCTTTGTTGCCGTCGGAAAGGGCGCGAAAGTTTGTGATCAACCAATCGGCCTGTTGACGTGCTAGTCGCTGGTATTCCAAACCCTTCTTCACTGCGAGCCGGTAACTGGTTACGCCCGAGGCAATAAAGATGAACATTCCGAGGAGCAGCCAGCGCGATAAGAAACCTGCATAAACAAGACAAGCGAAAACAGTGGCAACGTTAACGACAATCAAGGGAAGATTGATGATTGCGGCAGAAACGGTTTGCGCGTCACCGGTGAGACATTGCAACACGCGAGGTGTACCTGCTTCTTCCACCTTGCGCAATGGCGTTTTAAGTATTTGCCTGCTCAACGTCATGCGCATCCGCAAAATGATCTTTTGTGAAACGCGCAAGAGCATAATTTGCGACAGCGTGTTGCTGGCCAAAACGAGTACGCACATGCCCGCATACGAATAGAGCAGCTTCGGATTTCGCGCGCCGTGGGAATTCATCGTCGCGTGAATCAGGGCGATGACTCCTGCGTTGGCCAGGCCGCCGATGATGCCTGAGATTGCGATAAACACCATCGCGCCGGTCGAATTTCGCAGGATGAACTTGATGACCTTCATGTTTTGTCTTTCGGATTCGAGTGAGCTCTACGTGATCTGCAAAACGCTGAAAACGTTTCGGCTCAAAGCTCAGGGTTGAGCTTTGGCAACCCTGGGGTAATAGGACGTTAAATATTCAACTCCGCAGGAGTTGCATCGCGGTGCGGGAGTTGGAGAGACCGAACCGTAACCGAGCGAACAGAGCAATTGTTTTCGTCTATATACGCACTCAACAAACATTCTTAGTAACCAACACCGGGCCGCAACCCCTTTGGAGTTGAAATCTTGCTCTTACGCTTACCTGGGGTTGCCAAAGCCCAACCCCAGGCTCTGAGACGAAACGCTTTCAGCGTAATCCTCGCTAGTGAGGCGAGTAGAGATCGGTCATCGCGACCAATATTTCCCGCTCGCCTTCGTATGCTTCGCGACTGTGTGAGACCAGCATGTTATCGATGAGCAACAGATCTCCTTTTTGCCAGTCGAACCTCGTGCCGACCTGCTTATAAGCCGCGCGGATTGAATCGAGCACTGTGTCTTCGATTGGAGAACCGTCGCCGTAGTAGGTATTGAACGGAAGGTGTTGCTCATCAAATTCCGCGAGCAAAGTCTGGCGCAGCACCGGCTCCACACTCGAGATATGAAAAAAGGCAGTATGCTCAAACCACACTGGCTCGTTAGTTTTCGGATGGGAAACGATCGCCTCGTACAACTGGCTCGTGCGTAGTTTGTCACCGTTCCATTCGAAATCGATTGAGGCCTTACGACAATAGGACTCAACGTCTTCACGCCGCGTAGTTTGAAAAGCTGTTTGCCATGAAAGCCCCATGCCGTAACCGTAATTCCGAACGTAGCGGACTTTTTTATCGATAAAGCGTTGGCGCACTTCCGGTGCGAGTAAATCCAAAACTTTGCGACCGTCGGCAATCGGAGTAGCCCCGCCTTTTCCCGGCGGAGTCATGCAGAAGAACCAGAGCCGCATGGGCCAACTACGCGTATACGATTGTTCGTTATGAAAGTGGATGTCCTGATCTGCTGGATGTTCGGTGGAAGTGAAAACTCCGGCGCTTATCTCAGTACGCGGCGATGAGCGTTCACCATAAGGCAACAGGTTTTCCGAAACTGCCCGAACAAATCCTTCAAACGCGTGAGCACTGTCGAGCTTGAAGCCACGAAACAATATTGCGCCGTGCTTATGAAGTTGCTGTTCAATCGTGGCGCGGGCCTGGGTGGCCCAGGCTGCCGGATTGACGCCGTCGAGCTTTGGTTCCATCACGAGCGGAAGCATTTGTTCCGGCGCAAGATAGCGCTCATGGACCAACGACTCCTCCGTCAAACTCAACGGCTTACGGACCACGCCTTTGAACTTTTTGAATGGAGATTCTTCCGCGCTCATCAATTCTTTCTCCCTGGGGAAGTTTCGGTCGTCACTGACACACGCCTGACGGTCCGCAGCATGTCAACATTTGACGCGACCGAGTGTTGCTCTTGTTTCACTCGTTGTTGCTGCTCTTCTTCAGGAATGAGTTCGAGCAGGCTGAGTCGTGTCGTTGGATCTTTGACAATACTTCCGAGCAACGTCTCAAAGCGCCGGGCCATTGAACGAATCGTTCCGGCTGCGAAAATATCGGTGTTGTAAGTCATTTCGCCCGTTAGTTGACCGGCGCGCTCCATCACCCAGACAGTGAGATCAAAACGTGAACGTTCCGTTTCGAGATCAAGTGCTTCGAGTTCGAGTTCAGGCAGTTCGAGAGTGTCGCGCGGCGAATTTTGTAAACCAAAAGTGACCTGGAAGAACGGTGAACGACCGGCTTCACGTTCCGGCTGTAAGTCTTCCACCAGCTTTTCAAAAGGAACGTCCTGGTGCGCGTAGGCGCCGAGACAAACTTCACGCACTCGCTTTAGCAACTCGAGGAAGTTCGGATCACCGGCAAGATTCGTGCGCAAAGCCAGCGTGTTTATGAAGAGACCGAGGAGCGGTTCAAGCTCGCGGCGATTGCGTCCCGCGACGACCGTTCCCACGACGATGTCCTGCTGTTTACTGTAACGCGATAGCAAAGTGTTGTAAGCGGCAAACAAGGTCATGAATAACGTCACGCCTTCGCGTTGGCTCAATTCCTTGAGGTCTTTACTGAGATCGTTCGGCAACACGAAGGAGTGACGCGCACCACGATAACTCGGCATTGCAGGTCGCACTTTATCGACTGGTAACTCAAGGCGCGTTTCGCCACGCAAATGATTTCGCCAGTAACGTAACTGCGTCTGCAACACTTCATCTTTCAGCCATTCACGCTGCCATAACGCGTAATCGGCATACTGCACTTCCAGCTCTGGTAAAGGTGATTCGTCGCCATCGTAGTAAGCCCGGTACAACGCGGCCACTTCGTTGACCAAAACGCCCATGGACCACGCGTCGGTGATGATGTGGTGCATGGTCAGCAGCAACACATGAGTATTTACGGCTGTGCGTGATAAGTGAACTCGTAACAACGGACCGGCACTCAGATCAAAGGGAGTGGTCGCTTCGTTTTGGGCAGACTGTCGCAACGCAACCTGCTGGTCCACTTGTTCAAGACTGGTTAGATCCGTTTCCGTAATCGACACGGTCGCGTTTTCAGCCACGGTTTGTAGCGCGCGGCCTTCGCGATTTTGAAAACTGGTCCGCAAAATCTCATGACGTCGCACCACCTCGTCTAAAGCCCGTTGCAGCGCTTCTTTTCTCAGTTCACCAGTCAATCGCACGCCGATCGTGGTGTTATAAAAAGCGTTGCTCGGTTCCAACTGGTCCAGGAACCACAAACGCTCCTGCGCAAACGAAAGTGGCGCATCCATCCCGCGCGACATTCGCTGAATTGGTGGGACAACAACACCAGCCGCAGCGCGCATCTCTGCTTCAACGGCACGAGCAAGCAATGCCGGAGTCGAAATCTCGAACAATGTTCTTAAGGGCAACTCGACATTGAAAATCTCTCGCAGGCGCGACACTAACTGCGTAGCCAGTAGTGAATGGCCGCCAAGCTCGAAGAAGTTGTCTTCATTACCAACCTCGGCCACTCCTAACACTTCGCCAATCGCTTTTCGCACCAGGTCCAGAATCGGATCCTGCACGGCAACTGCAGCCGCTTCCGCTTCGCGTCGTTCATGCTCTTCTCTTTGCTGTGCCTCAAATTCCTCCCGCGCTCGCAGTTCAGCCTCGCCTGGCTCCAACGCCTGGGCCAATGACCATTCCTCTTCGTTGGCAAACTGGTCTAACAGTTTTCCAAACAGCGTTGTCAGAATTTCGATCTGATCGTCGCTAAATCTTCGGCGCTGATACGAAACGTAAACTTCCAACTCGCTTCCCATCCCGGCCACAACGGTTAGCGGATACTTCGTCCTTACCGGCTTAGCCATCTTGCGGATACGCAATCCCGGGACTTGTTCCTCATCCATTTGGTAGGGAAAGTTTTCATATACCAGCAACGTCTCAAATAGTCCCTGTCCGGATGGCGCCTCGCTCCATTGTTGCACCTGCCCCGGCGCGCTGTATTCATACTCGCGCATTTCAATCTGCCGGTCCTGCAAGTCGCGCAGCCAGTCCCACACGTTTCGTTCATCTTCCATGCGGACCCGAACAGGCAACGTGTTGATGAAGAGCCCGATCATCTCTTCGACTCCAGCCAACTCAGCCGGACGACCGGAAACAGTGGCGCCGAAAACTACGTCGCGTTGATTGCTGTAACGTGATAGCAGCAACGCCCACACGCCCTGCAATACTGTGTTGAGGGTTACTTGTTCGCGCCGCGTTCGTTCTTGTAAATGCTGGCTCAGTTCTGGAGTAATTGATATTTTTCGATCGCCGAAGAGTGGGCCATCGATATTGGATTCCGGCCGTCGCCCCAACGGCAAACTTGTCGGCTCCGTAAACCCGTCCAGGCTCTTACGCCAGTAACTCTCGGCCTGTTCGAGGTTCTGCTGCTGAAGCCAGGTAACATAATCACGATACGGTCGGCTTGTTACTCCGTTCGACGCGCTTTCAACTCCACATCGTCGTTCATAAGCCGCCAGCAGATCTTTCATCAACAACATCTGACACCATCCGTCGAGTGACAAATGATGATGACTCCACAACAGCCAGTAAACCGCTTCTTCAACTCGCGCAAGGCTGAGTCGCATCAGCGGCGCAGCACTAAGATCGAAGCCCTGTTGTTCATCTTCAATTCGAAACTGCTGCCAACGATCCTGCTGTTCGGTCGTCGTGAGTTTTCGCCAATCGTGTTCCACCACAGGTAAGACTGAACTGGATTGGACCACTTGCAACGGCTCTGCTATCCCGTCCCAGACAAACGCCGTTCGCAAACTTGCATGCTTATCAACAACTTCCTGAGCCGCGGCCATGAATGCGGGGCCATCGAGTTGCCCTTCGATCACAAAGCTCGACTGATCGAAGAGTCCACTGGACTGCTGGTCCATGAATGTTTGGTACAGCATGCCTTCCTGCAGAGGCGTGGCGGGATAGATGTCTTCGATTGAGCGCCCGTCACCGGCAAGCTCATCGACTTGCGACTGCGTTAAGTGGGCCAATGGATAATCTGACGGCGTGCGGCCACCTGCGTCTTGCTCGCTACAGTGTTCAATGAACCGCGTCAATTCCTGTCGATACTGTTCGGCTACGCGTTCGATAGTCTCCGGTTCGTACTGTTCTCCCGAGTAACTCCAACGAAGTTTCAAACAACCTTCAGTGACCGAACCGTTGATTTCGAGCAGATATTGGCGTTCGGCTTCGGGATCTTCCAACGCACCCACGCTTTCGCTTGCTGCGCCTGTTATCAAACCGTCGAGGTTCATGCCGAGAACGTGGTCCAGTTGGCCCAGGTAGTTGAATAACACTTCCGCTTCGATCGGCGCTGCGGCTGATTGGAGATAACCTTGCACGCCATAACCCAGCCCGCCTTCAGGAACAGCCCGCAGTTGTTCCTTAATACTCTTGATGCGTGTGGCAATATCGGTACCCGGTTCCACCTGCAACTGCACCGGATAGACCGTCGTAAACCAACCCACCGTTCGTGTAACATCAGCGATCGTTTCGTCGCGTCCATGTCCTTCAAGATCGACGATTACGGTGTTACTGCCTATCCACTTTGTTAACGTAGCGGCGAGCGCAGCTAACAAAAGCTCCTGAATGCCGGTGCGATAAACAGCCGGCGTGTGCTGCAACAGCGAAGTCGTCTGTTCTCTGGTCAGCGCGGTCACCGCGTATTGCGAGTCCGCGCGCCGGTTTGGTCGACCGTCTTTATCGCGTGGGAGTTGAGTGTGTTGTCGAAGATTTAATTCTTGCCAGTATCGAGCATCCGTCGCCAGACGTTCGCTCGTCGCATACTCCGTCAACGCCGCCGCCCATTGTTGATACGAACTCGTCTTGACAGGCAGTTGGACCAACTCACCATTACTAATTTGCCCGTACGCCGCTTCCAAATCTTCAATCAAAATCCGCCACGAAACACCATCGACAGCAAGGTGATGTATCGACAACAACAATCGCGCCTCTTGCATCTCATCAGATCGCAGCAACACCGCGCGCGTGATTGGCCCATCGCTAAGCGACAAACTACGCTGCACTCCTTCCGCAACCGCTGTAACTTCGTTGAAAGCTCTTATCTCACTAAGATCAACTTCATGCAGCGTTACAACATTCTCATCAACGCCAACATTGAACTGTTGCCATTGATCGGCTTCGTCGCGCGTGAAGCGCAGTCGTAAAGCATCGTGATGCGTCAACAACGCCGCCAGCGCGGCCCGCAACCAACTGGTGCGAACGCCGGTGTTAAGCCGCAACATGATCGACTGATTAAAATGGTCCGGGCGCTCACGTTCCTGTGCGAAGAAGCGGTGCTGGATCGGCGTCAGCGCCACTGGTCCGGTTACGATTCCCTGATCGGCCCACGCCGCTCGGGCGTCCTTCTCATCGACGATCAGTTGGGCCACTTGGGCCAGCGCCGCAATCGTCTGGTTCTGAAATAGTTGCCTCGTCGTGAGACGTATGCCGTTGGCAGCGGCCCTGGCCGTTACCTGAATCGAATGGATCGAGTCGCCGCCAAGATCGAAGAAGTTGTCGGAGATACCGACGCGCTCGAGTCGCAACACGTCGCTCCAAATGGTCGCGAGCGTTGCTTCCACGTTGGTACGCGGCGGCACAAAGCGCAGCGCTTGCGTCAGCTTGTTCCACTCCGGCGCCGGCAATGCGCGCCGGTCCAGTTTTCCATTTGCGCTCAGCGGCAACTGATCGAGTCGCACGATTGCAGCCGGCACCATGTAGTCAGGCAATCGCTCGCGCAGGTACTCACGCAGGTCATTGCTGCCAACATCACCGGTGACGTAAGCGACCAAACGTTTCTCACCCGGAACATCTTCACGCGCTACCACAACTGCTTCCTTCACGGCGGCGTGTTGTTCAAGCGCGGCGGCGATTTCGCCGAGTTCGATACGCATGCCGCGGATCTTCACCTGGTGATCGACGCGACCGGCGTAATCAATATTGCCGTCCGGAAGATAACGAGCTTCGTCACCGCTGCGATAAAGACGCGCGCCAGGGACATTGCTGAATGGATCAGGAATAAAGCGTTCGGCGGTGAGATCGGTGCGGTTCCAGTAACCACGAGCGAGACCTATTCCACCAATATAAAGTTCGCCTTTAACGCCAACGGGTACCGGCTGTAGCTGCTGGTCCAGCAGATGAATTTGCAGGTTCGCGATCGGACGACCGATCGGGACCGTTTTCAGCGGATTATTGGCGTCACACTGCCAGGCGGTGACATCGACTGCAGCTTCTGTTGGTCCATACAAGTTGTGCAGTTCGACTTCAGGCAGCAGCGAAAAGAATTTCTCCTGTAATCCGTGGTCCAAAGCCTCGCCACTACAAATCACCCGACGCAAACTTTTGCAGCGATCGAGTTCAGGTTCTTCCAGCCACACGCGCAACAGCGACGGCACAAAGTGCAGGGTGGTGATCTGTTCTTCGGCGATTACTTCGGCGAGATAAGCGCTGTCGCGGTGTCCACCAGGACGAGCGACGACAAGCTTCGCACCCACCAGTAAAGGCCAGAAGAATTCCCAGACAGAAACGTCGAAACTGAATGGTGTTTTCTGTAAAACGCGATCGTGTTCGGTAAGCTGAAATGCATCCTGCATCCAAAGCAGACGATTGCAGATCGCGCGTTGCGAGTTCATCGCGCCTTTCGGTGTTCCGGTTGACCCTGACGTGTAGATCACATACGCGAGGTTGTCAGGATCGATTGGAATATTCAGATTGCCGTCATTCGCTTTTGCTATCTCGGTCGATTCACTGTCAACACAAATGGTCTTAGCGCGAAGTTCTGGTAGTCGTGTTAGTAATGAGCTTTGCGTCAGCAGAACAGCAACGTCTGCATCCTGCAACATGAAGGCGAGACGTTCGCGCGGATACTCCGGATCGAGAGGCACATAAGCAGCACCGGCTTTGAGCACGGCGAGCAACGCGACGACCAACTCCACGGAACGCTCCATCGCGATGCCGACGAGCTGGTCTGGTTGGACACCTGGTTCGCGTAGATGATGGGCGAGTTGATTTGCGCGCTGGTTTAGTTCGCAATAAGTCAGTTGTTCACTTTCAAAACTGACCGCAACCGCTTCAGGGGTACGGGCAACTTGTTGTTCGATCAATTTATGCAGGCTGGTATGTGGCGGATAGGTCTTCTCCGTCGCATTCCATGTTTGTAACTGCTCCTGCTCTGGCACAGTCAACAACGGTAACTGCCAAACCGGGCGATCTGTATTATCGATAATTGAACCGCAAAATTGAGTGAAGTGTTGGGCCATGCGCCCGATCGTAATGGGGTCAAACAAATCAGTGGCGTAAATCAGTGAGCCGTTGATCTGCCCCCGCTTGTCCTCGCTCACACTCAGCATGAGATCAAATTTTGCCGGCGTGATCTCGCTCGCCATTTCACGAAGTGTTAATTCAGGCAATTCCAGCACACCCGCAGGTGCGTTCTGCAACGTGAAAGCGACTTGAAACAACGGCGAACGGGCCAAATCTCTTTCTGGCTGTAACTCGTCCACGAGCTTTTCAAACGGCACGTCCTGATGTGCATACGCGCCCAAACAGACGGACTTTACCTGGGCCAATAGCGCGCGAAAATTTTCTGCCGGAGTGATTTGCGTGCGCAGGACGAGGGTATTGACGAAGAAGCCAATTAGCGGTTCGAGTTCACGATGTGTGCGTCCAGCGATCGGCGCACCCACCACAATGTCGCTCTGGCCGCTGTAACGCGCGAGCAACAGTTGCCAGACCGTCAGGAGCGTCATGAAGAGCGTGGAATTTTCGCCACGACTGAGTTCTTTCAGATCAATGCTTAGCTGAGCGTCGAGCGAGAAGGCGTGATAAGCGCCGCTGTGACTTTGTTCCGGTGGTCGTGGTCGATCAGTTGGTAGTTCAAGCGTTGAGAGATCGCGCAACTGCGTCTCCCAATATCGCATCTGCTGATCGAGTGCTTCACCCTGTAGCCAGTCACATTGCCAGATTGCGTAGTCGGCGTATTGCAGTTCGAGTTCAGGTAGGACCGCAGGCGTCCTCGCCTGCTCTGTTTCCGATAAAAAGTCTGGCGACGACGTCTGCGGTCCAGGTTGTTCGGAATATGCACAATAGAGTGTCGCAACTTCATGAATGAACACTCCGAGGGACCAACCGTCGCTGATAATGTGATGCATCGTGAGCAACACGATGTGTTCATTGTCACTCTCATGCAGCAACCGCACGCGTAGCAATGGACCATGACTGAGATCGAATGGCGCAGATGCTTCCTTTAAGGCGAGACGACGTACCTCAGTTTCTTGATCAGCCAGTAAACTCAGGTCCGTTTCCTGTAGTGGTAACGGCGATAGTTCGTTGACGACTTGTCGTGGTTCACCATCGATTGTTTGGAAACTGGTGCGCAGTACTTCATGCCGGCGCACGATCTCTGTCAGCGTTTGCGCGAGCGCGTCCTTATTCAATTTACCGCTGAGACGGACCGCCATCGAGCTGTTATAGAAAGCGCTGTTTGGCTCTAACTGGTCCAGGAACCATAACCGTTGTTGTGCGAATGAGAGAGGCGCTTCGGCGCCACGTTCAGCCTTCGTCAACGGTGGCGTTTGTAAACCAGCCTCCGCTTTCATCACAGTTTCGATTCGCGCGGCTAGATCCGACAACACTGGCGCTTCGAACAACGTCCGCAGCGGTAACTCAATTTGAAAGACTTCTCGCACTCGTGAGGTGAGTTGGGTGGCTAATAGTGAATGGCCACCCAGGTCGAAGAAGTTGTCCGTCGCCTTGATCTGTTTGACGCGCAGTACCTCGCTCCAGATTCCCGCCAGCATTTCTTCCACCGGCGTCAGCGTCGCTATGCTCTGCTCATCATCCGCTGTCTCAACTTCTTCCGGCGCGGGCAACGCGCGTCGATCGACTTTGCCGTTGCGCGTGAGTGGCAGTTTATCGAGTAACACGATCGCCGCCGGCACCATGTACTCCGGCAACCGCGCTCTCAGATTTGTCCGTAACTCCGCACACAACTCAGCGCCGGTTAGACTGCGCGCGGCTGAACTGATCTGCTCGTGACCGTTCGTGGCGGGTTTGATTCCCTCACGAACCGCATACACATTCCAGCGATCTGTGCCGACTAACAGTTCATCCTGTTCCGCATTGACGTTGTAACCTTGTTTGCGTAGCAAACTGAGGATATCGGCGACTCGGCCTTTGCCTTCGTCCGGGTCGTGTACTTCCAACACTACCTGCCCGATCTTTGGCCAGTCATGCTCGGCAATTCCCGAAAGCACGTCCCACTCCGCCCGCTGTACATCCACCTTCAACAGGTCGATCCACTCAACCGCCTCTTCGCGGATCACGTCCGACAAGGGTCGCAAGCGACACTCGTGCTGCTCCGCTGCAAATCTGCCGGCAAGGATCTCGTCAGCCTGCGCCAGCAACTCCTCAGCGCCAGCCACACCAGCCGCCTGTTCGTTCCTTAAATACTGCGCGATGACGTCTCGTTCACCAGCCGCGTCTGCATGTTCGCTCATCCCGCTCATCATCGTGTAGCGCGGGTAGTAGGTGAACTGCGCTGCTTCTTCTCGCGAGCCAAGTCCGTGCTCGAACACTTTCACGCGTTCACCCAGCGTGGAGCTGTTGCGGCGCAGCGTCTGACACAGCGGCGCCCGTGGTTCAAACGCGTAGATGCGCGCTTGTGGTGCGTGTTGCGCCGCAAACAGAGTGAACATTCCGATGTTCGCGCCTACATCGAATACACAGCGTGCGCCGGGCAACGTCACGCCATGTCGTACATAACTCTGCTTCTCAAAGATCTCGTGATAGAGGTATTCCGTCTCGTTGCGGTTGTGATGCGCGACACTCAAACCGTCGCCGACGGTGAAGCGGCCATGACCGTTTTCTGTCTCGCGTAGCTGGCGCGCGATGACATAAGCAACGAGGCGTTTGTTGCCCGGCTCATCTTCACGCGCCACGACCACACATTCGCGCACGCTTTCATGCTCGGCGATCGCGGCTTCTACTTCGCCGAGTTCCAGCCGGTTGCCGCGGATCTTGACCTGGTCGTCAGCGCGGCCGAGGTATTCAAGTTCGCCTTTATTATTCCAACGTACTAAATCGCCGGTGCGATACAGTCGTGCGCCTGACTCATAAGGATGCGGGACAAATCTTTGGGCGCTCAGTTCCGGCTGCTTGAGATAGCCACGCGCGACCCCGGCGCCACCGAGATACAGTTCACCAGCCACCCCAACAGGCAACAGTTCCTGTTCAGCGCCTAAGACATAGACTTGCGTGTTTTGTAATGGCTTTCCGAGTGTGGGCGGGCCGGCTGTGATCAGTTCGACCGTCGCATCAACCGTGCATTCCGTTGGTCCATACAAGTTGTAGCTGCGAATCCCGTGAAGCTCACTCAACTGCTCCCACAACGCAGCATCAATCGCCTCACCACCTATCAACAACGCCCGCAGGCTATTATTTTGTGGACCACCCGTTTTACTCTGCGTCTCTGCGTTCTTCTCAGCGTCTCTGTGTTGAAAACTGTCTCCCGCCACCTCCAACCCGGCTTCCACCAACAACCGCAACTGACCCGGCGTGCAATCCAGCACCTCAATCTTCTCCTTACGCAACCACGCCAACAACTCCACCGCATCCAGCCGCACATCTTCCGGCACCGGCACGATTGTGTGCCCGGACAACAACTGAATGACCTGTTTCACTGACGCATCGAACGACAACGGCGCATTCACGCTGAGACGCAGAGAAGATGGGAGTTGACTGTAGATACTCTGTTGTAAGGCGATGTGCAGGTTTACTACGGCACTATGCCGCACCATCACGCCTTTGGGCTGTCCGGTCGAGCCTGAGGTGTAGATGATGTAGACAAGATTCTCAGAATTAACAAGATTAATAGGATTTGTCGTCGGATATGAATCCCACCGCACCCACCCGCTACCGCGTGGTGGTACTGACTCTTCATCTAGGCAAACTGTCGCAACTTTTAATTCCGCGAATCGCTCTACTAACTCACGCTGCGTTAATAACACTTTCGCACCAGCGTCAGACAGCATGTACGCAATCCGCGCAGTTGGATTCGCTAGCTCCAGCGGCAGATACACGCCACCAGCTTTCAACACTCCCAGCAGTCCAACTATCATCTCGACGCTGCGTTCGACACACAATCCAACGACAACTTCTGGTCCAACTCCCAACTCTCGCAAATAATGCGCTACCTGGTTCGCCCGCTCGTTCAACTCACGATAACTAAGCTCCTCGCCTTCATAACTCACGGCGATCGAAGAAGGCGTGCGCTCCACCTGTTGTTCAAACAACTCATGCACACACAACCCGCGTGCATAATCGCCAGTCGTCGCGTTCCACTCCTCAAGCAACTGCCGTCGCTCGTCAGCACCAACTATCTCCAAACGCCGCAGCCGCTCGTCCGGCGTCGCAATCACGCTGGATAACAACTGCTCAAACCGCACTCGCAGCCGCTCAATCTCTGCTGTCTCATAAACTGAAGCGTCATACTGCACCCGCAACCACAACTCTTCACCGCGCTCATAACACTCCAACTGCAACTTGCTGCCTACCGTTGCACTTTCAAACTCTTCCACCTTCCAAACCAACTCACCAGCGCTCACACCCGCCGGCCAACGCGCATAACTAAACCCAATCCCCGCCGCTCGCGTCGCCTCATACACCAACTCTTCCGCGAAATACTCCTGCCGCTTGTGCGCTGTTTTTAACTTCTCTGATAGCGGACGCACCACATCGCTAATCGTAAAACTGTCGCCGAATCGTGAACTGATCGGAATGTTCTTACCGAAGAGCCCTATTGCCTTTTGCAGATACTCAAACTTCCGGCCGTCAAAGGCAGTGCTGACAACAATCTCCGGCTCACCGGTTAAGCGCCACATCAACGTCTGCCAGCAGGCGAGGAGGGCGGTCTCAAGAGAGACTCCTTCACGTTCAGCTAATGCCCGCAACGACGAAACTGTGTCGCCATCTACGGTCAGATCTGCAAAACCATGGTGACCACGGCGAGCCACTCCTGCAACTTCCAACGGCAGCACGACCGGCGCCGGCACTTTTCCTCTCTGGTCCAACCAGTATTGCCGCGCCTCACGATCTTCTTCCGACTCCAGCAACTCGTTCTGCCATTCAGAAAAATCGGCATACTGGACCACTTCGTCGAGCAACTTGCCTTCATACAAATCCGCCAACTCACTTACGACATTTCCTATGGACCACACATCCGCGGCCAGAGCCGAGCAACTCAATTTCAGTTGATAAATTTCACCAACCCGAACTAACTCCACTTTCTCCAATCCGACCGGGCCACTACCAGCCTGTGTCACACGTTTGTCACCAATCACCTGCACCGGCACTTCCATTCCCGCCAACCGCTCAAATTTCGTGCGCAAAATTTCATGTCGCGCAACCAGTTGGTCTATCGCCCGCTCCAGGCGTTGCGGATCGAGTGGTCCTTCGATCGCAATCACACAGCTCAACTGCGGCGCAGCAGACGAGTCGTGCTGCAGCCACAGTCTTTTCTGTTGGGGTGATAACCGGTACCCTTCGATGGCTTCCATTTGTTTCCTGCTTGATGTGACTTATTCGACGGGAGGTGTCGTTGCGGTCCGCCGCTTGATCGACTTCAACTTCTCAAGGTGAGTTTCTCTTCGTTTTTGTTTGCGTGAAAGTTTTTCTTCTTTCTCCTCCGCGGAGATCATTTCCAACGCACTTAGCCGGGCGTTCGGATCTCTGACGATACTCTCCAATAACGTCTGGTAGCGCAGTTGCATCGTCCGGACTGTTTCTTCGTCCAGGATATCGGTGTTGTAAGTCATGGTTCCCCACAACTTGCCGTCACGCTCCAACAACCAGACGGTCAAATCAAAACGCGCTTGCTCGATCTCCGTACCGAGCGGCTGCAGTTGAAGGTCAGGCAATTCCAGAGTTCCCTGCGGTGAGTTTTGCAGACCAAAAGTTATTTCGAAGAAAGGTGAACGACCCAAATCACGGTCCTGGCCCAATTCTTCAACAATCTTTTCAAAGGGCACATCCTGATGCGCATAAGCGCCCAGACAAACTTCGCGCACGCGTCGCAGCAACTCTCTGAAGGTCGGCTCGCCGGACAGATTAGTCCGCAACGCAAGAGTGTTGATGAACAATCCTATTAAGGGCTCGATCTCCTGACGATTGCGACCCGCAATCACGGAGCCAACCACGATGTCTTTCTGTCCACTGTAACGCGATAGAAGCGCCTGAAACGCGGCGAGCGTCGTCATATAAAGCGTAACGCCTTCGCGCCGGCTTAATTCTTTCAGTTGACCACTTAACTCCTCCGTAAAGGCGAAGGCATGACGCGCGCCGCGATGACTCGGTTGTGCTGGTCGTAGTCTGTCTACCGGCAACTCCACCAGCTCGGCGCCACGCAATTGCTCTTCCCAGTAACTCATTTGCGCCGCGAGTGCTTCACCCTGCAACCAATCACGTTGCCAGATTGCGTAGTCGGCATATTGCACCGGCAGCTCGGGTAGGACCGCCTGCGTTGCTTGCGTTGAAAAGGCAGGCGAGGACGCCTGCGGTCCAAGCTGTTCGCAAAAAGCGCGATAGAGTGTCGCCACTTCATTAATTAAAACGCCGGTGGACCAGCCGTCGCTGATGATGTGATGCATGGTCAGAAAAACAACATGCTCATCAGCAGCGAGACGCACCAACTTAAGTCGCAGCAGTGGACCACGACTGAGTTCAAATGGCTCGAGCGATTCCTCTGTCGCGAGCTGTTTTACGACTGCCTGTTGATCACGCACTTCGCTAAGATCGATCCGGCGCAACTCGATCGGCCGTGGTTCAGCAATCACCTGCACCGCGCGTCCATCAACGTTAACAAAACTCGTCCGCAGCACTTCATGACGCCGCACTATCTCGGTAAATGTTTGTTCGAGTGCTCTCTCATTTAAAGCGCCCTGCAACTTGACCGCGACCGGTGTGTTGTAAAAGGGATTATCAGGTTCGAGCTGGTCCAAGAACCATAAACGTTGCTGGGCGAACGAAAGTGGCGCTTCGTTGCCACGATCGAATCGTCGAAGCGGGGGCGCCGGGACCCCTGCGGCTTCGCGTAACTCAGCTTCTACATATTGCGCCAGCAATGCGACCGTCGGAATTTCAAATAGACGCCGCAGCGGCAACTCGATCGCGAAGATTTCCCTCAGGCGCGAAACCAGTTGGGTTGCCATCAGCGAATGACCACCCAACTCGAAGAAGTTGTCTTCGTTGCTGACTTCGACACCCAAAACTTCGCCGACTGCTTTTCGCACGAGTTCAAGCACCGGCTGTTCGAGCAACGATGCTGTCTCAGCTTCGCGCCGCGCGTCACCTTCACGTGCGACCGTTTCATATTCGGCGCGCGCGCGTTGCTCCCATTCGCCAGATACCAAAGCTTCGCCGATGGACCACTCTGTGGCTGCGGCGAACTGGTCCAACAACGCGGCAAACTGTTCACTAAGGACGGCCATCTGCTCATCAGCGAAACGCCGTCGATCATACGTGAGATAAACAAACAGCTCGTCACCAACACCGGCAATGAGGTTCAAGGGATACTTCGTGCGCACCGGCTGCGTTACTTTGCGCATTCGCAAAGCATCGTTGGCACTCACACCTTCGTTTACACCAGCACTCGCCTGCCGCTCGATTGGATAGTTTTCATAGATCAGCATCGTGTCGAAGAGGGCCCGACCCGCGCCCACTTCACTCCATTGCTGTACCTGCATTAACGGGCTGTATTCATACTGTCGCATCTCCAGCTGCTCGTCCTGCAACTCCCGCAACCATTCCCAGTTTGATCGTTCTTCATTAACCCGAACTCTCACCGGCAACGTGTTTATAAACAGCCCGATCATCTCTTCCACGCCCGGCAACTCAGGCGGTCGACCTGAAACTGTGGTTCCAAAAACGACGTCTGTAGTGCCACTCAACCGCGCCAACAACAGGGCCCACGCAGCGACGAACACAGTGTGCATCGTCACCTGTTCGCGTCGCGCGCGTTCCTGTAAACGCTTGCTGCTTTCGCGTGAAATGGATACCGGCAGATCGCCCTGCGGCGCGTCATTCAGCGTTTCCTGCGGACGTGTAAAAGGCAAAACCGTCGGTTGCTTAAACCCGCGCAACGTCTCACGCCAATAGTTTTCAGCTTTCGAAAGATCCTGCTGCTGCAGCCACGCAACATAATCTCGATATGGACGACTCACTGAAATTTCTGGTGCGCTGGCAACACCGCACTGTCGTTCGTAAGCCGCAAACACATCTTTCATTAACAGCGGTACACACCAACCATCGAGCAGCAGATGATGATGACTCCACATCAACCAGTGGCTCTCGGCTGCTACCCGCGCCAGCACCACTCGCATCAACGGCGCCTGGGCCATATCAAATCCAGACTCCTGATCTTCTGCACGTAAACTGTCCCAACGTTGCTGCCGTTCGTCCGGCGATAATTCGCGCCAGTCGTATTGGACCACCGGGAGTGCCAGCTTGCGATGGACCACCTGCAGCGGCTCACTAACACCTTCCCAGACGAACGACGTGCGCAAAATCGGATGGCGATCGACCACCTCCTGCGCCGCCGCGAGAAACGCAGCTACCTCGAGCCCGCCCTCGATCAGATAGTTTGACTGGCCAAACAAGCCGCTGGACTGCTGGTCCATCAACGACTGGTAGAGCATGCCGACCTGAAGCGACGTTGCGGGATAAATGTCTTCGATTGCGCGTCCATCACCCGCAACCCGATCAACTTCTGCCTGGCTTAGCTGTGCGAGCGGGAAATCGGAAGGCGTGCGACCACCGGCCCCTTCCTCGCGGCAGTGCTGAATTATTCGCAGCAACTCTGATTTGAAACGTTCGACAACGCGTTCCATTGTTGCCGTGTCGAATTGCTCACCGCTGTAACTGAGCCGCAGGCCAAGCTGTCCACCGGCAACCGCACTATTGATTCTGAGGAGATATTCCTGCTGTGCTTCGGGATCGGAAGTATCGCCACTGTTTTCCGCGGCCATGCCGGCAATTAACCGTCCAGTTGTTGTGGCATGGT
This sequence comes from Pyrinomonadaceae bacterium, assembly GCA_036518995.1. GTDB lineage: Bacteria > Acidobacteriota > Blastocatellia > Pyrinomonadales > Pyrinomonadaceae > PSRF01. The sequence continues at coordinate 3,876 of DATDMC010000090.1, read as the reverse complement.
TCGCGGAGCTATCCGGACCAAGCACCTGGTCTAGTTGGCCGAGGTAATTAAATAAGACTTCGCCTCTTGCTGCGGTTATCGATTCCTCCCGACGCAGATACCGGCGCACGCCGAAACTAAGTCCGCCTTCAGGCACAGCGCGTAGTTGCTCTTTTGTATTTTTGATTTGGGCGCCAGTCTCTGCCCCCGCGAGCCTGCTTAAGAGCACCGGATAGATCGTAGTAAACCACCCTACTGTCCGCGTGAGATCGGCGCCGCGAATAGTTTCCTCACGTCCATGCCCTTCCTGCTCGATCACGACGGCATCGTTCCCGGTCCAGTCAGTCAGCGCCAGCGTTAAAGCGGTTAGCAGCAGTTCCTGAATGCGAGTGCGATAAACGGTCGGAACTTCCTGTAGTAACGAAGCTGTATCTTCCTTGCTGAGCAGAACACTAACTTGTCGTTCATCACAATGGCGATTAGTTCCATCCTCGTGGTCCAGGGGTAAGCGTGCAGCTTGTTCCCATGGTTGCTCCTGCCAGTAGCGCGTGTCGTCGAGTAGACGATCGCTCGCGGCATATTCCAGTAACAACGCCGCCCACTGCTGAAATGAAGTTGTCTTGGCCGGCAAGTGCGGCGGGCTGCCCCGGCGCGCCTGCTCGTAAGCTGTTTGCAGATCTTCCAGTAAGACACGCCATGACACGCCATCTACAGCCAGGTGATGGATGACAAGTAAGAGGACTAACTCTTCGCCGGCGCCAGGACGCATTACCACTGCGCGCATCAATGGACCGTCAGTTAGCGACAAACTTCGCTGGATCTGTTCCGAAGCTTCACCAATCGCACCTGCCCGCGCTGTCAGTGCCGAAAGATCCAACTCGGTGAGATAAGGTCCGCCGGTTATGCCAGCGTTGAATTGTTGCCAATGACCGTCTTCGTTGCGTTGAAAGCGCAGTCTTAACGCGTCGTGATGGACCAGCAACGTTTCAATAGCTACACGCAAAAAATCGACGCGCGTGTCTGCGCTCAAGCGCAGCATCACGGCATGATTCAAATGATTTGGGTTCGCGCGCTCCTGCTCGAAAAATTGATGTTGAATCGGAGTCAGGGCGACGGGGCCTGTCACCGTTCCCTGTTCAGCCCAAATCGCCTCATCGTCATTGGTGGCAAACTCGACTACCTGGGCCAACGAAGCAATTGTCTGGTGCTGAAACATCTGCTTGGTGGTGACCCGAAGTCCGGCAGCGACTGCCCGCGCAATAATCTGGATCGACAAAATTGAATCGCCGCCCAGATCGAAGAAGTTGTCGTGAATACCGACGCGTTCGAGTCTTAACACTTCGGCCCAGATACGCGCGAACGTCGCCTGTACTTCCGTTCGCGGCGGAACGAAGTTCAGGGTCTGCGCTAAGAGGTTCCATTCGGGCGCCGGCAATGCACGACGGTCCAGTTTGCCGTTCGCGTTCAGTGGCCACTGTTCGAGTCGGACAATCGCGGCGGGCGTCATGTATTCCGGCAATCGTTCGCGCGCGTAATCGCGCAACTCGTTCGTGTCGCAATCGCCTATCACGTAAGCAACGAGTCGTTTCTCACCCGGCGCATCTTCACGCGCAAGAACAACCGCTTCCGTGACTCCCGGATGCTGCTCGAGTGTTAAGGCAATCTCGCCCAACTCGATACGGAAGCCGCGGATCTTTACCTGGTCGTCTGTGCGACCTACATACTCAATCGCACCATTCGCTAAATATCTTCCGAGGTCTCCCGTTCGATATAAACGCGCGCCACCTTCACTGCTATATGGATGCGGAATAAATCGTTCGGCCGTTAGTTCCGGTCGATCGAGATAGCCGCGTGCTAATTGCACGCCGCCGATATACAACTCGCCAACTACGCCCACCGGCAACAGCTCTAACTCGCGTCCCAACACATACATCTGCGTGTTCCACACCGGATGCCCAATCGGAACGACCGTCGCAGCTTCTTTTCCGCACCGCCAACGCGTCACATCCACCGAAGCTTCCGTTGGCCCATACAAGTTCTCCAGCTCCACCCACGGCATCCGCTCTACAAACCGTCGCTGCAGTTCTGCACTCAACGCTTCTCCACTGCACACTACCAACCGCAAACTCTCGCACTCCTCGTCATCATTTCTAGGGGCAGCCCCTTCGTTCATTAAGGAGTCGCCCGCGGGCGGCCACGAAGGGCCGCCCCTACTGGCAAGCCACGCCTGCAGCATCGACGGCACGAAGTGCAACACCGTGATGCGTTCCCGCTTGATCACTTCCGTCAAATACTCCGCGTCGCGATGGCCTTCAGGTTGGGCCAACACGAGTCGAGCGCCAGTCAGTAGCGGCCAGAAAAATTCCCAAACAGACACGTCAAAACTGAATGGGGTTTTCTGTAAAACTGCGTCTGCCGTTTTGAGTTGATAGGTGTCCTGCATCCATAACAGTCGATTGCAAACGCCGCGATGCTGCAACATTGAACCCTTAGGTTTGCCGGTCGAACCTGAGGTGTAGATAACGTAGGCGAGATTCTCGGCAGTCGCGCCACTTACCACATCAGTTTCCGGCGCCGCTGAAATCTTTTCCCAGTCCGCATCAAGCGAAACGACGGTAAGACCACAAGCCTCCGCGCCTGCCGGGACTCCGATTTTAGCTTGCGTCAGCAACAAGCGAATGCCTGACTCACCGATCATGAACTCGATTCTTTCCTGCGGATACTCAGGATCAAGCGGCAGGTATGCGCCGCCCGCTTTGAGAATACCGAGTAGACCGACGACCATTTCAATACTGCGTTCGAGACAAATCCCGACGATAACTTCTGGTCCAACTTCCAGACCGCGCAGGTAATGGCCCAGTTGATTAGCACGACGATTCAGTTCCGAGTAGGTGAGTTCTTCCTCTTCGAAAACGAGTGCGACGTCGTCTGGCGTGCGTTCCACCTGCGCCGCAAATAATTCATGGATACAAACGTGCTGCGGATAGGCTGTCGACGTGTCGTTCCAGGTTCGTAACTGCGCACGTTCGGCCTCACTCAACAGCGGCAACTCCCACAAACGCTGCGTTGTGTCTCTGACGGCCGCTGCACACAGTTGCTGCAGGTGTTGGCTCGCGCGGGCGATCCGATCGGCGTCAAACAAGTCGCGGCTATAGAGCCATGAACCGGTGAGACCAGACGGTGTTTCAGTCATCAGCAGGATCAGATCGAAGCGCGCCATCGGATCCATTTGCTCAGTTGGTCCTTCGGTCTGTCCCCCGCCAAAACTCAACCCGGGAAGATCCAGTTCCCCCGCAGGCGCATTCTGCAAAGTGAACATCACCTGAAAGAGAGGCGTGCGACTAAGGTCCCGTTCCGGCTGCAATTCGTCGATCAACTTTTCAAACGGAAGATCCTGATGCGCGTACGCGCCGAGACAAACATTCCGCACGTGGGCCAACAACTCGGCGAAACTCTGGTTTGGGTTCACTTCACTGCGCAATACGAGTGTGTTGAGAAAGAAGCCGATCAGCGGTTCGAGTTCGCGCTGCGTGCGTCCGGCGATCGGAGTACCAACAACGATATCGTTCTGTCCGCTATAGCGGGCGAGGAGTGCCTGAAACGCTGCGAGCAGCGTCATGAACAATGTTGCGCGTTCGCGGCGACTTACTTCGGAGAGTCGATCGGTCAGATCTCTTCCCAACGTGAATGGATGCGCACCTCCGCGATGAGTGGGCAATGCCGGTCTGACTCTGTCGGCAGGTAATTCAAGCGTCGTTGCACCCGCTAATTGCTTTTTCCAGTAACGCAGTTGGCTTTCGAGCGCTTCACCTTGTAACCAGCCACGTTGCCAGATGGCGTAGTCGGCATATTGCAGTTCGAGTTCGGGCAGGACCGCAGGCGTCCTCGCCTGCTCTG
>DATDMC010000089.1:0-9873 GCA_036518995.1 Pyrinomonadaceae bacterium | reverse complement strand
TGAGCGCAACTCCTTCGGAGTTGAATAGCTGGTGTTGCTTATTCCCAGGGTTGCCAAAGCTCAACCCTGGGCTTTGGGATGAAACGCTTTCAGCGTTCCCGCCGTTTATGGAGGTTCCACGTCTGCCTGATTATCAACACGACCCTATGTTGATGATATTCTTCCCTACGACGCATGGCAGATAACCCGAAACCGCGCAAAGCTCCATTCAATCTCTTCGCCAAACACAATCGTGGTCTCTTGCTCGACATCGTTGTCTTCATCGCGAACGTTTTCCTCATGCGTTTGTTGCTTATGTTCGTGCTGGGTGTTTTTAAAGACGCAAACAAAGAGGAGCCGGGTGCTCAACTACTGCTGCTTTTAGGCGCGATCGCAATGTGGATCCTGCCTCCCGCCGGCGCGGTCCTAAAACGCTGGCATTTTCATCGCCGCTTAGCTGCCGAACACAAAACGCTACCATCAGCAGACTCGCCCCTCGTGGGTTGTATCTTCAACCCGCTCATTTACTTCTCGTTGAACATTTTGATGATGTCGATAATTCTGGCCGGTGTCGGAACCACCCTCCTGGACAAGAAGACTTTTGACCGAGGTGATGTGTTCGTGCCGTCGATATTTATTGGCCTTGGTCTAACAATCGTTCAAACCTACTTAATCTATCGTTATTTCTCTCCGCCCAAAGGAGAGCCGAGTTCGAGATTTCTGCTTAGTCCGGAAAGTGAACTGCTTGGCGACATCTGCATCTTTGTGAACATGCTGCTATTCCAGGTAGCGTGGAACTTGCTCACGCTTGCAGACCTGCCACGCATATCGGGTGTCGCAGACTTTTTCGGACGACTCTTCTTTCTGTCTTTCGTCGCACTATTGATCTACTTTCCCCCGCGAATGTTTTATCTCGCTGAAGACATCAATCGCGGCCGCACCTGGATCACGATGCTGCTCGCGAACTCACCCGTCATACTCAGAATCTTGATCGGACACAGCAACCAGACCGGCTGGTAGCTCGCAATGAGATTTATCCGCAGATTACGCCGATTACACCGAGAAAAATCTTTCTTTTTCTTTTCAACTAATCTGTGTAATCTGCGGATGGATCATTCGTTGCCACAATTCACGATTTACGATTCTCTATTAACCATTCATGAAAACAACCCGCCTCGAAGCTTTCAGTGATGGTGTCATTGCGATTCTGATCACGATCATGGTCCTCGAACTCAGGCCACCTCACGACGCAACGCTTGAAGGTCTACGTCCTCTCGTTCCAATCCTGCTTAGTTACTTACTCAGCTTTGTCTTTGTCGGAATCTATTGGGTGAACCATCACCACCTGATCCACGCTTCGGAACAAGTCGACGGGCGTGTGCTCTGGGCCAACCTGCATCTGTTGTTCTGGTTGTCGATGATTCCTTTTGCCACTGCCTGGATGGGTGAAACACATTTCGCCAAATGGCCCGTCATACTTTACGGAGTGTGTCTACTATTGGCCGCAATCGCTTATTACATTCTGGTCCGCGCATTATTGTCGCTTCATGGTCCAGAATCGTTTTTGGCTGACGCATTGGGCGCGGACTTCAAGGGCAAAATTTCGATCGTGTTCTATGTCGCGGCCGTAGCAGTTGCTTTCGTCAAGCCGTGGATCGCCTGCGCCGGTTACGTACTGGTAGCAGTAATGTGGCTCATTCCCGATCGCCGTATCGAACGCAAGATTCATGGATAGGTCAGAGTCTCCAGTTCAAAGTTTCGAGTCTATAGTTCAAAGTTTCGAGTTTATAGCTCAAAGTTTCGAGTTTATAGTTTCGAGTTTCGAGTTGGACTTTGGGCTTTGGACTTTAGACTTTGGACTTTGGACACGAAACTCGAAACTTTAAACTCTGAACTCGAAACTTTAAACTCTGAACTCGAAACTTTGCATTACGACGTAATCATCATCGGTGGAGGAGCGGCGGGGCTGTTTTGTGCCAGCGAAGCCGGGAAACGCGGACGCAAAGTGCTCGTCATCGAGCATGCGGGACGCGTTGGGAAGAAGATCGCGATCTCGGGTGGTGGTCGTTGCAACTTCACCAACATCTACGCCACTGCCGAACAATTTCTATCCGCCAATCCACACTTCTGTAAGTCAGCCCTGGCGCGTTACACACCACACGATTTCATCGCCCTGGTGAATAAGCACGACATTCGTTATCACGAAAAGAAACTCGGACAACTATTTTGTAATGAGAGTGCCCAACAGATCATCGACCTGTTGCTCAACGAATGTGCTGATGCGGGCGTTGAAATTAGCTGCAACTCCACAGTCGATTCTATTGCTAAGATTGATGATCAATTCGAAGTAATAATTAAACCCCATCGGCTTACTTCGACTTCACTCGTAATTGCGACTGGTGGTTTGTCGATCAAACCATTAGGAGCGACTGACTTTGGCTACCGCATCGCCGAACAATTTGGCTTAGCCATCGAGCCACCACGACCGGGACTAGTTCCCTTCACGCTGGATCCTTCACTGCTCGAACGCTTATCGAAACTCTCCGGGATTTCGATCGATGCTGTCGTCAGCCATAACAAGACTTCGTTTCGCGAGAACGTCCTTATCACTCATCGCGGCTTGAGTGGACCAGCAGTCTTACAAATCTCGTCTTACTGGAAACCCGGTGACACGATCTCGATCGATCTGTTACCCGACATCGAAAGTTTTGAGGCTGATGAGGCGGAACTTATAAATGTGTTAGCGCGAAGTTTGCCGAAACGTTTTGCGCAGGCATGGTGTGAACTCTTCGCCCACTCGAAACCGTTGAAACAATACGGGCGACGCGAGCTTGAAACGATCGCCAGTCAACTTCATGACTTCAAAATACTTCCCAGTGGGACCGAAGGATTTAAAAAGGCGGAGGTAACTGTCGGTGGAATTTCAACGCGGGAACTTTCGTCACAAACAATGGAGGCGAAGAAAGTTCCGGGTCTTTACTTCATCGGTGAAGTAGTGGACGTAACCGGGCATCTCGGTGGTTACAATTTCCAGTGGGCCTGGTCGTCAGGCTACGTCGCCGGCCAAAGCTTGTAATTTCCGAATGCTTTAGCTTCGGACTTCGGACTTTGGACTTTGGACTTTGGACAAAAGGGCGCGTCCGAGGACACGCCCTTTTGTTTACTCCCGAGTGTGTTATCACCTTACGGCAGCGCGTCAACTGTTACCCAGAACCGGAAGTTCCCGGACTGTTGTACACCCAACATGAATTGAACATTTGCTGAAGCTCCATTTGCTAATGGCGACCCCAGCGTAATAGTTCCGACTCCCAGCGTGGAGTTGACTCCGCCTCCCAAAGCCTGGGTCGGAGGTGTTTCCAACGTGGTACCGAGGACGGTCACCGGATTACCAGCGATCGTCACAGTCACTGGCCCGGACGTCAGCGCACGCAAATCTGCCTGGCCTGGTCCAGCACCCGGGCTGTTCAAGGTTGAAATGTCCATGATGCGGAACCGCAACCTCGTTACCGCAGCTCCCGAATTGTTGGTAATACGCCTGCGAATACTAAGATAGCCATTCGCAGCCACACCTGCCTGATCCGGACAGACTGGTCCATTCGGCAAACCGCAGGTAGCGAACCGCACTCGATTTTCGCCACCGTTCTGACTCGCCGTCGTATCAACTAATCCATTGAATTCAACCGCACTGCGTTCAACCGGACTACCGAGATTTTCCGGATTCGGAGCACCCAGAATTGAAATAATCGGTGTGGGAGTCGCGTTGAATGAAGCGCCTGTCACTGACACGAGCTGGAAGTCAGCAGCGTTGTTGTCCGTATCTTGTGGATACGTCGTGACGACGTTCATCTTTCTGACCCACGCATGTTCAATGTTTGGTCGAGCCCCGGTGGTTGGACGCAATCCCTGACCTTCAATATAGGCCAACGTTCCACCGTTGCCGGTAAATCCGACCGAGTCGATGAGTTGATTTCGGGCCGCATTAATTAACCCAAAGCCCTGGTTATCAGGCATCAGGTTCGCGTTGGAGTGTGAAAGATCAGGCGCGGCATAAGCCGTCAGACTGTATCCTCCAGCCGCAACGTTAGCGACGAGCAAATGGCCACGACGTGGAATCGTAACGTTTGCCGGCAGTCCTAAAACAACGTCGCCACCAAAGGTCGCGTTGAAAACAGCGATACCATAACCACCAATGCTGATTGGACCATCGGTGTTGTTGTAGAGTTCGACATACTCGTTACTCGACGTGGTCGAGCCAACTGACTGTCGGAACTCCGTAATCAACACTTGTCCGGGTTGGGCCGCCGGAGCAGTAGTCGCAGCCTGAGCTGAACTACTACAAAGCGACAGCGTGTAGTTGCCCCCGGCATTCAGCGCAGTCTCATTAACCACAATGACATACGTGGCGCCGGCGGGAACGTTGATGAAATACGACGCAGGCTGGTTATTACCCGCATACGAAATTCCCAGGTCGCCCAGGTAATTCGTACCCTGGTTGGCTGGATCGTAGCTATTCAGATACGCAGCACTATGGACCGCAAAATCTGCGGCGACAGACACCTTGATACAAGCTGCAGTGCCACTCGTGTTGGTAAACGAGTAAGTGTCGTAACGAATAGTCGCGACGGCTGTGGTTCCCGGAAACGTCTTCGGCGCTGCACACGAACTCGGATTACCATCTCTGGTAAGACGATTCGCCTGAGTCGTGTCACCAGCGGCAATCGATCCCGTATTCGGAGATCCAATCGCGAGACATTCAAGGTTCTCGGTCGTCGTAAAGTTTGCGTCAGTAACCGCACTGTTAAGGTTGTTGTAGGTGCGACTCGCCGGCGTGAAGATATTGTTCACACCTCCCGACGGAGTTACGGTGTAATTACCAAAACGCGTCAGCGGGCTAAATGCGTAGAAGCCGCCATTCGCCGTGGTGGTTGTAGCTGATGACGAGCCGGAGAGCGTGACCGTAATACCGTCAATTCCCTGTCCGCCGTTCCACGTGGTTACGCGTCCCGCGATTCCGGCTGCCGGAATGGCGGTAAAGTCCGCGCCCGTTACATTGCCTGCCATACCGTTGAAGACTCGATTAGGTGGCGTGTATTCCCAACCCGCGGTGGTTGGCGTAACGGTATAGTTGCCACCGGTCACCACGCTGCTGAAGGAATAGTTGCCACTCGAATCAGTAGTCGCCGTGGCGTTCGTTCCCCCACTAAGTGAAAGCTGAATATTCGCGATCCCATTCAATGAAGGATCAGTGACGCGGCCTGAGATCGAAGCAGTTGTTGCGCCGAATGTTGTGCACGACTGGGTCGTAGTAGACAACTGGATCGAGTCGATCGTTGCGCCTGATGCGCCTGCCGCGGTGGTGTTGGAGTCACCAATCACGGTCCAACGCAAACGAACCACATGTCCGTTAGCGGACGGCGGTAAGTTTACAGTTGAGGTGATGAAGGTCGGCGCTGCGGTTGTACCACCAGAAAGACCGGTCCAACCGATGGCGTTGTTGTAGCCTCCAGCCACAAAACTACCACCAGCACTGATGATGTCGTCGAATGGACCACCATCAATACTGATCTGCATCGTCAAACTATCAAAGCCATTTTCCAGATTGAAAAGATTTCGGAAACTGACTCTCGCCTGAGCAGTGTCAACAGGAATCGCCGGCGATATTAGTGAACCAGTCCCGAGATTTGCCGGATCTGTAGTTGAAACACCGTTCGGCGCTGTGTCGGCAAAGGTAGTTGAAGTCGCCCAGCCGAGACTTGCGCCCGTATGAGAGGTGGTCCAACCTGCCGGCAACGCCGGAGCTGTTACACCATCGAAGTTCTGATAAGAAGTAAGCGCAGCCGGTTGACCAATCGGCAGTGTGTAGTGATACAGAATTGGTCCAAGACTGCTGTTGATGGTGATGTCGAAAGTAATGGCACTACCACAAGCCGTTCCGGTTGGAATCGTGTAGTTGATGGTTTGCGTACCATTGCTACCCGGATTGATTGTTCCATAGTTAGCGCTGCCACCACCCGGCGCCAGCGAGACTGAAGTAGTGTTAGCGACGAGCGAGCAAAGAGTATTTTGAACCGGCAGCGTTAACGTAACTGTTTCACCTGGATCGAAGACTCCATTTCCATTTCCCGTGAGTTCAGTGGCGGTAACCGCACCGAGCGTCAGATTCGGTCCATCGAAATTTTCTGAAACGTGAACCCCATCGGGTCCGAGTTTGTAACCCGCCCGGAATCCGAGACCGTGGATGCGGAACCCTTCCCAAACCTCCGCTTCATTCGCCCCGGCAAAACCTGAACAGTTCGCGGCGAGAATTGAGTTACGAGCATCGACGAGAGTCGGGTTGACCGGATCGAGTTTCATTCCGTCAGTAACAATCTGAATCGATTTTTGATTACCACTCGCATAGCCCAATGTGTGGATGAGTTGGGCGCGCATTTCCAAAAGCGTATTGGCCCAAACTTCACCGATGTCGTGAACTTCGTTTGCTGCGCCATTGAAAGCTGGAGCAAAAGCGCCATCGGTTAGATTGATTTGGGCGGGATCGATATCGGCGAAAGTCAGCGGGTTATGTGGTTTGCCATTTGGTCCGACATTCGAACGGACCGCGTACGGAAACCGACGAATACCGTAGTAATAATTCTTGGTTACATAAGCGCCAGCGGCATAAATGGCGTCTACATCTTCGCCGGAACTCGACAACAAAGCGCGCGCGTAGTAGTCAGACCATCCCTCGCCCATACCGGCTGACTCCGTTGAGTTCAAACCGGTAGCGTTGGCGTGCAAGCGGTTAGAAGTACCGTGGGTCAGTTCGTGAAAGAAGACGTCCGCATCAAGATCGCCATCACGATTGACCGGCGAAGTAGTGAAAATGAACATCTGCATACGCGGCAACGAACCATCAGCAGGCGTATTAAAGTTCGCGTTGTTTGTTCCTGACGAGTCCTGTGCTTCAGCGCGAACGAAGTCATTACCCACACCACCACGGCCAAAGTTGTCCGCCTGGAAATTGCGCGCGGGTTCAGTGAAGCCGTAGTTGTAGATCAGGTCGTGGTAACGATTGGACCAGAAGAAGATGTTAGTGACAACACCCATTCGATAAGTGGCATCGGTCGGACTGCTGGAGCCGGTTGGATCGGCCGCCCCATCGGGAATATATGGGAAACTAAAGGTGCGACCAGTTGCCGTGGCCCGGCCATTGGTATCGATCCCGTTGGGAGCTGTCAGGTCAAGACCGGCGTCAACGTTGTTACCAGTCGTCACTGCGTTGCCGGCGCCGTCAGTGATCCAGCCCAGGTTGTCTGCCGCCGCATTCTCGCTAATGACGGTAACATCCGATCTAGTGATACCGGTTGGCTGTGTTGCGGTAGGAGCTGAAAATGTGGACGGTGACAATGGTGTCGGACTGTCGTTGTTATAGATATTGTAGGTAACCGACTGTGTTTGGTCCTGGGTGATGTTCTTGCGCCAGAGCAAGGCGCCGGTTTTAGCGTTGACCAAAACGATGTAAGCAACGTGTGGCTGCCATAAGGTCATTGAGTAAGCCAACACCAGGTTGCCGGGACCCATCGGGAAGTAAACCAATTCAGTTTTTACGTCTTCGTCGAATGGACCACGCGAAACGATCTGGGCCTTATCATCCTCCGGTTGTTTGATAACACTCAAAGCATCTGCGTTGACACTCACGCTGATCGCGGTACCGCCGGCGGCCACTGCCTGCGTCACGGAAAGCTCCGGTTGGCTATCGAGTGAATGTGGCACGCCCGACGCGAGCAGACCTGTCGTTCTCATCAAACGGCCATCTGAAGCAAAAATTCCGCGCACGTAACCCTGAAAAACAGGAATGCCGTTGACTTCCTGTTGCAGTTCTACGAACGAAAGGTTTCCGGATGGGTTTGCGTAGTCGGAAACTTTGGTCAGCTCGGTAGCCTGTTCAGATGTCATTCCGAACATCTGGGCGTTTTCATTTAAGAAACCACGCAGCGTTGCTTCGTTGCTGTTATTAGTCAGATTGGCGAGTGCGCCTGGTCCATTGATACCCACGATCTCAGGGACGCCGGCCGTGTCGTTGTAGTCGACCTTCAAGCCTGGTAGTCGCGCAGCCAAAACATCCTGAGCGTTTGCCATTGACTGCTTCAACTCTTCCGACCTTCGCACTTCGGCGGGAGTGGGCGCCTGAGGTTTTAAAACCTCCAGGTGAAGACCATTCGGATCGCCCGCTGTGGAGGACGTCGCGTCTTTCACCGGTGCTCGATTTCTGATGTCGTAATTCCCTAACACGGGGCTACGCGTTGACGGTTTGCGTTTCGTGTCGAGTCTGGGCTGGGTCATCGGACTCTGCATCGAAGCGTGGGGGCCGATTAGTAAGAGGCCAACGCACATAGCCAGAGTCAGGCAGACGAGCAAGACCCGTCGCGTACGATTGCTCATTCTTCAATCCTTTCGCTCTATCGGTTGTGTTTGAACGGTGACTGCTTTTCTGAAGGGAACAGAAATGCCGCGGTAGAACCTAAATTATTCAACTGAGTCCGTGACACAATAATCGAAATAAGTGGGAAAACAAAATCGTTTTGGTTAAAGTCGGCCGCCTTCAGACTTCGAGGGGAACTTAACCACCAAGGCACGAAGACACAAAAGAGAGCTTAAGTAAGAAATGTTTCTCTTTATAACTTTGAGCGTTGTGCTTTTCGTGGTTGAAGTTTTCTCGTCCACTCGTCCTGACATACAATCCCAGACCTTAATGATCACGCTTAAACTCCTGACACTCGAAGGTCGCGATCCGGAAGTTGAATATTCCGGCCGGCAGGCTTATCTATTTACCAGAAAATAATGACGACCGATTACAAAACCAAGCTGAACCGAACGCTGTTGCCACTGCTGGCCTTACTCTTAGGCTTCCTGCTTACCGCTGTCGTGTTCGTGCTGACGATGCGCAGCGCGGCAGCTTGTCAGTGTGTAAGACCGATCGCGATTACGTTTCCTTACGCTGCGATCAGTTGGGGAACAGGACGAGTAATGACGCTGGGAAATTTCCTGTTTGCATTTCAGTTCCCCGTTTACGCAGTGCTGATCGCCATCGCGAGAAACAAGTCCGCGCGCCGCCGAGTCGCACTAGTAATTCTCGTTGTGCATGTGCTTGCCGTGGGAATTGGCTTGCTGGTTTATAAAGGCTAACGATTGATCAGTGATCATTTGTATTTTTGCACCTGCGAGACGCCATCAATGAGAAATGATCGATGCTCGATCAATGACCAATCGCCCCATCAATAAACAATCTTTCAGTCCACTACCAGTATCGCTGCTCAGTCGTCCCTGGCTAGTCGCATTATTCTCCATTCTGGGTGCTTCTCTATACGCTCTTTACATGCTGCGGTCGCCAGCCGTTCGTGCATCGATGTTCGATCCATCGGGATCATTCATGTATGTAGTGCCGATCGTGGTCCCATTTGTCGCTTTCCTTTTCGATCGCTATGAACGATTAAGACAACTGAATAGAATCCACTACTTGATCGATGTCGCTGTCGTGCTGACGGCGATGTGGCGAGTGATCGGTAACGTTCCCTACGTTTCCGGACACACGTTGTTTCTAACTTACGCGTTGATAAGTTCGAAGTCGAACGTTGTGCGAGTGTTTTCAGTCCTGGTGCTTATTCAAGCGATGTACTTGAAATATTTCGTCTGGCATGATTGGGTAACTTCGACGGTGGGCATCGTGCTTGGCTCAACTGCAGCACTCGTCGTTTTGAAGTTAGGACCGCAGGCGTCCTCGCCTGCTGGCGGAGATACAGAATAGCTGAAGAGCAAAGAAATATTGTTTGCAATGAAGGCAGGAGGGACGCCTGCGCTCCTATTGATCATTGTGGCGATGAGGTCAGTACCGTAACGCGGTAGCGTCGGGTCAGC
>DATDMC010000088.1:0-77858 GCA_036518995.1 Pyrinomonadaceae bacterium | reverse complement strand
CAGTACCGTAACGCGGTAGCGTCGGGTCCGTTTGATTCTATGACCCTTAAGTTGTTCACCGACCCGACGCTACCGCGTTACGGTACTGACCTCATCGCTCCCAGAGTTCATTGCCACTGGAGAGACTGTTGTAACAACTTTCGGACGTTACCGAATCGTGATCTCCAACGTGTAGCTTGCGGAGGCGTTGGTTTGGGTTGGCGGCAATACATTGATTCGATAGTCACCAGACTCCGGCAACGATCCACTCCAATCACGTGAAAAATCGGACAATGATTGACCAGACGGTGTCAGGATCGTGAAGCTCACATCACCACGCGACGCGAGATGCACGGTCATATCCTGACCACGACGAGCACCTAACAAGTAGTCGTTGCTAACGCCGCGCTGAATCGTCCCCTGCAAAACCGCAGTCGTGCGACCCCGTGCAAACTTAACGCGCCGGACAACACTCGTCCCGTGTTGTCCAACGACGCTCCCGGTAATCATAACGACTGTGAAAATACATAAAACGAGTTTGTGTTTGTTCTTCATGACTCTCCAAATGTCCTTTTATATTTCTCTGCGTCTCAGCGTTTTCTCTGCGTCTCTGTGTTGAAAAGTGGACCAGCTAAACAAACCTACATTTCAACGCTGAGACGCAAAGAACGCAGAGACGCGGAGAAGACCAATCTGCAATCTGAAATCTTATGGTTCCCAATCGCACGCTACGCCGATCCGCTCCCACCAATCCATCCCAATCGGCTGACCATCCGGCGGATCCTGTGGCCTGGTGATGTTCATCTTCTTTGGATCTTCCTGAAAACGTTTGATCTGTTCGGCCGCATAAAACAGAAACGCGCGATGACCTTCATCAGCACTCAACGTGCGTTGCGTTCCAATCCACGTTTTCAGTTGGTCCAACTTCAATTCAGCAATCGCGCGCACCTGGTTCGGAGCGCGTTCAGCAGCAGCCAACGACATCAAGTCTCCGAGGATCACCATGTCGACGGTATGTTGAATCTCACCCGTGTAACCAGTCGCGGTCGGCGCTTTCCATGTTGCCCCCAAAATCTTATCGAGTACTTCAACCAAGCCCGGGTTACGCGGATCGCGCGCATGAAATTGGACCAGGCGCGCCGCACGTTCAGAGTTCAACAAGAAACCACTCACATGATCGGCAACGGCTTCCGCCGGAGCGAGCGCATCAAATGTTGGCTGTGTGCGAATGCGAAAATCTTCGCGCGTGCGACCATAACCGGCAGGCCGCGGAGGAATCAGCTTCAACAATGATTCCGGAAGTATCAAGGCTTCAGGCTTTATCGTATCCAATACTGCAGCAAGCGCTCGGCGCTGTTCTTCCGGCGCGACGATTTGCGGATTACGATCGCCTTTGCCTTTCAAGCTAAACGTGTAGTCTTGTCCACCAACAACTTTCGCCGCCGCTTCCACCTGATAACGATGGTACATGTAGATCGGAACAAGGACGTCTTCAATTGTAGCCATCGGCGCGCCTTCGCGAATGTTGTTTTCGCCGAAGCGTCGCAGCGCAGCGGCTCGCACCTTCATGACGTTGCCGAGCTCATCAACAACGTTACGACCATTGTCCCAAAGATGCGCGACTGAACTTGAGGCACTGGCCGGACGCGCGTCCTGATCAGTTAAGTACATCAAGCCCCGACTAAACGCTGAACTAAGAATCTGGTCGAGCGCTTCGGGTTCATTTGTTCCTGACGGAAAATCCTGATAACCGTAAGCAATTGAAACTTTGTCCCACTCGCCAATTCCTTTAGCATAAGCATCTGACAAATCAGGAACGCCATCAGCACCCAGCTTTGCGTAAGGCGCGGGATAGTCCATCACCGAAGATCGATTGACTGGACTGGCAGCGTAGTTGTGTTGCAAACCGAGCGTGTGTCCAACTTCATGCGCCGCCAATTGACGAAGACGCGCCAGCACCATTTCCATGAGCTTCGGCGAGAGCGGGCGACCCTTTTCATAAGGCGCCAACAAACCTTCGGCAATCATAAAATCCTGACGATCACGCAACGATCCAAGACTGACGCGGCCCTGAATGATCTCCCCGGTGCGTGGATCGGTTAACGCGTTTCCGTAGGACCAACCGCGGGTCGAGCGATGCACCCACTGGATCACGTTGTAACGAACGTCCATCGGATCGACATTCGGCGGCATCACCTCGACGCGAAACGCATTGCGATAACCGAGTGCTTCAAATGCCTGGTTCCACCAACTTGCTCCTTCCACTAAGGCCGAACGAACCGGTTCAGGCGCGCCGCGATCGACGTAGTAAACGATCGGCTCAACCGGATCGCTGACGGCGGCATTCGGATCTTTCTTGGCGAGTCGATGACGGGAGATAAAACGTTTCGTTATCGGTTCCTCGATCGGCGTCGCGAAGTCCATGAAGTTGATGCCGAAGTAACTCGCACGCGGATCGAAGACGCGTGGTTTAAAACCTGGACCAGGCAGTTGCACAAACGAATGGCGTTCACGAACGGTGATCGCTTCGGGCGCCGGAACAACCTGACGAACAAACTGGCCGGCAGGTTCACCGGTGAAGGTCAGAGTCGTTTCAACCTCAGTGTTGAGTGGGAAGTTTTTAGTGTTGGGTAAGTAGAAAGCGCAACGGGAAGAATCGAGTCGATAGTTGCCCTGTTGACCTCGCTGCAGAGTGGTTGTGACCTGATGAACATCGCGCAGATAGAAGCTGGTGGCGTCGACCAACACGCGACCATTTTCTTCGGCGGCAACATCAAAACCCCAAAGTGTGGATTCGGCGAAGGCGTCCCTGACAGCTTGTCGTTCATCGGGATTGTTGGTGTTGGCGCGAAAGTCGTAGTTGGGAGCGACGAGCAGAACTTTTGGACCAGAGCGATCGAAACGAACAATGAAACTGGCGCCGAGTTGGCCGCGATCGAGGCCGATATCGTTTGAACCGATGCCGGCGGGAAGTGATTCGACGTAGAGAAACTCCGTGTTGAACTTGTCGATCTCCAGCCACATTTTGCCGGTCTTAGCGTCCCAGTAGAAGGGGAAGTAGCCGGGAAACTTTTCGAGACCGGCGACTTTCTCGGTGATCGTTGGCGTGCGCTCAGCCGATCGTGGTTGTGCATTCACTGTCAGGATAAGAGTGAATGGGATTAAGAGAATTAGGATTAGACGATGCATGAAGCGATCTCCTAAAAGCCAGGGGCTAGTTTAACCACGACCATTTCAACACAGAGACGCAGAGAGACGCGGAGACGCAGAGATCAATCTGCCTTCTGCCTTCCGCATTTTGCCTTCTGCTTTCTGGCTTCCTACTGTATCCGTCCCGGCGTCCATGGCGCGCCTGCGGCTTCGAGTTGTTTCTCTAATTTCACCAGATCAACTTCCACCAACTGACGTAACTGGCCCAGCACGCCTTCAAACTCCTGTTCCGCGGCGTTGTATTGAGTCACCTGCGTCTGCGTCGGACGCGAAGTGGACATTCGCTGGGCGCCAACCACGTAACCAATTCGTTCGTTGATCGACGGATCAGCGTTCATGTTTCGTTGTCGCGCCGATGCATCACCACTCAACGCCCGAATGATTTCGTTGGCGCGCTTGTCGAGCGCATTAGCTTCATTGTAAAGGCCCGGCGGTAACGATGGTGTTTCGTTAATGGCTCGTTTGATCGCTGCTAACCGGGGTTTGAGCGCATTCGCGGCCTGGGTTGCGCCACTAATCGATCTTTGCAGTCGAATTGCTTTTTGTTGAAACTCAACTAAAGCGGCGCGATCGGCAGTCGACATATTCTCCTGCCCTTCAACTACGATCTGAAACTCCTGCGATCCAGGTAACGGCGTAAGCACGCCATCAACTCGTTTCGCGATCGAAACTTTGTAGGTTCCCGGCATCACCAACGGACCGGATGGCGGTTCGAAATCAAAATCTGCGTCAGGTTGCGGCGGCGCAGGTAGGTTCGCAGCCGGAAAACGAAGGTCCCAGGTCACGCGCTGAATTCCCGCTGCAACTGGACCAGTCAAGCGACGAACGACACGATCACTCGAATCAGTAATCGTAATGATCATTGCCGGTGCTTCTTCTTCGTCTTCGGCCCGCAATTCAGACTGACTGGGCCAACCGACGGCAGCACTTCGTCGTTCGGCTTCTTTCTCGGCTTCCTGCCGTTTTTCTTTGCGCGTCTTGATTGCGTCTTTTAGATACCACGTAAAAGTGGCGCCAAACGGAGGATTGTCGGCCGTGTAGAAGGTCTCGCCTTGAAAACTCTTACCGCGTCCGCCGAGCGGCTGCGACTGGATATACATCAACGCATCTTTGACCGGAAATAAGATCGACTCCTGCTTCAATGCTTCAGGTTTGATTGTGCGTAACGGCGTGTAGTTATCAAGAATGTAAACGCCACGGCCAAACGTCGCCACCACCAGATCGTTCTCTCGTTTTTGAATCGCGAGATCGCGCACCGCAATCGTCGGTAGACCACCTTTTAGTTGAATCCACTTTTGCCCGCCGTCAACTGAAAAGTACAAACCAAATTCAGTACCGGCAAACAACAAATTCGCGTTCACATGATCTTCAGCAATGGCCCAGACCGGACCATTTGCCGGAAGGTTGTTCGCAATCGAGGTCCAGGTACGGCCCGCATCGGTAGTCTTCAATAAATAAGGTTTGAAGTCGGCATTTTGATGATTGTCGTAGCTGACATATGCAATGTTCGCATCATGATTGGAGGTGATGATCCGAGTGACATAAGCCAGTTCGGGAACACCGTTGGGCTTTTCGACTTTGCGCCAGTTTTTGCCGCCGTCGTCGGTTATCTGAAGCAGGCCATCGTCGGTGCCAACGTATAGCAAGCCTTCTTTCTTTTGTGACTCCGCGACTGCCGAACCGTTGCCAAAAAATGCCGTCGACTGGTTCTTCGCCACCGCGTCGACACTCCACACGCGTCCCATCACTGCCAACTTGTCGCGATCCAGCGCGCGAGAAAGTTGTCCGCTAACTGCTTGCCACGTGTCGCCGCGATCATCGCTGCGAAACAACTTGTCGGACGCGATGTAGAGTCTGGTATGTGAATGCGGACTGATAATGAAAGGCGTGTCCCAGTTCCATCGTAAGGCATCTTCGCCACGTCCAACCTGTGGTTGAATGCCGATACGTTCGCCCGTACGTTTGTCGAAGCGAACGATGCCGCCATTCTGCGATGAAGAGTAGACGGTGTCCGGATCTTCCGGATCAACTGTGGAATGGAAACCATCACCACCGTTAGTGACATACCAATCCGAATTCACAATACCTGAGACATTACGAGTACGTGATGGACCACCAAAACTGAAGTTGTCCTGAGTTCCGCCGTAAACGTTGTAGAACGGTTTCGCGTTATCGGTGGCAATGTCGTAGAACTGCGCGACGGGCATATTTTCCTTGAAGTCCCAATTAACGCCGCGATCAAAACTTTCATACACGCCGCCGTCACAACCGACGAGATAGTGATCGGTGTCAGTGGGGTCGATCCAGATCTCATGATTGTCGACGTGTTTGGACTTCTCGCCCAAACGTCTAACGGTGCGACCACCATCGTCGGAAACCATCAGATTGACGTTCATGATGTAAATACGATCGACATCTTTTGGATCGGCAACGATACGCGCGTAATACATCGCCCCCGCATCGAATTCGTTTCTGCGTTCCCAACTACCACCACGATCGGACGAACGAAAGATTCCGCCTTTGCGATCGGCCGCTTCGACCGTGGCATAAATAACATTTGAATCGACCGGGGAAATCGCGATACCGATTCGGCCCATATCAACGGTTGGAAGACCTGCGCGCAGTTTGTTCCAGGTCGCGCCGGCGTCGGTCGATTTATAGAGCGCGCTTTCCGGACCACCATCGATCAAAGTCCACATATGTCGCCGGCGTTGATATGACGCGGCGTAGATCGTGTTTGGGTCATTAGGATCGATGGCGACATCGGTAACGCCGGTGTTCTCGCTGATGTTAAGAATATTTTTCCATGTCTTACCACCGTCAGTAGTTTTGAAGAGACCGCGATCGCCGCCTGGTCCCCAAAGCGGACCCTGTGAAGCAACATAGACGATGCTCGAGTCTTTCGGATCGATCGCGATCCGGCCAATATGTTCGGAGTTCTTCAAACCAACGTTGCGCCAACTACGCCCTCCATCATCGGAACGATAGACACCGTTGCCGTAAGAGACACTGCGTTGGCCGTTGTTCTCGCCAGTTCCCACCCAAACTGTGATCGGGTTCTTTGGATCGAGGGTGATTGCGCCGATCGAATATGAACCTTCGTTCTCGAAAACTGGCGACCAGGTGATGCCACTGTTCACCGTTTTCCAAACGCCACCTGAAGCAACGGCGACGTAATAGCGCGAATGGTTCGTCGGGTCGACGGCAAATCCGATTACGCGACCGGAAGTGAAAGCTGGACCAATCGAACGCAATCGCAAACCGTTAAAGGTTGGCGTCGACATCGGATCGCGGGGACGCGCAGCTTCGTCTGTTTTCTTTTCGTCGTCGGATTTCTTCGTTGCATCGGCGGGCGAAGGAGAAGGCGAAGGCGATGGTGACGGACTAGCCTGGGCTTTCGCAGGATTCTGCGGGTCTTTCAAGTTGGTAGCCGCGGACTGACCAACCACCGGTAACGGCAACAGGAACGCGGAAATTAAAGCGAGTGACAAGATTAACCGGGAGCCGGATCTGCTATCGACGCACGTAGACGTAGGCATGTGAAAAATTCCTTTTCGAATTTCGGCTACAAACTGTTTTAGGTGAAAATTACGCTGAGATCTGTGACGCTAAGATTAGCACAGAATGCGCGGCGCGCCTCAGAGCCGATCGCGAAGTCAATTCCCTATGCTCAGAGACGATGCGGCTTGGCCGTCTGTTGTGAGGAATGGCTCTGCCTTTCCGTTAAGAGCGTACTACAACGTGGGGCTACGTCACGGCTTAGCCGTCTGTTGTGAGGAATGGCTCTGCCTTTCCGTTAAAGAGCGCACTACAACGTGGGGCTACGTCACGGCTTGGCCGTCCTGTTGTGAGGAATGGCTCTGCCTTTCCGTTAAGCCTGCACTACGACTGGCTACGTCACGGCTTGGCCGTCTGTTGTGAGGAATGGCTCTGCCTTTCCGTTAAGAGCGCACTACAACGTGGGGGCTACGCCCCGGCTTGGCCGTCTGTTGTGAGGAATGGCTCTGCCTTTCCGTTAAAGTCTGCACTACAACGTGGGGCTACGCCCCCATATCTTTACTCTAATGACGCGCCAAACGAGGGCATAGCCCAAAACTCAAAGAGCCCATGAAACGGAAAGGCAGAGCCATTCCTCACAACAGACGGCCAAGCCGTAGCGTAACCGTAGGCCAAGCCGTAGCGCTCGAAAGTATCGGACGGCGAGCTACGAAATATTCTTCCGGAAGAAATCCAGCGTGCGGCGCCAGGCATCCGCGGATGCTTCGGCGTTGTAAACCTCGGGACGCGTGTCGTTGAAGAACGCGTGATCTGCCGGATACATGTGGAACTCAAACGATTTGCCGGCCTCTTTGAACTTGCCCTCCAACTCGTGCACAACATCAGGATTTACGGACTTGTCTCGTTCGCCGTAGATTCCCAGAACCGGGGCCTGCAGAGCTTCCAAATCAGGATTGATGTTTGGATGTATTCCGTAAAAGACGACGCATGCGCCAACCTTTGTATTCTTTGAAGCGGCGTAAAGTGAAAGCGCTC
This sequence comes from Pyrinomonadaceae bacterium, assembly GCA_036518995.1. GTDB lineage: Bacteria > Acidobacteriota > Blastocatellia > Pyrinomonadales > Pyrinomonadaceae > PSRF01. The sequence continues at coordinate 70,136 of DATDMC010000088.1, read as the reverse complement.
CGCCCATACAAAAACCGACCGTGCCGACTTTGTCAGACGTAGTAGCTTCATGGGCCAACAAATAATCGATCGCGCCCTTGAGATCTTTTTCGACTTCGCTGACTCTTAACGCCATCATCAGCTTGCCGGCTTCATCCGGAGACTTCGTCGCTTTACCGTGATACATGTCAGGAGCAAGGGCCACAAAACCTTCATTCGCAAATCGATCACAAATGTCTTTGATGTGATCTACCAACCCCCACCATTCCTGCAGGACTATGACGCCCGGTCCTTTACCTGCAGCAGGAATCGCGAGGTAACCTTCCGTCTTGCCGCCATTGCTTTGAAACTCAACATTTTCACCCATGTTTGTCTGCTACTCACTTTCCTTTTCAGTACGATTCTGATCGAGTAATACACCGTCCCAACGATTCATAACGTCGAGGTGTATGTCGAACTGATCGATCACGCGCATCGTGACGTGATTGATCAGGTCATCGAGATTTTGTGGATTGTTATAGAAGGCCGGCACCGGGGGAAGAATGGTCACGCCCATACGAGCCAGCTTAAGCATGTTTTCGAGATGAATTTCGCTGAAAGGCGACTCGCGAACAACGAGAACAAGTCTTCGGCGTTCCTTAAGAATTACGTCGGCCGCGCGATGAATGAGGTTGTCGCCTAAGCCATGAGCAATCGCGGCAACTGTGCGCATACTGCACGGCGCGATCACCATTCCTAAAGTTACAAACGATCCGCTGGAGATCGCCGCACTTTGATCAGTAACACCGTAGCTTTTAGTCGCTAACGCTTCAACGTCTTTAATTGTATGAGGAGTTTCGTGCGCAAGTGTTCGCATGCCCCACTTGCTCATCACGAGATGTGTTTCGACGCCCGAGCCGTGCAGCATCTGCAGCAAACGGACACCGAAGATCGTTCCGGTTGCGCCTGTGATGCCAACGATCAGACGCGTTGGTTTGGCCTGTTCCATAGAGGTTCATTTTGGCGGAGTCAGATTGAAGTTGCAATCAGCGCAGTCAAAGTTAGGAGCGCAAGCCTCCTCGTTGGGAGCGCAGGCGTCCTCGCCTGCCTGTTGCGGATGAGATCTCCACGATGATTATTAACATCCACGAGGATAATTTTAGCTAAACAAGCAGGCGAGGACGCCTGCGCTCCAATAAAAAGGGCCGGGCATCGCGAAGACACCCGGCCTCAGTTTTTATTAAGTAGCTTACGCTGTTATGCCGACGCTTTTACGCCGACGTACTTCTCAACCATTCGGCTGATTGATTCTTTGCTGGTCGCGCCGACTACACGCTCAACTTCTTTGCCTTCGCGGAACAGGATCAAAGTCGGAATACCTTTGATGCCGTAGCGTTGGGCGGTCGACGGATTGTCGTCGACGTTGAGCTTCACGACGCTCGCATTATCGCCATAATGTTCCGCCACTGCTTCGACTGTCGGCGCCAGCATGCGACACGGCGCGCACCATTCTGCCCAAAAGTCGACCAGTACGGGCTTGTCGGATCCCAATACATCTTTTTCAAACGAGCTGTCGCTCACTTCTTTTACGAATTCACTCATCTTTAAGCTCCTAATCTCTCTTTGATCTTTTCAAAATTCTCATCCTTCGCCTTCAAGAAAGTTCTTGAGCAGGCGTGCCCGCGAAGGATGGCGCAACTTGCGCAAAGCCTTCGCTTCAATTTGTCGAATACGCTCACGAGTTACGTTGAAGTTTTGACCAACTTCTTCCAGCGTTCTTTCATGTCCGCCATTGTCCAAACCAAAGCGCAGACGAATCACTCGTTCTTCGCGTGGACTCAGGGTCTGCAAAACGTCGCCTGCAATCTCGCGCAGGTTCGAAGTGATCACGCGGGCCGCCGGACTCTCACTCGATTTATCTTCGATCAAGTCGCCAAGTTGTGAATCACCATTTTCACCAATCGGCGTTTCCAGCGAAATCGGATCCTGCATCAACTTGCGGGCCTTGCGAACTTTATCGACTGACGTATCCATCTTCTTCGCGATCTCTTCAGTCGTAGGTTCACGTCCGAGTTCACGAACCAGTTCACGCGAAGTGTTCTTCAACTTATTGATCACTTCGATCATGTGCACCGGAATGCGAATCGTACGGGCCTGGTCCGCAATAGCGCGGGTGATCGCCTGACGAATCCACCACGTTGCATAGGTCGAAAACTTGTAACCACGCCGCCAGTCAAACTTGTCGACGCCTTTCATCAATCCCAGATTGCCTTCCTGAATCAAATCCAGAAACTGCAGTCCACGATTCTGATACTTCTTCGCGATTGAAACTACGAGTCGCAAGTTTGCTTCAGTCAACTCATGTTTTGCTTGCGCAGTTTGAGCTTCACTGACGGCAATCATCTGATGCGACCGCTTGATCTCGAGTGGCGCCAGATGATGTTCGATTTCGATATCTTTCAGTCGCTTCTTGGCGTTCAGGATGTTCTTCTTGAACTCCTTCTGCTTGTCGAGTTTCAGTCCCTTACGCTTCAACTTCTCAGTGTTGCCATCGATCTCCCTTTCGAGTGTTCGTGTCTCTTTGTGGACTGCGCCAATAGCAGCAATCAAACGCTGCCGGGCGGCTTCCTTCAGATGTAAACCACGAATCTCCTGGGCGATTTCCAGGCGCGTGCGGGCCAGTTTTCTCCGGCAACGCAACAACTTTTTGGAACGCTTGCCGCGGGCCAACTTCAGTTCAGCGGCAAACCTCTCAAACTCCTTCAACCCTCGTTTGTAGAGGTTGCGAATATTTTGCAGGCCTTCAATGGTCCACTGCAGATACTCTTCACTGCGGTCCTCGTGTTCTTCCGTTTCCATTTGATCGGAAAAAGCAACGACGTCGCGAATGTTGAGTTTGCCCTCGGCGAGTTCATCACCAATGCGGAAGAGTTCAACTACTGCGATAGGTGAGCGAGCAATGGCCTTTTCTGCTCGTTTTTGTCCTCGCTCGATCCGTTTTGCGATGGACACTTCCTGTTCCCGGGTTAATAGGGGAACGACACCCATTTCGCGCATGTAAACGCGAATCGGGTCGGAGGTTTTGTCCATTTCACCCGCTGAAAGATCGAGTTCAACTTCGTCGCTTAAGCCTTCTTCAGACTCAACCGGCGAAGAACTCTCCTCGATCAACGGCTCTTCGGTTTCGGTTTCCGAACTGGTCGCCCGCTCAAGTGTTTGTAAAACTTCGTCAATATCCTCAATTGAGACGGCATCGTCGGTCAGTTCCTCACTGAGGTTGACGAACTCACCCTTATTCATCAGGTCGATGCCATTTTCATCTTTTTCCAGCCTGGCCAAATTAGATATTCCTTTCTCGCGATAGTTAGGCGGTGCGGAAGGCTTTCACTCGTCGCCCCTTTGACCCGGCGCGCATTTCGGGTAAAGGAATCCGTTCCCGCCTGTATTGCTTATCTTTTTTTGTGCTCTCTACCGTTTTATTCGCCCCTGCAGCCCCACAGGGTTTCAATCTTTGCACCATGTCACTAATGGTTATCTTCGCCAGCACCGATTCGACGGCCGAATCAACTTCCGCCATCACATCGCCCAGGACAGTCTCAATATTTACGCCTACGGGACACTCGCGACTTGGCCGCTGCCGATTTAGTGAAAAAACGCCTTTATATTCAAGCGCGTGATAAATATCGAGCAGAGTCGTTGTCGCTGGATCGCCTACCAAACGCGACCCACCAAGTGAACCTGTTTGAGACACCACCAAGCCCGCTTCAGCCAAATCACACAACATTCGCCTGATAACAACCGGATTTGTGTTAACGCTATCGGCGACTTGATCAGACTTTAAGGGCTCATCGCCAGACCACGCCATCAGGGTCATAACATGAACCGCAACGGCGAACCTACTGTTAGTTGACATAAATCAAATTGGTGTCGATAAAGCCTAACTTCATTTTGTAACAATTATAGTTACAATTTAAATTTTGTCAATTTAATCGTTGGCTTTACGACACACGAATTACGACCGCAGGCTGACCGTCGGAAATTGCCTCCTTTCTGCCCAAAAATACCAGCAAAAAGCTCAATTTGACGTTGGTACGGAAGGGCGAAACAGCTTTTGTATGATGCCGAAAAGGTCGTCTACGTCGATGGGTTTCGGCACTAAAGCCGAATAGCCTACGTTAAGAGCGCGCGCTCGATCCTCGTCACTGGCATAACCGGAGATAGCAATGGCCGGCACGGCGTCCATCCCCGGCAACACCTTCACCTGTTGCAAAAATTCGTAGCCATCGGTGTCCGGCATCCCAATATCGGAAACAATCAGGTTCGGGCGCTTCTCTTTCATGCTATCCAAAGCTTCATGGGCCGAAGAAGCGGTGGTGACTTTCGCGCCTTCCTTGCCAAAGATCGTGCTCAGCAGACTCAACGTGTCTTCCGAATCTTCGACTATTAGAATCTCCATCCCGTCGAGTGAGTTGGCTTTTTTCTCTTTAGTTTCAGACACGAGGCTTACCTGAGGCACAAATTCAACTGAGAGCGTAAACCTTGCGCCTAACCCAACGCCGTCCGATTCCGCATTGAGTTCGCCACCGTGCAACTTTGTCAGGGCATGGGCGATCGCCAAGCCAAGCCCTAAGCCCCCGTGTAAACGAGATGTAGATCCATCGGCCTGCCGGAAACGATCGAAAACGTGCGGCAGAAAGTCAGACGAAATTCCGATGCCGGAATCTTCAACTACCAGCGTCGCCTGTCCTTCTTTATTCAGGGTAGTGATGTCTACCTTCCCGCCTGGCCCGGTAAACTTGATGGCGTTCGAGATCAGGTTCCACGCGATCTGCTGCAAACGAACAGGTTCACCTACCACAACCAGAGGTTGTTTATGCAGATTTACCCGCAACTCGATATTACGGACAGCGGCCGACTCTCTCACGGTTTCGAGTGCAGCATTTACCGAGGCATTTAGATCGGTTGGTACCGGTTCGAAATGAAGTTTGCCGGTCGCAATCCGCGAAGTGTCCAGCAGGTCATCGATAAGTCGCGACTGCAACCACGCGTTCCGTTCGATCGCATCGAGCGCTTGTAAAACGCTCTTTTCGTCGAGACTGCCGCTGCGTAATAACTTGATCCAACCAACAACAGGCGTTAGCGGAGTCCTGAGTTCATGTGACAACGTCGCCAGAAAAACGTCTTTGGCGCGATTCGCTTCGGCCAGATCCGCATTGGCCTGGGTAAGTTGAGCGGTGCGTTCTTCAATTCGCTTTTCGAGATCTCGATTTAGTTCTTCAAGACCAATTCGCGCCTTTTGTTCAGCCAGCATCAAGCGCCGGTGGTCCACTCCGCGACGAATCGTGTGCCGCATGGAATCGATGTCACAGGGCTTAACGAGATAGTCGTAAGCTCCCTCCTGCAAAGCGGCGATTGCCGACTCGACGGACGCGAATCCAGTCAGCACAACCGAGATCGTTAATGGCGCCTGGCGACGAATTTGACTGAGCACTGAAAGACCATCGCCATTTTCCATGTGCAGGTCAGTCAACACTAAGTCGTATTCGAGCTTCTGCAAAAGCGTTATAGCTTCGTCGCCACTCGAAGCCGTATCGACGACATAACCTTCCTTCTCGAGAATCGCGGCAGTAGTTATTCGCAGACTCTCTTCATCGTCCACCACCAATAGACGCGCTTCGTTAGGAAACGCGCTCACGCTTTCCGCAATTGAGTGATGTCCTGAATGATACGAGTGGCTCATCGTCCTATCGTTTGGTCGGCTCCTGTTCAAGTATCGGCGATTCCACTTGCAGGATGATGCTAAACGTTGTTCCTTTGCCTACTTCGCTACTGACTTCGATGCGTCCCCCATGTTGGCGCACGATGTCCTGGGTAACCCAGAGGCCAAGTCCAGTTCCCTTCTTACCTGTTGAAAAGAACGGTTCAAAAATTCGTGCCTGATCGTCTTCACTAATGCCGACTCCAGTGTCGCTCATCTGAATGACGATAGACGGTTGCAGCGCTTGTTCATAGACCGACGTTGAAACATCAATTTGCCCGTCTGTTTGGACCGCCTGTTGCGCGTTAATGATCAAATTCAAAAACACCTGTCGCAACTGGTCCGAACGAGCCCGAACCTTTGGTAATGCTTCGTCAAACGCACGCGTAACGCGAATCTTCGACTGCTTGAGTTTCTTCTCCAGCAACACCAGTGTTTCTTCAAGCAGTTGGTTTACGTCAACCCAATCGACTTCACCGCGTTGCCGCGCAAAACCAAGCATCTGCCGAATAATGTGCGAAACGCGCTCGGTTTCTTTGCGCGCAATCTCAAGAAACCTTGCGTTTTTGTCTTCGATCGATTCGGGCTGCATCAGGTAAAGCGCATTCTTGATCGCTTCGAGTGGGTTGTTGACTTCATGCGCGATCGAAGCCGCAAGCCTACCGACCGCAGCGAGTTTTTCAGATTCAAAAAGTTGCTGCTCAACTCGCCGGCGCTCGAGTTCACGTATCTCAGTCAGGTCGTGAAGCACTGAAACTACAGCCGTGACCTGCCCGGTAAAATCAAGAACTTCCCGCGCGGTAATCTCCATCGGCAACGAACGACCAGTCTCCGGATCGATCAACTCAATCTCCGCCTGGCGTCCTGTTTCTACAAATGAAGCAAGTCCGGAAATAAACGACGTCAACTTCACCGCATTGGTGCGCACCGCAGTAGCGGCCCGCGCACTAAACGTTTCACTCTCCTGAAACAACAGTTCGGCGCGCCGGTTCAAGAGAATGTAATTACCTGACACGTCGCAGACCGCAACTGGATGGCCCACGTTTTCCAGAATCAGATCGAGGCGATCGCGTTCACGTCTTGATTCAGCTTCGGCCTGTTGCAACTTCCCAAAGTTGCGGGCGAGCTCTTCATTCGCTTCACGCAGATCCGTAACGTCGCGAAAGATCGAAACCAAACCAAGCGGTTCGCCGCGTGAATTCACCGCCGGAGTGGAAATGACTTCAAAGTGGATGTCGGAACCTTCAATCGGATCGACAAGCGTGATGTCACGTTGAATAACTTCAGACGAAGAAACAGTCGCGCTGGATAAATAAGCGGAGAACAATAGATCGTTCATCTTCAGCGCGCGCCGTTTTCCTTCCCCTGCGTTAGCTGAACCACTAAACAGTTCTTCAGCACGACGATTCTGCAGCAGGATCTGGTTGTCGAGATCAGTCAAAACAATTGGGTCGGCAACCGACTTCATGATCGACTCGATCCATTGTCGTTCACGTTGTAATTTGGTGACCGAGTTGACCAGTCGTTCCTGCTGAATTGCCAGCGACGCAATTACACCAATTCGATCGGCAAACCGCCGCAACAGGTTGAAGATGATTGGATCGACGGCGTCCTGCGTGGCGCCAACGTAAAGCACTCCTAACCGGGAGCCGGATTCAAACGACCAGTAGTGATCTGCAAGGTTAGGACTGGTGGCGGTGTCGCGACCAGTTTTAGGTGAGACTTCCGGAATTCCAAACAAAGGCAGCGCTAACACGTCCTGCTGCCAGTTCATACCCTCAAACAATACCCGCGAAGATTCATCCTCACGAAGTCCGATCCAAAGCGGCACGGCATCATGAATAACGCGAACGCAAGCCGCCGAGGAGTCCAACGGCATTTCCACTCGCGAGGAAGCGGGATCAGTTTCAAAGCCCACTGAAGCGCGCACGTGTAGTGCGCCTTCGCGTTCATTAAGTATGGCAATAGCCGCCTGCTGGTAACCGAAGAGTGTTGCGATGGCTTCGAGAGCGAGCAGTAGTCGCTCCTGCAGCTTGGGCGTCGCCAGCATCTGCGTCGTAGTCTCGATGAAGACATCGTATTGACGCAGATATGAATTGAACATTTCCGGCTCACGGATCGAAGGCGCCGGTTCAAAGGCCAGTTCTGTTGGGACCTCTCCCATAGGAAACGTTGGTTAGTAGTCGAGACTTTCGAATGCTTGCCTAAAAAACTTCAAGACTGAATAAAATTCGTTAAGGGGAAGCCCGAAGGGGCAACGTCCCAAAGCCCAAGGTTGCCGTTTCGGCTACCCTGGGACTCCAGCATGCTGGTTTATCAACCGCAACGCGGTTGCGTCCAAGACTGCCCAGCCCGCAACCGCGTTGCGGTTGTTTGTTGGCTGTATTCCACTGACCCAGGGTAGCCCAAACGGCAACCCTGGGCTCTGTTGCGTAGCCCCTTCGGGGCAGAGTAGTTGCCAGCCTTAATTCGTAGTGCAGAACACACCCACTCACTTCTTTTCAACTTCAACCGATACTCGCCGCCGCGTATTGTCTTCCAGTGGCTCCGCACCCGGCGTCAAAGCTGGTCGGGAAACTGCCGGAGTTAAGCCCACTGCTTCGGCGTACTTCAAGTACGTATCGATAGACGCAACGACGACGCGGGCCTCAACCGTAATCAAGTCAATTCCCACTAACGATATTCGTACCCATGCGTCAACTACGATGCCCTTATCGAGTACCCGATCAAGAACATCGATTAAGCTGGTACCGCCTGCTGCTCTTTCGACAGCCATCTGGTTCTTTTCCTTTTCATAGAGAATCTACAATCGAAAACACCACCCTGAACCGGCAGGCCCAGGTAGTGTAAACCCCCTGATTATTGTCTTTTTCGCTTACCCTTAACTTTTGCCCGAGCGGAAGTTGCCGGCTCCGCTGTTGCTGTCCCGAGCTTTTTGATTTCACGCTCGAGTTCACTAAGCCGCTCGCGCAGTTCGACGTTTTCCGCCTCAGCACGTTCGGCCCGGGTAGTTAAGTTTGTATCATAGCGCCACCAGTTCAAACCGATCTGCTCGGCCTTATCGATCGAGCAGACCAGCAAACGAATCTGGAGTGTTAGCAACTCGACATTTGCGAGAGAGACCTTGATATCGCCCGCGATTACCAAACCCTTGTCGAGAATACGGTCGAGCACGTCGACCAGGCCCGGGGGACGAGCCGTAATTAGGGTAGAACGCTCACTGGACACCTGTGCCCTCCACTCTTAGGGTGCGGGTTGTTTTAGGAAAGCTTCGGAGCACCAGCACCGTGGTATCTGTATCAAGTAAGACTTCGTGAACTAAAGCAAACGACCAACGGGACCAAGATCGATGTTGAGGTCTTCATCCTCCAGCCCAAACTGCGTCTTCAACTCCAGAAGTTTCGCCTCGAGCTTCATCAGAGCCAGTCCCAAATCTTCAAGTTGTTCAGGGGAGAGATCTCCACCTTCCATTCGTCTGATGGCTTGCTTTTCGAGCAGCCGGCGAATGAATTCAATCAGGGTAAGAACAAGCTTTGCCAGCCCTTGTTCAACGCTATGGGGGTCAATATTAATTCGCGAGGGGAGAGTGTCCGTGACGCAACGTAGTTGCTCCACAAACTCCTCAGCATGCGTAGTATCTATCTCCGGCTTGGCCGAAGGGGGGTCTTCGGGGGGAAGCGTCATCAGCTTACTCCGAACTGCGTTTCAAACTCAAGATCAATATTGGCAAAAGTGTACGGAGCCCACGGCCCGCTGGTTAAGAAGTGAAGTTCGGAGCGTTCTTGCTCCAATTGACCGATCACCGTCCGAAAATCAGACTCTCTCGTGCGGTCCATCAAAAAAGCTCCGGCTACTACCAGCTTCTGCTTAGGCTGAATATTCAAACTTTGCTGCCGGACGCACGACCGAACTCCACTTGCGAGCCATCCACCAATTTCGTTGGCAGCCGATTCGAGTTCTTCATCCCCGACCAGTTCACGACGCTTTGCCTGTAAAAAAGCTGCGCCCGCTCCGACTCCAATGGTTAGCTTGTCTTCCTTTGCTTTGTCCAGCGTTCTCGGCCAAATAATTTTGACGTTCATCTCGGCCGCGTGGCGCACAAGAGATAGTCGTTCAGCGAGTGACGCTTTCCGCGATTCAATAAAGCTTCGCAGTTTGGCCTCACTAATGATCGTGGCGAAACGAAACGGCAACGGCGTCGATTCCGCAAAAATCGCTCTGACAACCGCTTCATGCGCTAAGACGTTTTCCCGATTTAAAGAAACAACGTCCCGATCGAATTCACTAACTACCACCGTCAAGTCCGCAAACTTCAGGAACCGGACCCCGGCTCCCATAATGCCAAGCGGCAATTGAGTCTCGCTGGAAATAGTTTCGGCAACACAGTAAAGGTAATACTTCATTGCCCGCTTTCGATGTCGCCGATCTCCCTGCGTCCTCGTTCACGCAAAACTTCATGGGCGGTTTCCACGGAACTAACGAGCACGTTCAAGCCCACGAAAATCAGATCAATGTCTGCAACTGAAATGGTAATTTCACCGGTGATCACGAGTCCACGACTTAATACATGGTCCAATGTTTCCAGCAGCGAGAGTTCAGCGTCTTGTGCAAACTCGACGTCAGAACCAATCATGACTTGTTCAAATGGTGAACTCATCTTATACGGTCGCAAAGTTATAAGCGGGCCACGGCCCGGTTAACTCGATCCTGATTCCGGCTTGTGCCAACTCTCGCGCCAACTCTTCAGCGACTTGATGAAAACTTTTAAAGTTTGACTTCACCACCAGGAAAGCAAACTTCGCTTTCAACTCGCCGTGCTCAGTTGTCTCAACTTTTAAGATCCGAAGCTTGCTTGCGCCTTCACTTTCATCCGCCAATCGTTTTTCTATTTGCTCGGCAGCGCGAGCCATTTCGACTTTGGCCTCATCCGTCTTAAGGGTTTCAATTTTCTTTTGCAGCAAATACGACTGACCTGCAGACGCTTTCTTCGCCTCTGCGGTCAACTCGCGCAAGCGAGGACTGACATTCGTGATGTTTTCCAGTAACACCGCACGATCGCAATAGACATTAACGCCCCACTCTTCGCGATCTTTGAGTCGCGCGAGAATCGCAGTTAGTTGTGCTTCCTGCTCACGAAGCATTGTCTCAATTCCCCTGCGATCCAGATAGATAGTACCGAAACGAAGCGGGACGGTGCTCGTGCGTCTTGAAAAGTGTTCGACTACATGCTCGTGCCGCATTGCTCGGATCGCGGTCCAGGATGCATCAGTCAAACGCGCCGCTAGAGTTTCTTCACCGTAGTCCTGCAACGAAACCTGGCTAACAACCGACGACAAGTCATCGTGGTCAATTAACTCCAGAGCAGAACTCTCTTCAATCGCCACCGGCGACTTCTGTTGAAGAACCTCGGCGGCCGCAGATTTCTCCACTACGCAATAAACGTAATAAGCGTTAGTTCCACTCATTGGTTTCGAATAATCGACATTCTTCACCGTGATCTTAATTTTCGCAACCTATCTCCGTGTTTTACTCTGCGTCTCCCCCGTCTCCGCGTCTCCCCGTCTCCCCGTCTCTGTCAGACCCACCCGCTATCGCAGGTGGTACTGACAAAGACACAGAGTCAATCCTCACATTGACGCCAGCTTTGGAAATGCTCCAACAACGACTTCGCCCCATGAATATCTCGGTCACGTTGTGGCGCGGTCAACAGTTGGATCGACTTTCCAAACCGCTTATGAAACTCGTTCAACACCCTTACTTGCTGTTTCCGTCGAGCCATACAAAACGCACAATCTGTCGCCGGCACAATCCCGTTCACCAACAACTTTTGCATCGGCACCTTTAACTCTCGCAATGATTTTTCAAGATCAACAGTCTCTTCAAAACTCATACGCTCAGGTATAGCCACGCCGACAAACTCACAAAGCGAAGCGTCAGTCAGCAAGGCCAACACTCGCTTGATACTTTTGGATAACGCAATCAACTCCTCGGCTACCTGACTCGCATGCACGACATTCTGATACTTCAGCAACAGCTTCATAAACGTCCTGACCCACGCGAGGGCAATCTCAGGCAGTTCCAAAAAACGAATCAAGTGTCCGGTCGGCGCCGTATCTAGCACGATCGTGTGATAACGATTTTCGTCAACCAGATTACTAATCTCACCCAGCGCCGCAATCTCATCGATACCCGGCGGTGTCAGTTCAACCAACTCCTTCATCGCTTCCCGATCAAATTTGATTTCCAGTCGCGAACCACCTGCGATCGAATCAAACAGTTCTTCAGTCCACGATTTATAGCGCCGCTTGAGGTCTTCAAACCAATCCGCCGGATCGATCTCCATCGCGTGAAGATTGCGTAAACCGGCCACACCTTTCTTCAATGGTCCTATCGACTCATCAAAACTGTCCGACAACGAATGGGCCGGATCTGTCGAAAACACGAGGACTTTTTTTCGCGGATGATCCTTGGCGAGCGCGTAAGCAAACGACGCCGCAGCGCTCGTCTTACCAACGCCACCTTTGCCACCAAAAATCCAGATTTGTTTCCCGGCGAAACTGGCAGGCTTAGACCCGGAAAGACGGCCGCCACTCACCGGCTTCACCTTCTTCTCCGCTTCTTCCGGCAGCTCATTGGACCAGATCGCCTCCGCCACCATTGCCAACGACTCGAGACCACGAACTTCACTATCAAACAACGGCACCGGATGATGTTGGAGTTTTTTAAAACGCTGCTGAAGTTTTTTCAACCACGGCCGCTGGCTCTTTACTCGCGCTTTGCAAAAGCCACAGTCGTCGTGCTCGCGTTCGACCCGATTGATAATGAGATCCGTTACGCCAACACCTTCGGCAGTCAACGATTCAAAATACGTTTCGGTTTCGGCAACACTCATTGCCTCCGGCGTAGTAACTAAGGCAAAGCTTGTTTGGCTCGATCCATACAACAAATTTCTGACGCGATCGATACGTTCGTTAAGGTCCGCGAGAAAAAGATCGACCTCATCATTTACGGGCCGGCGGCGAACAAATTGCGCAACCATGTAACGATGCTTCTCAGCCATCAGGTCGAGCGTCGACACCATTCGCTTGAAAACTTCCGGCAGGCGCAGGAGTCGCGTCGTGTGACCTGACGGCGCTGTATCGATGACGATGTGTGCATAATCGTTGGACCGATCCAGTTCGCTCAACTCAAACAGAGCCATTACCTCATCCAGACCAGGCAAGGAAAGATTGAGCAGTTCGTTAATGTCCGACTCATCGAGCAACGTTCCGCGTTCAGCAATCGCGCTTAAAACTTTTCCATGCTGGTTGCGAAAGTCCTCCAGCGCCGTCTTTGAATCCATCTCAAACGCGAACAGCGTGGCCTTGTTCTTTTTCGAAACTTCGACCAGCCGGTTACCAATTTGTTTGTTCAAACTGTCTGAAAGCGAATGGGCCGGGTCAGTGGAAAAGAGCAGAATCTTTTCGTGAGGACTGGCATGTTTGAGAAGAAATAGTCCGGTGGCACAAGCGGCTGTAGTTTTACCTACGCCGCCTTTGCCGCCAAAGAAAAAATAACGAGTAGAGGAAAGTTGGGTAGGAATGGATGGACCACGTCGCTTTGACGTCACGTCCTATTCCCTTTCGCCGGGTTCCCAGAAGCCACCTTGATCGTCACCACCAACTTCGATTACGAAACTTGAAGAATCAGCACTGTGAACCTGATGGAGTAGATCGAGTTGTTTGGCTTTTATCACACGCAAGCGAGCAAATAGTTCCGCCTCGCGCTCCTGATATTCCTTATCGGAGATCTCCTCAAGTTCGAGCCGCATCTGCAACTCAATCAACTGCTCCTTGATCAGCGTGTCGTCATTCAATTCCTGATCAGCCATCTTCTGAATCTGACCAAGAATAAACTTGAACCCGCTTACCGGAGCGAGGAGGATGTCGTCGAGAAGAAACATAAGTTATTTCAGATTTAAGATTGCAGATTTCAGATTGATCGCTTCGTTAAGTCTTCTCTGCGTCTCGGCGTTCTTTGCGTCTCCGCGTTGAAATGAACCGCCCCATCATTGATCATGAGTTTTCAACACAGAGACGCCGAGGACGCTGAGACGCAGAGAAGAGCCCCAATCTGCAATCTGAAATCTTAAATCTGCAATCTTCCTAGCTTGCTACCGCTTCAGTCGTGTCGCCGCGTTCCAACTTCAGTCTGATGTGAACGAAGTTATACGGTGGCCAGGGACCGGTATATTTGAACGAGAGTTTGCCTTCGTACTTCGAAGCAATCTCTTTGACCTTTTGATCAAACTCAGTTTCATGATCACGTTCGATCAGGAAGGCCGCATTCATGATCATGCGATCGCCGATCGGTTTGTTCGCGCGCGAAGCCACCGCCGTATCACGCAACAGTGAATAGACTTCACGAATATAAGCGTCCGCCTGATCGGTAAGTGCGGTTTCGATAAGCCGGCCCAACTGCATGCGAGCAAAATAAGTCGACCCGGTAGTCTTGGAAGTAATCTGTTCTTTAAGGTGTCGAATCTCGTCATCCGTCTCTTCGAGTTCGGCCGTCACCTTGTCGCGGTCCCAGTTTACTTTCAAACCAAACTCGACTTTGCCTTCCATCTTCGAGAGCACGTCGCGGAGTGCGTCATAGGTTCCGCGAATCAACTCGATGATGTCGTCGTCAGTACGAAACAACGCGCCAAACGCCATCGGCAACACCGTGAACTCACGCATCACAGTTTCGTTCACCTGTTCGTGAGTCAAAACATTTTCACGTGTTGGATCATAAACGACGATTGGTGTGTTAGAGACGACGGCAGCAAGACCACGATGATTAATGGTGTGAACGTCATCGCCGCGTCCGCCAATTCCCATTGTTCCGAATGAACGGGGCTCAGCGGTTTCAATAATGCAGTAAACGTATTTGCCTTCAGGTGTGGCTTCCGCCGCGGTTTGTTCAGCTTCTCGACTCATATTTAAGTTCCGGGGTGATGCCGAGCTGGGGGAATTGCCACAGCTTCACTAAGTGACGGGATCGAATTACAAACGAATCATAGTCAGTTGTTTACTTGTGGACAAGCATTTTCAACTAAAGACCGACCTCAGCGTGATGTGTCTGCTTGAACGAATTCAAAACACACTAAAAAATGAACTATTAAAATCGAACTGTTGTGATGCAGTCGGGAGAAACTGCCTTCGATAATTTCGGCGCTAGTAACAGGGAAATCGAAGATCTCTACGCGTTAGCTAAATGGCATAGTCATTGCTCACCCTACCTGTAAGTTTTGGAACCCAATTAAGGAGTGTGAGCTATGTTGTGGACTATCTTAGTTATTCTACTGGTGTTGTGGCTGCTCGGATTCATCGGCCATGTAGGCGGTGGATTGATTCACTTGCTGCTGGTCATCGCCGCAATCGTTCTGGTGATCAACCTGTTATCGGGCCGGCGCGCTGTTTAGCACCGAAGTCCTGGCAACAGGTCAACCAAAGAAGTTAGAAAGACCCGACACTTCTCTTCAAGCGGCCTTAGTTTGAGTAGGAACTGCTTTCGAAATAGGCTGCTGCGAAATTCCCGGCGCTGGCTTCGGGCGCGATAGAATTGCTTTCGCCGACTGGTACGTCAATTTAAAAATCGTCTGGCGGTTCTGAGCGATTAGCTTTAACCAGGACTGCCAGGTCATCTGCGGAAAATATATTCCTCTAAAGAACATGCGGGCCACTAAATGGCTGATGCGGAAGGAGAGAGGTGCATCTTTCAAGGCCTCTATCACTTCTGCATTACGTTGAGGACTGTACGAGGATGACCAGGCCGAGTCTGTTTCTTCATGGGCCTCTTCAATTGTCATCTTCAGTGGCTCATGGGCCATAACGAAGGGTGCAAAATCCAGCCAGTGTTTCGGTCGTGTCAACCTGCCGGCTTTAACCAGCCGATCATATAAAGGCGTCGACGGAAACGGGGTTAGCTGTCCGAAAACCGGAAGACCAGGCGCCCATGTTTTAATTTCATCCGAAGTGCGTTTACCAACGCCTTTGGTGTCATTGTCCATTCCAAAGATAAAAGAAGTGATCGCATAAATATTTCGTTGTGCGAGTCTCTCAAGCACGGGGCCATACTCTGAAGGCTTGCTGAAATTCTTGTTGACGTCCGCCATGTTCGCCGGATCGATTGACTCCATCCCGATGAACACCCATTTACCGCCGGATGCAGCGATAAGATCAATCAACTCTTCGTCGCGCAAAAGATTCGCACTGATCTGGGCCACCCACGGGAGTTGGGCTTCTGCTGCGATAATGTCGCGCAATAACTGCTTGGTCCGCTTCAGATTGATCGCCAGGTTGTCGTCGATGAAAAAAACTGCGATCTGTCCTTTTTCCCGGCGTGCTCTTGCTTTCAAACGCAGCAACTCTTCAACAACGCTTTGGTTGGTTCGAAAACGAATGGAATCACCAAAAAATCCTGTTACCGTGCAAAACTCACAGCCATAAGGACAACCGCGTCCAGTTTCCAGTGGAACTACGTGAAAGGTGCCCCAACCGCTTCCCAATCTTCCCATCACCGGACGTAGCCAACGCGGAATCAAACTAAATTGATCAAGATCCAGAGTTTCCCAAGGAATCATTGGATACGGTTGCAAGCTCGGCTTAATATCTACGCCCTTCGGATCACGAGCAGGCGAATAAACTTCTTTTAGTTGTCCCAGCGCCGCATCGTGAAGGATTTGTGGCCACGTTTGATCGGCCTCGCCAAGCGCTACAGCATCAGCGTGTCGAGGACCACCGTTTCGTCCCAATGCTTCGTCAGGAAGTTCGGTCACATGGGGACCGCCCATGACCACCGGGATCCCAGTCTTGCGAATTGCATCTGCAACTCGATACGCCTTGGCAATCATTCGCGTCATGCTGCCAATGCCAACCAGGTCGATTTGCTCTGCCTGGAGAAAACTCACCAACTCGTCGTCGCTCATGGCCTGAGCATTACCGTCAATCAAAATTACTTGATGTTCAGGTGGCGTCAGACTTTGGAGTAAGAACATCCACAGGTGCGGCATGAAGTTGCGAGTAACCCCATTGTCAGGGTTATACAACAGTATTTTCAATGGTCTTTTCCGATGCGGGTTCGTAGCCTTTAGTAGAGAGCCGGAGTAGACAAAACGCACTTGCGGTAAGAACATCCGGTGAATTGCTTAATAACCGGGTAAGTCAATAAGTTTGCTTCACGGTTATGTGAGGACTATAACAGATGTAACCCCAACTAGCCCATGCGGCGAGGCGGATAATGGTCGGGACAGGGCGAGGAAACCTGTTGATGTTGCGGACAATGCGCCAGTCAACACCAACAGGAATCCCGTCCGAGGCCCGCATTTACTTCGCCGGCGTCTGAATATTTACATCTACACGCTTGTTACCATTCAGTAGGCGGCTGCCGAAAACAAGCATTGCACCCACTACCAAAATCACAAAAATAACGAGGATAGCCACAACGCCTGTACTTCCACTTCCACTCTCTGCCATTGGTATGTCCCCCCAAAATTGACTTCGTAATTTGAAATTTGGCCAGGCTTCCCATCCTGGCTGATCACCATTTCTTCGATCTCGGCAGATGTCCTGCAAACGGCGAGCCCTTGGGATTTAAGATTGAAGATTTCAGATTGCAGATTGGTGTGGTCAGTGAGAGTCAGTTGGGCGTTAGTGGTAAACGTGGTTCTGACTCTGCGTCTCCGCGTCCCCCTGCGTCTCTGCGTTGAAATTGATGTTGCCTTAACGAAACATCGATTTAAACGCAGAGACGCGGAGACGAAGAGTCAACCATTGATTCCACTGACCACTGACTAATCTTCAATCTGAAATCTGCAATCTGAAATCTTCAATCTCCCCGCTGGCATCACTGTTGCCGTGTAGTACAACACGAAGAGTGCAAGGGCAGAGTGATCGAGAACTAAACAATTCGCACGCTGACGCTGTACAGGAAACTTACACTTTTGGGAGGGACAACGAGATGGTAGAAAAGAAGTCGAAGAGTCATCGCGAACTTATCGATACCGGTAATGACAAACGATATGTGAGACGCAACGAGAAGGGACAGTTTGACGAGGTGACAGATGTGGGTCGTTCATTAGCGCAGGACCGCCAACACAAAGCCAAGCACAACGTTCCACCGGGCCAGGGCGATCGAGGCGATCAAAAGCGATGAGTTCTGAAACTAATCACGCAACTTTTTTCGAAGTGGCGGGAGACGTATTACGTTTCTCGTCGCTTCTTTTCTTAAGAGTATGAAAATAGTCGTTGAGCATCCGAGCATGACAGATCAAACACATGCGTTCTGCGTAGTCGCGCGAGTGGGACCGAATGACTGCACCACACCACGAACAAACGACTTCAAATTGAGTAGGTTTCGCCGACATCTTCCAGTTACCTTCCTAACGACCTGGGACGAGTATCGGCAAGCTATGTAACAACTTCTGTTCCTATTGGTTAACTATTGATGAAATTCCATCGATGACAAACATTGAGCGACTGCAGACAACAGGAATACAACGAATAGGCAATCCCGAAAGAGGATTTCGTTATCGGAGTTTGAATGGTGGGAATGTCACTAAGAGTGATCTCGATCGCATAGCGAAATTGAGAATTCCACCGGCCTGGAAAGAAGTTGCAATCAATTCTGCGACAACTGGACGGGTGCAAGTGGTCGGCCGAGACGCTGCCGGTCGTTGGCAATATCTCTATCACGAGAGCCACAATCGACTTCGGGAAGCTAAAAAATTTCGCCGCCTGACAAAGTTTGCCGCAGCACTACCAAAATTACGTGCCACCATCACGAAAGACTTACGACAAACCGGACTCAATCGTGAAGAGGTATTAGCGACGGTGCTACGAATCCTCTCGAGTTGTTCATTACGACCGGGCAGCGAAGTTTATGCGAGTGAGAATGGAAGTTACGGAATTGCTACCTTGATGAAGAAGCATATCTCCGTCAAAGGCGACACGTTGCACTTTGATTTTCCGGGTAAATCAGGGGTGCGGCAGCAGCGGATGTTGCATGATCGGCGAATTGCGAAGGTCGTTCGAAGTTTACTCCGCTTACCGGGAAAACGAGTGTTTCAGTTTAAAAATGACAACGGTGATTTGGTTGAAGTAACCAGCCGGCACATCAATGCTTATATTAAAGACGTGATGGGTACGAATTTTAGCGCAAAGGATTTTAGGACCTGGGCCGGCACCTTGATTTGTGCGGGAACACTCGTGCGCCTGGGGATCGATGAGGAAGAGAAACTTACCGCGAGAAAAAAGAAGATGGTGGCCGCCATCAAAGAGACGTCGCAGGCATTAGGCAACACGCCGGCAGTCTGTCGCGCCTCGTATATTTGTCCGGCGATCCTTGATTCGTTTCAGAAAGGGAAGCTCGTCAAGAACTGCTGCCTCTCGCTGGAGGCGTTCTTGAAGTATCGAGGCAGAGGTTTACATACAGCCGAACGCGCGCTGGTCAGATTTTTGAAGCAATCGGTTAACTGAGTCCGACAGGAGCGCAGGCGTCTCGCCTGCGGCGTTAATAAAGTACTCCTGATTTTGAAGTCAACGATTAGCCGATAAGACCGCTTTTCCAACCAGCAGGCGGGGACGCCTGCGCTCCTATCTGGCGGGGACGCCTGCGGTCTTATTTTGCCGACTAAGTTTCAAGATTACTGATCCATTGGCACCGCGCTTGCCACAGCACTCATGTTCTCAGAAAACGTGCGATTACCAAACAACGAGGAGACTTATGCAAGGACCATTAAGAGGAATTTTGGCAGGTGTTGCAGCATGGAAATGGGGTGGAGGGTGCATTTCCACCATCGTCATCTTCATAATCGTATTCTGGTTGCTGGGCCACGTGCATTGCTAAGAGGGCTTTTATAAAACTCTGGGCTGCGCCTCTTTTGCGCTCCCAGCCAACGCTGAAAGCGTTTCATCTCAAAGCCCAGGGTTGAGCTTTGGCAACCCTGGGTACGCCGTGAGAACAAATCCAACTCCGAAGGAGTTGCGCTGGATGCAGGACCCCGAGGAGATCGAACTGGTAATTGCAAAATTATTGTAGTGAGTAATATTCGACTCGGACGCAACTCCTTCGGAGTTGCGGGTTTTGTTCGTACGCTTTACCCAGGGTTGCCAAAGCTCAACCCTGGGCTTTGAGACAAAACGCTTTCAGCGCTTCTCACGGCAGTGGCGGGATACTTCAAGTCCAACCCACATCACTCAAGTCGACAATAAATCTTAGTCATGTGTGGATCGTTCGGATTGTAACCTTCGCGAGGGCCGGGGAATTTGTCATCGAGCATGGCGAGGTCTGTGAGTTCACTTAGCAGATAAGATCGCCAACCCGGTTTCCTGGTTGACTCGCTGTAGCCGCTGACAAAATAAGCGCTCAAGAGGTCTTCGCCTTTTGTATTGATTCCAAAAATTTGCGGCTCGACTACGCGCGTACGACCTCTATAAGTAAATTGCAATCGTCGCTTTGACTTGATCGCTTCGCAGATGAGCTCTTTCGTAAACAGATTCATTGCGAGCTGATTGTTAAATCCGTCTGTTACAGATTCGTTGAGTAATCAGCAACTTATAGTGTTTTGTCAGTCCCACCCGCTACCGCGAGGTGGTACCGACTCTATGACCACAAGATCCCATTAACTGAACAACGGATCTATTTACTAATAACGGATCTCATTAACTCGCCAACGCATTCGCAATCAACATTTCGAGTCGCGTCAAGCCGGCGATCACATCTTTCCCAAGCTCAACGCGGATCGCGCGGCGGCCGTGGGACACCAACGATCTAAAATCACCCAGCGCCTGGGCCTGCTTGAGAATACTAAACGTATAAGGCTCGCCCGGAACCGGGAAATCAGTTCTGTCGATCGCAGTGAGTTGAAAAAAGACTCCCGAGTCTGGTCCACCTTTATGCAGTTGACCAGTCGAATGAAGAAATCGTGGTCCATACCCGGTTGTAGTCGCACACTTCTTCGCGTCGCGCACCTTTAGTCGAATACTTTGCAGCGCCGACTCGATCATCGGCGTCTCTTCCATGTAATCCAAAAACGCAACATAGTCGCCCGGCTTTATCGAAGCCAGATATGACCTCAAAGCCTCGGCCGTCGAACTATTTGCCAGGTGTTCCTGACCTTCCTCCGCATAGATTGTGATGACCTCATCGGCAACCAGTTTTGTTTGCTCCGGTAACGATCCATGTTGTTCGAAAGTTTTCAGCAAATCTTTCGTGGCGTCTTTGGATTCCTGAACATTCGGTTGATCGAATGGATTGATGCCGAGATGCCAGCCGGCGCAGGCAGTGGCAAATTCCCAGGTGAAAAACTCAGCGCCAAGTTCGTTGATGTCATTCAACTCGCGGAAGACAACCGGATGTCCGGCCGCGGATAAGTCCTGCAACTTTTGTCTCACCACCGGATCCGTTGGACCAACTGAAATTGAAACAAACAAACGGTCAGTCCCATACTCGTCAACTGTTCCCAATCCTTCTGAAGCAATTGGAACGATGCCCTTCCCTTCTTTCCCGGTACTCTCAGCCACGAGTTGTTCGATCCATAAACCAAGCGTCGCGATTTTTTGATCGATGACGAGCGTTAACTTATCGCGTCCGGCGTTAGCGCAGGCTCCCATAATCGCGCCGAGCTGCAGCGCCGTATTTTTGTCGACTGGCATCACCGGAAAAGAAGTTTGGGCCGCCTCTTTCGCCAGACTCAACATTCCTTTTATGTCGACGCCCATCAACGCTGCCGGCAACATGCCGAAATACGACAACGCCGAGTAACGACCGCCAATGTCAGCTTGATTAAGAAAGGTCCTTTGAAACCCGAGTTTCTGTGCAGTGTCTACCAGTGGTGAGCCGGGATCGGTGATGGCCACAAAATTATTACCGGGCGTGGTGACGACTTTGCTCGCCTGATCGTACCAGAACTTGTAGAACGTATTTGGTTCGGTCGTCGAGCCCGACTTCGAAGCGATGATAAATAGACAATGGGCAACATCCACTTCCTGTAACCAGGCGGCCAGCACGTCGGGATCGGTCGAATCGAGAACAAGCAATTCCGGATAGCCCGGTTGGCGGCCAAACGTCTTCGCCAAAACTTCGGGGCAAAGCGACGAGCCACCCATGCCGCAAACCATCACCTTTTGAAAACCATGCTGCCGAACGATGTCGCTGTATTCACGAAGTTCATCGGCCACGCCAATCATTTCGTCAGGGACCGTCAACCAGCCGAGCGCATTCTTGATTACCTTCTGGCTCGCTTCATCGTCTTTCCAAAGCGCGGCGTCTTTGCGCCATATTCGTTTCGCGAGTTCCGCCGTATTTGCTGCGTCGGCTGCAGTTTGTATTTGTTGTGACACGTCGCCCGGCACAAATTCCATTTGGTTCATCTCGTCTTCAACCTTCCAGTGTTTGGGTTGCTTTGCAGTTTAGCACTACTCGCGCGCGGACGTGTGGCCCGCTTCCACTTTCGATTTACCTAAGCTAGAGTTGACACAAAATGACGACAAAAAAGAAGCAAGCCCTGATAGTGGTTGACGTGCAAAACGACTTCTGTCCCGGCGGCTCTCTGGCCGTCGCCCATGGCGATGAAGTTGTTGGACCAATCAACAAACTAATCGAGAAATTTCTAAACGAGGGCCAGCCGATCTATAAGACACGCGACTGGCATACGCCGACTACTAAACATTTCACGAAGTATGGCGGCACCTGGCCCATTCACTGTGTGCAAAACACAAAGGGCGCGGAGTTTCATCCGGAATTGAAAGATGATCCACGCATTCACATCATCTCCAAAGGTTTGGGTGACACTGATTGCTATTCAGGTTTTGATGAAACGGATCTGGCTGAACAACTTCGTCGTGAAGGAGTGGAGGAGTTGTTGATCGGGGGACTGGCGACTGATTACTGCGTCAAGAACACCGTGCTCGACGGAATAAAGAATGGATTTGAAGTGAAGGCGCTGGTGGATGCAATGAAGCCAGTGAATATAAATCCCGGTGATGGAGAAACGGCGCTTACGGAGATGAAGAACGCGGGTGCAGAGTTGGTACATTCGGATCAAGTGTAGCGTTTTCTCCGCGTCTCTGTGTTGAGATTCGGACTCTAGCTAAATGCACGTTCATTTTCAACACAGAGACGCGGAGAGACACCGAGACACAGAGAGTTCCAAATAGCCGCCAACTGCTTACTGCCTACTGCTTTCTGCCTACTGATTATGGGTACTCTCAACATAGATCGTTACCACGCCGCGATGGGCGATGCGTCGTTCAAGGAAGTCACGCGACTTCACGATGGGCTGCTTAGTGATGCCGAAGCCACTTTCTACGTAACGCAACGAAAGCTACCATTCGCACCTTGCCTGGGCCATGAGCGATTGGTCCGTTTGTTAGTTGACAGCCAGATCGATCGACCACGTCTGCGTTTCCTCGAGCAGGACCGCGGCGGTCTGAAACTATTTGCGAAAGCGATTGAAGACATTCAATTTGTCGGCAAGATTCGAACAGTTCGACCGGGCACGATCGTCTTCGCCCAGGAACCCTTCGCCGACATTAGCGGCGCGTTTGGTCTGACGCAGGCCCAGGAAATCAAGTTTGAGCACGCATTTGATTTACCGATGACAACTGCCAGCCTGGCCATGCAGTTTCGCATGGCTGCCGGTGAAGATCGTTGGCTATCGGATTTTTCACTTCGTCGCAATGGCGATATCGAACGCGCCGTCGACATTGCCGTTTATGCTTTCATCGGCGGCTTCAACGACACTTCGAACATGGAAGCTGCGCATCGTCTCGATATTCCCGCCGTCGGAACTGAGGCCCATTACTGGCAACAGGCGTACATCGAATTTATGGACCAGCCGGAGATCGAGCCACGCACCGGCAAGCCCAAACATTTCGAACAAGTCGCTTTTGAACGATGGCTGGACGCAAATCCGAACGGCACGACGCTGCTGCTCGACACGATCGACGTTTACATGGGCGCAGTCCACGCGGCGATGGCAGCTACTTCGAATGAAGATCGCAGGCGCGCCTTCAAAGGCTTTCGGGTTGATTCGGGTGACCTGGCCGAGTTGGGCCAATGGTGTATGCGTTTCTTCGAAGCAAATGGGTTGGATGGCTTACGCGCAAACTTAACCGGCGATCTCGACGTCGAGAAGGTGCGACAAATAGTTAAGGAGTTTCCGGAAGTTGGCGGTTTTGGAATCGGGACAAAGTTGTCGAGTGAAGTCCGTGCAGTTGCCGGAGTGATCTTCAAACAGTGCCTGATGAACGATCGTCCAACCTTGAAAGCGTCAAACTCGCCGGACAAGATTACACTGCCGGGACGGCTACAACTGTTTCGCGGTAGTGATGTGAATGGCAATTATGTGGGCGATGTGATTGGACTCGATGACGAAGAAGTAGAGATACCTGGTGCGGTGAAGGTCGAACGTCTACTGGTGAAGTTCTGGGAGAATGGCCAGCACTCGTCTATTCCGTCAATCGAAAAGCAGAAGACGTTTGTTGAGGAACAACGTAAACGATTCGTTGATATCGATAAATATCCGACTGTGCTGAGCTGGAAGTTGAAGGAGTTGAGAGATCGGATAACCGAGGAAATCCGAGAAGATAATTCGGGTTGGAAGGATGTGGTGAAAGGGTTTGAAATTTCAGCTTAAAGGCTCTCTCTGCGTCTCAGCGTTCTCTGCGTCTCTGTGTTGAAATCGATGTTCGCGTAATCGATCGCCAATTTTAACACAGAGACGCGGAGAACGCTGAGACGCAGAGGAAAACCTGAGATCGGAGATATTCCTTAATCGCCACTTGCCTGGATCTGCTCTTCCGGCCCTTCAACCGCACTCATCTCTGCGGTTGCTTCAGGTTCCGCGGCACGTCGTGGGCGCTTGAGTTTGCCGATGATTGCTCCCGACACACCAGCCGTTACGCTCGCCAAGCGCCGCCATCGAGCAGTTGCTCCCAGGTCATCCAATAACGAATACACCACCGGCGTCGCAATCAACGTCAGCAACAACGACAACGTCTGTCCGCCGATGACGACGACCGCGATTGAACGTCGCTCTTCAGCACCTGGACCAGTTCCGATGGCCAACGGCAACATACCGGCAACGAGTGCAAGCGTGGTCATCAAGATCGGGCGCAGACGATCGCGATTGCCCTGCATGATTGCCTCGTAACGTTCCATGCCCTTCTCACGCAGGTTGTTCATGTGGTCGATCTGAAGAATCGCGTTCTTTTTCACCACCCCAAACAACACGAGCACACCTAACGCCGAATACAGGTTCAACGTGTCGCCCGTGCCCCACAAAGAGAGCAAAGCAAACGGCACCGATAGCGGTAAGCTCAGCAAGATAGTCAACGGGTGAATCGTGCTTTCAAACTGCGAAGCCAGAATCATGTACATGAACAAGATCGAGAGGATGAACGCCCAAATAAACTCGGTAAACGTTCGTTCAAGTTCGCGCGCGCGTCCCGAGACAGTCGTCGTATACGCGGCAGGCAGATTCATTTCCGCCGTCGCTTTGCGCAGTGCCTCGATTCGATCGGCCAACGCATAACCCGGCGCAACTGAAGCACGAACTGAAACCTGTCGTTCGCGATCGAGACGATCGATACGCGAAGGACTCGTGTCGCGTTTAATTTTGACGAGATTATCGAGTCTGACTAACGGACCGCGTGATGATGGAACATACAAGCGACTGATCGTGCCGGCGTCATTACGATCATGCTCAGTCAAACGCAACTGCACATCGTAGTCTTCATTGGTCTGTTCATCTCGATAGCGCGAAGCTTCTTCTTCGCCGCCAACCATTAGGCGCAAGCTGGTGGCAATGTCTGAAGTGTCGACGCCGAGATCGGCTGCTCGATCGCGATCAATAACCACGCGCAATTCCGGTTTGTTTAATTTCAGCGTCGTGTCGCCATCGACAATGCCGCCGAGGGATTTCGAACGCTCCAATAACTCATCAGCGTAGCCGGCCAACGCGGTTAGTTCTGGGCCACGAAACACGTAGTCGATGTCAGTCCGGCCGCCTGTTCCAAAGTTGAACGACTGTGCATTGCGCACACCGATTCGCATGGGCGCGTATTTCTGTAGACGCCGGCGAATTTCGGTCATCACATCCTGCTGCGAATAGTTCCCGCGGAAGGCATTAAGCGGATTTCCCTTCTTAGTTTCCTGCCACAGTTTGCTAAGCGAAAAAGTCCGTTCCTCGTGAGGCGCAATGCGAACATAAGCGCCGCCCTGATTTACACCGCCTAAAAAGCTTCCGCCCACCGACGCGAGCACCGACCTGACACCCGGAGTCGACATCATGTCTTTCTCCATCGCCGTGATTGTTTCGTTCATCACTGCGAGGTTAGTGCCCTCTGGTCCATTCACGCTTACTTCGAACTCCGCTTCGTCAACGTTGGTCGGGATGAACTCCTGCTTCACCGAGCGGTAAAGCGGAACACTCGTCAGAACTGTTGCAATCGCGATCCCGGCGACAATTATTCGGTGACGCATCGCGAGGGCCAACATCCATGTATATGCGCCGTCGATCCATCTATAAAAACCGCCGCGTGAAGAGGGTGCGCCATGTCCGCCTTTAGCGTCTGCCACTTTGATCAATCGTGAACTCATCATTGGCGTTAACGTAAACGACACCAACAAGCTCACCAGGATCGCAACCGCCGCTGTGATACCAAACTGGTAGAGGAAACGTCCGGAAATGGACGACATGAACGACACGGGCAGGAAGATCACCACGAGAGATAACGTAGTCGCCAATACGGCAAGACCAATGTCTTTGGTCGCCTCGCGCGCGGCTTCTTTGGAATCGATACGCTTCTCTTCGATAAAGCGAAAGATGTTTTCGAGCACAACGATCGCGTCGTCAATAACTACACCGACCATTAGCACAAGGGCCAACATCGTCACACTGTTGAGCGTGAAGTTGAGCGCGCGCATCATGCCGAAAGTTGAAATGACTGAACACGGAATTGCCACTGCGGCGATCAAAGTCGAGCGCCACGAACGCATGAAGACCAGCACCACTAAACTGGCGAGGATGCTGCCAAGAACTAAGTGAACCTGAATCTCGTGCAGCGCGGCTTCGATATACCGTGACTGGTCGCGAATGACTTCGAGTTTGACGTCCTGTGGTAACTGTCCAGCTACTCGCGGCAAGACCGCTTTTATGCCGTTGATAACTTCGACTGTGTTTGCGCCCGACTGGCGGCGAATATCAAGGGTGACTGTCGGGACGCCATTGAGACGCGAGAGTGATCGCTGTTCTTTTGTGCCATCTTCGACGTGACCAATGTCGCGCAAGCGCACCGGGGCGCCATTCACATTTGCGATTACCAAATCATCAAAGTCGCGCGGGTCAGTGAAACGACCAAGAGTGCGAAGCGTCAGTTCCTCTTTGCCGGTGGTGACATTACCGCCGGGCACGTCAGCATTCTGACGGGCCAGAGCCTCGCGAACAGTCGAGATCGGAATTTGATAAGCAGCGAGACGATCAGCATCGATCCAAACGTTGATTGCGCGTTCGAGTCCGCCCACAACTTGCACTTCACCAACCCCACCAATGCGTTCGAGTTGAACGCGCACAGTCTTGTCAGCCAACTCGGTGAGTTCCCGCAATGAGCGATCGGCAGTAAGCGCGATGGTGAGAACTGGCGTGCTGTCGTTGTCGAATTTTTGTACGACCGGCGGTGTCGCGTCTTCAGGAAGTTCACGACCGAGAGTCGCGACCCGATCACGAACGTCCTGCGCGGCGGATTCGAGATTGCGATCGAGTTTGAAAGTTGCAATGACGACTGACGTTCCCTGTCCGGAGACAGAGCGCAATTCACTAATGCCGTCGACGGTATTGATTACTTCTTCGACCTGTTGGGTAACTAAGGCTTCGACTTCTTCGGGAGCAGCGCCCGGAAGACTGGTGCGCACGCTGACGGTAGGCAGGTCAACTGAAGGAAATCTGTCGACACCGAGTTTGAAAAAACCAGCCGTGCCCACCACGACCAACGACAAAACGATCATGGTCGCGAAAACCGGACGGCGAATACAAATTTCGGCTAGTTTTTGCATTGCGGCTTGGAACTTTGTGTTTAGTACTTAGTGCTTGGAACTTTGTGCTTTGTTATTGGTGACTCTGGGCGCGATCTGCGTTTGAGTCAGTACCACCTCGCGGTAGCGGGTGGGTCGGGTGTGCTAAACGTACCATATTATTGTGGTG
Organism: Pyrinomonadaceae bacterium; assembly: GCA_036518995.1. Lineage (GTDB taxonomy): Bacteria > Acidobacteriota > Blastocatellia > Pyrinomonadales > Pyrinomonadaceae > PSRF01. The sequence goes on along the minus strand of DATDMC010000088.1, from coordinate 42,195 downwards.
ACCCACCCGCTACCGCGAGGTGGTACTGACTTAAACCCACCCGCTACCGCAAGGTGGTACTGACTCTTGACCACTCAATCGTCGCCCGAGCGCTCAGTCCTCGACGCTCACGTCCTGTCCGGTCTGCAAGTTTCCTGGTTCGAGAATCACTTTTTCTCCCACGTTGACTCCCGAAACAATCTCGGTGAATTCACTGTTGCGACGTCCCGTCGTGATTTGCTTTTCCAGCGCCTTGCCATTCTGAACCACCAGGACTTTTTCGATCCCGGCAAAGGTCACGATCGCATTATTCGGAACTGTTACAGCCATCCTGGAATCGTCAGTAACGATCTCCGCATGCGCAAACGAGCCCGGTCGCAGTTTGCCGTTGTTCCGAACGTCCGCCTCGACAACCAGAATTCGGCTCTGTTCCGCAATCACCGGACTAAGACGCATGATTTGACCGGTGTAAACACTTGAATCGCCATCAACTGTGACGCGAACATTCTGACCTGGCCGCACGGTGTGTGATTCGCGTTCGGGAATTTCGGCGCGCAAACGAAGCGGATCCATGCGCACGATGTTTACCACTGGAGCGCCGGCAGCAAGATATTCACCATTGCTCGCGCGTTTTTCCTGAACGATGCCATCGAGAGGAGCCACAACTGCTGTATCTTTCAATTGCTGACGCGCGAGTTCTAACTCGGAACGACGCTGGGCCAATACACCCTGACGATTGCGTATCTCTTCGTAGGCATCCTGATAACGACCTTCGGCGACCTTGAAAGTCGCGGTCGCACTATCGTATTCAGCCTTGGCGATAATTCCCTGCTCGACGAGTTTCTGCGCGCGATCGCGATTGAAGCGCGCTTCGTCCAACACGGCGCGCGCTTGTCTTACAGTTGCAGTCTGCTCCGGATCGACAATGTCGTCCTTTCCATCCAAAACGAGTCCGAGTCGCGCGCGCGCCTGGGCCAATGCGGCTTCGGATTGCTGGACGCGTAACTTGTAATCGTCTGCTTCTACTTGGGCAATGACCTGTCCTTTAGAGACGACTGTTCCGAGATCCACGCTAATGGTTTTTAGCCGGCCGGGAACTTTCACACTGACGGTTGTTTGATCGAACGCCGCCAGAGTTCCGTTGGCATTGACTGTTTCACCGAAAGGCGTTTCGGCAACTGGAGTAGTTTTGACCTGGCGAGCGCCCTTGTCACCACCAGGACCGGGTTGCTTCGCCGATGCAGGATAGTCACTCTTGCAGGAAGTAAGACACGCGGCAACTACTATCAGAACTAAGAATAAAAAGGGGAGCTTTGGGCTTGGGGTGTTAGGGTAAACGCGTTCAGACATAATCGACCCAACAGTTTAGCACGGTGCATCGACGTGAGCGAACGGGGGATTTCAGATTTAAGATTGTGGGGGTTCTGCTCTGCGTCTCAGCGTTCTCTGCGTCTCTGTGTTGAAACTTGGATCTATTTACACGCACACCAATTTCAACCCAGAGACGCTGAGGACGCTGAGACGCAGAGGAAGAACAGAGCGAACAATCGGCAATCCGAAATCGCCAATTGGCAATGTCTAGAAACTGCGGCGGAATAAATAAGAGAGCTTGATGAAGAATGTCCGACCATTGCGACGGAAGCCGGGCTCGAGGTCGCCGTTGAAGCGATTGAATCCGTTCCGGCTCAGATCGTCGTTGTAGCCAACATAGAAAGCGGTGCCCGGATTTGGGGTCCAGCCAAACAGAAATTGACCCTTTATATCGGAAGCCAGTGTGTCGTAGTCGACGCGACCACGCGCAAAGATGAAGCGAGTAAATTGATAAGTAGTGCGTAAAGAAACGATGTTGTCGTCAAAAGCCAATCTGCCGGTATCGAAGCGTCGCAGTCGTTCCTTTGTGTAGCTAAGATTGAAATTGAGTGCCGCCGTGGGTTGATACGTGACGCCTCCATCGAAATGTATTGAGGCGCCAGGACCTGGATCCAGCGGTGCGTTACAAACCGGCGGAGTGGGAATGGGATTACCGAGTGGGTCCGTGTCGTTGCACAGATTTGCCGCGCTCGCCGCAGCTTGAGCGAGTGCGGTTTGACTGACTCGCGGAAATTTTGGACCAGCGCCGAAATCAAAATCGGTAGAGCCCCAGGAGCGAATAAAGAAGAAGTTGAAGTTGTACTTCTTGCTGGGCGCCGAACCACCAAAAACATAGACACCTTTGGTCGGCGTCGAACGCTCATTATCATTGCCGGCGAAAGTACAGTTGTTTAGGGCCACACAATTCGAACCGGGTTGACGGGCGGCGCCAAACTCACTCTCAAAGATCCGATCGTAGCCCACGTCAACACCAGTGCCCACATAAGTCTGTTTAAAGAACTGAAACTGAATCTGGGTTTCGTCATTGAAATTCTGTGAACGACCCTGCCAGTCGAAGTTGGCATTGAAGTCAGTGTAAACACGCCACGAAATTAACTTCGCTTTTGGTTTTGGTTCCGAGTTGTAACGGATAAACCAGTTCGGATTGTTTGTGTTTGGTCGTCGATTAAAGCCGACATCGGCGCGGTAATACTGGGTGCGACCAACCATCGAGAACTCGTGACCGAAGTGACGTCCACCCTGGTTGTAGTCCAATGCGTAGATAAAGCCGTTGCGAATGCTGTCCCGTGAGACTCCTTCATTCGCGTTGAACCAGTTGTCCCGCGTGCGAGTCGCCAGCGCCTGCCAACTGAAGGTCGTCTGCTTGTTGACGCGAAAACGACCATCGAACCCACCGAGTTCGTTGTACTGGTCCACGAAACGTCGATAAGTCCCGAGGAAACCGACAAACGAATCAGAATTGCCGATGTCACGTTTAAGCCGAAGAATGCCGACGTTGGCATTCTTGTCGATCAGCCGCGACTCACTACAAACGACAGTCGGATCGGCAACCCGACTTTCCAGACACGCATTCAAATCACCCCGCTCGTCTGAATCGAAATTGCCCGGACCATTATCACTTGCCAACAGCAAACCGAAAGTGTTCTTGCCGAGTTTTCCGCTGGTCTTAACAGCGAAGTCAGGATCGACGATCGCGCGCGTATGGACCGCTTGAATTTGAGTCTGAAAAATGTCGATGCCTTCCAGAAAGAAAGGACGCTTTTCAGAAAAGAAGATTGGGAAGCGTTGATTGGCCTGGACCACCAACTGATCTGCTTCGACCTGGGCGAAATCAGGATTGATCGCAAAGTCGAGCGTAACAGTCGGGGTAAGCGTGTACTTGCCGGTAAGACCAGGATCCAAACCGACTGGCTCGTTGAGCATGCGACCGGGATCATTATTGAAAGCGGCCGTACCCGGCGCGAGGCCGAAGGTGCGGGCACGACGACTCGTTTGCGAAACAGTCAAACTCGGAATCAACTCGAGCGTTCGTTCGGTGGAAATACCATCCAGGCCCGAGATGTGCCCGGCCTGGCCCAGCCAACTTCCCTTATCGCGGTCCATCGGGATCCACATGTCGAGCGAGTTGTTGAGTCGTTTCGTACGACGCCAAAAGTGGACGCCCCAAATTTTGTCTTTACCGGCTACGTAACGAAGTGACTTAAACGGAATCGCCACTTCGATCGTGTAACCATCGTTCGTCACCATTCCTTTCGACTCCATGACTAAATCCAGACTGAAGTCTTCATTTTGCCCTTCAGTCCAAATTCCATCAGCTTGAATGCCCAGCGGGTTGAAGTCGAATTCATAGGCACGACGTTGGTCGTTGAAAGTGTCGAAGAGAATGCCGACGTAATCGTCGTCGAAAATGTTGTCACGCTTCGGCACGTTCGCCCGGACCTTGGAGGGATCGTCGTAACAGTGAAACGCGATGTAGATATTGCGGTTGTCGTAACCGAGCATCACCTCGGTACGATTTTGGGGAATGACGTTGTCGCCTGGTTGGATCTGATAAAAGTCTTTAAGTACGGGAGCAGACTTCCACACGTCGTCGTCAAGCTTTCCATCAATCACTGGCGGCTGCGCAAACAGGACCATCTTGACGGGGTTCTTTTTCTCGGGCGGGAGCGCAAGAGCGGCGGCTTTACCAACTTTGACTTCATCTGCAGCCGGAGTTGCAGGGGTCTCAGTGGTTTTTTCGGTAATTTTTTCCGCGGGTTGAGTAACGGTTGGTGAAGTAGAACTGGTCGCTGTCTGGGCGATAGCGACGGAAGAACACAGTGTTAGTAGAACGATGCTGAGCAACGCAGCTTTCATAAAAGGTATTCCTCTGCCGCAGTTTGAAACGACTTACGTATTGCAGTTTCGAAGCTGCTCGAAATCTTCCCGCTCATTGGACGCATTGCATCCAAAGAATCTTCCCGAGCACCGTGTGTGTTAGGACCGCAGGCGTCGTCCCCGCCTGCCTGCGCGTATGTTTGGACCTCTGCGTCTCCGCGTCTCTCTGTGCCTCTGTGTTGAAAACCCAGGTTCACCTAAATGTACCTTCGATTTTCAACACAGAGACGCCGAGTAGGCTAAGACGCAGAGAAAACCTCGGTCGGTCTTACTTAGATTTTAGAACGATTGTTCCGTCGCCGGTGTTCAGTACAAATACTTTTCCACCGTTACCTACGCGCCAGCGTTTGACGCGCCGCGATGGAGCAATGTCTTCGCTGATGCTGAGACCTTCGTTTGAGACGTCGTTATCACCATCTGTCTCAACCGTGAAATTTGAATTCGCCGGAACCGTTAACGAAATCCCACCATCGCCGGTTCGGGCTGAAAGAGCATTGAAATTGCCATCGAGATGAATTGAGCCGTCGCCGGTGCGCGCATCGAGTTGTCCATCAAACTTATTAACTGCGATGTGCCCGTCACCGGTGTTCAACTGCAAAACGCCGCCGCCATCGTTGACCTCGATCGAGCCATCCCCGGTGCGCAGTGTGATGTCACCCGAAACGCCTTCGAGTTTTAAAGCACCATCGTCAGACGAAACATGGAGCGAAGATTTGCGTGGTACCCAAACTTCAAACTGTGCGCTCCCATTGCGATTGCTGTCGGCCCTGGCGACTACCGATACTGCCGAGGCGCTTTGTTCAGTCTGAATCTCGATCTGTTTGAGATCTTCATCATCATTCGCATGCTTGGTGGCGGTATACATCACTTCCGATTTGTCCCAACCATGGACCGTAACTGCTCCATCGAAAGTAACGACGTTTACGCGAGGCGAACCGTTAACCGAAAAACTTTTTGACTCCTGATTGCTAACGCCTCGTCCCCATCCTGCGCCTGCGCCTGCTCCCGCTCCCGCGCCAGCACCCGCTCCGCGTCCGGCTCGAGCAACACGTACCTGCTCACGAATCTCTCTGGCGTTTTCTTTTTGGACCTCAACCTGGGCACGTTCAATCTCACGTTGTGCATCTCGCAAGGCCGCATCAACCTGCCGTTGTGCATCGCGCGAGATCTTTACAGTGTTAACCCGGACCGCTGCCGTGGCTTCGATTGAAGCAGCACTCGTCGCGCGAGCAACGTCGCGAGCGATCGTGCTGTTTATTTCCGCGGCGTCTTCGTCGTCCTTATCATCCTCATCACTACTCGACAACGAAGTTGCCGGACTAACCGTGCGACCATCCTGAGCGTGATTAATGCTGATTGCGCCGTTTACATTGCCCAGCTTGATACGTGGACCACCGTTACCAATCTGACCGTCAAGACTGTGACCAACATATTCGCCATGCTTGACGCGCATACCGAAATCGTTGGAAATGCCGCCATGAACTGTTCCTGCTCTGATTGAAGCGTTGGAATCCGACGGGATCACGAGCGTCAGGCTGCCATTAACCGAGCCGAGCGAAATCGGGTTCGTGTCGTTGAGTTGGGCAAACGTCGCTTCGAGTGGTCCATTGATAGTTGAAAGTTTGACGTCACCACGAAGCGAACGGGCCACTACTCGTCCATTAATTGATGATGCTTTGACGCTGCCTTCAACTCCGTCGATATCAACTGCGCCGTTTACCAATTCGATTGAATCGAGAATCGCGGTACGCGGGACTGTCAGGGTGTATTCGACGGTCGCGGGGTTGTCGTAACGTTCGTTGCCGCTTCTGAAAGTCTGGTTCCAATCCGGATATTCAGTCTTGATATGAAGGTTATCGTCGGTTGAATTGACTTCGATCTTCGCTTCGGCCAAACGCTCTTTCCGATAGGCGCGCTTCACGGCATCCACCTGCACCGCCGGACGGTCCCAAACTTTCACCTGCACACCGCCATTGATGTTTTCCAATCCAACTCGACCGGACGCGGAGAGCGGATAAGTCTGATGAAATTCTTCTTTAAGCTCGTCGCCGTTTTCACCGTTGATGCCAGTTGAATCAACACTGGAGGGGACCGACGGAACCGGTCGCGAATCCTGCGACCAAACGGCGATCGCGGAGGCTGGTTGAGCGCCATTGCTCACCAATGCGATGCCAATCAAAACTGCGAAAATCAGGGCCTTTTTAAACATGTCGTTATTCTCTGTCCTTATTAGAACTTATTCTCGCCACGCAAATTTAAGGGCCAAAGAGCAGCCAGTCTCTCGGTAAAAGTCTTAACTGCCCCCGGCCCTTTCTGCGTTGCTCTGTATGGAAAACACCGAACCGCGAAGGAATGTGGCAAGAAAGTTTGTCGAGGGGGAGAATTTTGTGAGTGGGTGTGTCGGTGATTGGGTGTCAGGTACTTGGTTCGGGTATTAGGTGTTGGGGGTCGGGTGTCGGGTGTTGCTGTTAGGTGTTGGCTTTGCCACCTGTTGTGAGGAATGGCTATGCCTTTCCGTAAACGTATCTCTCCTACTATTAGGCTGCGCCTTCTTTCTGGAGTTCTAATTAAATATTCTTAAGGGAAGACGGCGTAGCCGAAATTCAAGCCGCTATTTAACGGAAAGGCGGAGCCATTCCTCACAACAGCCGGCAAAGCCGATCAGATATTAGCGTTTGGTGTTGGCTTTGCCACCTGTTGTGAGGAATGGCTACGCCTTTCCGTAAACGTATCTCTCCTATCTTAGGCTTTTTTCTGGAGTTCTAAATAGATTGAGGGAGAACGGCGTAGCCGATATTCAAGCCGCCATTAACGGAAAGGCGGAGCCATTCCTCACAACAGCCGGCAAAGCCGATCAGGTATTAGCATTCGGTGTTGGCTTTGCCACCTGTTGTGAGGAATGGCAACGCCTTTCCGTAAGCGTGCCTCTCCTATCTTAGGCTGCGCCTTCTCTCTGGAGTTCTAAATAGATTGAGGGAAGACGGCGTAGCCGATATTCAAGCCGCCATTTAACGGAAAGGCGGAGCCATTCCTCACAACAGGCGACAAAGCCGAACGGAAAGACCAAGTACCAAATACAAAACTCAAAGTACAAAGCACTGAGTACTACATCTTCTTCAGCCGCAGCGTTCCGCCAAAAGAATTGAGCGAAATCGTCGCGTCGCCTGAACCATATACCGCAGTAATGCGCCGGAAAGGATTAATTACAACCACGGGCCTGACTACGACTATCGGGGCAATCACCGGTCCGCCTGTCTTTGGCTCCTTCATTTTCGCTTTCGGAGTTGGTGGGGCCGGCTCAGCCATTGGTTTCGGCGCCGGCATTCCAGACGGCATCTCCGACGTATACTTCAACGGAAAATCAGAAACGATGTCACTCGTTTGCGAGACTTTCGCATTCAACGTGAACGAAGAACTAGTCGGAATCATCAACACAACATCGCCGCCCATCGTGGTAAACGAATAATTCCCCGCGCGCGCGAGTGGCCCACTCAATGTGACAGCGCCATTAACCGTCTTCGTGGAAACTTTCGGATTGCTGATCTGATTTAACTGAATATCGCCACTAACGGTTCCTACTTCAAAAGTATCGTCATCGGTTACAGCCTTTACGTTAGCGACTTCCACCCCACCACCTGCCGAACTAAGACTGACTCGCCCGGTTGAATTTTCAAGCGAGATGCTGCCGCCAACACTACCCGCCTCAACAAAACTAGAAACGTGGTCGATCATGATGTCGCCGTTTTGCGATCCCGCATACGCCCCGGCTACACCAGTGATAAAAATATCACCATCACGGGTCTGGACCTGGACGGTCGCGTCCTTCGGCACATCCATTTCGACATCGGCGAGCGCCTGGCAATCACCTCGCGGAGTGTGTTTGTCGTTCACCATCACATCGACTCGCGTTGCCGGTGTCGTAGCTTCCTTTGCTTTATCGATGGGCCGAAACTCGAGTTGATCCGCATCGGTCGAGCGGACGCGCAGTTCGTTCTTCTCCCAGCCGCGCACCACGATCTTCCCCGACATTACACAAAGCGTGATCGAAGCATGCGAATCGATTGGCATCGTGCGCTCAATCTTCTCGGAAGATTTCGTGTCGCCTCTGTTTTTATTGTCTTTGGCTGGAGTGAAACCTGCGAGGGAGATGATGACTGCAAGCACTGCAGGGACGAGGGAAAACTTCATGGTCAACTTAGAACCCGGCCCTTTCAGTGCGTGCGATTGTAGACTCGGGCATCAGCGATCGTGTTCAGCAAGTCTACTTTGCTCTGGTAGGCAGCAAACATGAAGTCGGCTGCGTCCGGATCGCTGGGATTTTGTTTGGCCGTATTCCGCGTGGCCGCAATTGCGTGATCGACGACCGCGAGGTTGCGCTCATATTCGACTTGCAAAGCCGGGCGCATGTTCTTCTTGCCTTCTTTAATAGTTGAATCGAGCTTCGCGATTGTTTGCAGGTAAGAACGTTCGCCGGGCAACAACTGGACCGGCGCCGGTTTCGAAACAACGGGTTTACGATTTACCGGTTTGTAGGAAGCTCTGATCGGGGCGGGCGCTTCACCCTTATTAATAACAGGTGAAGAATTATCGCTAGTTGTTGGCGTCACACCTGGACCATCACTAACTGCCGGCGGCTGCACTTGCGGAGTGTTAATTGCAACCTGTTTTTCCGGTTGCTGCGGCGCTGAACTTCTCAATTTCACCAGACCAAAAATCACACCAAACGCCAACACCACCATCAACGCGGCATAACCGAAAACGCGTTGCGGCGTAAAACCGGCAGGCGAGGAGGCCTGCGCTCCTAAGAAAGATGAAAACAGGTTCGAAAGTGAACTAAAGAAACCGGAAACTGCTCTTCGTGGTTGAACTGCAGGACGAACTATTTGAATACCGGCAACGGCGGCCTCGACACGACGACGTAAACGCTCACTGGGAACCGCTTCATCAAATTCGAGCGCAAAGGCTTCGCTCAACAACGCGTTCTCTTCTTCTAACTCACGCGCCGCCGCGGCACATGTCGCACATGACGACAAGTGCGCCGTTGCACTTTCCATTAATGAAGTAGAAAGCTCCCCGTCAAAATAACTTTGGAGCATTCCTTCATCCAGACACTGTCTCATCGTTTGCCTCCGATCTTACCGTACAACCTTGCAAACTCTTTACGGCCGCGCGCCACCAAACTTCCTACGTTCGTCTCTTTCAACGAAAGGGTGGTGGCAATCTCCTTATAAGAGAGTCCCTGTTGCTTTAGAAGCAAACAACTCCTCATAGGTTCTTTAATTTTGTCTAAAGCCCGGCGCGCCTCTTCAATTGCCTGCCTGCGCTCGTAATCGTCTGCCGGTGCTTCGACAAAACCGCCGCTATCAACGCTTTCCCTGTGATACTCGTTGTCACGAATCATCGACCGCGTTGAACCGCGGATGGTGTTTCGGGCGACATTGAGCGTCACACGTAAAAGCCAGGCCCGGAGTAATTCCTCACCCGGGGTTGAATCGAGATTGCGATAGAGTCGTAAAAATACTTCCTGCGTCACGTCTTCGGCCAGGGCAGAATCGCGTACGACAGCCCTGGCGGTTCGAAAAACCGCGCGGTGATGGAGGGTAAACACTTCGTCGAAACTGGGCGGAGATACCGCTGCAGTCCCGAGTTCGTTTGGCATGGACTCGATCAAAGCTCTAGCTTGTCCGTTCATCAATCACCGCTCTCTCAACAGTGCAAACACCACAAACTACCAACTTGTGACAACTTTGTAGTTCTCTTTTTGTCGGTCGCCAGGCCGCTACAGCTTTTTAGCGGTTTATTGTAGTCTGAATCGCAGTTTGCACCAATATTCGAAACGATTGAGCGATGTGTTTAGTTAGTGCCGCAAGGCGGCCGGATGTTTCAACATAAAACTGAACGTGCATTTATTCACTAAAGTTCGACTCGCATCGTTAACTTAACAGGCTCTTGCAAAAGTCCATTTGTGGCAATGAGGTCAGTACCGTAACGCAGTATCGTCGGGTCACTTTGATTTTTGTGGCCTTAAATCTATTGCACGGCCCGACGCTAGCGCGATACGGTACTGACCTCATTGCCACTACAGCGTGACTTTACAAGAGCGCTCTTAAGCTTCGGCTTTGCCGCATGTTGTGAGGAATGGCTCTGCCTTCCCGCAAGCTGCTTATTAAAATTCCGGGGCTACGCCCTCTCTTAGAACTGGAGCTTTTTCTTGACTCCCGAGCTAACCAACAGTCCATTCATGCGTGCCTGCCGGCGAGAACCGGTTCCATACACACCCGTCTGGCTAATGCGGCAGGCCGGACGATACATGAAGGAGTATCGGGACGTTCGAGCCCGGACCAGTTTTCTTGAACTGTGTAAAACCCCTTCGCTAGCAGCCGAGGTCACGCTCACGGCCGCTGAACGATTAAACGTTGATGCAGCCATCATCTTTGCCGACATTCTCCTGATACTCGAGCCGATGGGAATTGATCTCGAGTTCGCGAAAGGTGAAGGACCGGTAATTCACAATCCGGTGCGTTCGGGTGCTGATGTCGATCGTTTACGGGAAGTTGAAGATGTGAGTTCGCTCAGTTATGTGTACGAAGCAATACGCCTGACGAGAAGCCAACTAAAAGCGGACGTGCCGTTGATTGGATTTTCGGGAGCACCGTTTACGCTCGCTTCTTATATGACTGAAGGCGGCGGATCGAAGAACTACATTCATACCAAAAGATTGATGTATAACGATCCGGGCGCGTGGCATTCGATGATGTCTTTGATCGCGCGGGGCCTGGGCAAATATCTAAACGCGCAGATTGAAGCGGGCGCACAAGCGGTGCAACTATTCGATTCATGGGTTGGATGTTTGAGTCCTGACGATTATCGTGAATATGTCTTGCCACACACCCGTGCAGTGATCGAAAGTGTGAAACCGGGAGTTCCAGTTATTCATTTCGGAACTGGCACCGCAACATTACTCGAGTTGATTAGTGAAGCTGGTGGACATGTCATCGGACTCGACTGGCGGGTACGGCTTGATGAAGGATGGGAGCGAGTCGGGCTCGATAAAGCAATCATGGGGAATCTCGATCCGGTTGTGTTGTTCTCTTCTCCCGACGTGATTCGCGCGCAGGCAAAGAAAATTCTCGATCAGGTAGCCGGACGACCAGGTCACATATTTAACCTCGGTCATGGAATTTTGCCGGAGACGCCGGTTGAAAATGTGATTGCGTTAATTGAAGCAGTGCATGAAATGAGCGCGAGGTAGTCGTTTCTGTAGAGTAAACGTAATGACCCGAAGGTAATGCCCCGAGGTAATGCCCCGAAGGTAAATGCCCCGAAGGTAAATGCCCCGAAGGGGCTACGACCCAAAGCCCAGGGTTGCCGTTTCGGCTACCCTGGGTAGGAACGTCAAAACGAACGGCAACCGCAACGCGGTTGCGTCCGGCCGCGCGCACGTAATCGAACGGCGCAACCGCGTTGCGGTTGCAATATAAATTCCGATCAACCCAGGGTAGCCGAAGCGGCAACCCTGGGCTTTGGGTCGTAGCCCCGTTGGGGCAAACTAATTATGTCGTAGCGCCGTTGGGGCAAACTAATTATGTCTAGCCCCTTCAGGGCAACCTAATATGTCGTAGCCAGCTAATATTATGTCGTGGCCCCTTTGGGGCAAACTATTACCAACTTGACCAACCAGTTCAACCAATACGACGCACTTCTCTTCGTCTCCTTCGGCGGCCCGGAAGGTCCTGACGACGTAATTCCCTTTCTCGAAAACGTTCTACGCGGACGCAACGTCCCGCGCGAACGCATGCTGCAAGTCGCGCATCACTACGAAATATTCAACGGCATCAGCCCTATCAACGAACAGAACCGCAAAATAATTGCCGCACTCGAAACCGAACTAAAACTCAACGGTCCGAACCTCCCAATCTATTGGGGCAATCGAAACTGGCAGCCATTGCTTTCCGACACGATTCAGCAAATGGCTGCTGACGGCGTGCAGCGCGCCCTCGCTTTCGTGACGGCCGCCTACAGTTCATTCTCGAGTTGTCGACAATACCTACAAAACATCATCGACGCTCAAACCGCAGTAGGAAAAGGAGCGCCGCAGATCGATAAGCTACGCGCGTTCTACAATCACCCATTGTTTGTTGAAGCCAACATTCAGCAAGTACGGACTGCGCTTGCTCAGCTTCCAGAAAACGCTTCGCCGCAACTTGTCTTCACTGCCCACAGCATCCCGCAAGCGATGGCTGATCATTGTGAGTACTCGTTTCAGTTGTATGAAACGGGACGACTGGTCGCCGAGGCGGTTGGACTTGAAGACTGGCAACTCGTCTATCAAAGTCGCAGCGGCTCGCCGCAGCAACCCTGGCTTGGACCAGACATTTGCGATCACCTCAAACAACTTCGCCGCAACGGTGTTGCCGACGTGATTGTCGCGCCGATTGGTTTTGTTTCGGACCACATGGAAGTGATTTACGATCTAGACATCGAAGCCCGCAAAGTCGCACACGAGTTGGGCATTAATCTCGTGCGCGCCGGAACAGCCGGGACCAGACCCGAGTTTGTGCAGATGATTCGCGAGTTGATCCTCGAACGTACTGCTAATCTCACGCCGCGTGCCTTAGGTAGTAATGGACCAGGTCACGACATTTGTCCGGCCGATGCTTGCCTCGCCGGCTGACATGAAATGAAACGCATCGCAATTATCGGTGGCGGAATTTCGGGTCTGGCCGCCGCACATCGCCTTATTGAACGCAGCAAAACTCCGGTCAGCATCACCCTGTTTGAATCGAGTTCCCGGTTGGGTGGAACAATCCAAACTGATCATCACAACGGGTTTCTACTTGAACGTGGTCCCGACTCGTTCATCTCAGAAAAACCGGAAGCACTACAACTGGCCAAACGTCTCGGAATTGAAAATCAACTAATTCAAACCAACCATGAATATCGTCGCAGTTTTGTCGTTAGAAATGGCCGGCTGCGTCCCGTGCCGGAAGGCTTTCAACTTCTCGCTCCAACACGTTTCTGGCCGTTTGTTACAACTGACATCTTTAGTCTCACGGGCAAGCTGCGGATGTCTGCGGATCTTTTTCTCCCCCGAAAAGAGTTGAATGGATCGAATGACGAGACGCTGGCGAGTTTTGTCAGGCGTCGACTGGGCCAGGAAGCGTTGGAACGAATGGCCCAACCGATGGTTGGCGGAATTTATACCGCCGATCCTGAATTGTTGAGTCTACGCGCAACACTGCCGAGGTTCCTCGACATGGAACGCGAGCATCGCAGTTTGATTCTTGGTATGTGGCGCAAAGGTCGCACAGTAAGGAAACAAAAAGGTGTCAGTGGCGCACGGTATAGTTTGTTTCTTTCGTTTGCTAACGGAATGGAGACACTAGTTCAGACGTTGGAAAAGAAGATTGCTCCGCATGTGGATCTTCGAATAAATACGCCCGTGAAGAATATTAGGCGGAGTGAGGAAGTGTGGCTGATAGACGACGTACTTGAGGTTGATGCGGTTTGTTTGGCAGTACCGAGTTATGTCGCGGCCAGACTGATTTCAAGTGAGAAGCTCGCTTCAAAGTTGGACCAGATAAAGTTTGCGTCAACTGCGACCGTGAATCTTGCTTACCATCGAGATCAGATCAAACACGCGCTGGATGGTTTTGGTTTTGTAGTGCCTGCGATCGAGAAACGCGCAGTAATTGCGTGTACGTTTGCGAATGTGAAGTTTAGTGGACGTGCACCCGCGGAGCAGGTGTTGTTGCGGGCGTTTGTTGGTGGCGCGTTGCAGCCGGAGATGCTGCAGCTTGACGACGCTGAGATTGGACGACGAGTCCAGATGGATCTCGCCGCGTTACTAGGAATAACTGGCGCGCCGTTATTTGTGGAGGTGTCGCGATGGACCAACGCGATGCCGCAGTATCAATTGGGCCATCTGGACTTGGTTGAGTCGATCGATACCGAAGTCACCGCTATCCCTGGTTTAGCTCTCGCCGGCAACGCCTATCGCGGCGCCGGCATCCCCGACTGCATCCGCAGCGGCGAACTCGCCGCCGCGTCGTTACTCAGCTAGACGCCTCCTTACTTAGCTGGATACGCTCTTCATACCACCGACGTTATGTCGGTGGTGACTCAACTTCAGCCTTCCCCACGTGCTAACGAGTGTAGATACCGCCGACTTTATGTCGGCGGTCTCTCAATTTCAGGCTAACAAAACGTACCGGCGAGGCGTAGATACCGCCGACTTTATGTCGGCGGTATCTCAATTTCAGGCTAACAAAACGTACCGGCGAGGTGTAGATACCGCCGACTTTATGTCGGCGGAGTCTCAATTTATCGCTAAAGTTAGGTAGAAACTGAAACCTCCACCGACGTAAAGTCGGTGGTATCAACTACCAATGCAGAGGCAGTGGTTAGCGAGAAGTTGAAAGCTCCACCGACGTAAAGTCGGTGGTATCAACTCCAATGCAGAGGTGGTGCTAGCGAGAAACTGAAGCTCCACCGACGTAAAGTCGGTGGTATCAACTCCAATGCAGAGAGGCGGTGGTTAACGAGAAACTGAAGCTCCACCGACGTAAAGTCGGTGGTATCGCAAAAGTCGGTGGTATCGCGCACGCGTTCCGGTGAGTGCGGCAATACGAAGCGATCAATCGGCAATCGCCAATCGCAACTCGGCAATCACCTCAACCTGTCGATCCACTCCGCGTTCGATTGCATCAACGGCTTGAACGCTTCTTTCGGAACAGTCGTTTCGATGTGCATGTTGTCGTCCGTATTGATCATCGCCCCCGCGACTGCCGGCGCGAGTTTTGTCTCGTCGCACACATACCACGTGCGCACATCATCTTCGTTGTTCAAATTCACACGTGCGAGTTCTTTCGCAATACGCGGATCGGCCAAACGCTCGGTCAAATATTTCAAACTCAACGGCTGATTGCTACCCACCAGAATCAAGTCTTTTCCCTTGCCTGCGCCGCCAACACGAAACACCATCACGTGCGGAAACACGCTTTGATACGTCGCCAACACAGATCGCAAACTCTCAGTCGACAGTTGATAAATCTGCAACCACTGCACAAACACACCTTCATCGCTCAAGCGACTGCGACCCATTTCGAAAAATTCGCGCGTAAATAAATTAGCAACACCTGGCACCCAGGGATGACTCGGCTCACTGACAATCACATCGTAACGATTCGGTGTGACGCGCAAATAAGTCCGCGCATCATCGATCACCAGGCTCGTCCGCGGATCTTTCAATGGTTGATTGTTAACGTGATCGAAGAAGTGCGATCCATTAATTGTCGCCGGCTCCAACTCCACACAGGTAACAGAAGCAATCGGCGACTGCAACATTGCGCCAACACTCACGCCAGTCGCGAAGCCAATTACCAATCCATTACCCAACTTCGGCGCGACCAGCATCGGTACCTGGGCCAACATCACCTGCGTTGGCATATCAAACACACTATCGGAAGCATTCGTGCGTCCGTTAATGGCCATCGAGATCGTGTCCTGGTCCTTGCGAACAGAGACAGTTGAAGTCGGGCCTTCCTGGTACATCAACAAGCGGTGCGTATCGTCGCCGCCGGCTTTCGTGTCGTCTTTGATGCCATCGCGACTCTGGGCCAACACGCGGATCAAACTATCGTAAGCGCCGATTGAAAGATCGCCGAGCTTCATCGGCGGTGCGATAAATAGAAGCACGACAACCAGCGCTGCAGTTAGACCAACCGACATCGCCTTCCGCAACGCGACGTCGCCGAGTGAAGCGGGCGGTTCGTATGCATAGCCGGCCATTAACAGGCAGACCGCTGAAGCTATAATCAACGTCAACTTGGTGCTTGTTTTAGGAATCAGGATGAACCCGGTAATGAATGCTCCGGCGATCGCGCCCACCGTGTTAATCGCATAGCTACGACCAACCAGCGCAACCGCGTTTGCCTTGTGGTTGCTGGCCCACATCAGCACCAGCGGCATGACCATTCCCATTAACAACGCCGGTAGCAGGACCAGAAGCGCCGAGGCCATGATCTGCAACATCAAGAGGCCAAACCACGAGGATATCTGTAAACGTAAGCCGAGATTTACCAGCAACGAAGGAATTATGTTGATTACGAACAGACTCAGAAACAAGCTCACGGCCGTGATCGCTTCTACTTTCAACATCGTCGTGCGGAGTTGAGTAGTCTGCTTCATGCGCCCGATGATCCACGCGCCACCTGCGAGTCCTACTAAGAACAAAGCGACAACAATACTGAACGCGTAAGTACTCGATCCGATCACCATTGAAAGAATTCTGGTCCAGGCTACCTGGGTACTGATTGTGACAAAACCTGAAGCGAGTGCGGCGACGAGCCAGAACGCCTGGGCTTTTTCGATTACCGGACTTGCGTCGTCTGTTCTGGTCGCAGTAGTTGATGGTTGATTCGTGTTCCGGCGGTCAGCAAAAACGGCAGTGAGACCGATGATGGTGTTGATGCAGGCAGCTACGAGAATCGTGGTGTGTATGCCGAGTAGCGGCAACAGAATAAAACCTGCCGCGAGCGTTCCGATGATTGCGCCTGCGAGATTGCACGCATAAAGCCGGGTGACTGAACTCGAATCATGTCCTGACGAGTTTAAGAGTGCGGCTGAAAGGACCGGCAGCGTCGCGCCCATCAAAGTTGTCGGCACGAGTAACAGCAAACAAGACAACCCGAAACGCCATAAGCTGAATGCAAAAAAACCGGGGTGAAAGTGTTGCCAGACAATGGCGTAGAGATTGTCGACCCAGTGAAAAAGAAATGGGACCAGGATCGCGTAAACGGCAATTCCGATCTCGAGCCAGCCATAGGAACTGAGCGGGCGTTTGATACGTGAACCGAGTTTGCCGGCGAGTGCACTGCCGAGTGCGAGGCCACCCATAAAAGCGGCGAGCACGGTGCTGACCGCAAGTGTGGTCGCGCCGAATACGAGTCCGAGCATGCGCGCCCACAACACTTCGTAGATTAGTCCGGTGGCGCCAGAAAAAATGAAACACAATCCGATCAATAAGATCGTGGGTTGGGCATAGGCGACAGATGGCTGTCGAGGCGTATCAGTTTCAGCCACTTGAATTATTTCCTTTTTGTTTACTAGTGATGAGGCGGGCGTCGAGGTTCTAAACTATAGCATTATCGCTCAGCGAAACGCCCGAACTTTTTTGGGGAACGGGGGTCAGGGGTCGGGGATCAGGGGTTAGAGTTTAGAGTTTAGAGTTTAGGGTTTAGGGTTTAGGGTCTCGGCTCTGCCGCCCTGTTGTGAGGAATGGCTATGCCTTTCCGTTTAAATGGCGGTTTGAATTTCGGCTACGCCGTTCTCTCTTAAGAACCTTTAACTGGAACTCCGGAAGAAGGCGCAGCCTAAAATAGAGAGCCATTTAAGCGGAAAGGCATAGCCATTCCTCACAACAGGCGGCAAAGCCGAGACCGCGGGCTCCTAAACCCCAACCTCTGATCCCTGACCCCTGACCCCCGACCCCCTGCTCCCCACTCACAAATAGATCACGTGGCTTGTGCGCCAAACATTCGCAGGTATCGATCCGGGCGACGCAGTCGTCAATAAGATCGCATAGTCATGCTCGACCACATCCCGACTCAAACTCGTCACATCAATCGTTTCACCATTAGAAACAGCCACCACCGCCAAACGTCTCAAGCAGCGATACAAATGTTCCAGCCCCGACCCAAACGCCCCAACTTCATCAGCCAGGACCAATCTAACCTCCGCCCGTTCATCGATGAAGTGTTTCAGTAACGACGCCGTCTGGACCACACCACGTTCAAAGCGCGCCTTCAGTTCGTCAGTCGCTTCGTCAGGCAAACGCGTATCTAAAGCAATCGTAATTCGTCGTTCATCTTCAGACGTAAATTCGCGCACTGTCAGCCTTCTCGATCGCGCCGTTGCTTTCCAATCGATGTAACGCAAATCATCCTGAGGCTGGTAGTCGCGCATTGAAAAGAGGTCGTGACCCACCCCACGTCGCAGCGACGGCAAACGTCCGGCATACATCGGCAGCAAATGCAGATCGTCACTTATGATCTCGGGCTTGGGATAAACAACAATGTCTACGTTTCGGGCTCGTAAACGACGCCGGCGCCGAAAGAACCCAAAAGGAAATCGAGTGGACAACTCAAAGCCGTCAATCAACACGTGCCCTCGTTTTTCAAACAACTGCTCGATTCGCTGTTCGGCCGCCGCGCCATGAGGAACATAACTAAAGTAAGCAAGCAATCGTTTGATATGTTTGCGACGCCGGCCTGTCTCCCCGTCACTTTTTGGTCCACGCGCTTCAACCACAATCGAAAACGAGGGTAGTAATCGTTTGGTGTTCTTCAACGTAACGATGACGGGCGCCGCCTCGCCGGCAAAAATATGATCGGGAAAACGCGCCGACACGTTTAGATCGCGCAACGAAACCCGGGCCGCAATCCAGCCCACGAATATTGTCGAGCACAACAGCGAGAACACCATAAACAACAGATTGTTGCCGGTGTTCCAGGCCGCGAAACCAACGACGACGATGATGACGATGAACACGCCGCCTCCACTCGTTGGTTCGAACGGCGTGTCCCAGTTTGCGATTTCCAATCTGGCGGAACGAGCGAGTGGTGGAACTATGAAGATCGTCAACAACAGCGCAATCAGTAATGACAAGACCGCGGCCGCGCCGGCGAGTGTATTTTGATTTTCACGCCGCGCGAGAACAGTAACGATTGCGGCGAGCAGACCTGCAAGAACGAGAAGCGTGCCCAGAACAACGCGTGTGAGTGACGACCATTGCGGGAATCTGCCTGAGTTGACCGATTCTTCTTTCATCGTCGCTCCCAACTATTTCACAGGGGGACGCTGACGGTCTTGAGTAGTTCGTTGAGCACCGCTTCAGCTTCTTCACTGCGGCGTAGCGACGAAGCAAAGCGCGAACTGACAACGATGCGGTGAGCAAAAACAGGAACGACGAGACGCTTGATATCGTCGGGAATGCAGAACATTCGCTCTTCAGTGAGCGCCAACGCCTGCGCCGCGCGAAACAGTGAGAGTGAGCCACGCGGGCTGACACCGAGATCCAGCATTTCCGAATCACGCGTCGCGGCAACAATGCGCATTAAATATTGAACGAGTGCATCGTCGACTGTAACTGTCGCGACGATTCGTTGCAGTTCGTTTACATCATGAGCGCTCATCACCGGGCGCAGTTGATCGAGTGGATTGGAAAATTCACGATCGCGAAGGATCAACTCTTCATCGGCGGGCGCTGGATAACCGATACGCAGCCGGAGCATGAAGCGATCGAGTTGCGATTCAGGCAACGGGTAAGTGCCGTGATGTTCGATCGGGTTCTGCGTTGCCAACACAATAAACGGCGAAGGCAGGCTGTGCGTAACACCTTCGACCGTCACCTGTCGTTCAGCCATCGCTTCGAGTAAAGCCGACTGTGTCTTTGGCGTGGTGCGATTTATCTCGTCCGCCAGAATTACGTTGGCGAAGACTGGACCAGGCTTCCATTCGAAGACGCTGCTGTGTTGGTTATAAATTGACAACCCAAGTACGTCAGACGGCAAGAGGTCTGACGTGAACTGAACACGCTGGAAGGTGCAATCGAGAGCGCGAGCGAGCGCGTGAGCGAGAGTGGTCTTCCCGACGCCGGGTACGTCTTCGACGAGCAAGTGGCCACCCGCGATCAAAGCGACGATGGCCAGTCGGATCGCTTCGGGCTTGCCTTTAATAACTGTTTCGACGGCTTTTTGCAGTCGCTCAATATGTTCGACTGCATTTGCGCTGGCAATCTCGGCGCTGTTGATTGGTTCGAGGTTCCGCATGAATTGCGAGCATTCTACATGGAAATGCGGTTAGTCGTTAGTGGTTAGTTGTCCGTTGTCAGTGTCAGTCGTCAGTGGTTAGTGGTCAGTCGTCTTGTGGTGATGAGCTCAGTACCGTCATGCAGTAGCATCGGGTTGTTGGAGGTGCTACAAATCGAGCGGACCCGGCGCTACGCGCTACGGCACTTACCTCACCGCCACGAGACGACTGACCATTTCGACCTTCTTCGATTGATGTAGTAGACTGGCGCTGTGCGAGACAAAATGGAACTATAAAAAGCTCGCATCGTGTAAGGCTCGAGGAGAACTATGCAAACCTTAAATAATCGCCAAAGAAATCAACGCGGATTCTCGCTGATCGAGTTAATGATCGTGATCGCAATTATTGGAATTCTTATCGCAGTTGGTGTGACCGGTTGGAAAGCTGCAGTGAAGGCCGCGAACGAAGCCGCTGCCATCAAGAGTCTGCGCACCATTGCCGAACAGCAGATGCTTTACTACAACCAGCATCAGCGCACGACCTTCGGCACGTTTGAAGAGATGCGCAAAGAAAACCTGCTCGACTCCAGATTCGACGGCACAACGCCTGTGGTTGAAGGCTACGTATTCATGATGAAAGTAATTCCAAAGTCGACGAGTCAGCAGGCTGGTTACACGATTAATGCCGATCCGCAGGTTTCGGAAGGTGTCGGTGCAACTGGTAAGAACCACTATTACATCGATTCCGACACGACCACGACGCACGTGAACGCGACGCAACCAGCGACCGCGACGGATCCACCAATCGGACAGTAAAATTTGTTTGCAGGTGTTACGAATCGCGGGTGATGCTCAAGCGTCACCCGCGATTTTGTTTTGACCTGGTCTCAAATGGTTCTCGCCGACTCGGCTTCGCCGCCGGTTGTGAGGAATGGCTGCGCCTTTCCGTCAGCGGAACCTTTTCAGTTTGGGCTATGCCCTCCTTTGCTTTCTGGATAAGAAGATAGTGATGGTCCATTTTCGGCATAGCCGAAGGGCATAGCCCCAAAAACAAAGGGGCCACTTTCGGAAAGGCGGAGCCATTCCTCACAACAAGTGGCGAAGCCAAATGAGCGCTACTTAATCGAACATATTTCTCATCTACAAGCGCCTGTAAAACATATCGGGCTTCATCGCTTATAATAGCTCCGCTTCGAACTCGCTAAATTCCCAGGAGACGGTAATGCGCAAACTTTTTTCTGTTGCACTTCTCTTCCTTTGTTCAATCGCCGCCCAAGCTCAACTCACTCAGGAAACAAAAGACGCGATCGATCGACTCGCTGCCGACACACTCAGCAAAACTGGTGTGCCCAGTGCTTCAATCGCGATCGTTAAAGATGGGCAAATCGTTTACGCCAAAGCTTACGGCGATGCGCGGCTCGATCCGAAGACGCCCGCAACTTCGCAAATGCGTTACAGCATCGGGTCAATCAGTAAACAATTTACTGCCGCCGCGATCCTGCTGTTACAAGAACAAGGCAAACTTTCACTCGACGACAAAGTCTCCAAATTCATTCCGGATCTAACACGTGGTAACGAAGTCACGATTCGTCAGCTCTTGTCGCACACCTCCGGTTACCAGGACTATTGGCCGCAAGACTACGTCATGCCAATGATGTTGAAGCCTGTCACCGGGCAGAAGATCCTCGACATGTGGGCGAAGAAGCCGCTTGATTTCGATCCAGGCACGAAGTGGCAATACAGCAACACCAACTACGTTATTGCCGGCCTGATCATCGAGAAAGCCAGCGGCATGCCGATGCTGCAGTTTCTCCGCGAGAAGATCTTCACGCCGCTCGGTATGAAGAGTGTGGCCAACATCGACGAGAAGGCGCTCGGTGAAACTGACGCGGTCGGTTATCTGCGCTACGGACTTGGACCATTGCGTCCGGCGCCGAAAGAAGGTCCCGGTTGGTTATTTGCCGCAGGTGAACTCGCGATGCCGGCTGAAGATCTCGCCAGGTGGGACATGTCGATCATGGATCGAAAGATCCTGAAGGCTGATTCCTATCGACAGATGGAAACAGAAGTGCAACTCACCACCGGTATCGGCACGCGCTATGGTCTTGGACTCAGCGTGGGCATGGAAGCTGGACACCGGGCCGTCTCGCATGGCGGTGAAGTCTCTGGCTTTACGGCTGAGAACGTCGTGTTTCCGGATGATCGAGTGGCCGTCGTTGCTCTAAGTAACCAGGATGCAGCCGGCGCGGCGTCGGGAATTGCTCACGGTATTGTCCCGATGTTGTTTACGGTCGAAGATCCAACGACTCCCGCCAGGACTGAACAGGCAAAGAAGATTTTTGAAGGACTGCAAAAAGGCACGATCGATAGATCACTGTTTACGGACAACGCTAACGCCTATTTTAGCGAGGCGGCGTTGAAAGACTTCGCGAGCAGTTTGTCCGAATTAGGACCCGTGCTCGACTTCACGCAAACCGGGCGAGGCTTACGCGGCGGGATGGTTTATCGAAACTACCGCGTGCGCTTCGGCAGCAGATCGATCCGGGCCTGGACCTATGAAATGCCCGATGGAAAGCTGGAGCAATACCAGATCGCTCCGCAATAACACTCCAGAAGTTTTAACCACGAAGGCACAAAGTCACAAACAGAATTTTTAAATAGAATTCTTAACTTGTAACTTTGTGCCCTTCGTGTCTTCGTGCCTTCGTGGTTAGTTCTTCGCTGCCTTCTGCCTTCTGCCTTCTGCCTTCCGCCTTCCGCCTTCTGGCATCCCGCTTGCCATTCCTATCTCCGTCACGGTCGAGATCCGCCTCGATCCGTCAATTTCATGACTCTGGTCTACTTCAAATTCTATGGTTGCTGAACGTTTCCTTTCATCCGCTGGTCGCTTCTCTCACTTATCAGTCCCACTCGCAGCCGTCGTGATCCTGCTTGTCCTGCTGGTCCCGCTGCCTTCCTTCGTGCTCGACATCCTCATCAGTTTCAACCTGATGCTCTCGGTCGTGGTACTGCTATCATCGATCTATATTCTGCAACCAGTTAAGTTCACTTCTTTCCCCAACTTACTCCTACTAACAACGCTATTTCGTCTCGCCCTCAACGTCGCGACTTCGCGTCTGATTCTGACGCATGGCGACGGTGGTGAAGCCGCCGCCGGCGCTGTCATCCGCGCGTTTGGTGAGTTTGTGATTGGTGGAAATTACGTCGTCGGCGTCGTGATCTTTTTGATCCTTTTGGCGATCCAGTTTCTGGTAGTCAATCACGGCGCGGTGCGTTCATCAGAAGTTACCGCGAGGTTCACGCTCGACGCGATGCCCGGTAAACAAATGGCCGTCGATGCCGACCTTTCTGCCGGTTTAATTGACGAAGCCGAAGCGCGCAAACGACGCTCAGACATCAGCCAGGCAGCCGAGTTTCACGGCTCAATGGACGGTGCGATTCGCTTCACGCAACGCGACGCCGTCGCCTCAATTTTGATCGTTTTCATCAACATCGTCGCGGGCTTTGCGATCGGAGTCCTGCAACATGGAATGGAACTTACTGACGCGCTGAAAGCTTTCACGATCTTAACGGTCGGCGACGGTGTAGCCGCGGCAGTTCCCTCGCTTTTTATCTCGGTCGCCGCCGCCATCATCACTACTCGTTCGGCCACTGAATCAAGCCTCGGCAGAGAAATGTCGCGGCAGTTGTTAGTGAATCCCCGGCCGTTGTTCATCACGGCTGGAGTGCTCGCTTTTCTTGGCATTTTGCCGGGAATGCCGCACCTTCCGTTCTTACTACTCGCCGCAGCAGTCGGTGGCGCCGCTTACTTTTCCAAGTCACGGGCCCAGATGCATTCGCAGGCCGAAGAGGACAAGGCGACAGTCGAAAAAGTCAGCGCTGACACGCAGGAAAGTGAAAAGATTGAAAGTGTACTTCGTCTCGACGCGCTCGCTCTTGAAGTTGGTTATGGACTCATTTCCCTCGTCAGCAATGGCGATCAATTTCTTAGTCGTGTGCGCGAGATCCGCAGGCAAATAGCGCTCGATCTCGGTATCGTCGTACCTCCTGTTCACGTAACAGACGATCTACAACTTCCGCCTCGTGAATACGCGATTCTGCTTAAGGGCCAACGCATCGCGCGCGGGGAAATTCACACCGATGGTTTCTTAGCAATCGATCCCGGCGTAGTGCGTGAAGTCGTCGAAGGCATTCCCACGATTGATCCTGCGTTTGGCATGCCCGCAATCTGGATTCGTCGCAAGGAAGATCGTGAACGGGCGACCGCGGCCGGCTACACAGTTGTCGATCCAACCACAGTCATCTGTACACACCTGGCGGAAATTATTAAACGCAATGCGCCCGAGCTTTTAGGACGCCAGGAAACGCGTGCGTTGCTTGACCTGTTGGCCGAAAGTCACCCGCGCACAGTTGAAGAAGCGACGCCGAAAGTTTTGAGTTTAGGTGAAGTACAACGCGTGCTGCAGAACCTGCTGCGTGAGCGTGTGCCGATTCGCGATCTGTCGACGATTCTGGAGAGTATCGCGGATGCCGGAAGCCTGACGCACGATGTCAACGCTTTGACGGAAGCGGCCCGTGTGGCGCTCGCGCGGACCATCTCCGGAAACCTCGCTAACGAACGCGGAGAACTAACTGTGCTCGCGCTCGATCCAATCCTTGAACACCAACTCGCCGACCGCATGGGACTGCTCGGAGGCTCGCCAACCCACGCAATTGAGCCAGAATTTGGGCGAATGGTCCTCGAAAAGATCGAAGCTGCGGCCCAGGCTGCAGTGCTTTCTCAACCCGTTTTATTGTGCTCGGCACAGCTCCGTCCACACCTGAGAAAACTGACGGAACGCTTCTTGCCAGACCTTGCTGTGATTGCCCACGGTGAAGTTGCCCCGGGCATCCGGCTCATGTCGATGGGCACAGTAAGCTAACCACAGTTTGAAATTCAAAACGGACTTCAAGGTGAGATATGAACGTTAAGAAATACCGAGCAGCAACAATGCGCGACGCCCTCGAGCAGGTGAAGAGTGAACTTGGTGAAGACGCACTCGTCCTGGGATCGAAAAGTTTGAAGCGCCGAGGTTTTCTTGGTTTTGGCGCTCGCGAAATGGTTGAAGTGCGCGTCTCAACAGAATTTGCCCCTACTCACAACAACGAAAAGCCAACCGTGAAGAGCCGTAAACCAACTTTCACCAGTTTGAGCCTGAACCCTGAATCAACACCCGCTACCACCCCAACTCGCGAGCCGCGCAATAACGCAGTGTTTTCAGCACTCGCCGCCCGCGCTTACGCTTCCGAGTCGAAAATTAACGACACGATTATCCCCCAATCCCCCACAACCATTCCGGTCAGCGAACCAACCCCACGCATTTTCGAAACCCTGACCACTAAATTCGCAGATGAGCCGATCGTCAAGGCTGACGTGCTGGCAACTGAGCCTGCGAAGATCGACACAGTTGAACTTCCCCCAACTCCCCCTAAGCGCGATTCACTGATGACCGAACTCGAACGCCTGCGCGCTGAAGTTCGCGAAGTGAAGTTCACGCTCAGCAGCAACCTGCAGCGTGACCGCATTACCAACTTCCGCGCTGACAATACCCTCGAAGATCTCGACGCTGAGATCTACGATTCTCCTTACTACGAAACTTACCTCTATCTCGCAAATATCGGAGTGACGCCCGAAATTGCCCGTTCAGCGGTCCGCGCGGTCATCGCATCCGGTGCTGAAACCCGCAATATTCAGGAACTCTCCCACCTTGGTCTTGTGAAAACCCTGCCATCGTTGATTTCGTTTGGCGATGATCCGCTTGCTCCGCGTACAGCATCGCCAATGAGCCAACCCGCAGTAGCTCTGGTCGGTCCAACCGGAGTAGGCAAGACCACTACTATCGCGAAGCTCGCCGCACGTGTTGCCCTGCGTGAACGTAAACGCGTGGAACTAATCACGCTCGATACTTATCGCATTGCCGCCGTCGAACAGCTAAAAACCTACGCTGAAATAATTGGCGCAGGTTTCCACGTCCCTCGCTCCGTACTCGAACTGAACGCACTCGTGCAACGATTTGCCGGCGAAGCCACCGTGCTCATCGACACAACCGGTCGTAGTGCTCGTGACCTGGCCGACCAACTCGAACTCGCAGATTACCTCCGCAACAGCGAACAGATCGTCAAATGCCTCGCA
This sequence comes from Pyrinomonadaceae bacterium, assembly GCA_036518995.1. Classification (GTDB taxonomy): domain Bacteria; phylum Acidobacteriota; class Blastocatellia; order Pyrinomonadales; family Pyrinomonadaceae; genus PSRF01. Next base: position 15,987 of record DATDMC010000088.1, on the reverse strand, counting down.
ATTCAAGCAACCACACATCCAACCGATGCAACTCTCGCCATCGATAAATTTGCGCTCTTCGGTGTCGACCAACTCGTAATCACTAAGCTCGACGAAACAGGTCGTCCCGGTTCTGCCATCTCAACAGCCGCCGCCGCTCGCTTGCCCCTCGCTTATCTCTGTACCGGACAGCGCGTTCCGGAAGACATCGAAACAGCCTCAGCCGAATCACTCGCAAACCACGCTTTGCAAACCAAAGCAAAAGCGATGGCGGCCTGAGTCTTAGTCAAAAATACCCACTAACAATTTCAACTCACTAACGCTTCGAACTAACTACGCGAAATGAACGATCAAGCAACAACTCTGCGTCAAATGGCCACCCCTGAAACAATGATTCCCTTGTCCAATCAACGCACCCGCCGCACTCGCACGATCGCCGTTACGGGCGGAAAAGGTGGCGTTGGTAAATCGAATGTAGCCGTCAATGTTGCTCTCGAACTAGCTTCCGCCGGCTGGTCCGTTTCCCTGCTTGATGCCGATCTGGCCCTTGCCAACGCAGATGTTTTGCTTGGCATTAACCCCCAGTTTCACCTCGGTCATGTCCTTGCCGGTCAACGTCGACTCGACGAAATCATTGTCAAAGCCGACAACGGAATGCGTTTGATTCCCGGTGGTAGTGGAATTGAAGAACTCGCGAATCTCTCCCGCACGCAACAGCAGCGTTTCATCGCTGAACTTTCCGCTATGCAGGAAGAAGCGGACTTCATGATCATCGACACGTCAGCCGGAATTGGTCACAACGTGACGAGTGTGATGAACGCCGCCTCGGACGTAGTCGTCGTCACCACGCCTGATCCAACGGCAGTCGTCGATGCTTACGCGACGATCAAAGTCCTTCATAAGTCATGTCCCACAAAACCAATCTGGGTAATCGTCAACGATGTAGTCGGTATCGGTGACGCCGAACAGGTTTTTGGTCAACTACAAGCCGCCGCTCGTCGTTTTCTCCAGCATCGTCTCGAACACCTCGGAACAATTCCCCGCGACAGCCAACTCGCTGAAGCAGTTCGTGAACAGGTTCCGGTGGTCGAATATTCGCCTGACTGTCCGGCCAGCCGTTCGCTTCGTTTAATCGCGAAACAGTTGGACCAGGAGCGCCGGTCAGGAAAAGGCCCACAACAGTATCCCGCCTTCTGGCAGATGCTCAGCGAACAACAAGACTAAGTATTCTCAACAGTTAACTCCGCAAACCCTTTAACCAATGTCTACCCGTCCAAACAGAGCTATCTCAAGCTACACCCAAAGCTCGGCCAGCTCGGCCCGCGTTAATCGCGACGAGATGGTCGAGACACATCTCTCGCAAGTGAAATTTATTGCTGAGCGATTGTCAGCGAAGTTGCCGCCCTCTGTTGATATCGATGACCTGATGGGGGCCGGCATGCTTGGCCTGCTTGATGCAGTCGATAAGTTTGATCCGGCAAAAGGTGTGATGTTCCGCACGTACGCGGAAATGCGTGTGCGCGGCGCGATGCTCGACAGTCTTCGCGACCTCGATTGGGCGCCCCGTTCAATGCGTCGTCGTGCTCGTGAAATTGAAGCGGCTTACGTCGAAGTAGAACGAACTCGTGGTCGCGCGACAGATGCAGATGTGGCGAGCATGCTCGGCATCGGCGTCAACGAATTTCAGACCTTACTTGGTCAACTTCGCGGGTTGACCGTCACGGCGCTGGACGCGATTGAAGATGAAGACAACGGTCACAGCCAGCCACTTGCCGGTGATGCGTCGCAAACGCCACTCGCGCTTTACGAACGAAATGAAATAACTACTTGTCTGGCCGATGCCATCGATCGATTACCAAATCGCGAGCGACAAGTTGTTGCGCTTTATTACGTTGAAGAATTAACGATGAAGGAGATCGGCGCGGTATTGAATGTCACCGAATCGCGCGTTTCACAAATTCACACTCAAGCCATCGTTCGCTTGCGGGCAAGTCTCGCAGTGTTACGCGATAGCCTGGCAATTGCCCAGTAAATCCGATGAAAAGTAACTCGCTACTTACAGATGAAGAGATGTCGGCGCTGCTGGAAACTCCGGCAGACACGGCACAATCGCAAGGTCCGGACAAACGACGTCGCGTCGTTCCTTATAACTTTCGTCGTCCCGATCGAATGTCGAAGGAGCAGGTCCGTGCGCTCTATTTGCTGCACGACATGTTCTCACACAGTTTATCGTCCAGTTTACCGATCTTCTTGAGAACAATTTCCGAAGTGACTTTGATCTCAGTCGAACAGCAAGCCTACGTCGAGTATCTCTACGGCCTACCCGATCCGACCGCAATTTTCACCTTGACAATGCATCCGCTTCCGGGTGTGTCCGTACTCGAAGTCAATCCGTCTCTCGCGTTTCCCGTCATCGATCGACTGCTGGGTGGACAAGGAAGTGCGCTGTCCGAACCCCGCGGCTTGACTGAAATTGAACAGAAGATTCTGGAAAGCTTTCTGAAGGTTGTGATCGACGATCTGCGCGAAGCGTGGAAGCCGATGATGGAGCTCGAGATGGAAATTGTCGGACGCGAGACACGTCCGCAGTTACTTCAGATCGTGGCCCCAAACGAAGTCGTGCTTTCCATCGTTTTTCACGTCCAGGTTGGTGAAGCGCGCGGAATGATGAGTCTCTGTATTCCTGCCTTGATTCTTGAACCAATCATGCAGAAGTTTAACCAGTCGTTCTATTCGCGCACTCGCGAAGCTGCCCCCGAACAGACTCACGCGCTGCTGGAAATGTTGTCGGCAGTTCCCTTTCCCGTTGCCGCCGAACTGCACGGGACCACCGCTTCGATGGAAGATTTACTAACTCTCGCGCCTGGGGATGTTTTAAAGCTCGACCACCCAATCGACCGCCCCGTTGAAATCAGCGTCGGCAGTATCGTGAAGTTCTACGCCGATCTCGCCGCCCACAATGGCCGAACCGCTGCTCGAATTACCGCCGTCCACAAACAATAAAACCCATGTCAGATTCACAAGCAAAACAACTTATTGATGCCGTTTCCAGCGCCTGGAATGAAAGCGCGCCGGCGATTCTCGGCTCTCCTTCTTCCCTCTCTTTACTGGCCGCCAAGGAAGTTTCCGGCGACGGAATCGCTTCGGCGTTGGCGGTCGCGATGACCTGGTCGGCCGCGTTTGTTGCGTCAATAACCGAAGGCGCATCCGGCGTTCTGATCTGTCTCTTCAAGAGTGAAGAGAGCGAAGAGATCGACCGTTTGACCAAACAACCAATGGATGGTCTGCCGAAACCCGGTGGTCGTCATCTCCTCAACACGGTTTTGGTCAACGCCTCGATGACACTCAGTTCAAGTGCTCCCGCGCCAATCGCTTTTGGCGAGACAAGCTTTATCGATCTCTCCGCAGCCGAGTCGCGTCTCGCCCAAATTGTGGGAAACAGTGTTCACATCGGCACGTTCTCGCTGACTGTTGGTTCAGAAATCACGAGCCAGGCACTGATACTTCACGCGCCTGAAGGCGTCGTTGATGCCCCAACTTCTCAGCCTGTGCAAAACGCAGCTCAGGCACAGCCTCAAAACAACCGCCGTCGCATTGAAGCGGCGCCGCGCAACATCGAGCGGCTGCTTGATGTTGAACTGGATGTGATTGTTCGCTTTGGTATTACGAATGTTCCGCTTCGCGATGTAGTGCGTATGGGAGTAGGAACGATGATTGAACTTAACCGCACAGTTGATGAACCAGTGGAATTACTGGTTAACGGCCGCTCGCTTGCACGTGGTGAAGTCGTGGTAGTCGATGGTTACTACGGCGTCAGAATCACCGAAATCGGTCCCGCCCAGGATCTCGCAGCCTTCATGTAGGGGCGGGCCCTCCGTGGCCGCCCTCACTCTCAAGAAACCAATCTCAAAAAAGGAAGGGCGGCCACAGAGGACCGCCCCTACAAGGAAACTATGACCTACTTGCCTGCAGCACTCGCGGTTTTCTCTCTACTGATGAACTTGATCTTGATCACGTCATCGCGTCGTCAGAAACGTTCATGGCTTGAAACCAGCCAGCGCTTCGACGAAGAGATCGAGTCGATGAGTCGGGATCTCGATACTGCTTCACGCCAAACTGGCGAGCACGTTCGTCGTATCGCCTGGCTGGAAGCTCGCGTTCGCAGCACACAGCCTCAGCCACCGAAACCGGAAGTTGACACCAATCCAAAACCGCGCGTCTCCATCACCGAACGCCGCCATCGCGTTGTCTCCCTCGCCCGTCGCGGTCAGGACGTCGACACGATCGCGCACATTCTCGGTATGAATCACGGCGAAGTTGAGTTGATGCTCAGTCTCAGCAAAGCCGCGTAGGAGTAATCCATGAACTTCGGACTTTATGCAGCATATCTCGGGATGCGAAGTCGCCAGCAGCAACTCGATCTGCTCGCCAACAACATCGCCAACGCCTCGACGGCCGGATTCAAAGCTGACCGGATGCTTTTTCGATCGGTAGTCGCCGATCAGAACCAGAAGCAGCAGAACCAAAATCCTGGTAATTCCGCCAGCGCAGCCGGCACTCCCTCGACCGCTACCGATCAGAATACCCAGTCAACTCCGGTGCGTTACGGTCTTGATGTCGGCGTCGTAACCGGCCAGTTAACCGATTTCTCACCCGGGCCGACTCGCGAAACTGGACGTTCACTCGACATCGCGCTCGATGGCGACGGCTTCATTGCTGTTCAAACGCCGCGCGGCGAACGCTACACGAGACAAGGCTCGTTGACGATAGACAACTCGGGTCAACTCGTCACGCAACGTGGCGAACTGGTAATCGGAGATAGTGGTCCGATAACTGTTCCGCCCGGCAATGTCACTTTCGGCGAAGACGGCACGATTTTCGCAAACGGACAAATCGCGGGAAAGTTGAAACTAGTCCGCTTCAACAATCCCAACACCGCCCTGATTAAAGAGGGCGATTGTCTATTTGCCGCCAAAGGAACCGAGCAAGGTCAGGAAGCGACCAACACGCGCGTCTTACAAGGAACGCTCGAATCCTCAAACGTCAACTCACTCACAGAAATGGTTGCAATGATGCAGAACTCACGCGAATTCGAGTCGTTGCAAAAGTCAGTCAGCACAATCATGAACGAATTGGGAAGAAAGATTTCTAATGAAATTGGAAGGCTGTGAAGAAATGCAATTTCGCCATTTCATTTCCGCAATTCCTTTCCCGCAATCTCGCATTCTTCTTTAGGAGAACACTATGACCAGAGCACTTTACACCGCCGCCACCGGCATGCAGGTCCAACAGCAGAACGTCGATAACATCGCCAACAACCTCGCGAACGCTTCGACCGTTGGCTTCAAACGCACTCGACTAGAATTTCAGGACTTGCTTTATCAGAACCTGCGAACGCCGGGCGCAGCCGCAACCTCATCGACCGAAATGCCTGTTGGTCTCCAGATCGGTTTGGGCGCGCGCACGATTTCCAGTGAACGAATTTTTTTGCAGGGCGACTTTCGTCAAACTGAGAACCCGCTCGACCTCGTTATCGAAGGCAGCGGTTTCTTCCAGGTGCGACAAAGCAACGGCGAACTCGCTTACACGCGCGCTGGTTCGTTCCACCTGAGCTCGCAGGGACAAATTGTCACCGCCAGCGGTGAAGCGCTCGAACCGGGAATTACGATTCCGCAAAATGCGACTTCGATCACGATTGGCACTGACGGGACCGTCAGTATCACAGCGCCCGGACAAACCAACACGCAGAACGTTGGTCAGATCCAGTTGTCGATCTTTCCGAACCCGGCTGGTCTCGAATCGCTGGGTCGCAACCTCTTCCGCGAGACGTCTGCTTCCGGTCAGGCGACGACCTCAACGCCAGACTCGAATGGTCTGGGTCGCATCAACCAGGGCTACGTTGAAAATTCGAACGTGAACGTCGTGGAAGAGCTCGTGAACATGATCACGGCTCAACGCGCTTACGAAACCAATTCGAAAGTCATCACCGCCGCCGATCACATGCTCGGCACTATCAACCAGGCTGTTGTTTCGTAGGGGAGGCCCTCCGTGGCCGCCCTAACGCGGCAATAATCAGATGCCTAATTTCATCTCACAAATTCGGATCTTCACGCAGGGGTGGTCAAAGAGGACCACCCCTACAATCGTTTTCTTGTTTTGTCTCGTTGCGACGGTTTCGGCTCGTCCGACGATCGTCGTTCGTGACGAAACAATCGCCAAAAACGACAAACTCACGCTCGGCGACATTGCGGAGATCACCAACACGGACTCTTCAACCGCAGCTCTCCTCAAAAACATCAACCTCGGTTATTCACCGGAAGTCGGGATGGTCCGTCAGATTGCCCGCGAAAAGATTGCAGTCGCGGTTGCGGCTGCCGGCTTTGCAGACGGTTCCGTTGAACTCAGGTCGCAGGATTTCGTTAACGTTCGCCGCGTATCGCAAATAGTTAACCTCCAGACAATTCGCGAAGCAGTAGAAAAAGCTACGCTCGCGAGTCTTCGTGCCCGCGAAGTACAAGCTGAGTTCGTCAAACTCGACTTGCCGTTAAAAGTCGAGGTTCGGACTGGTGAAGTCGAAGTCCGCGCCTCGGTTAACAATGTTCGTAATGTTTTCGGGCCGTTTAGTGTCTCGGTCGAAATCTGGATCGACGGGCGTATCGCTCGTCGTTTCAATGTTCCAACCCAGATTGAAGCCACCGCGACAGTGGTGGTTGCCACAGCCGATCTCGCGGAAAAAAGTCGCGTAAGAGCACCTGATTATCAACTCAAAACAGTTCGACTCGACAAAGATCTAAACACCTACATCTTCGATCCGGCGCAACTGCGCGGTGTCACACTCACTCGCGCAGTTGCTAACGGTCAACCGATCACAACCGATTGTTTTGTCCCGGACATCGTCGTCAAACCAGGCGACGTTGTTCGCATCATTGGCGAATCGGATCGCTTCAGTATTTCACTGACTGGCGAGGCGCGGGCTTCGGGTCATGTTGGTGATCGGATTCAAGTGAAGAACCTGCAATCAGGGACGATGTTGCAGGCCGTAATCATTGATGAAGGAAAAGTTAGTGTGCGTTTTTAAACTCTGCGTCTCAGCGTTTCCTCTGTGTCTCTGTGTTGAAACTTTGATCCAACTATTCGAACCTAATTTCAACACAGAGACGCAGAGAAAAACACAGAGACACGGAGGAAGAGAGGAAACATGACCAAATCAATTCTCATCTGCGCCTTAATCATCACGAGCGCAACATTCGCCAACGCTCAGAAAACCAAGCGCCAACGAACCATCACTCCACAGGCCCAACAACAGATCGCCCCCGAACCGAAGCCGGTCGAAGTAGCTCCTGTTCCCGTTCCCCAAGCCAACGGCTCACTATTCTCAGCCGCCGCCGGCACAAGTCTCGTAACTGACTTCAAACCACGCGGAGTCGGCGATCTGGTGTTTGTCGATGTAGTTGAAGCCAGCACTGCAACCGTGAATTCCGCTGCGTCACGAAGCCGCGACTCCGGCACGGTCGGCGGATTGACCAGCGCAATCGGTTCACTCCCAGTCGCCGGCGCTGCAGCAACCGCAGCCGTCGTCACCGCCATGGGTCAACGCAAATTCGAAGGTAAAGGCGCTACCAATCGCAACAGTAGACTCAACGCGCGTATCGTCGCTCGCGTAGTCGAAGTGCTACCGAACGGCGATCTCCGCATCGTCGCCGAGAAGATGGTCAAGATCAACAAGGAAGACGAAAAGCTCTCGCTCTCAGGAATTGTCAGGACCAAAGATGTCTCAGGCGACAACTCAGTTCCCTCAACTTCAATCGGTGATCTCAAGGTCGCGCTCAATGGCAAGGGAGTTGCATCAGCAGACAATGGTCCGGGTTGGTTGTTCCGGATTCTTGACAAGATTTCCCCGTTCTAACTTCAGCTTTTCTGACAAGAGCGCAATTTAATGAGAGTTTTCTTAATATCACTGGTCCTAATCGCGAGTATCGCGCCGAATGTGTTGGCGCAGCGCAGTGACGATTCCTTGACGGTGCGTGTCAAAGACGTAGCGGAGATCGAGGGCGTGCGCGGCAATCAACTAATCGGCTACGGCATCGTGATTGGCTTGAACCGAACCGGCGACCGCGTTCAGCAAAATCTTTACGCGCGCCAAACTCTCCAGAACCTTCTCGAACGAATGGGTATCACTACAACAGTCGATACTCTGAAACCGGAAAACCTCGCCACAGTTTTAGTAACCGGAACTCTGCCACCGTTCGCGCGCCAGGGTTCAAAGATCGACGTCACTGTCTCGTCCATCGCCGACGCCAAATCACTTCAAGGCGGCACATTAATTCTGACCCCACTCAAAGGTGTTGACGGTCAGGTCTACGCGATGGCCCAGGGTTCACTTTCCATCGGCGGTATTTCAGCCGGTACACAAGACAACTCGGTTGAAGTTAATCACCCAACTGTCGGCCGCGTTCCTAATGGCGCGATGGTCGAGCGGACTGTCGCAACGAGCCTGGGCGCAAACGGAACTCTAACCCTCGTCTTACGCGATGATGATTTCACCACCGCGTCGCGTCTCAACAAAACCATCAATCAACGATTCGGCAGTGGTTCGTCACACGCCCTCGATGGGCGCAATGTTGAAGTAACTATTCCTGCCGAGTTTGCCGACGACAAGGTTGGTTTCATTGCTGAACTCGAAACACTGCGTCTCAAAACTGACGCAGTCGCCAAAGTCATTATCAACGAACGAACTGGCACGATCGTTATGGGTCGTGAAGTTCGCATCTCTTCCGTCGCGATTTCGCAAGGCGGAGTCACAGTAAAAATCGGAACTGAATACGACGTTTCGCAACCAAGTGCACTCGCCAAAGCCGGTGAAACGGTTACGGTTCCGCGCACCACTGTTGACGTTAAAGAACGCATACCTGAATCGGTAGTTCTTCCCGATGGAGCAACTGTTGATGAAGTTGTTCGCGGTCTACGTGGAGTCGGCGTTTCGGCCCGCGACATCATCAGTATCCTTCAGGCAATCAAAGCCGCCGGCGCTCTTTCAGCCGAGTTGGAGATGCAGTAATGGACATACCCCAACTCACAACTCCGGCTACAACAACCCCCGCGGAAACCGGGCGCCCGGCCAAAGATGAAGCTGCCGTTCGCCAGATGGCGATGGAGTTTGAATCGCTATTACTCAATCAGTTGACTTCGACTCTGAACAAGACTGACGACGAAGATGGCAACGGCTTGTTTTCAGATAGTGGCGGTGGACTCTCAATGTCGCGCCAGTTATTCAGCGAACAACTCTCAAAAACTCTTTCGCAAAGTGGCGGCATCGGACTCGCCGACTTGATCATGAGCCAGGTGGCCCAAAACAAATCAGCGACGAAACCCAACCAGGCTTCTCCATTGTCCGCAATGCGCGAACTCCGCAACTCCGAGTCAGTATCATCGCGCGGTAGCGGGAGGATCGATCAGGGAATAACGAATGCTGATTCAGCAGCTCCCGCGCCAACTGAATCAACTGGACGCTTCATTACGAGCGAGGCTGCACTCGCAACTCGCCCGCGTCGCGTTCATCCGGTAAGGACTGAAGTCGTCAGACCAACTACTGAAGTATCAGAAGGTCCCCGGTCAGTGGTTTCAGTCGCCAAAGCTCCCGAAATCCACCGTTCAAGTTTCGTCTCTCTTCGTCTCCCCTTTCGCGGCGCGATCCGTTCAGTTTTTGGACCACGCCGCGATCCAATTAACGGCCGGCCTCGCTTTCACAAAGGCATCGACATCGCCGCTCCGTTCGGCGCCCCCATTCAGGCCGCAGCCGCCGGTCGCGTAGTCTTCGCTGGTCCGAACAAAGGCTACGGCAACATGGTGATGATCGAACACGCCGATGGTCGCCGCACTCTTTATGCTCACGCTGAAGCTCTTTATGTGAAGGTCGGAGCGACTGTCGCTGCCGGCCAAACCATTGCAGCAGTAGGTTCTACCGGACATTCAACCGGTCCCCACGTCCACTTCGAAATCAGGGTCGGTGACCAGGCAGTAAATCCCCTGACAAATATGATTAATGATTTTGTCGCCTCCCGCCGATAAGTGTTCAGAAGGTCTTGAAAACCTAGTCTGAGCTCGCGAAGGAAGGCAATATGAAGCGACTTGATTTAAATGCGATTAGTTCAGCCCAAACACGGCAAGTGCAGCGGACGGACGTCAGTCGTCCCAACGGCACTACACTCACGACCCCGGTCAATGGCTCCGCTGCCAAAACTGGAGGCGACCAGGTCGCTGTCTCTTCAACAGGACGTGAGGTTAGCCAACTTGTCGACCGGGCCAAAAACCTGCCAGACATTCGCCAGGAGCGCGTCGATTCACTTCGCCAGCTCATCGACTCAGGAAAATATGAAGTGTCGTCAAAAACAATTGCAGCAGCAATGCTGCGCGACGAGCAGTAATAACAGCGTCTTCGATTCGGCGAGCGTCTGTCTTGCCGCAAAGCGTCTCCCCACCCATAACGCGAGGCTCGACCTCGGGTTGTGGGATTTTTCTTTTAATAGAGGAGCCATTTCAGCGAGGAGGTTGTCGTGAGTAACGAATTGGTAAGCGCAGCCACCAGGCTGATGATTGAACAAACAGCCGACTTCGCTCGTCTCGAAGTTGCTTGTAAGAATTTGTCCGATGCCCTGATCACAAGTGAACCGGCGGCCATTGACCCGTTAACCCGGGCCGGTGAAGTTGAACTACTGCGCATGCGTTCACGGTTGGTCCGTATTATCCAAAGTCTCACTGCTTTTGCTGAAGCCCGCGCTGCCGCGCCACAGTCTCAAAAACTTTCTCCGGAAGTGCGAAGTGAATTTGAGTCAGCTTCGAAAGAAATGCTGGCAGCCGGCAGAAAATTTCAACGCACGAGAGAAACCGCAGTTGCGCTGACAACCAGTGGTTCAACTTTCGCCGCCGCCTGTATCGAGTTTTGCGGTATTCAGCCCACTACTTACAACGGCCCATATAGCCGCTCAGGAGAAACGAGACCATGGGGGTAAATTTTTCCGCATTTGAAATCGGTCGACGCGCGTTGCATGCGAGCCAGTTTGGCATCGCGATCACCGGTCAAAATATCGCGAACGTAAATACCAAAGGCTACTCGCGGCAGGCGCCAATTCTGGTATCTGGTCCATCCGGTGGGTCCAGTCGCCTGCAAATCGGTACTGGTGTTTCGGTGATTGGCGTACAACAGTTTCGCGATCAGTTTGTCGCGACACGTTTGCAAACCGAAACCGGAATCACCGGACGATTAACGGCGCAGCGTGATGCCTTGTCGCCAGTCGATGCAGCTTTCGATGAGTCGGCAGGCAATGGTATCGGCGCCAGCATCAACGCGTTCTTCGCCTCGTTTAGAGCACTCGAAGCAAATCCAGTTTCAGTAGCGCTGCGTGCTGACGTGGTAGGTAAAGCCAATACGATGACGAGCGCTTTTGCGGCGACACGTCAACGCCTGGTCGATATTCGCAGCACCAACGACGCGCAGTTTCGTATTGAAGCAGGTCAGCTTAACGAACTAACCAGCCAGGTTGCCGATCTCAATGTTCGCATTGCCTCAGCGGAAAACAGCAGTGGCAACGCCGCCGAACTTCGCGATCAACGCGATCAATTCGTCCAACAAATTTCTGAATTGACGGGGGCTCGTGCAGTCGAAAACGACAGCATGGTCACGCTGACTCTATCAGATGGTCGTGCGCTCGTTTCAGGTATGCACGCGACTGCAGTCGATGTTCAAAGTCAACCGAATGGTCTCGCCAGTCTGTTGATGGATGGCACGCCCGCAGCAATCGGAGATGGGCGTCTGAAAGGACTGCAAAACGCCACCGGCATTATCAGTGGACAGATCCAGTCGCTCGATGATCTGGCAGTCTCGATCACAAATCGCGTCAATACGGTCCACTCGAGTGGAACCGATGCTAACGGCAATCCTGCCGGCAACTTTTTTGAAGCGCCGATATCGACCGCTTCGAGTTTCTCTGTTTCCGCGGCAATTAAAGCGGATCCGAGATTGATTTCGGCGTCGCCGCTGGCGTCAGGTTCGGCAGCTACTGTGGCCGGCGCGATTGCGGACTTACTTAACGACACTTCGTCCGTCGCGGGCACTCGCGTTGGATCATTTAGTTCGATCTACTCGTCGATCGTTGCGGATGCCGGCAAGGAAGTGCGATCGGTTGAAGATGGATTGACGACCCAACAAGCGATCCTGGCCCAGGCACAAGCACAGCGTGACCAGAGTTCAGGTGTGTCACTCGATGAAGAGGCGATTAACCTGTTGCAGTTTCAGAAGTCGTACGAAGCTGCGGCGAAGTTTTTGAAAGTTGCGGATGAAATGACGCAAACAATCATGGCCCTCGGCTCATAGGACCGCAGGCGTCCTCGCCTGTCGGAGCGCAGGCGTCCTCGCCTGCATACGTGAAAAACCCGAGCGCTGATTTTATTTGACATGCAGGCGGGGACGCCTGCGGTCCTAAACGGACGGTCCTGCTGGTAAAAAGTTATGACATATCGAGTTACTGACTCATCTCAAACGGCGATTCTCAATGAACGCATAAATATGAACCGAGCTCGCCTTGAAGCAGCGCGCGAACGCGTCTCAAGCGGTAAACGCATCAATCGTCCCTCCGACGATCCGTTTGGCGCCGAAGCAGTGCTGCGTCTTCGCACCAGACTCTCGGACATCGAGCAGTATCAACAGAACTCGAACGTCGTTAAGGAAAATCTGCAAAGCAGTGATGGCGCGCTCGAATCCTATACCCAACTACTCGATCGCGCGCGCGCATTACTCACGCAAGGCGCCTCTGACTCAACTTCACCTGCAAGCAAAGCATCAATCGCGACTGAACTCGATCAGATCCGTCAACAAGCACTTTCGATCGCAAACCTCAGCAGTGGTGATCGTTACTTGTTTGGTGGAACACGACAAAGCGCTGCGCCTTATGATTCGAATGGTGTTCCTTCGGCAATTCCCACTCAACAACAGATGGTCCAAATCGAGCCCGGCGCTTTTCCGGTCGCTTCCGATGTAACGGCCGATTCGTTCTTCGCGAACGGCGCCGGAACAGTTTTCGCAACACTTGCGAATGCCTCGGCTGCTTTGCGTGGCACCGGCAATGCGACCACGGATCAGGCAACTGTATTAGCGTCAGTCGACAGTCTGACCACTTTTAACGATCAAGCTTCAAATGCTCGCGCACAAATCGGCGCGAGTCTTCATGGAGTCGACGAAGCGCAATCACGCCTGGGTAGCATGTCGCTTTCTTATCAACAGAACGTTGATAACGTTGAGTCAGCAGACTTCACGCAAAGCGCACTCGAATTGACGCAGGCCGATCAAGCTTTACAAGCCACTCTTCAAGCGACTTCGTCATTTGGTCGTCGTTCGCTTTTGGATTTTCTTACCTAATAAACCCACCCCAGGAAACTAAACATGCCAACACTCCGAATTCAGGGAAACGAAATTCCTTACGACGAAAAAGACATCATCACCTTTCCGGAAGGTCTGATTGGTCTACCAAATCTAAGCAGAATGGTTGCAGTGAAACAGTCGACCATCGAACCATTTATCTGGTTTGCCGCTGCGAATGAAGAAGACGTCGCTTTCGTAGTCGCCGAAGCGCAGTCACTCTATCCAAACTATCAACCGACCTTGCCGGACGACTCGAGCGCGAAAGCGTTGTTTGCGGAAGACGAGACACCAGTTGTATTCGCGATCGTTTTGATCGACGCCGACTGGCAGAAATCAACTGCAAACCTTCGTGCGCCCTTGTTTGTTTCAGCGAAGACAATGCGCGGCGCACAGGTTGTGCTCAACGACAACAGTTTTGCTGTTGGCGAACCATTACCCCTGGCTGCCGCCGCAGCGTAATCGGATTTAAGATTGAAGATTTCAGATTTAAGATTTGCTGATAATTAATCGCCAATCTGCAATCTGAACTCTGAAATCTGCAATCGTAAGGAGATCATCGTGCTTGTACTAACACGACGTGTCGGTGAAAAACTGGTGATTGGAAACGAGATCGTCGTTGAAGTTTTATCGGTCAGCGGAGATGGCGTTCGACTCGGCATTGTTGCGCCGCGAGAGACTTCAGTGCATCGCTTCGAAGTCTTCGACGAAATCCAGACCGCCAATCGCGCCTCAAGCGCCTTCGCCGGCCAGGCCGGCTCATCACTCGCCGAAGTCGCCGCGCAAATGCGCCAACGACAAGAAGAGTCCACGGTCGAAGGTCCAAAGTCGAAAGTCCAAGGTCCAAAGTCCTTCGACTCGAAACTTGAAACTCGAAACTCGAAACTTTGAACTTTGGACCTTGGACTTCGGACTTCTGACTCATGCGTAAACGTTTCGAACCAACCACACTCATCGGACTCCTCATCGGCATTTCCGCAATCGCCGCGAGCATGTTTCTTGATGGCACTAAACCACGATTCCTGTGGCAACCGTCTGCGCTGCTGATCGTGCTTGGTGGAACTCTCGGAGCCGTCACTGTTCGCTCAGGTCTGTCAGGCATTCTGGATACGTTGAAACAAACGCTTGGTCTATTTCGCCGTCCGGAAGATGAAGACGAAGACATGATCGCGCGTATTGCCTGGCTCGCCAGAACATCACGTCGCGAAGGTCATCGGGTGCTTGAACGTTACGCCACCGCCAGCAAAGACAAACTAATCTCAACTGGTCTATCTCTGACCTGCGAATACATCGAGCCGCAACTTATCGCGGCATCACTCGACGCAGTACTCGATGAAGAAGATCAGATTGCGCAAAAACATATTTCAGTGCTCGAGTCCGCCGGAACCTACTCGCCAACGTTTGGCATTCTCGGCGCGGTGCTCGGACTGATTCACGTGCTGCGCGCGCTCGATCATCCAGGTGAACTCGGCGTCGGAATTGCGACTGCGTTTGTCGCGACGATCTACGGAGTCGGCATCGCAAACCTTTTCTTTTTCCCGCTCGCTGCGCGCTTACGCGAACGTCACCAGCAACGCATTCGCCGCCGCGAGAAAATTGCTGACGCGTTAGTTGCACTCAGCGCGAACGAATCGCCGATGAGTATTGAGCGTCGTTTTGCGGGAGGCAAATAACGAATGCAGAGTCTTCGTAGTCAACGTGGCAAGCGTTCGCGGGCAGCGGTCGAGAATCATGAATCTCGCGATCGCTGGCTCGTGTCGTACGCCGATCTGGTCACGCTGCTACTGGCGTTGTTCATCGTGCTCTACGCCGCTGCCGATCAGGAACGGGCGGTAAAAGTTGTTTCTGCGATCGCGGCGGAGTTCAGTGGAAAGTCGGACCAAAACGGGACAAATGCGCAGTATAAAAATGGCGCCGGCGTTCTGCCTGGTTCGGATTCACTCGTGGGCACGCAAGCGAGTTTTGATCGTGCGATCGCCGGCAATAAAGACCTGCGTGATCGGACCAGAATAAGTATGACCGAGCGTGGACTTGTCGTGTCATTAACTGAAGCCGGATTTTTTGCACCCGGCGATCAGACCATTCGCGACGACGCCTCATCGTTGTTAGACGCGATCGCCAATGTGCTCAATGCTTCGAACGTGCAGGTACGAGTTGAAGGACACACGGATTCAAGTCCGATCTCGACGGCGCGTTATCCATCGAATTGGGAGCTGTCCGCCGCACGGGCCACGACAGTCCTTAACAGTCTGGTGAAGAGAGGCGTCTCTTCGTCACGATTATCGGTCGCCGGTTACGCCGGTGAGAAACCGATAGCCGACAACTCAACACCCGAAGGTCGCGCCATGAACCGCAGGGTTGATCTCGTAATCTTGAGATAGTGAGCGGGGGAGATGGGAGGTTGGGTGTTAGGGGTTGGGTGTCAATGGTCAGTGGTCAGTGGTCAGGTGTTTGTTGTTCGTGGTCGGGTGTTGTTGCATGGCATCGGCTTGGCCGCCTGTTGTGAGGAATGGCTCCGCCTTTCCGCATCGGACTTCTTTAAATTCCGGGCTATGCCCTCTCTTCGATCTGACAAAGGGCATAGCCCAAAATTATGG
>DATDMC010000087.1:0-31378 GCA_036518995.1 Pyrinomonadaceae bacterium | reverse complement strand
GGTACTGACCTCATCGCAAAGAAGACCTCAACCGTTAAATTTGATCCAGCTCCCGACGTTCTCGCGTTGTGCTTTCTGATACAGATACTCTGCGCAAGCCATGTCTTCAATCGCCAATCCGAGCGACTTGAAGAGCGTGATCTCCTCCGCCGACGTCCTGCCCGGTTTTTGAGCTAATAGTACTTCGCCAATTTCACCAACAATGCTATCAGGTCCGATCAATCCTTCTTCCGCTGCCAATACATAGTCACCTGATTCGTTGATTGCAGATTCACGTCTATCTACGTAGATGCGTGACGCAGCCATAGTCGCGCTATCGAGCTCGCGTGCCTGCGGTGAATAAGTACCAATGCCGTTGACATGTGCTCCGGGTGAAATCCACTCCCTTTTGAGCACTGGTTCTCGTGCACTCGTTGCAGTAACGATAATGTCAGCGCCGGCGAGTGCTTCAGCGACACTGGCGACAGCTTCGATCGGAAAGGGAAGCAGCGTCTTCATTTCTTCCGCGAGTTGTTTCGGATGTTCCGGATTCAGACTTACCACCCGCGCGTGTTTGATTGTCCTGACTTTTGAAATCGCGATTAAGTGTGCACGCGCTTGTATTCCCGATCCGACGATAGCGAGCGTGCTCGAATCGGGTCGCGAAAGTAGCCGAGTTGCGACTGCCGTCACCGCTGCCGTACGTAACTCCGTTATCGCCGACGCATTCAGGATCGCACGCAGTTCACCCGTCTCACCACTCGATAGCAACACGCAGCCTTGATGTGCGTCCTTCCCAAACTTTGGATTGCCGTGGAAAAAGCAGATTGCCTTCAATCCATAAGCGCTGTTTTCGCCACGACGATACGCAGGCATCATCGCCATGACGCCTTTTGCCCCAGGCGGCCGAACCACCGTACGAAGTGGCTGAATAATCTGACCCTGCGATAGATCCTTGAGCGCATCGCTCATGATCTCGATGCATTCGTCCATCGGGAGCAGTAGTTTTATTTCACCTGAATTAAGAACTAATACTTGCTGCGAGTCTGGAGTCATCTGTTTTCCACAATTTGTAGAGGAGGCCCCCTACAAAACTAAAAGGTTGGGATTCTCAATACCCCAAAAGGTAAGTCTTGTAAACCTTGTGCATACGGAATGGTTGAGCCCTCGCTCCCGATATGGTGAGTCGAAGAACGATGAACTGCAGAAAAACTAAGAAATCTTAAAAGTTACCTCCGAAAAATCATCTGGCACGGTCATTGCCAAAAGGAAAGCGGAGGAGAACAAGGATGAAGAAAATAACGCTGAGTATCGTTTGTTTATTAGCTTTAACTTTTGCAGCGGTTCCCGCAGGCGCCCAAACAAGGTCGCGCTACATTAATAGAGGGACCACCTATGACAGGCGTTACGACAGCAACCGCGTTTACAACAATCAGGTTTATCGTAACGATGTTTATCGCGGCTACGGACGTAATGGGAACTACCGAGACCGCTCAGTTTGGGACCAGTCGCGCGACAAACTGACCACGGCAGCCGGTGCAGGCGGTGGAGCTCTCTTAGGCGCAGCGCTCGGTGGCAAGAAAGGCGCGATTATCGGAGCGCTGGTTGGTGGTGGAGGCGCTGCACTCTACACCTACGGAATTCGAGACAAGCATCACCATAGACGGTTCTGAGGCGAGTCTCAATCAAGTACGGTCACACATTGAAAGATGAGTGGCCTTGTGGGGGCCCGGATGTGAAGGGGAGAGCACATCCGGGCTCTAACATTTTGGACACTGCTAATTCGTTAGTCCTTTGCGTCTCTGTGCTCTCGGCGTCTCTGTGTTAAAGTCAGTTTCAACACAGAGACGCCGAGAGCGCAGAGACGCATAGAATTCTTGAAGCACTGAACTTGGAACCTGATGGCGAACACGAAATGGCGCGAACGACGCCGGCGCGCGGCGTTGATGTTGTTCGGTCTAATCTTTGGACTTGTCGTCGCCGAAGTAGTCTTACGAATCATCGGTTATTCCTATCCCGAGTTTTATGTCACTGATACCTCACGTGGCTACGCATTAAGACCTAACACTTCAGGCTGGTATCGCAAGGAAAACCAGGTCTACGTCGAAATAAATTCCGACGGTCTACGCGATCGCGAGCACACCAAAACAAAACCAGCAAACACGTTTCGCATTGCTATCGTCGGCGATTCTTACGCCGAAGCCTTACAAGTCCCACTCGAAACCGCCTTCTGGCAAATACTTCAAACACGACTTACTTCCTGCGACGGCAACCAGAAACAGATCGAAGTAATTAACTTCGGTGTTTCCGGTTATGGGACCGCTCAGGAATTGATCACGTTGCGCGAACATGTGTGGGACTATTCACCGGATATCGTGTTGCTTGCGGTGACTACCAACAACGACATCACCGACAACTTACGTGAACTGAAGAAGGCCAAGGATATTCCTTACTTTGTTCTGAAGAATGATCAACTCATGCGCGACGATTCGTTCCGCTCGACCGCCGAATTCGAGTGGCGCGAATCTGCAACCGGCCGTTTTGGTCGTTGGTTTAGAGACCACTTTCGCGTGGTCCAGGCAATTATGGAAGGTCATCGAGCCGCGCGCTTGAGATTGGCCGCGTTGCGCGCAAAAAAGAGTTCAAACGAAGTGCAGAATGAAAAACCGTCTGATACTCAAGCTCCAGTTCGTAGTGAAGAACTCGGGACTGACAACCTGGTTTATCGTGAACCTGGTGATGCGACCTGGAAAGACGCATGGCAAGTCACCGAAAAGTTGATAGACACGATGCACAGGGAAGTGGAAGCACATCAGGCGAAGTTTTTAGTAGTGACCCTAAGCAACGGAATTCAGGTAACACCGAGCGCTCAAGTGCGTGAAGATTTTTTGAAGCACGTCGGCGCCACTGATCTTTTTTATCCCGATCACCGGATCACGGAACTTGGTTCACGCGACGGTTTTGCGGTGATCAATCTCGCTCCCGATCTACTCACTTATGCGGAAAGAAACAACGTGTTCCTGCACGGGTTCGGATCGGACCTGGGTTCGGGCCACTGGAATGAAAAAGGTCATCAGATTGCTGGAGAGATTTTGTCGCAGAAAATGTGTGAAGGTGGCTGGCTCAAATAGCTCCGCGCTCCTGATTCTGCTATAGATAGATCCGCTGTTCAGAAAAAATCCGGAGTCAATGATGGAATTTCAAGAGAATGTTCTGGGGTTGATTGGTAACACGCCTTTGGTGAAGCTGAATCGACTGGCCAAAGGAATCAAAGCTACGATTTTTGCCAAAATGGAGAGTCTGAACCCGGGATATTCTGTTAAAGATCGAATTGGCATTTCGATGATCGAAGCGGCTGAGCGTGAAGGGATTTTGAAGCCCGGTGGGACGGTGATCGAAGCTACTTCAGGAAACACGGGAATTGGTTTGGCGCTTGCGGCTGCAGTTAAAGGTTACAAGTGCATTTTTGTAATGACCGACAAAGCCTCGGTTGAGAAGTCGCGCTATTTGAAAGCGCTCGGCGCCGATGTTGTTATTACGCCGGTTTCAGCAAAGCACGGTACTCCCGATCATTATGTTTCAACAGCTCGTCGAATTGCTGCCGAAACTCCAAATTCGTTCTATCCCGACCAATATTCAAATCCGAATAACCCGGAAGCGCACTATCGAACTACTGGTCCGGAAGTTTGGCGCCAAACGGACGGCAAGATCACCCACTTTGTTGCGGGACTTGGAACTGGTGGCACGATTTCGGGAACAGGTCGCTTCTTAAAAGAACAAAATTCAGCGATCAAGATCATTGGCGCCGATCCACTTGGTTCAATTTTCAAAACTTACAAAGAAACAGGAAAACTCGTCGAAGCGACTCCTTATTTAGTTGAAGGTATCGGACAGGAAATTGTTCCACCCAACGTTCATCTCAAATACGTCGACGAAGTGATCAATGTCACCGATAGCGACTCGTTTGAAATGTCGCGTCGACTGGGTCGTGTCGAAGGTATTTTCTGTGGCGGTTCGACGGGGACCAATTTGGCCGCGGCCCTGCGCGTCGCTGCCGATCTAGATGAAAACGCGATTGTCGTCTTTATTGTTTGCGACACTGGCGAACACTATCTCACCAAACATCATTCCGACGAATGGTTGAAAGAGAAGCGACTCCTTGAACCACAACGCATCACCGCCGGACTGATTAGTGGTACAAAAAAACCACAGGCGCCGAAGGCACTCGTTTCCGTTAATCCGGGTGACACGGTAGCTGTAGCTCTGGAACGGATGGACGAACTGGGCTTGAGTCAGATTCCGGTTTTGGATGAAGGCAAAGCAGTTGGTTCATTGCGAGAAAATCGTGTGCTGGCAAAAGTTGTTCGAGACCGCGAATTGTTGAGTACGGCGGTCAGTGAAGTGATGGAAGCAAGTTTCCCGACGGTCGATGTTGACGTGAGTTCAAACGAAGTGACGAAGCGACTCCAAAGTAGTCCGGCAGTTTTGGTTGAAGAGTACGGGCGCATTGTCGGGATTATTACGAGACACGATGTGTTGGATTTGAGGCTGAAAGGCGCCTAGCGATTTCGCTGTATGCCAAAAGAAGAAAAAGTGTTGGCAGCAAATCGCGCCGCGTTTCATAACTACCACATCTCTGATAAATATGAAGCCGGCATCGCCTTAACCGGGACCGAGGTTAAGAGTGCGATTGACGGCCGAGTACAACTCAAAGAGGCCTACGTCTCGGTGCGGGATGGCGAAGCCTGGTTGTTTAATGCCCACATTTCGCCGTATTCTCATGGTAATCGCGAGAACCACGAGCCTCTGCGAACGCGAAAACTGCTGCTCCACAAACGTGAGATATTGCGTCTTGATGATGCGCTGGCCAAACAAGGCATGACCTTAGTGCCCACTCAACTCTACCTAAAGAATGGGCGCATTAAGATCGAAGTCGGCGTGGCGCGGGGCAAGAAGTTGTACGACAAACGCGAAGCTGAGATGAAAAAGACTGTGGAGCGTGAAGCACGAGCGCAGTTGAAAGAACGAAATAGGTAAGAGAGTTAAGATTCTGATATTCCAATCGCAGGAGAACATACTCACATGCAAGTTGAAGCTAGCCAGGGTCCTCTTGAACAACTTGATGTTCAAGCAATCGCAGTTGCTGTCTTTAAAGATGAGAAACCAACTAATGGTTTTTTGCAGAAGTTGGATGAACTATCTGGCGGTCTGGTTAAGTCGAGCATTGAAGGTGAAGAGTTTACCGGTAAAGAAGGTGAGACGGCCTACTTTCATTTGGTCGGTAACGACAAACTGAAGGCCCGCAGACTGTTGCTGGTGGGCGTGGGAGCCAAAGACGACTACAAAACTGCAAATGTTTCGATGATGGCCGGTACTGCTGTTCGTTCGTTGCGCGGCAAGAATGCCAAGAGCATCGCGGTCTTGCCGCGGCTCGATGAAAACGTTGAAGCCAGTAGTTCGGCCGCTATTCAAGGTGCTTTCATATCAATATTCGATCCGGATAAATATCGCACTGTTGATAAAGAAGAGAAGTCAGTAGATAAAGTGGTTGTCGTAATCGAAGGCGCTGACGTTGAGGCGTTGAAACGGGGCGCTGAAGTCGGAAGGATTATCGGCGAATCAATGAACTTCACACGTGATCTGGCCAACGAACCGGGCGCCTACATGACGCCGACCGACATGGCCGAGCGCGCCCGCGAAGTTGCGAATCAATTTGGTTTGAGTATCGACGTGCTCGACGAAGCCCGTATGGAACAAGAGGGCATGGGGTCGTTACTGAGCGTGTCGCGCGGTTCTGATGAACCGGCGAAATTGATCATCTTGAAGTATGTACCGGCGAATTTTGACGAGAGCAACAAAGAGTTGTTGTCGTTTGTTGGTAAGGGAGTCACGTTCGACTCGGGCGGTATTTCGTTAAAGCCGGGCGAGAACATGGAGTTGATGAAGTACGACATGACGGGTGGCGCGACTGTGATCGGCGCGATGCGAGCTATCGCCCAACTGAAGCCACCAATTCCGATTTTAGGCGTCGCTCCATGTACTGAAAATCTGCCTTCAGGAAAAGCCACCAAGCCCGGCGACGTTGTGCGCGCGATGACTGGCAAAACGATCGAAGTCATCAATACTGACGCTGAAGGTCGCTTGATTCTGGCTGATGCTATCGCTTATGCGAAGAAACTGGGTGCGACCAAGATCATCGATATGGCCACGCTGACCGGCGCTGTTTCGATTGCGCTCGGCGACGTTAACACTGCAGTTTTGGGCACGGATCAGGAGTTGATTGATGAAATCATCTCCGCCGGTCACGAAGTAGGCGAGAAGTTCTGGCAACTGCCGCTCGATAAGGAATATTCGAAGCAGATTAAGTCGGACATTGCCGACATTAAGAATGTGGGCGGCAGAAGAGCGGGAACAATTACGGCTGCTGCGTTTCTAAAGGAGTTTGCAGATGGCGTGTCGTGGGCGCATCTCGATATAGCCGGAACTGCCTGGGGCGATGATGCCAAGCCTTATCGTTCAAAAGGACCGACGGGAATCGCGCTGCGCACGCTCTTGAAGATTGTCGACCGGGCCAGCGAAGGAGTTAGTAACTAGAGGAGTGTACTTTGCGGTAGACAGTGGGAACGCCAAGTGTTTACGTTTGGCGACACTTTAAAGGGGGACTGTGCGGTTTTCTTGAGTTTTAAGTGAAAAGGGCGATGGCATAAGGGTTGTTAAGAGTGAATGCAATCCGCCAAGGGGTACGGGCCGCCTTAATTAAGTCCTCGCCCCCTCGATTGCCGCTCGAGGTAGAGTTCCCGGCCGCCCCTTGGCACCCCCTTCTTGGAGAGGTTCATCAAAAACCTGCAAGCGTCGGATTTAAATACTTGCATCCAGTGGTATACTTCTCCCCGCGAGTTTGAGACTTAGTCCTCAGCCGATTCGCCATTCATCGCTGGCTTTTATGGAGTCTTGAAGCACAGTGATCGACTACTACAAATTATTGGGCGTCAAGCCGAATGCCTCTCAGGCTGACATTAAGTCGGCCTATCGGAAGCTTGCGCGCAAAAGTCATCCTGATTTAAATCCCGATTCACAAGCCGCACGCGAGTTTGCCTTGTTGTCGAAGGCGTATCACGTTTTGAGTGTTCCTCAGGAACGTGCGTATTACGATCAGCAATATCAGGCGGAAAAATCCCGCAGTTATTCAATCCTCGATTCGAACAATCCACACGCCAAACGGGCGAAAAATCTGGCCGTTCAAGCGAAGTGGGACCGGTTAGTTGACGAAGTTCTGGAGCGTGATCGACGCGAGAACCGGGAACGGCAGCGGGTTGTGTTCACTACTGTTTCGCTGTTTCTTTCGACTTTTTTCCTGGCAATGATTCGGCCGCAGTTGTGGGAAATCTTTAATCCTTTCGGCCGGGCGATCGTGCTGACTCTTTTTGTAATTGGTGTTTGGCATCTTGCGACGCGGCTGCGCGAATACCTCGCGCACTATACTTATCGCCCCAAAGTAATCGAAGGTTCCATCCGGAACAGCGAAACTCCCGAACAACCGTTTACCCGCTTCTCGGCCTATACGTTTTTGCTGGTTGGTTACCTGCTTTGCATGGGAATTGGCCTTTATATCGGTTGGCACACGCAGGATTTTTTCAACGATTTGAAGATGCTGGCTCCGCGCGACCACGCTGGACACGCTGCTGCTTTGGCCTACACTTCCGCGTTTATGCTGATTCCTGACCTGGTTTTCTATCCTCCCATTGCGGTCCTGATTATCGATTCAATGCACGGCTTAGCGTCGCGCATCGATTAACCAGAAAACCGAGAATGGGTCTCCATTCTCCGTGTTTCCTGGGGCCTTTGTGTCTTCGTGGTTAGTCTTCGCCGAGGTAAGAGAATTAACCACCAAGACACAAAGGCTCAATTCCTCCAATAAATGTTGCTTGTCTCGTTTTTGGTCGTGTATAGTTCTGCATCCCCACAGTAGGTTTTCAAGGTTTCCTTCTGTAGGTCGAAGACAAACTTCGAACTCAGATGGAGTTTTCGTCGCCCAAAATTGAATTGCACTCGGCCCCTAAGTTTACATAGGTGAAACTTTGATAGCGCAGTTGGGGAGGGTGGCTTGCCCCCGCTTGTCTTTGAACAGTGAATAGTTGAACGGTTGGGCGGGGGCAAGCCACCCTTCCTAACTGTGCTTATCGAGGGTTGCTATGGACTTTCGAAAGGAAGACAGAGATGGCCACGACAGCCAGTCAACGCCAATTCCTGGCATTAAAGGTCGATGCCTTAACTGAGTCGGAAGTGCAGGAAGTTTTAGATTACATTACGATAATGGAATCGATGCGCAGGTCACGTACGGTTCCATCTATTTGGGAAGACGAGGTGCTCTCGGTTCTTGCAGATGCTCGTGAGAATCGACGCGCGCGACAGGCTTTTGAATGGGAAGCGGTTCGAAGAAAAGCTGAAAGGCGCGCCTCAGCGAAGTCAAACGCCCAGATCTGAATGCACATTTCGACTCGTGTTAATAGCGTATTCCGGCTGGTACTGCTAATCGCAGTGCTGGGCGTCTCTCTCTGTGTGCCAACCTTTGCTCATCCGCAAAGCACGTCAATTCAGGAAACAATCGAAGCCCAACGACAGCGACTCAACTCCGCTGACGCAGAAGAGCGTCGTGATGCGTTGATGAAACTGGGTTCGATGCGCCGGCCTGAAGCGTCGTCTGTGGCAATGGCTGGTCTTTCTGATGCGGCGCCGATGGTGCGGGCTGTGGCTGCGAAAGCGATCCTGGCAGTTGGTTCTGAACAGAGTGTTCCGGCGTTACTACCGCTGTTGAATGACAAAGATGACTTCGTGCGCAGGGAAGCGGCATATGCACTCGGACTGACGAAGAGTCGAGCGGCGACGAGTGCGCTGACCGGCTTGTTGGTTGGCGACAAGGAAGACGGTGTTCGGTCGGCAGCGGCAGTTGCGCTTGGTGAAATCGGTGACGAGGCTGCGGTAATTAGTTTGGCTGGTGTGTTAGCGCCGGAAGGTAAGAAACGAGAGAAGAATGGTTTTGTAATGCGTGCAGCGGCGCGATCGCTGGGACAGACTCGTAGTCGAGCGGGAGTACCGGCGTTGGTTGTAGCGTTGGGAAATGAAAAGCTTGACGGAGACATTCGTCGGGAAGCCGCACAGGCGTTGGGATTAATTGGCGATCCATCCGCCGTTTCCGCATTACGCACGGCGGCAACCTCAGAAGATCCATACCTGGCCCAGGCCGCCGTCAACTCCCTCAAAAAGCTCACACCTTAATGTAGTTCTTCGTTGCGTACCGCAACGATCGTCGTCGCTTACCGCAACGATTGTCGTCGCGCAGCGACGGATGAATTTAGCCAGCCGTTTTAACGGCTGGTAGTCCAACGGCAACGATCGTCGTCGCGTAGCGACGGATGAATTTAGCCAGCCGTTTCAACGGCTGGTAGTCCAACGGCAACGATTGGCGTCGCGTAGCGACGCCTGAATTACGCGCCTCGATATAATCCATCACAGATCAAATTCATCCGTCGCTACGCGACGCAACCTTTTTTTCGCATCTTTTCCAGCCGTTGAAACGGCTGGCTAAATTCATCCGTCGCTACGCGACGAAGAACAAAAAAGCGCCGACCATTTACGATCGGCGCTTTAGTTTTAATTGAGCGTTTAATCAGCTCTCGGTTTTGTCTCCACGGCCCTGGCCTTTCTTGGCCACTTTAGTTGCCGCAGGAATTGGCAGGGCAACTCCCCCCGATAACGACTCACTCGGTTCGTCATCTTTCACGTCATTGTTCGTCACTTCGTGGATGAGTGCGCCGCCCGAACTCTTCGAGAAGATCAGCCGGTTCTTAACTTCATCAACGTCAACGTGCACTAAGTCTCCCAAACCAACCTGTCCGGTCGCAACCAGATTCGACAGCGGGTAAACAAGGAAACGTTCAACCGCACGTTTCAAGTGACGAGCACCGTATTTGTAATCGATACCTTCCTTCATCAGGAGCTCTTTTGCAGTTTCCGAACACTGGAACACGAACTTGGTTCCCGCTCCCTGCATGATGCGATCCTGAACGGCCTGCAGTTCGAGATCCAAAATCTGTCGCAGGTGATGTTCTTTCAAGGAACGGAAGACCACGACCTTATCAATGCGGTTCATGAACTCCGGTGAAAACTTACGCCGGGCCGCTTCTACCGCAGTGCGATAAATCTTCTGATCGACTTCAGTATCGTTTGGCGTTTTCGAACCTTTGCCAGGCGCGAAACCAATTCCACCCGAAATCAACTCGGACATTTCCCGCGCGCCCAAATTCGAGGTCATGATGACCATTGCCTTCGAGAAGTCAACGCGCCGATTGTCGCCGAGTGTCAACGTTGCCTTATCGAGAATGCCGAGCAACAGTTGCCATAAACTGTCTGACGCTTTTTCGATCTCGTCAAAGAGCACCAGCGAGACTTTCATATCGTCCGTGTGCATGCGATCGAGATTCTCCTGCGTCAGCATTGGAGAAGTTTCGCGATGACCAAGATATCCTGGAGGTGAACCGATCAACTTGGCAATCTCGTGCGAGTGCTGGAACTCAGCACAATCGATCTTTACGATAGCATTGGAATCGCCATAAAGAACTTCGGCTGCTGCTTCAATCACGCGAGTTTTTCCTGAGCCGGTTGGGCCAAGAAAAAGCATCGTGCCGATTGGTCTGTTTGGAGGGTTCATGCCAGCTAAAAAGATCTGGTACAAACCACTCATTCTTCTAACAGCGCGTTCTTGTCCGACAATGCGAGAAGAAAGCCGCTCTTCAAATTCCTGAGCACGTGGGCTCTTTTGATCTGGATCGAGGAAAACCGTACCCATATTGTTCATTTCGTTGGTTGTAATTTCCATCTCAGCTAACATCGGCGTTCTCCTTGAGAGTCGGGGCAATTTCAAACCGGACCGCGTATTTGCGGCCCAATCTTCCCAGCAAGCAAGGAACGATCCGCTCGTTGAATTGATGCGTTCACCGTGAACGACGTTTGCCGAAGGGGCTCCAGCCGACGACTAATACTCATCGAGTCAGTTGCTATATATACAACTCGAAGCCAATTGTCATCACAAATTATTAAGTAAAACGAAGATCCGAGTTGCCTGACCAAAACCTGTAGTTGATTGCCTGACGTAAAGTGTCAAAAATCACTGACAATAAGTTGCAGCATCATTGGGCACATAAAAAGGCGCTGGGCGATTTGGTACACCTTTTCAAACAGGAGTTACCCAAAAAATCCAACCAGCGCCTTTGTTAAGCGGCAAATTGTCTAGTCGTAGTATTCAAGGCCCAAATGGGTGATGAGATCTTCTCCTCTTAAATGCCGCAGTGTGTTCTTCAGCTTCATGAGCTGGATAAAAACGTCATGTTCCGGGTACAAGCCGGGCGCAGTTTGCGGCGACTTGAAGTAGAACGACAGCCACTCCTGAACGCCTTTCATTCCGGCACGTTGGGCAAGGTCAAGGAACAATGCGAGGTCGAGCACAATGGGCGCCGCGAGAATCGAGTCGCGACACAGGAAGTCGATCTTGATCTGCATTGGATAACCAAGCCAGCCAAAGATATCGATGTTGTCCCAGCCTTCCTTGTTGTCGCCGCGTGGCGGGTAATAGTTGATGCGAACAACGTGCGAAAAATCTTTGTATAGACTTGGGTAAACTTCCGGTTGGAGAATGTACTCGAGCACTGACAGCTTCGACTCTTCCTTCGTCTTGAATGAATCGGGATCGTCAAGCACTTCACCGTCGCGATTGCCGAGAATGTTTGTTGAATACCAACCGTGCAGCCCGAGCATGCGCGCCTTAAGTCCCGGCGCAATGATCGTCTTCATCAAAGTTTGACCAGTCTTGAAATCCTTGCCGCAGATGGCCAGTTTGTTTTGTTCGGCCAGTGTCATCAAGGCGGGAATATCAACCGTCAAATTTGGCGCGCCATTGGCGAAGGGAATTCCTGATTTCAAAGCTGCGTACGCATAGACCATTGAAGGAGCGATCGCTTTGTGGTTCTCGCGCATCGCTTTCTCAAACGACTCGATCGTTTTATGGACAGCGTGCTGTTTTAAGAAAATTTCGGTTGAGGCGGCCCAGATCATCACGACTCTGGAGCACTTGTTCTTCTTCTTCCACTCGGCAATTTCGTCGATGAGTTGTTGGGCCAGTTCAAACTTGTTCTTGCCAGTCTTAACGTTCTCGCCACTCAGACGTTTTACATACGTCTGATCAAACACGGCCTTCATGGGTTTGATCTTTTTGAGTGGTTCTTTGAGTTGAGTTAAGAGTTCTTTCTCTAAAACGCCTGCGTTCAGTGCTGCCTCGTAAGCCGAGTCCGGAAAGATGTCCCAGGCCCCAAAGACCAGATCTTTGAGATTGGCGAGCGGAAGGAAATCTTTAATGAGGGGAACACGATTATCAGTCCGTTTACCTAAACGAATCGTTCCCATTTGGGTAAGACTTCCGATTGGCTCGGCAAAACCTTTCTTGATTGCTTCGACGCCGGCAATGAATGTAGTGCTGACGGCGCCAAGTCCGACAAGCAGAACACCTAACTTACCCTGGGCTGGTTTGATCTCCATTTTGTTTGTAGCTGGCATTAATTGACTCCTTCAGAAATGTAGCCGCGATGATACAGAGCGGAGCGCGTGAAGAACGGTGCGATCTTGCTCAAAAATGGCGCTCGCTTGCTATTGGATGTCAGTACCACCTCGCGGTAGCGGGTGGGTTGCTTAAGATGATGGCGCTTGGATCATGATCGACCCACCTGCTACCGCGAGGTGGTACTGACTTTTTGACCACGTGGTTAATTCTTTACCAGTGCTTTGCGGAACTCACGTGGTGTCGTGCCGGTGGCGAGTCGAAATGCCTTCGTGAAGTGACTCGCACTCAAATACCCGACTCTTGCTCCAACTTCAGTGATCGACATCTCAGTCTCAGCGAGTAGTAACTGTGCACGCGTGGCTCTCACTGCCGCCAGGTAATTGTGAGGCGTGGCTCCTGTGATCTTTTTGAATAAGCGGGAGAAATGAAATGGCGATAGGTAAGAAGCGGCAGCCAATTCTCGCAACGAGAGATCCTGGTCCAACTGCGAATGCATGAGTTCAACTGAACGACGAATGCGACGATCGACCAGACCCACCCGCGAGAGTTCCAACTCGTCAGACCTGCGACTCGAAGCGTAATTGCGCAACAGATGGACCACTGCCTGTTCGGTCAGTGCATGCAACACAATTTCTTTCCCGGGCTTTTCGTCGAGCAATTCGCTGATAAAAGTTGCTGTGAGGGTGTTTAATTTGTCGTTGAGCTTGTGTGGTTGAAGCGAGAAACTGACTGTCGATTGCGGCGTGATAAGTTTCATGGCAATCGCATGTTCAAGCACGAGCGAAGGCGCCAAAGTAAGAAAGAAAAACTCGAGCTGCCGGCCTTTAATCGCAATCGAGGTGTTTGGATCGATGATTATCGATTCCTGCGCTGACAAGTTAAACGTTTGCTCATTGATCTTGCAGGTTAGTTCACCGGTTAAGACCAGCAGAAGGGAAAAATCAGCAGACACCTGGTTCTGCCAGTCAAATTGTTTGGCACGTCGGTAAAAAAGAGAGTAATCGGAACTGACGAAGAACCGGTTCATCGGACTCTGCGCGCGGGTCATCGTGACAACTGTACGCGAATCTTCAATCGCGGTGTTAGGACCGCAGGCGTCCTCGCCTGCCTGCGCAGAGGAAAAGATGACCTCGGTGGTATGTGTTGCTTAGAAAAGCAGGCGGGGACGCCTGCGGTCCTCGCCTGCCTGCGCAGAGGAAAAGATTACCTCGGTGGTATGTGCTGCCTAGAAAAAGCAGGCGGGGACGCCTGCGGTCCTATAGTGGATTGTCGCGTTGTTGAACCAAAAGTGCAGGATTGTTTGTGATTAAAGCTTTGATGTTTTGGGCGCGGGCCCGACTGATCCAATCTGGATCGTCAACGGTCCAAACGACGACCTGCAAACCTGTTTCCTGGGCCAGATCGATAGTCCGAGTATTGGCTAAAGAATGATGTAGCGCGATCTCATCGGCGCCAACGGCCTGTGCTTTTTCGATTATTGCTTTCGCCGAACCGATCAGCGGTGGGTGTTTTAATGTCGGTTCAAAAAGGGCTGCGGTCCTGATTTCGGAGTTGAATTCTTTGACTCGTTCGATTCCGGCAAGCTCGAAACACTCGACAACTACATTTGGTTGCAGACTCGAGTGGGCCAATGCGTCACAACAAGTCCTTGCCAGCGAATCGAGTTGAGTCGGGGCACTCTTCATTTCCAAATAGAGCGTGGCTGATGTTTCTTTGAACAATTCGAACACTTCGAATAACGTCGGAACCTTCTCTCCGGCGAAGTCACCTCTGGTGAAAAAACTTCCGACATCAATCTCTTTCAATTCGGCGAGCGTTAGCTCTGCAACTCTGAGATTGATATTGCCCGTACGTTTCAGATTGTCGTCATGAATTACGACCGGAACACCGTCATTCGTAAGACGAACGTCAAACTCGATACCGTCTGCTTTAGCTGAGGCTGACAGGCGAAACGCTGCGAGAGTATTTTCAGGCGAGAGTGCTGACGCACCGCGATGTCCAATTATAAGGGGAGCGGTCATTTAGAATTGGCGATTGCCGATTTCCGATTGCCGAATGGATTTTGCGCCAAGTTGCGGTTGAAAATGATCGGCTGTGTTATCTGCCGAAGAAGAAAAACCATCGAAATGGTTGCCGGGTAAATTGTGAGCGATGATCCTAGCTAAAGCCTGGAGAACGAGACAACTCAAGACTCAAAACTCAAAACTCCAAACTCGAAACTCCAAACTCTACTCCTGCGTTCGCCGCTTCAGTTTGATATCAAACGTGCCATATTCAGTTTTGACGCGGGCGCTAACGGGAATGTGTCGTTCGTCGTCGGTGACCCAAAGATTGAACTCACCTTTTTCGTCTTCGAGCATTCCTTCTGGTCCAAACAACTGTGGGTCAAGTCGGAGCGTGTTAACCCGACCGACAGCCGTTTTCATTTTCTTCTTTTCGACAATCTTGATCGGCACCCGATAGACGCGTCCGCTGTCGCTGATGAAAACTTCAATCGTCTTTCCTACTTCAAGTCGCTGGGTGCGCAAATAGTAAATTACAGAAAGGACATCCTGAAGTTGTCCGCCAAAATCAACAACTGCGGTGCGTGGCTCAACATTTGGATTATTCGGATCGCGTTGGGTCCACGAAAGTTTCGCTTTAGAACGATCGTATAGAGTTTCACTCGTGCGAACACGTTTTCCTTGTTCGTCGAGCTGCGAATTTTTCTGCAACGTAAAGGTTGTTGCGTCGATAGTTGACTCGATCTGTTCGTGGAATTTGAGATTAAAAAGTTTGACGAAAAAACCTTTGCTAACTACATCAGCGCTGAAATTTAGTGCGTAACTTTTAGCGGAATTGTCTGCTGTTGGAACTTCGCTCTTCACCGAACGCAGTTTAAATTCAGCTACATCCAAACCACGCAAGAGTGAGCGATTGAATTCAGCGTCGTAAAACAGCTCTTCAACTGGTTCGAACGGATGATTGGCGAGTGGCTTCTGCGCTTTCACGGTTGCGAAAGCAACAACCAGTAGCAGGGCGAATAATGCTGGTCTTGTAAAAAACGATCTCATCTTAAGTAGTACGACTTCACCAGTAATAAACACCAGGCAACGGCTAAACCCAGCGCTGCTCTGTATTCGCGGTAACGCATATACAAGCTGCTATCAAATCGAATCGATTTGTAGTCCGTTTGCTTGTACGGAGTAATTCGGGGGAAGAAAAGCGGAACGGATTGTTTGTAACGATGAAATTGTTCGCCGAACAGTTCCGCCATCGTCGAGGCTTCGACGCGCATCACCGGAAAATAGATGCCAAGAAAGAGGACTGCGAAAAGCAGCGCAAGGAACCAACGGCCCGAGGCGATCGTGAAGCCGAGGCCTAATAGAAAACTGCCAAAGTAGAGCGGGTTTCTGGTGAAAGCATAAGGACCTGAAACAGCAAGTTCGGCGTTCTTGCGAATGTGACCGGCAGCCCAACCACGAATGGCGAGGCCGAGGATAGAAACTGCTGCGCCAATCAAGAGGACTCGTGGAGTTGGTTTAGCGAACACCATAAAAACGGCCGCGCAAAGAAAACCAAGCGGCACTCGCCAACGTTGTATCCATGTTCCGCCTCTACGCATTTTGCAATTACTCGGCGTCTCTGCGTCCTTTGCGTCTCTGCGTTGGAGAGTTTTTAAATGCAGAGACGCAAAGAACACAGAGACGCAGAGGATTAAGCTAACCAGCCAACGATAACAGACTAATATGAGAATCCGCCGCACCGATACGCGCAGCCACTGCTCGCACCACTCTTTCAACCTCAATGTCCATACAGATCCACTTCGAACACGCACGCCGGTGACAATCGACGCGACAATCTATATCAGTCCGTTCAACACAAATATCTTCTTCTCGAGGACTGCCATTTCGCCACCACTCAGTTGGACCGAATAGGCCAACGATAGGAGCACCTGCGGCAACGGCGA
The DNA here is from genome assembly GCA_036518995.1 of Pyrinomonadaceae bacterium. GTDB lineage: Bacteria > Acidobacteriota > Blastocatellia > Pyrinomonadales > Pyrinomonadaceae > PSRF01. The sequence continues at coordinate 14,840 of DATDMC010000087.1, read as the reverse complement.
TGTGGGTTGGTCCGGTGTCGCCGCCCACATAAACTTTTGCTTTTTGAGCAAGCGCATAAAATCCCTTTAATGAAACGCTCGCAACCCGGGTGTGTCCAGAGTGGGAAGCGTTCAATACTGCTTGCGCAAGTTCCGTTTCGCCAGGACCATGAGTGACGATCGAGTGTAAACCGAAGTTCGCCCAAAGTGCGTCAGCGAGTTGCCCGAATCGATCCGGGTTCCAAAGTTTGGTTGGCCAGCCGCCGCCCGGATTCAACACAGCGTAAGCATCGTTCGTTCCTTCGACAACTCGTTCGGCTTCTTGCTCGGCCGTTAAAGGAATTCCGATGGGGAACGAAAGATTGGATGAATTTACAGGAATTTGTAAACCAAGCGCGCCATGAACTAACTGCAGCGCTTTGAAAATTACGTGAGTATGTTTCGGAACGTGAATTCGTTTGGAAAGGAGTAAAGCGCTGGGCGGTTCGCGGAGACCTTCACGGCTGTACCCAAAAACACGACGCGCGCCGGACAGGCGCGCGATTGAAGCGGACTTTAGTAGTCCCTGAAAATCTAATGCTATATCGAAGGCCGAGGCGCGTAACCGACGTAACTGCTGGCGCGGTGCCCGCAGCGTCTCCCCAGACATCAGTCCACGCCTCAGCGCCTTCGTGTCGACTTCGATGAGGCGATCCAGAATCGGGTTGTCTCGCAAAATGTCAGAAGTTGATCGTTCTGCGACCCAGGAGATTTCCGCGTCGGGCAGACCGGCGCGAATTGCCGCGAGCGCCGGCAAAGTGTGTACTATGTCACCAATACTTCCGAGTTTTACAATCAGGATTTTCATCAGGAGCGCAGGCGTCCTCGCCTGCCTGTTCAAACACAACGGCGCGTGAAATCAACAACGTGCAGGCGGGGACGCCTGCGCTCCTAAGCGCGCCAAAATTTCTGAGGTCGAATGATCTTTTGGATCACCGACAATCGCCGTCACGCCGCCGTACGATTGAACGATTTTTCGTTCAGGCACAGTCTCGACAGTATAGTCTGTTCCTTTTGCATGAACATCCGGCTTGAGGGCCAACAAAAGTTCTTCAACGGTGGGCTCGTCAAAAATAGTAACGAAATTTACGCTTTCAAGCGCAGCCAACAATTCGGCTCGTTCTGCTTCAGGAAGAATCGGGCGTCCTTCACCTTTTTGAATCTTTACCTGGCGATCAGAATTGACGCCGACGACCAGCACATCGCCGAGTGCACGGGCTCCGGCCAAATATCTTACGTGCCCAACATGCAGGACGTCGAAACAGCCATTCGCCAAAACTATACGAGCGCCATTCTCACGAGCTGCCGATACAGCAGCAACAACCTCTTCGCGATTTAAAATATTTTCTACGGTAGCCATTCAGATTTCAGCGTTGAGGATCGAATGCTCTAATTCCTGCGGAGTGATGGATGCGGTTCCTCGTTTCATCACGACCAGACCGCCGGCGTAATTTGCGAGTCGGGCAGCATCGGAAAAAGAAGCACCAGAAGCGAGCGCCAAAGCAAACGTTGCGATTACCGTATCACCAGCGCCGGTAACGTCAACCGGTTGTTGCGCTCCAACTGCGACGATGTGAAGCGGCGCTTCATCGTTTTCCAACAACATCATGCCGTTGCCGCCTCGTGTTACCAGCAACGCCTGATGGCCGAGTTTCTGTTTGAGTTGTATCGCAGCCTTTTCCAACTGTTCCTGGGAAACTATCGGCTCGTCGATCAACTGTTCGACTTCATCTTCATTTGGCGTCGCTGCAGTAAAACCGGTGAGACTCGCGGAACGAAATCGCGAATCAACCAGCACCGGTAGTTTTGAATTTCTTAAGAACTCGACAGCAGAATCGCCGACCACACCATAGTTATAGTCGGAAATTATGATCGCTTTCGCTTCAGCGCTCTGCGATTCAAGTCTTTCGAGTAACAACGAGTGCAACTCGCTGTCGGCTAATGGTCCGCCTTCATAGTCAACCCGAATAACTTGTTGTCGACTCGAATGCGTTTGTCCCGCCAGAATTCTGACTTTTGTAGTTGTTTGAATTTTATCGGAGGTCAACAGGCAACTAATGTTAACGCCCGCAAGCTGCAACTTGTCGATCAGTTCACGTCCGGCTTCGTCGTTGCCAACTACCGAAACCAGACAAACGTCGGCGCCAAGCGAAGCAAGATTCACCGCACAGTTTGCTGCTCCACCGGGAACTGTTTCGGTCTGTTCGTGACGAAGAATAAAAACCGGAGCTTCGCGCGAGACACGGCTGATTGAACCAAACAAAAACCGATCGGCAATGGCATCGCCGATGATGACCAGCTTTTGTTTGGGAAATCGTTTGACGATTTCAACGAGCCGTTGTTGATCTGCAGCAGTCACGCGCTATTCCTTTTCCGTCACAATCGAATTTACGGCCTCCAGCAAGTTCTCACAAATCAGGTCGGGTTCGAGTTTCCAGCTCGCGCGTTGATATTCGTACTCACCGATTCCATAACCACTCAAAACAAAAGCGGACTTAAGACCTGCGTTGTGGGCCAGTTCGATGTCGCTATAACGATCGCCAATCATCCAACTTCGTTCGAGATCAATTTCGAAGTCCTTAACTGCTTGTTGAATCAAGCCAGGTTTAGGTTTGCGACAATCGCAATCAAAACGATAGGGAGGTTCGCCAACCGTCGGATGATGTGCGCAATAGTAGATCGCATCCAGCCGCGCGTTTTCTTTGGCGAGCGTCTCTTCGAGTTGTGAATGGACCTTTCCGATCACGTCTTCGGAAAAGTAGCCGCGCGCAACGCCCGCCTGGTTTGTCACCAAAATTGCGAGCCATTCATGTTCGTTCAATTTCTTAATCGCTTCACCGGAATAAGCAAAGACACGATAGCGCGATGGATGGTTAACATAGCCAATTTCCTCGGAAATTGTGCCATCACGATCGATAAATACTGCGGGCTTTTTCATCGTGTTACGCGACTGAATCGCAGAGACTCCTCACTGTTTTTGCAAAACTATCGCGCTTGAGAATCGTCTGCGAATGTTCCATAACTTCATCCACTGTGATGGCAGTCATACAACGATGATCGATTGGACAGTCGCGCAACATGCATGGCGCACAGTCGGGTGGATGACGAAGAATTTCCGCTTGTCCCGAGAACGGCCGCGTCGTCAATGGATTCGTTGGACCAAATATCACGAGTGTGGGACGACCCAGGGCGGCAGCGATATGCGCTGGACCAGTGTCGTTGGTAACAAGGAGATCACAGAGGCCGAGAGTCGCGGTGAGTTCATCGATCGTTGTCTTCCCGGTTAACACAACGGGTTTCAGTTTCATTTTACTGGTGACTTGGTTCGTTACGTCCAGCTCGCCTGGTGAACCAACAATTACAACTTGTCGACCATCGGTGATTAGCCGGTCAGCCAACCGGGCAAATGATTCTGCGGGCCATCGCTTCGCGCGACTGTTAATCGAACCCGGACAAAGAACCACAACGGATTTGTCAGCGCTCACTCCAAACGAACTCAACAAGCGAGTTGCCTCAGTCTTCCGTTCCGGCGAAAGTTCCAATGCAGTATCCGGATCGCCTTCACAGATCGAACTCGTTTGGTAGAGGAACTGCTCGAGCGCAGTTATCAAATAGAGATAATAGAAAACTTCGTGTCGAGTTGAACGCCACTCCGGGACCGGAATCGGATGAGTCAGCAAACGTTGTCTTGCTTCGGTCGCGTAACCAAGTCGCAGCGGAACTCCGGCGAGGAAGGGAATCAACGCTGCTTCGAACGCATTTTGAAAAAGTACGGCCAGATCAAAATGGTGTTTTCTCCATTCGCCAACTTGTGAGAAGGCGGAAAGAAAATTACGTCGATCGTAGACGAGAACTTCATCGACAAAGTCTGCGTCGACAAACAAACCTTTCGCGCCGGGTCGTAATACGAGTGTGATCTTCGCATTGGGGAGAACTTTGCGAAGGGCGCGCAGGGCCGGAACCGTCATTACCGAGTCGCCTACCCAGTTTGTTCCCCGAACCACAACCCGCTCGATTTCTTTTCGTTCCGCCATCAGTAACTAAAGGAGATTTCTTAACCCTTCTTCGATGCTGGTCTGTGGTTCCCAGTTCAGCTCTTCGCGAATTCGAGTCAAGTCGGAAACATAATCAAGTGGCACCGGAGCAGGAATGTTCGGAACGTCCTCGATCGTTGGTTCGATTTCGATCAAGTTTCCGATGGTCTGAATGAGCTCACGCAAACGCATTGAATTTGTCCGGCCACCCCCGAGATTGTAAAGACCAGACGTTAAAGGCGAATCGATGAAGGCCTGACACGCGCGAGAAAAATCGTCGACATAAAGAATGTCGCGCACTGGATCGACGTCGGCCGGAAGGCGAATGGGCCAACGGTGCTTCACCGATTCGACGTAGTGAGTAACAAAACCATTTTCATTTCCTGACGACGGTCGAGCGTAGACGGCGGACAGGCGAAAGACACAGGCGCGTACATCCCGCTGCCGCGCGTAAAAACTCACATACTGCTCGCCCATCAATTTGGACCATTCCAGGGCCGACTGTCCTGCGTAAAGCGTCACACAACCTTCCGGAACTTCTGCATACTCGCCCGCATGACTACCGTAAACGTCTTTGGTCGACGCATAAATGAAGACGGAGTTTGGTCGCATGTTGAGCAGGAGGTTGCGTGTGCCTTCTGCGTTAGTCCTGAATGAGAGTTCGGCGCCGTCAGGAGATTTATCGAGATGGGCTGCGAGATGAATTACGACATCGTAGTCCTGCACCCGTTCGGCGTCAGACAAACTCAAGACATTGAGATTGGAACGACGAGAGAAATCGTCAGCCGAAAAGAAACGACAAACGTGTGTGCCGAGATATCCACTACCACCAGTTACAAGAATTTTCATTAAGGATCTACTTTATACAGCGGCTGCAGCAGTTTGTCCGCGAGCGAGTGCCGTTAACTCAGCCAAAGATTCGGCACTGCCGATGGCTATCAACATGTCGCCAGCTTGAATCACTGCGTCTCCATTGGGATTGAACTCAATCTCACCATCACTGCGTCGAATGCTGACAATGACGATGTTTAATTGGGAACGAATATTCGTCTCACTCAACTTTCGACCGACGAACGACGACACGCTTTCAATTTCAAGTTGTTCAAATCCTAAATCCAACTTGTTCGCGGTAATTGAGTCGAGAAAGTCGCCCACCGCCGGTTTGGTCAAAACCATCGCCATGCGGTGTCCACCGATGATTGTGGGGGCGACCACGCGGTTTGCGCCAGCGCGGATCAACTTGGCCTCGGCCTGTTCTTCTGCGGCGCGCGCCACGATATGAATATTGGGATTCAAGTCGCGCGCCGTTAAGACGACATAAACGTTGTCCGCGTCGTTTGGCAAACAAGCCGCGAGTCCTTTCGCATATTCCACACCCGCTTCTCGAAGACTCTCTTCCAATGTAGCGTCACGAACGAGCACCGCAACGCCGGCATCCGTCAAACTCGCAACCTGCTGAGCGTTACTTTCAATGACGATGAATGTGCTGTCCGAGTCTTTCAAACTCCGGATCAAATGCGAACCGACTCGACCCGCGCCACAGATGATGTAATGATTTCTTAGCTTACTCATTTTGCGAGACAAACGGCGCTGACCGAGTGTCGCCAGAATCTCTGACTGGACTATCGATTGCACGGCGCTGGTCAGCGCGTACAGCACAATACCAACTCCCACCATCATAAACACGGTGGCAAAAACCCGACCGGCGTGCGTTTGTGGACTCAGATCGCCGAAGCCGACCGTGGTTACGGTTTGGGCCGTAACATAAAGACTGTCCAGTATAGACCAGCCTTCGAGCAGGTGAAACATGACGGTTCCGACCGCCACGGCGCCAAAGACCGCAACGATCCAGAGCCGTAACTTCGCGCGATTCTTACGAACTGGCTGGCCGCCGGATGTTAAACTCATAACATTGCCGATTGCCAATTGCCGAATTCCAATTGGCGCGTTTAGGCGAGAATTCCGTTAGAAATCAGTTGAACCTGTGAAATGCGTAATAATTGGCAATCGGCAATCGAAAATCGCCAATGTGCTGAGGTTGGCCACGTTAGCGAATGAGGTAATACCTGTCAAACTGCATTTGAGGCGAACTGTGGGGGTAAAGTCACGTAATATGTTCTGGGAATAGGAGGCAAAGAGCCACAGTCTATTTTCTAACCAGTTATGTCAGGTCGTTATCCAACAAATCAATCATCCCCAAATAGAACTCGCAGAGATCCCCGTACCAACCGGGTGGTGGCGTATGTTCAACCGGAACAGAGTTTCTGGCGTCGACTATTGCGCCGGCTCATAAGCGCTCCGGTCATTATTCCGATTGTATTCGTCAGCGCGATCGCAATCGGGATTCTCTTCTACTACTGGACGATCTTTTCGGGTCGTATTGACAACTTACTTAAAGGAGACGTGTTCACTCGTTCCGCCGGCATCTATGCCGCGCCCAAACAACTCCGCGTCAATGAACCGATTTCGGAAGAGGACGTAGTCGCATTTTTGAAACGGGCCGGTTATGTCGAAAAGGGAACGCAAGCTGATAACGCTCGTGGTCGGTATACAGTAAACGGGTTGGAAATTGCCATTGAACCGAGTGGCGCCGGAAGTGTTGATGGTCAACAGCAGTTTCAACGAGCGCGCATAGCTTTCGCAAAAGGCGGCAAAGCGATCTCTGCGCTTTCAGACCTCGACGGCCGAGGAGCGTTACAACGCATCTGGCTTGAGCCGGAACTAATCAGTTCAGTTACGGGAAGGGAACGAGCCAAGCGAAAAATTATCGGCTTTAATGATGTGCCGAAGCATCTGGTGGACGCGGTCACCGTAACCGAAGACCGAGCGTTCTTCGAGCATCACGGAGTGAACTTTCGCGGAATTCTTCGCGCGTTGATTAGACGCTATGACAGTGATCCGAATTCACCAATCGCGCGTCAGGGCGGTTCGAGTATCACCCAACAGTTGGTGAAAAATCTGCTGCTCTCGCCTGAGCAAACTGCCAAGCGAAAGGTCTCCGAAGCCTACATGTCGATCATCCTCGAGACCCGTCTCTCGAAGGAAGACATTTTCGCGTTGTACGCCAACCAGGTTTACATGGGCCAACAAGCCGGATTTTCGATTAACGGATTTGGCGAGGCCGCCAGTGCTTACTTCAACAAAGACGTCACTAATCTAACGCTACCTGAAGCCGCATTTCTGGCTTCGATCATTCGTAGTCCAAATCGTTACAACCCGTATCGCGATCTCGCCACCGCAACTTCCCGCCGCAACCAGGTGCTCGATTCGATGGCGGAAACTGGCAAGATCACTCAACAGGAAGCTTACGACGCGAAAGAAACACCACTCGTAGTTGCTCCCACTAAAGGACGCATCGATGTTTCGGATGCGCCTTACTTCGCTGACTACGTTCAGAACCAGCTCGGCGACATGATTGCAGGAGCCGGCGCAGCGCAGCATCTGCGAATCTACACGACCATCGATATGGACCTGCAACGCGCGGCGTATGCAGCGCTGACCAAGCAGTTGAACGATCTCGACAAACTCGAATCAAAACGTTTTGAACCGGGAACACTGCAAGCTGCACTCGTGGCGATGAATGCGAAGACTGGTGAAATCGTGGCGATGGTCGGAGGTCGCGACTATTCGAAGAGTCAGTTGAATCGTGCTTCCGATGCGTTTCGCCAACCGGGTTCGGTCTTCAAACCATTCGTTTACGCAACCGCGCTAAACACCGCATACGATCCGATTCCACGGGTCATCACTCCGGCAACTACATACATAGACGAGCCGAAGACGTTCACCTTTGACAACCAGGAATACTCACCGGGAAATTTTGGCGACACGTATACGCACGAACCGACCACTCTGCGTGACGCGATTGTTCATAGTCTCAATGTGATCACGGTCGACGTCGCGATGGAAGTCACGATCGGCCGGGTCATGAACACGGCTGCAAAAGCGGGACTACCAAAACCGCCGCGTGCGTATCCGGCAATGGCACTGGGTACGAGTGAAGCAACGCCGCTGCAAATTGCCTCGGCGTATACTGCATTCGCAAATCTTGGTTCACGGACAACACCGATCGCTATCAACCGTATTACAACCGGTGAAGGGGTCACGATTGCGGCGCCCACCACGCAACGCAGTGACGTGTTTCGTCCCGATGTTGCTTATGTGATGACCTCGTTTATGAAAGATGTAATTAATCGCGGCACGGCTGCAAAAGTCCGGCAACGAGGTTTGAAAGGTGTGTTGGCCGGCAAAACTGGCACGTCACGCGATGGTTGGTTTGCTGGTTACACACCTAATTTGGTTTGTGCAGTTTGGGTTGGTTTTGATGACGGCTCACAACTCGGACTGACCGGCGCAAACTCGGCGTTGCCGATCTGGTCAGACTTCATGCAGTACGCGTTGAATGAACATCCTGACTGGAATGGTGATTGGGAAATGCCCGCCGGCGTTGAAGAAGTTGAGATTAATTCGAAGACTGGACAGTTAGCGTCGCCTGACGATCCGGACAAGCGATCGGAATATTTCATCAATGGCACTGGACCAAACCACGCTGGTCCAAGTGAGACTGAAGAAGCGAGTCCGGAAGAACAGCCGGAAGCGAGTCCGGCTGAGCAGGAGCCGGAGGTTGAGCCCACGGCCACTCCGGTCCAACTACCGAGTCCGCATCGAATTGCCACGCCACCGCCGCCGAGTAGCCTGGAAGGAACTATAACTCTCGATATTGATCCGACGACGGGATTGATTGCGGTGGAATCTTGTCCGGTGGTTAGGACGAAGACGTTTCAGTTGGGAACTGAGCCGAAGAAGTATTGCGGGCCTGAGTATCACCAAAATCGAGGTCGTCCGCGAACGGTCGCCACGCCACCTAATTGACCTCTGCGTCTCAGCGTTCTCAGCGTCTCCGTGTTAAGACTACGATCCGCTTACTCGATCCACATTTTCAACACAGAGACGCAGAGAACGCGGAGACGCAGAGGATCAGGAAACTCTGTGGTCCAGGGCCCGTCGCAATGCTTCGATTGCCAACGCTGCGGCGTGATGTTTTCTACTTGGTAGCCCACCGATTGCTTCAATCAACTCAGCTCGTGTTAGCTCCGCCGCTTCTGCGACAGTTTTCCCAACAATCAACTCAGTCAACACCGAGCCGCTGACAAGTGTAGGCGGACAGCCGTAAGCCAAATATCTCGCCACCTCAATGCGGTCGTTTTTAATGATGAGCGACAGGCGGAGTCGATCGCCGCAGACTGGATTGACTTCCTCTACCACAACTGTCGCGTCTGGTAGTTCTCCGCCGTTATGCGGATGCGCGAGATGCTCTTTGAATGTATCTGAGTAAACCATCCACAATTGTTCGAAATGCAAACTCAGTTACGGTTGCGGCCTAGCCGTCTGTTGTGAGGACTGGCTATGCTGCGGCTTAGCCGCCCTGTGGCGAGGAATGGCTGTGCTCGGCTCAGCCGTCTGTTGTGAGGAATGGCTATGCTGCGGCTAAGCCGCCCTGTTGTGAGGAATGGCTACGCTGCGGCTTAGCCGCCCTGTTGTGAGGAATGGCTATGCCTTTCCGTAAGCGGACTCTTTTAATCTAGGCTACGCCTCTCTTTCGGCCCTTGAGGAGGGCACAGCCCAAGAATTAATAACGTCGGGCTAACGGAAAGGCAGAGCCATTCCTCACAACAGACGGCTGAGCCGAGCAGAGCCATTCCTCACAACAGGCGGCCAAGCCGAGAGGCAGAGCCAACCTTCCAACGAACGTCCAAGCCGCATTCCTCACAACAGGCGGCCAGTCCAAGTTTTGCAAGAACCTCTAAAGCATATCGGACATTAGTAGTTTCTTATTCAATGGTGACAACTCACGAAGCCTCTTCACTGCATCGATCAAAACCCTCACAACGTAGTCAACATCTTCGTCTGTATTGTCTTTTCCAAAACTGAAGCGAATCGAACCTCGCGCCAGTTCGTCATCGTGTCCAAGCGCGCGGATCACCGGTGACGGTTCAAGCGTTCCCGACGAACAAGCAGATCCGGTGGAAACAGCAACTCCCTGCAAATCCAAATTTATCAGCAATCCCTCGCCTTCGATAAAACGAAACGAAATATTTGAAAGATGTGGCAGTCGTTGCCGAGGATCTCCATTGAAAACAACATCGTCGATGTTTCGTCGCACTTCTTCCTCAAACCGATCTCGCAAACTACGAACATGCTCAGCTCGTTGCTCAAGTTCGACTCTCGCAAGCCTCGCGGCTTCACCCAACGCTACGATGCCCGGAACATTTTCCGTTCCCCCACGTCGCTCGCGTTCCTGGTGACCGCCAACATTTTGTGATGCGAGCCTGACGCCGCGTCTTACATACAACGCGCCAATTCCTTTCGGCGCGTACAACTTGTGACCCGATAGTGACAGCAGATCGCAACCTAACTCTTCGACGTCGAATTTAATTCTGCCCGCCGCTTGTACCGCATCTGTGTGTAACCAGAGATTTCGGTGACCCGCGTCGCGTTGTTCGCGTACGAATTTACCAATAGCCTGAATCGGTTGAATGGTCCCGATCTCGTTGTTGGCGAGCATCACTGAGATCAAGACCGTCTCGGGACGCAGTGCCGCGCGAACATCTTCAATCCGCGCCAGACCATTTTCGTAAACTGGCAAACGCGTTACTTCCCAGCCGCGTTTCTCCAGCAGATCGCAAACGCCTCGTACTGACGGATGTTCTATGGCCGAAGTAATGAGGTGCCGGCCAAACTGTCCGGCAGTTTCCGCGAGTCCGCGGATGGCGAGATTGTTTGCTTCGGTTCCACCTGAGACGAAGATTACCTCGTTTTGTTTTGCTCCAATTAAGGACGCAACTTCGCGCCGGGCCCGATCGACGGCGGCCCGGGCCTGTTGTCCAAAGATGTGCACACTCGATGCGTTACCGTAATTTTCGGTGAGCGCCCGGACCATTACGGACGCGACCCGCTCGTCAACCGGGGTCGTCGCGCTATGGTCTAAGTAAATTTGGTGTTTAGCGGTCAAAAAACGCTGTTCCTGGCTGCAAACTCAAACTCAAAACACTGCATCTGAATGGCAGTCTTAATGGCCTCAAAGGTGGTAGGAGTCTAGGTTGCACACCCGAGAGCGTCAAGCAGATACAGATTGATGCGATAGGTAAACGAGTGGTAGCATCGGCACGCTACGAGCTGGCTCTCCCGGGACGCTACGACTGTTGAATTCAGGTCGTAAACTTTGGAAGGACTGCATAAATGAACTACTTCAAGATTCCCCTGGTCGTTTTACTGGCAATTGCTTTTATTGGATTGGTAACTGTAGGCCCGACTAATGCCGGCGCGCAGAACCAGTCAACGGCACTTGAACGCGGTTATCGCACCGGTTATTCGGATGGTTATAGCGCCGGGACAGGCGACAGTGGCGCCGGCGCTAATCGGGATTATCGAAACAAGGACGAATATCAACGCGGCGACCGCTCTTTTAATAATGTCTGGGGGCCGGTCGAGGATTATCGCGACGGTTACCAGCAAGGTTTTGAACTAGGCTACAGCGCTGGTTACGATCACAAAGAATTTGACTCAACGATTCCGAATGGTCTTCATCGTCGCCAGGACAATGGTGACACTTCTGCGGTTGTGGCGAGGCCAGACAATAGTTCACCAACCAACCCTCAAGACAACAACGCCATCCAGCCGAGTGGCTCGTTAGCAATTCCGCGTAATACTGTGTTGACGCTGGAATTGATGACTCCAATGTCCACCGACGTCTCGCAACGCAACGATCCGTTCAAAGCGCGCGTGGTCCAACCGGCTGAGTTTTCGAATCTGGTGGTCGAGGGCCGCATCGCGGATGTGAAACGGCCGGGTAAAGTAAAAGGCGTGGCCGAACTACAGTTGTCTTTCGAAAGATTGGTTTCACCGGACAATCGTTCAACCGATCTTCATGCTGAACTGTTGGAAGTTGTTGCATTGAACTCGGATAGTCCGACTGAGGTTGATTCGGAAGGCGCAATCAGAGGTCGCGATTCCACGAAGGACGATGTCACCAAGGTTGGCGCCGCGACTGGCATCGGCGCAGTCATCGGTGCGATTGCCGGCGGCGGAAAAGGCGCGGCGATTGGCGCAATCATCGGTGGCGGCGCGGGAACTGCCGGGGTGATGAGCCAAAAAGGGCACGACTTCCGACTCGAACAGGGCCAACAAATAAAAATTCGGGTGTCAACTGACACAGTTTCGCAGTGAAAACCGGACCGAAGTCAAACTTGACGAAGCAGGGAGATGGGGCAACCCGTCTCCCTGTTTCTGTTTCGGGCATTATTACGTTGCTAACCGATTTTGGCGCTTCCGACTACTACACCGGCGCCATAAAAGGTGTGATTCTTTCGGCGAATCCGTCAGCGAACATCGTCGATATCACTCACGAAATTCCGCCGCAGGACATCGAAACGGCTGCCTTTGTGCTGCTGTCTTGTTATCGTGATTTTCCGCCGGGCACGATTCACGTAGCCGTTGTCGATCCGGGGGTTGGCTCGGCGCGTCGCCCGATTTTAATTAGCGCGGGAAGTTGGTTTTTTATCGGTCCGGATAATGGATTGTTCAGTTATGTGCTGGATCGGGAAGATGAATTTGCTGCTTTTCACCTGACTGAGTCGCGATATTTTCGTCAGCCGCTAAGCACTACGTTTCATGGTCGGGATATTTTCACTCCGGTTGCGGCGGAATTGTCGAAAGGAACGAGGCCAGATTCGTTTGGCCCACGAATCCACGATCCGGTGCGCTTGCCATCGTTGCGACCCGTGATTGCTAAGAACGGAAATTTCAAAGCGCGAATAATTCACATCGACACTTTTGGAAACTGTGTAACGAATTTGGAGCGAACTCTGCTGAACGGAGCTGAGGTCGAGCAAATTTCAGTGAAGCAACAGAAGATCCGGACCGTTGCCGAGTCTTATACAGAAAAGAAAAGTGGACTACTGGGAATTTGGGGCAGCGCAGGGTTTCTGGAGTTGTCGGTCCGCAACGGGTCCGCAGCAAAAGTACTTAAAGCTAGGCGTGGTGATGTAGTGAAAGTAAGTACATTTCCGATTGCCGATTTCTGATTGCAGATTTAAATTGCCTGGCTTTGAAGGACCTTGAAACAACTAGAAGATTTAATAAATCGGCAATCGGCAACCGGCAATCTGAAATCTCTTGACCGTCGCTTGTTTCAATAGAACCTGTTTTGTTATCTTCGCCAAACACTAAATCTATGACTGATAAAGCGAAAGAAACTCCCTCTGGCGCCGCAGCCGCAACCGGTCTTCGCGGAGTTGTGGTCGGCGCTTCCACGGTTTCCGACGTCGTCGGAGACAAAGGCGAACTGATTTACCAGGGCTATAACATTCACGATCTCGCAAAGAATTCGAATTTCGAAGAGGTCGCATTTCTGCTCTGGAACAAACGCCTTCCCAACCAATCTGAACTCGACGAGCTGAATCAACTGCTCTCGAATTCCTACTCCGTCCCTAAAGATGTTCTTGATTTAATCCGGCAGGTACCACGCGATGCCGATCCAATCGACACGTTGCGCACCGCAGTCTCGGCGCTCGAATCGTACGACTCAACCGCGCGCGATATTTCGGCCGAGAATAGCCGAAAAGTCGCGATTAAGTTGACGGGCCAGTTTGCGACTCTCGTCGCTGCTACGGATCGAATTCGCAACGGCAAAGATCCGGTTGAGCCGCTGCCCGATGCGAATATCGCCACCAACTTTCTTTACATGTTGAAGGGCGAAAAGCCGTCCGAGCATGACGCGAAACTCTTCGACACGTGTTTGATCCTTCATGCCGATCACGAACTGAATGCTTCGACGTTTACCGCACGCGTGGTGGCCGGAACACTCGCCAGCGTTTACGCTTCAGTGGTCGCGGCAATCGGCGCCTTGTCAGGTCCGCTTCATGGTGGCGCCAACACGAACGTGATGAAGACGCTGCTCGAAATTGGTGAAGTCGACAACGTTGAGAGTTTCGTCAAAAAAGCGCTCGCGGAAAAACGAAAGATGATGGGCTTTGGTCACGCTGTTTATAAGACTGAAGATCCGCGTGCGACCCACTTGCGGCAGTTCTCGAAAGAGATGGGCGAACGAACGGGAGATACGAAGTGGTACGACATGTCGCGCAAAGTTGAAGAGGTGATGATGCGCGAGAAGGGTTTGTATCCAAACGTAGATTTCTTCTCGGCGTCGACCTATTACATGATGGGAATTCCGTTGGATCTCTATACGCCGATTTTTGCGGTGAGTCGCATTACAGGTTGGACCGCGCATGTGCTCGAACAATACGCAGACAACAAGTTGATCCGGCCACGTGCGGAATACGTCGGCGAACGCAACGTGCCATATACGCTAATCTCCAAACGTAAATAATCTCTGCGTCTCTGTAGACCAGCGTTTCGATTTTCGTTGCGTAGCGACGGATGAGTTTAGCCAGCCGTTTTAACGGCTGGACAGGCAACGATAAAAATGAGCGTCGCGTAGCGACGCTTGAATTCACGGCGTCAATAGCATTGTCATTGGTTCATGCGTCACTACGTGACGCGGAACCGCCACGTTGGATACCAGCCGTTGAAACGGCAATCACATACTTGACGAATCAAAGTTGCCCCGAAGGGGCTACGCAACGAAGCCCAGGGTTGCCGCTTCGGCTACCCTGGGTAAGATTGCCTAATCCCCACCAACCGCAACGCGGTTGCGCTGGCTGAACCTTAATGACGCAACCGCGTTGCGGTTGCCACGGCGCAACGTCTTCACCCAAGGTAGCCGAAGCGGCA
>DATDMC010000086.1:0-4478 GCA_036518995.1 Pyrinomonadaceae bacterium | reverse complement strand
CCGCTACCATAGTTTCGCTTTTTGAGATTTGCCAAACGGCCTTTAAGCTTCAACGTCTCAACTTTGTCACAGTTTTAGCAAGGTTATGGGTCGAACTAGCATTACTTCGTTGCTACATAATTGATCAAAATTACGTTTGATTCAGGAGAGGTGAGTGTCATGAAAAGAACCGGTTTCGTAAACAAGCAAAGGCTGATGTTCATTTTGTTATTTGTCGCCCTCGCCACGATGCTTAGCGTCAGAATGCAGAGTGCGCAAATGGGCGGTCCCATGGTCGACTTGAAAAATGCGGCGGGCGAAAGTGTTGGCATGGCGATGATCTCGCCATCCGGCAAAGGGATTTCGATCAAGCTCGAACTAAAGAACCTGCCGCCGGGCGAACACGCAATCCATATTCACCAGATGGCGAAGTGTGAAGGTCCCGACTTTGCCACTGCTGGTCCACACTTCAATCCAACCAGCAAGCAACACGGAATGAAGAACCCGCAAGGCTATCATGCTGGTGACATGAACAACTTCACCGTCAAGGCCGACGGTACGGCGAAAGTAACGATCAAGAACGCGAGTGTCGATCTTGGTGACGGCGCAAACTCGATATTCGCCAACGGTGGAACGGCGCTGGTGATTCACGAAAAAGCAGACGATATGAAAACCGACCCATCCGGAAACTCCGGTAATCGCATCGCCTGCGGCACAATCACCAAACCGTAAGGAATTTTTTAACCACTAAGGCACGAAGACACAAAGTAAAGTAAAGAGAGGGTCACTCTTTTAATTAATTTTGTGTTTTCGTGTCTTTGTGGTTAATCCTCCTCAGTTTAACGAGCTTCCTCTCTCAACACGCGGTGCAAGATTTTCCCTACCGCCGTCTTTGGCAATGCTTCCCGAAATTCAATCTGCCGCGGCACCTTGAATTCCGCCAAACCGGTTTCACAATGCGCAATTAAATCTTCAACCGTAACTGCCGCACCCGGCTTTAAGACCACGAATGCCTTGACCGCTTCACCACGATAAGAGTCAGGCAAACCAACGACAGCCGCTTCCATCACCGCTTCGTGCATATACAAAACGCCTTCAACTTCTGATGGATACACATTGAAGCCACTCACGAGAATCATGTCTTTCTTGCGTTGCACGATGTAGGTGTAACCATCTTCATCCATCCGTGCGACGTCACCCGTATACAACCAAACACGTCCGGCTTCATCTTCACGCAATGCAATCGCCGTTTCTTCCGGCTTGTTCAGATAGCCTTTCATGACTTGTGGACCAGCAATACACAACTCCCCTTCTCCGCCAACCGGAACTTCGTTCAGTCCTGTTTCCAGATCCACAATTTTGATGTCCGTGTCTGAGACCGGCAGACCGATGCTGCCCGGCTTGCGTTTCCCTAATGATGGAGTTGAATGAGTGACTGGCGATGCTTCAGAAAGTCCATAACCTTCCTTCACCGTTCCGCCAGTGATTCGTTCAAACTGGTCCAGCACTTCCATCGGCAACGGCGCCGAACCACTCTCAAAAGCGCGAATTCGATCGATGCCAGACTCGCGCGCTTTCGGATGATTCAGCAACGAAATATAGATCGTAGGCACAGCAGGAAAATAAGTCGGCTCATAATCGCGAATGGCCGCCAACACAACTTCAACGTCGTATTTCGGAATCAGTATTTGTTGCGCGCCACGCCACACACCGTCAAGCATTCCCACCGTAAATCCATAGATGTGGAAAAACGGAATGACCAGCAGGAACCGATCTTCACCTTTGCGACTCTCGCGGTTGGTCCAGAGGTCTGTTTGCACGACATTGGCGAAGAGGTTGGCATGCGTAAGCATTGCGCCTTTCGGAACACCCGTGGTTCCACCTGTGTATTGCAACACCGCGACGTCTTCTTCGGTGTCGATTGTTACTGATGGCAAGTCCGCCTGATCGACTCCAGCCAGAAGATCGACGAGACGTATTGTGTTATCAACTTCAGGACATGGAGTTGCGGCGATCGAGTACTCGGCAGGTGAGGTGATGATCACCGACTTGATAACAGTCTGGTCCAGCACACTCAGCACAACTGGAGCGAGTAAGTTCAAAGTAATGATTGTGCACATCTCCGAATCTTTTGCGACGATCAAAACTTCGCGCGGCGTGTAGATCGGATTCACATTTACGACCGTCACCCCCAGACGAAACAACGCGAACGTCGCAATCAGATATTGGGGACAGTTTGGCAACATGATGCCGACCCGATCACCGGATTTAATACCGAGCCGAGCCAGGGCCGTCGCGAATTTATCTGACTGCTCTTTGATTTCTCGGAACGTAAGTTCTTTACCGAGAAACGCAGTCGCGGGACGGTTAGGAACTTCGGAAGCAGTTAAGCGCAGAATTTCATAGAGCGGGCGCTTCGGATAGTTCATGTGCGCCGGCACCCAGAAGTTGTAATGATTCAGCCACGGACGACTGGCGTAGATTGATTCCGTTAGTTTCATAAGCGAAGAGAAGATCTCAAATTTTAGATCTCAGACTAATCTCGATCCTGGAGATCTTAAATTTGAGTCGGAGATCCAATCATTTTATTTGACAGCAGCGCACTTCCAGGGTTAGTTATAGCTCACCTCGGCAGCAATTCGCAGCAATCGATTCAGAACCATCAAAGGCAGGTCCCCCAACCTTGTCCAGCTACACCCAACATCCGGCCAAAAGCTTTATTTACTACTTCGGCCTACTGATCATTTTTAGCCTCGGCATCTGGCTAATCCTGACTACTGGATCGAGGCTAAGCAGAACACACACCACAATCGCTCAGACCATCGTCGCCGAAGCCCAACATGCTGTCACCGCGCCCCCGAAACCCAGCGAGCGAAGCCCGGTCAGTGTGTTGCTGATGCAGGTGGTGCTCATCATAGCAGCCGCCAAAATCGTCGCGGCGTTATTCAGCCGAATCGGCCAACCTCCCGTGATGGGTGAAATGGTGGCGGGAATTGCACTTGGACCATCATTGTTAGGCTGGTTGTTTCCCCAGGCATCGGCGTTTCTCTTTCCTGCTTCGTCGATGACTACTTTAGGAGTCCTCAGTCAGATTGGCGTAGTGCTGTTTATGTTTGTAGTGGGCGCCGAACTGGATCTGCAACATCTTAAAGAAAAAGCCTCTTCGGCGATCATGGTAAGCCATGCGAGTATTATTGTTCCCTTCTTACTCGGCTCGGCGTTGGCTATCAGTCTCTACTCTTCGCTTGCGCCTGACAACACTGCATTCATGCCATTCGCACTCTTTATGGGCGTCGCGATGAGCATTACTGCGTTTCCCGTGTTGGCGCGCATTCTGAAGGATCGAAATCTATCGCACTCGCCTTTAGGAAATACGGCGTTAGCGTGTGCCTCAATCGACGATGTAACTGCCTGGTGCATTCTCGCGCTAGTGATTGCTATCGTTAAATCAACCGGCGTGATGCAGGCCATAACCACGTTTTGGCTGACAGTTCTTTTCATTGGCGCAATGCTTTTTCTGATCAAGCCCCGGGTCCAGAAGTTGATTGAACGCAGAGTCGAGTCGCAATCACGAATGGCCCTATCCGGCGTTCTGGCTTTTGCCCTGGTATCAGCCTGGATCACTGAAACGATTGGCATTCATGCTTTGTTTGGCGGTTTTTTGGCTGGCGTTGTCATGCCTTCCACGCCGCGGGTGCAAACTTTTCTTCGTGAACGAATTGAAAATTTTAGTACGTCACTACTTATACCTCTGTTCTTCGTTTTCACCGGACTGCGCACCCAAATCACACTGCTAAACGATCTAAAGAGCTGGCTGATTTGTCTTGCGATTATTGCGGTGGCGATCGTGGGTAAACTCGTAGGCAGTATGTTGATGGCCCGCTGGATGAAGATGTCGTGGCACGATTCATTCGCGATTGGCGTGCTGATGAACACGCGAGGTCTCGTCGAATTAGTGGTGCTCAACATTGGTTACGATCTGGGTATCCTTTCCGGGAGAATCTTCGCAATGATGGTGATCATGGCGTTGACAACGACCTTCATGACCACGCCGTTGTTGTCGCTGATTAAGGTTGGAGAAACTTAGGGGTCAGGGGCCGGGGGGCAGGGGCAGTGGTTAGTTGGTCAGTGGTCATTAATCGTTGATTATTGGTCGTGGTAGTTGGGTCATCGGTCATTTGGTTGGATACCACCGACTTCATGTCGGTGGTGGCATCAACTTCACGCTAACTACGCCTTCATCAAAACTTCTCAGATACCACCGACTTTATGTCGGTGGAGTTTCAACTTCTCGCTAATTACGCCTTTCATCAAAACTTTCTCAGATACCACCGACTTTATGTCGGTGGTGGCATCAACTTCTCGCTAACTACACCTTCATCAAACTTTCTTAGATACCACCGACTTTATGTCGGTGGTGGCATCAACTTCACGCTAACTACGCCTTCATCAAAACTTTCTCAGATACCACCGACTTTATGTCGGTGGTGGCATCAACT
>DATDMC010000085.1:0-33363 GCA_036518995.1 Pyrinomonadaceae bacterium | reverse complement strand
TAGCGACGCCTGACTTTAGCCAGCCGTTTTAACGGCTGGTAGTTTTAACGGCTAGTCGTCCCCACAAAACAATCCGCGTCGCGTAGCGACGCCTGACCACCCGCCGCATCGTAATTCATGCGTCGCTACGCGACGCGCAATATTTATTGCCTAGTTACCAGCCATTGAAATGGCTGGCTAAACTCAACCATCGCTGCGCGATAAAGCCCGCCGTTCTACAGCGCCGCCTTCATCTCACTGCCGATGTCTGCGGGTGATTTGACGACCCGGATACCTGCGGCTTCAAGCGCTTTCATTTTTTCAGCCGCGGTACCTTTCCCGCCCGCGATAATGGCGCCGGCGTGGCCCATGCGACGTCCCGGCGGCGCGGTTTGACCTGCGATGAAGGCCACAATCGGCTTTGTTACATTCGCTTTTGCAAAAGCGGCTGCTTCTTCCTCCGCAGTCCCGCCAATCTCACCAATCATGATGATGCCTTCTGTCTCGTCATCATCCTGAAACAGACGAAGCGCATCAACGTGAGTGGTGCCCACTATCGGATCGCCACCGATTCCGATGGCCGACGACTGTCCGAGTCCAAGCGACGTCAGTTGGCCCACCGCTTCATAAGTCAACGTTCCCGAACGCGACACAACGCCGATGCTGCCTTCTCGGTGAATATGACCGGGCATGATGCCGATCTTGCAACGACCCGGCGAAATAATTCCCGGACAGTTTGGTCCAATCAAACGTGTCTCTTTATCACGCAGGTATTCCTTCACTTTAACCATGTCCAGTGTCGGAATTCCTTCCGTGATGCAAACAACCACCGGAATGCCCGCGTCGGCAGCTTCCATAATTGCGTCGGCCGCAAAGGGTGGCGGAACGTAGATAACAGAAGCGTTAGCCCCGGCTTCTTTGACTGCATCAGCAACAGTATTAAATACCGGAATGTTCTCGTGAGTCGTGCCGCCCTTCCCGGGCGTAACACCACCTACGACATTCGTTCCATACTCAACCATCTGTTTAGTATGAAACGTTCCTTCTTTTCCGGTGATGCCTTGAACAACAAGGCGGGTCGATTTATCAACTAGGACGCTCATAATTATTTGTCAGTAGCTCGTGGTCAGTAGTTTGACTGTGCACACCACAACGCGTGGGTGCAACAATCGGTTATTAACTACCAACGTTACTGCTAATTTATCCTTTGCTATTAAGAAAGTTCAAACCTCTCACCATACTGCGGAACTTCAACTTCCCAACCAAATTTCTCTTTGATATGACCGGCCATCGCGTTCGCAGCTTCCGGTTCACCGTGCGTCAAAAATGTCCGACGAGGCGCCCCTTGCATTCCATCCAACCAACGGAGAACTTCCGCCCAATCAGCATGGGCAGAAAAGCCACCGATCTTTTCAATGCGACACCGCACGGGAATCCATTGGCCCAGGACCTTCACTTCCGGTTCGCCGTTTTGAATGCGTCGACCGAGTGTGCCCGCGGCCTGATAGCCGACAAAAACCACGGTCGTCTCGGGTTCGGGGACGAGACGAAGCGCATGATGCAACACGCGACCACCAGTCATCATTCCGGAAGCACTGATGATGATGCGCGCGCCTTTTGCGTCATTAAGTTTTTTCGATTCTGCTCGCGATGATGCCGTGCTCATCGAGCGCGTCCGCAATGGATGGCGTTGCTGGCGTAATATACTGACGTATTCTTCGTCGTGTTCTTCTTTTCGGTTTGCATAGGCAGCGGTTGCCGCAGCAGCCATCGGCGAGTCAACGGTGACCGGCAACACGGGAATCGCGTTCTCTTCTTCAAGCTCACGAATCAGGTAAACGATTTCCTGCGTACGACCAACCGCAAACGCCGGAATCAAAACCGGCGCGTTGCGTTTTGCGGCGTCATTGATGATTCGCGCCAAAGCAATCTTCGGATCTTCCGGATCATGAAGTCGATCGCCATAAGTCGATTCGACCAGCATGTAATCGCAAGTTGGTGGCGGTGATGGATCTTTGATGATCGGCTGATCGTAGTGACCGAGATCTCCCGAAAACAAGATCGTGCGACCCTGCCGATCTTCTCCCGCTTCTTCGATCTCCAGTAGCACTAAACTCGAACCGAGAATGTGACCGGAGATTCTGAAACTCGCAAACATTCCCGGCGCAACCTGGAAACGTTCACCAATGTTGGAAACGCCTTTGATTAATTCCAGACTCGCATCAGCATCTTTTTCCGTGTAGAGCGGCAACGCCGGCGAATGCTTGGTTAAGTTATGACGATTCTTGTAATCAGCATCTTCTTCCTGAAGTCGACCCGCATCAGGAAGCAATATCTTAAGCAGGTCAGCCGTGCCGCGTGAGCAATAAACTGGACCATGAAAACCATGTTTCGCCAGTCGCGGTAAGTATCCAGTGTGATCGATGTGCGCGTGCGTAATCAGGACCGCATCGATCGAACGTGGATCAAAAGGAGGTTCCTGCCAGTTGCGCTCGCGGAGTTCCTTGAGACCTTGAAACATTCCGCAGTCGACTAAGACTCTTGCGCGGTTCGTCTCAACCAGATACTTCGAACCCGTAACAGTTCCGACTCCGCCCCAAAATGAAATTGTCGCCATAATCAGGATCGCAGGCGTCCTCGCCCGCTGTTTTGTGAATTTGAGCCTTTGTGGTTTTAAGTCCTTCGCTCTCTACGATAACCAACCAATACCAATACTACCGGAACTAACAACGCGAGATTTCGCAGGGCTGTCGTTACCCCAAGCTGACTCGCAATGATGCCGCCAAAACAACCACATTCAAGTGCCTCACCATGAAGCACGTAAACGTAGAAGAGCGCGTAGCCGGCAAAACCAACCAGCAGAACGCCGCCCAACACAGCACCCAACCGGACCGTCCTGGGTAACAACAACAGCAGCGCCGCAACAATCTCAGCTCCAATCACGCCAATCGTGACCGGCCAGGACCAGCGTTCGTAGTTAATGCCTGACGAACTCAGGAGTTGGCCCACGTTCTCGACAAACGACTTAACAACAAATAGTTTTGCGCCCGCAGTGAACAGGAACAACGCTGCCAGAAAGAACCGGCTGATGCGCGCGAGCCATAGCAGTAGGCGAGAACCGGTGACGGGGCGAGAGGGCGAATCGGTGACGGGGCGAGTGGGAGAATCGGTGATGCGGAGAGAGGGCGAATCGGGGACGCGGAGAGAGGGCGATGCGGAGACGGGGTGATCGCCAACACCCGAGTTAATAATGATCGCCTCGGAATTAGTAGCCCCGTCACTCCCCATCACCCACTCTCCCTTTCGCCCACTCTCCCTCTCACCCACTCACCCTCTCACCCACTCTCCGCTTCTCCCACTCTCCGCTTCTCCCACTCTCTTAAGCCGCGAGGCTTACAACTTTCTCCGCCGCATCCTGCATTCCGTTGGCAACAGTGAAGTTCAAACCAGACTCGCGAATTACTCGTTGTCCTTCTTCTACGTTCGTACCTTCCAATCGCACTACTACTGGAACTTTAATCCCCAAATTTTTTGCAGCTTCAACCACACCGCGCGCCACCATGTCGCAACGAACAATACCGCCGAAGATGTTAATCAAAACAGCTTTTACGTTTTCGTCAGCCAGAAGAATTTTAAAAGCAGCTTCTACGCGTTGTTGCGAGGCGCCACCACCGACATCGAGGAAGTTTGCCGGTTCGCCGCCCGCAAGTTTGATAATGTCCATCGTCGCCATCGCGAGGCCGGCGCCGTTAACCATACAAGCGATGTTGCCGTCGAGCTTGATGTAGTTGAGATCAAACTTCGACGCCTCGATCTCCAGTGGTTCTTCTTCGTTGAGGTCTCGCAGATCCAGAAAATCCTTGTGACGAAATAGCGCGTTGTCGTCAAAGGTGATCTTCGCATCGAGGGCAATCAAACGACTGTCTTTAGTAAGCAGGAAAGGATTGATTTCAACCAGCGAGGCGTCCATCTGTTCGTAAGCCGAGTAAAGCGCCTGCATGAATTTCACAGCCTGGCCCACCAGCTCGCCCGGAATGCCTAAAGCAAACGCTAACTTGCGCGCCTGAAAAGATCTGAACCCGACTGCCGGATCGATCGTCTCCTTCATAATCTTTTCAGGAGTGTTTGCGGCGACTTCCTCGATGTCCATGCCACCCGCTGATGACGCCATGAATACCGGACGACCGGAAGCACGATCCAAAACTATCCCAAGATAAAATTCCTTATCGATTGGAAGTCCTTCTTCAACCAACAATACGCGGACTTCGCGACCTTCTGGTCCAGTCTGATGAGTGACGAGGTTCATACCCAATATGTTGGCGGCAATCGACTTTGCCTCGTCACTACTTTTCGCCAGCTTCACACCGCCGCCTTTACCACGACCACCGGCATGAATCTGAGCTTTGACAACAACGATGTCAGTACCCAATTCTTTTGCCGCGGCCTCGGCTTCTTCCGGCGTGTGAGCAACGATGCCACGCGGCACGGCCACACCAAAGTTTTTCAGCAGTTCTTTACCCTGATACTCATGAATCTTCATGCAATAAGCCTCAAAGGATCCGTATTCACTTATACGATCGGAATCTGTTATGGATGGAACGCCGTTGAGTTTAGCGGCGCACTTGAATCATCGCAAGCGACGCGCTTTGGAGATTGTGTATTACTGACTTCTGCCAGGGGATTGCATATATTTCCTTGCCGACAACCAATATCAATGACAATCTGAAATCTGAAATCGGCAATCTTCAATAAGTGCAGGGAGCCAACCATGCCCGAAGTCGTTGTCACCTCTAACAACAACCTACAAAATCACGTTGAATTTTCGGACGGCCAAACGATGACGACCGATGAACCGAGCGGCGTCGGTGGTGATGGCGCGGGTCCGGATCCTTATTCACTGTTACTCGCCGCGCTCGGCAGTTGTATCTCAATGACGGTTACTCTGTATGCGAAACGAAAACAGTGGCCACTCGAACAAGTTGAGGTTCGCCTACGCCAGAATCGAGTGCATTCAAAAGACTGTCAGGAATGTGCGGAGAATTTCGAAGGCTATGTTCATCGAATCGAGCGTTCAGTCACCTTTGTTGGCGACTTAACCGACGAACAACGCGCGCGTCTGACGGAGATCTCGCACAAATGTCCCGTGCACAAAACCCTCACCTCACCAATAGTGATCGCTGACACATTGTAGGGGTGGCTTCCGCGGCCGCCCTTCATCTCAACGTGAACGCGTCGCTTAACTCACTGGCTCAAGCGCGACCACAATTCGATGTTCGGGAATGATATACGCGTTCACGCGAGCGCCTAGTTGCACCCGCGTTAGGGAGTTTGCGAAACCCGAGTAACGATGACCATTCAGACTGATCGAGTAAACACCGCGATAAGGAGCTGGTAGGAACACGCCAACCTCAGCGTTGTCGATCCGGGTAACCGTCGTCCCGGCGATCTTGGCAGGATCGATAAAACGAAATGCATAGTAGATACCGAGTGGGAAAACAGCCATCACTAGTCCCAAAATCGACATAAAAACGAAGAGTCCGGCATCACCGTGCTGCACGAACCGGAAGGCTCCAAAGCCGCTGCAACCTACCACCGCGCACACTGCCATAACCCATACGCCAAGTCTGCCTCGACGTCGTACATCGAATTGACGGGCCAACTGTCTTTCAGATATGCGACCTGCTCGATTCGCTTCAAGATCCGAAGTGTCGAGTCCTTGTGCTGCCAGCGCTCCGCTAACGTCCATCCTTATCAGCTCCCGGAAAATATTTGTTCTGGACCAAACCGTTCCGCAGAAGAGTAACAAATTCAATGAAGAAAGAGTCCGGCGTTTCCCCGACAACGAAAAGCGGCGACCGTTGCCGATCGCCGCATTCTGCATTCTAAACTGGTCGGGACGGCGAGATTCGAACTCGCGACCTCACGCACCCCAAGCGTGCGCGCTACCAGGCTGCGCCACGTCCCGTTATTGCTGACTTAGTATCCTGCTTGTTAATAATTGTCAATCGACTGCACGGAAATCTATTTCGACTGGTTCTGATTTTCCTTCTCAAGCAGACTTAACAGTGCGCGCAATTCTGCGGCTAACTGCTTCAGTCCCTGGCGCTCCTCGGCTGTCCGCGGCGGGAGTGATGGTCTACTAAGACTTGATGATGTGAGCTGAGGAAAAGTATCAGCTTCGGGAAAACCCAACTGCGGCGTGACGTCCTCGGCAGGAATTAGTTTTGGAGCTGCGTCTTCATTCCCGTCTTCTTCAGCACCAACTACTTTGAGCTTGCTACCTCCGCGCAGGTCATTTGCCAAACGCTTTTTAGCGCCGGCAATTGTGTACATGTCGTCGTAAAGCAATTCCTTGATCCGGAGCGCCATTTCCACATCGCGTTTGCGATAAACTCGCTGGCCTGCCCGGTTCTTTTGCGGCGCAAGCATCGGAAACTCAGATTCCCAATAGCGCAACACATGCGCCTGTACGCCGGCCAACTCACAGACCTCGCCGATCTTAAAAAAAAGCTTTTCAGGAATTGCCACAGCGGGACGGCTCATTTTGTATATAGGACAACGCCGGGAAAGTTGTTGAGCTGGCCAGCGATTGACGCTGGGAAGTTTGGAAGACTGTCTTGATGACTCGGCCAGCTATGCGCTTCAAACTCGCGCGCCATCGTACCGTCATGAGTTTAGCCTGTCAATACTTACACTTAGCGCCGATGACTTAAAACTCTTTCTTAAAAGTAACATGTGAAGTAGGAATTGCAGATTTAAGATTTCAGATTGCAGATTCTGAGTTTTCTATCCTCGTTCTGCTCCAAAAAATGAGGCTGAATTTTCCCAAAGTGAAGCCTCTCTTTCAATCTGCAATCTGAAATCTTAAATCTGCGATCTTCGCATTAGCGTTCCCTCTCTTCCCCGCGTATAATCCGCCTTCCCACGCAGAATCTGGAGGATTTTTCGACACTGTGACAACCTCTCCAACCGCTTTTCGCCTGGCTTCGCGACTCGACGCAGTCGGCTTCTCCGACATCGTTAAGATTCGCAATCGCGTGATGGAACTCCGTTCGCAGGGTGCGGCGGTGTATCAATTTGAGGGCGGCGAGCCCTTCATGCCCACACCTGATCCAATCAAGGAGGCGATGAAGCGCGCGCTCGATGAAAACAAGACGCGTTACGGCCCATCGTCCGGAATTGCAGAACTGCGGGCAGCGATTGCCGAAAAGCTTCGCACTCGAAATCGGATTCCCGCGCAGGAATCAGATGTGATCGTTTTGAATGGCGGGATGCAGGGACTTTACGGAGCATTTCAATCAACGATTAATCCCGGCGATGAAGTGCTGATGTTTTCGCCGTTCTGGACACCTATTAAGGACCTGATCGCACATTGCGAAGCACACCACGTTTTAGTGTCGACCACTGAAGCGCGTGAAAATGGTTTTGAGCAAACACTGAAACGCCATAAGACCGAACGCACCAAAGCAATCTATTACAACACCCCGCAGAATCCTTCGGGTGTCGTCTTCAATCTTGAAGAAGCTCGCAGCGTTGCGCGGTTTGCCCAGGAGCATGATCTTATTGTCATCGCAGACGAAGCGTATGAAGATCTTGTCTACGATGGAGAACACGTTTCGATCGCAGCGCTCGAAGGAATGTACGAAAGAACAATCACGTCTTTCACCTTCTCAAAATCATTTGCCATGACTGGTTGGCGACTTGGATACGCAGTCGCGCCGGAACCCTGGATGACTGGACTTAAGAAGACGACGCTTTATTCTTCAAACGGAGTGTCGACGCCAACGCAGTGGGCCGGACTGGCAGCCGTGCAATTGGATCCCGGGTTGCTCGAAAAGAATGCGACGGAATATCGACGACGTCGCGATCTCATGGTGTCAGGATTAAACGAACTGGGTTTGACTTGTGAAAATCCTGCCGGGGCATTTTATGCATTTCCAAATGTGACCCGCATCCATCCGGACAGTCGTGAAGCTGGTGAGATTTTATTGAATGTTGCTCAAGTAGCTGCAGTGCCCGGAATCGTCTTTGGACCACATGGTGAAGGTCACTTGCGTTTCTCATTTTCAACCTCGATTGAAACGATCGAAGCAGGACTCGATTCGCTACGTCGTAACCTATAAAGGAAACCTTCCGGCGGATGAAGGGTGAAGAACCAGGGCGTGGTAGCAATTCATCTTCAACGACGGCGGTCGAAACTACGCCGGGCGAGTTTGACTTCATCAGGAAACTTCGCCAACAAGCGACTCACGCTCCTGACTCATCACAAACAGCCCACTCGGTGATCGTAGGCATTGGTGACGACGCCGCAGTGATTCGCTCAACTGCCGGTCGCGACCAGGTAGTTGCAACTGATCTTCTCGTTGAAAACATCGACTTCCGGCGCAACACGGTGCCGGCCTTCTTTTTGGGCCACAAGGCTTTAGCAGTTTCACTGTCTGACATCGCGGCAATGGGTGCGCGACCCCGCTGGTCGTTAATCTCTTTAGGAATTCCTGCAGATGTTTGGTCAACTGACTTCACTACGAAGTTTTATGACGGATTCTTTCAACTTGCCGACCAATACGATGTTCAACTGATCGGTGGCGACACTTCGCGGACTATTGAGCAGATAGTTATCGACTCAATAGTCGTTGGCGAGTGTGTTACCGATGTGGCAATCCGGCGCAAGGGAGCAAAACCCGGCGATCATATTTTTGTTACCGGTTCACTCGGAGGTTCGGCGGCAGGATTGCGGCTGATTGAACGTGGCGCACATCTCGCCGATCAAAACTTTAGCGCGGAAACAAGAGTACTGGACCATGTCTTGTTACGGCATCTTCGTCCTGAACCACGCGTTGGCTGGGGTATGGTTTTGGGCCAGGAAAAACTCGCCACCGCAATGATCGACATCAGCGATGGTCTATCTTCCGATCTCAATCATCTGTGCGAAGAAAGCAAGGTTGGCGCTTTGATTCAATCATCACTAGTTCCGATCGATGAACAAGTAACTGAGTTGTGTGGACGCCGGGCGCTCGATCCACTTCAACTGGCTTTACATGGTGGCGAGGATTTTGAACTGCTCTTCACCGTCAGCCCGGACCAGGTTGCAAAGCTGCCACGACGCGTCGACGGGATTGGCATCACTAAGATTGGCGAGATTTCCGAATCGTCAGAAGGAATTAAGATTTCCGAAGGCTCCAGAGTTTGGGAATTAAATCCCGGCGGCTGGAAACACTTTTAATTAACGTCCGATATGCTTTAGTTTTTGCTAGAGTCACTACTCTAGTGGCGATGAGGTCAGTACCGTAACGCGGTAGCGTCGGGTCGGCTTGCTTTTGTGGCCTAAGTCTATTGCGTGACCCGACGCTACCGCGTTACGGTACTGACCTCATCGCGACAAAGATGAACTTTGCTAAAGCCATAAAAGCATATCGGACATAGAAAATGCTCAAACTTCGTAACACACTTTCCGGCCGAGTTGAAGAGTTTCACCCAATGAGAGAGGGTGAGGTCGGCTTTTATTACTGTGGGCCAACCGTCTGGAACTACGGCCACATCGGTAACTTTCGCTCCGCGGTTGCCGCTGACATTCTGCGACGTTATCTCAAGTTCAAAGGCTTCAAGGTCAACCATGTGATGAACATCACTGACGTTGAAGATCGCATCATTGCCAAGTCGCAGGAAGCCGGCCTCACGATCGACGAATACACTGCGAAGTACATCGACGCGCTTTGGGAAGACTTCGACGCGTTGGGTTGCCAACGGCCGGACATCGTGCCGCGTGCGACTCGTCACATTCCCGAAATGGTTAGCATCATCGAAAAGCTGCTCGCCAACGATCATGCTTACCGATCAGATGGCTCAATCTATTACCGCATCGCTTCGTTTCCTGAATACGGCAAACTTTCGAAGATCAATTTTGCGGGCAACATCGCCGGCGGCAGTGACCGCATCGACACTGACAAATACGAGAAAGAAGACGCGCGC
Organism: Pyrinomonadaceae bacterium; assembly: GCA_036518995.1. Lineage (GTDB taxonomy): Bacteria > Acidobacteriota > Blastocatellia > Pyrinomonadales > Pyrinomonadaceae > PSRF01. Next base: position 23,415 of record DATDMC010000085.1, on the reverse strand, counting down.
GATTTTGCGCTTTGGAAGGAACCGGAATCGGAAACTGAACCGGCGTGGGAAGCATCGATTGGACGCGGCAGACCTGGTTGGCACATTGAATGTTCAGCCATGTCGATGAAATACCTCGGCGAAACTTTTGATATTCACGCTGGAGGTATCGATCTCGTTTTTCCGCATCACGAAAACGAGATCGCGCAGAGTGAAGGAGCAACCGGAAAACAGTTTGTGAAGTATTGGATTCACTTCGAACATCTGAAAGTCGAAGGCGAAACGATGTCGAAGTCGAAAGGCAACTACTACACGTTTCGTGATGTTACGGCCAAAGGTTTTTCGGCTGCCGCGATCAGATACTTTCTCCTGAGTGTTCCATACAACAAACAACTTAACTTCACTTTCGATGCGCTCGCCGGCGCCGAAAAAACTGTCGAAAGCTTGCGCGACTTTCGTGCTCGCCTGAGTGAGGCTAAAACTGAACCGGGCAATAACCAGGCCTTGCGCGAAGTAGCTGAACGCGCGATGAAAGAATTCGAAGAAGGCATGGACGACGATCTCAACACGTCGATCGCGCTCGCGGCAGTCCATAACCTGTCACGCGAGGTAAACTCAGCCCTCGCGCGAAAACAAGTTAAAGAAGAGAACAAGCGTGAACTGTTGGAAGTGCTGGCGAAGTTCGACAGCGTACTAAATGTTCTCGGCGAGCAGCAGACAGAAATGCTCGACAGCGAAGTACAAGCTCTCATCGACGAACGTCAGGAAGCGCGTCGCCGTCGTGACTTTGGTCGCGCTGACGAAATTCGAATCGGATTAGCGAACCAGGGAATCATCCTTGAGGACACAAAAGACGGAGTTCGGTGGAAGCGAAAATAACTCTCTGCGTCTCGGCGTTCTCTGCGTCTCTGTGTTGAAATTGATGGTACGAGTAATGAGACCCCGTTTTCAACACAGAGACGCGAAGAACGCGGGAGACGCTGAGATAACCATTCAACATCGAGCATATATGAAGCCGGTCATTTCCCTTCTGCTGTTACTGTCTCTTTCAATCACTTCATTCTCTCAACAACCGAACCGCACCAGGCTTGCTCGCGAAGTCAAAACAGAATTTCTTCACGCCTGGAATGGTTACAAGAAATACGCCTGGGGTCACGACGATCTAAAACCACTCTCGAAGTCTTATCACGACTGGTACGCCGAACCACTCTTAATGACACCCGTCGACGCGCTCGACACCATGATGTTGATGGGTCTCAAAGACGAGTTTGCCGACACACATCATTACATCGTCGAACATCTCTCATTCGACAAAGACATTTCAGTTCAGAATTTCGAGATCACGATTCGCTTACTCGGCGGCTTGCTGACCAATTATCAGTTGACCGGCGACAAACGGCTTCTGAATCTTGCTGAGGATCTCGGCAACCGCCTGTTACCGGTCTTCGATTCGCCAACCGGCATGCCGTATCGCTATGTGAATCTCAACACGAAAGCCGTGCGAGATCCGGTTAGTAATCCAGCCGAGACGGGAACGCTCCTTATCGAGTTTGGAACGCTGAGCAAGTTGACGGGCAATCCGATCTTTTACAACAAGGCGAAGCGAGCGTTAGTAGAAACTTTCAAACGTCGTTCAAAAATCGGCTTGGTTGGCGAGTGGATCAATGTTGAAACCGGCGAGTGGACCAACACCGATAGTCATATTAGTGGGGCAATCGACAGTTACTACGAATACCTGCTCAAGTGCTCTTTGTTATTTGGCGATCAGGATTGCAGGAAGATGTGGCGCGAGAGCGCTGTCGCAATCGACAGCTATCTAAAAGATGAAGTTTCAGAATTTGGTCCAGTGAGACGTAAGAAGAAAGTCCGCGCGGGTTGGACCAGAGGTCGACTATGGTACCGCCACGCGGATATGAACACCGGCATTCGCAAATCGACTATTTATGGAGCTCTGGATGCGTTCTTTCCGGCAGTTCTGGCCCTGTCCGGCGACTTAAAACAAGCCAGACGACTACAAGACTCGTCATTTGAAATGTGGAAACAAGCGGGAATCGAGCCGGAAGAATATGACTACCTCAACAAAAAAATCGTTTCGCCTGGTTATCCACTCCGGCCTGAGATCGTCGAATCAACTTACTACCTCTATCACTACACAAAAGATCCTAAATATCTCCGCATGGGTGAACAAATGTGGCGCGACTTTGTGAAGTATTGTCGCACCGACGAAGGTTATGCTGCGTTAAAGAGTGTGATGACGAAAGAAAAGGCAGACTCAATGCAGAGCTTTGTATTTGCGGAGACGTTCAAGTATTTCTACCTGCTCTTCGCTCCCCCGCGAGTATTGAATTTCGATAAGGTAATCTTCAACACCGAAGCCCACTTCATAAAACGCACCTGGTAACTCTCCCCGCACACTTTGGGAGTTGGGATGATCACACACCCCGTGGTATTGAGGTCAGTACCGTTACGCGGTAGCGTCGGGTCGCTGGTCCACCACTCACCCCGTGGCGATGAGGTCAGTACCGTCACGCGGTAGCGTCGGGTCGCTGGTCCACCACTCACCCCCGTGGCGATGTGGTCAGTACCGGCACGCGGTAGCGTCGGGTCGCTGGTCCACCACTCACCCCGTGGCGATGTGGTCAGTACCGGCACGCGGTAGCGTCGGGTCGCTGGTCCACCACTCACCCCGTGGCGATGTGGTCAGTACCGTCACGCGGTAGCGTCGGGTCGCTGGTCCACCACTCACCCCCGTGGTATTGAGGTCAGTACCGTCACGCGGTAGCGTCGGGTCGCTTAGCTAGCCGGTTATTAAGTTTGACACGTGACGCCATCACATTTACCATCCGGCCAAGCATTTTGCTCCTCATCCTCATCATGTGGAACGATACTGATACACCTCTTGCTTACTTCATTTCTTTTCGCGCTGCGGGTACGTGGCTGCACGGAGATGAGCGTGGTTCAATCGATCGATACCACAATGCTTATGGTTCTCCATACATCCCACCCAATAAGACCTGGCACAAATACAACAACAGTCGCTTACGCACTGACCCACTAATCTTAGACGCGGCACATCGACGAGCAGTCAAGAAGGCAATCATTGAGACCTGCACAATTCGCGGGTGGTCTCTTTATGCCATTAATGTCCGCACGAATCATGTCCATGTAGTAGTGTCGGCTAATCATCCTTCCAAGCTAGTGCTGAGCGCATTCAAGGCCAACGCCACCAGGCAACTTAGAGAAGATGGATTGTGGAAACATCCTTTTAGTCCCTGGGCGCGTAAAGGTAGTAGGAGAAAGCTCTGGAACGAACAGAGCGTTGCAAGGGCCGTCGATTACGTGATCAATGGACAAGGAGATGACTTGCCGAACTTTGATGATTGAGAGGCAGGAAATCATGTCACGAGGTGCAGGGTAGCCCATCAACCCGACGCTACCGCGTGACGGTACTGACCTCATCGCTACAACGGTGCGTGTAGGGATTGTCGACCCGACGCTACCGCGTGCCGATACTGACCTCATCACCACGACGGTGCGTGTAGCGATTGCCGACCCGACGCTACCGCGTGCCGGTACTGACCTCATCACCCGACGGTGCGTGTAGCGATCGCCGACCCGACGCTACCGCGTGCCGGTACTGACCTCATCGCCATGAGGACCAGCATCGCCACGCGGTAGCTAACTCGTCTACTTGTATTCCACTCCTAAGTTCTCAAACAGGAACGCATAGATGTCACGTGTCTGTTCGATCGACTTGGTGGTGCTGCTTGCGCCGTGGGCTGAGTTTGTGTCGATGCGAATCAATATCGGCGCATCGCCACCTTGTGCTGCTTGTAGCGCTGCAGCGTATTTGAAGTTATGTGCCGGCACCACACGATCGTCATGGTCCGCAGTTGTGATCAACGTCGCCGGATATTTCGTTCCAGTCCGCACGTTATGAATTGGCGAGTAAGCGTACAAGGCCTTAAACTCGGCTTCGCTTCCTTCCGCTGAACCATAGTCTGCAATCCAATTCCAACCAATCGTGAACTTGTGAAAGCGCAACATGTCCATCACGCCGGCTTGTTCGACGACGGCTTTGAACAACTCCGGACGTTGATTCGAAACAGCGCCAACCAACAACCCACCATTCGAACCACCCTGGATCGCCAGCTTGTTTGACGACGTGTATTTCTCTGAGATCAAATACTCAGCCGCAGCGATGAAGTCATCAAACACATTTTGCTTCTTCAGCTTCGTTCCGGCTTCGTGCCACTTCTCGCCATACTCACCACCTCCGCGCATGTTGCACGAAGCGTAGACCACGCCTTGCTCGAGCAGAGCGAGTCGCGTCGAACTAAAGTTTGGCGCCGTGACGATGTTGAAGCCGCCGTAACCGTAAAGCAGCGTCGGATTATTTCCGTCGAGCTTGATGCCTTTCTTATAAACCAGGAACATCGGAACGCGTGTGCCGTCCTTGCTGTTGAAGAAGACCTGCTTGGTCTCGTAATCAGCCGGCTTGAAACTCGGAATATCTACGGTGCGAAATACTGTCGATCGCTTCCCGGCAATGTCGTACTTGTAGATCGTTGAGGGGAAATTGAATGACGTGAAGCTATAGAAAACGAACTTGTCATCGTTGAGACCGCCGAAACCACCGGCAGTGCCAACGCCTGGCAACTTGATTTCATTTTCGAGTTTACCGGTAAGACTGAATACGTATGCGCGCGTGGCCACATCCTCGCGCCACGAAGCAAACAACTTTCCACCTGCCGTGCCTACACTCTGCAGCGGTTCGGTTCGTTCAGGAAGCACTTCCTTCCAATTCTTTTCGTCAGGATTCTTCGGATCAACGAGAACGACCCGGCCATTTGGCGCGCCCTTGTCAGTTCTGATCAGCAGATTGTCGCCAACGTTGTCGATTACGCTGTAACTGTCGTTACCGATTTCCCCGACGATTGGTGAAAAGTTTTTCTCACCTTTCGCAAGGTTTCTATAGAAGATGGCGTTGCCTCTCTTACCTTTGCCTCGTTCAGAGATATTGAGAATTGCAAATCGCTCGTCGTCGGTTGTGTCCACGCTTTGGAACCGTTGCGGATTAGCCTTGTCTTCATAAACCAACTCATCCGACGATTGGGGCGTTCCTACTGCGTGAAAGTAGACAGTCTGGAATTCGTTTTTGCTGGTAAGCTCTCTTCCCTTCTCCGGTGCTGGATAACGGCTGTAGTAGAAACCGTTTCCCTGCCACGAGACACCTGAATTCTTGATCCACATGAGTTGATCGTCGAGGTTCTTGCGAGTGGCGACTTCCATTACATGCATCAACACCCAATCGGAACCACCGGTTGAAATTCCATAAGCGAGATATTTGCCATCTTTCGAAAGTGAGAAGGCGCTCAACACGGAAGTTCCGTCCGACGAAAACTTGTTCGGGTCGAGGAAGACTTCGGGAGTTCCATTCATGCCTTGTTGAATGTAGTAGACACTCTGGTTTTGCAGACCGTCGTTTTTCGTAAAAAAGTAGGTATTACCGCGCCGAAACGGCGCCGATATACGAGGGTAATTAAACAGTTGCGTGAGCCGGGCTTTTAGTTTGTCGCGATAAGGAATCTTGTCGAGATAAGCAAAGGTAGTGGCGTTTTGTGCCTGTACCCATGACTTGGTTTCGGCTGAGTTCTCATCTTCAAGCCAACGATATGGATCGGGAACTTTAGTTCCGAAGTAGTCGTCAACAACGTCGACCTTTTTACTTTCCGGGTAAGTGATCTTCGTACTGGCGTCGTCAACGACGCTCGCGATTGAATGGCGCAGGAAAGGTGTAACTCCGCCTAACGACAAAACCGTTGCAATCAGCGCGAGTGTGGTCAGACTACGCCGCCTACTTAATCTCGTATTCATCTATTTGTCTCCGCAGGGTAAAAGGAATCCGATTTGGGCGTACTTTAATTCAGAAGACCCTAAAGTTCAAAGTCTTCTGCGTCTCAGCGTTCGCTTCGTCTCTGCGTTGAAATAACCTGCGCATTAGTTAGCGACAGTTTTAACCCGGAGACGCGAGGACGCTGAGACGCCGAGACTTGTGTTAGAATCCGGCCGTGTTTAATCCACAACCACTTCACTTTCGTCCTCTTGAGTCGCGCGCAAATCTCTTCGCCGATTAGTTCTCTTGTCTCCAATTCGCTCTGATTCACGTCGAATTTTCGTTCGGCTTCGCATTAGCTTCACCGATTTCCATCGGTTTTTGATAAGGAGTAGAAACCATGTCGAGCAGCGTACTAGCACCACCGCGTCGTCCCGAGATAAAGACTGAGCTACCAGGTCCGCAGGGAAAGTTAATTGTTGAGGCCGATGCGCAATATGTGAATCCATCCTATCCGCGCCCGTCATTCAAACTCGTCGCTGAACGTGCCAGCGGCGTGTGGGTTGAAGATGTCGACGGGAATGTGTTTCTCGATTGCAACGCCGGGGTCGCGGTTTGTTCCACCGGTCATTGTCATCCGGACGTCGTTAAGGCCATCCAGGACCAGGCCGGACAACTGATTCACATGTGCGGCACTGACTACTACTACCGTCACATGCCTGCGCTCGCGAAGAAACTCGACGAGATCGTTCCCGTTCAATCACCCACGCGAACTCACTTTGCCAACAGTGGAACTGAAGCAGTTGAAACGGCATTGAAGCTCGCGATGCATGCGACTGGTCGTGAAAAGTTCATCGCATTCTTCAACAGTTTCCATGGCCGAACACTTGGTTCACTTTCGTTGACTTCTTCCAAGACTGCGCAACGAAGAGGTTTCAAACGACAGGCGCTCGACGTGGTCCATGTGCCTTATCCGAACGAGTTTCGCAATCCATTCAATGCTGCCGATTGCGGTGACGGCGGCGCCGGACAGGGAGCGCTGAATTGGATCGAAGAACGGTTATTTAAGACTACGACTCCGCCGGATGAAGTGGCGGCAATTATTGTCGAAGCAGTTCAGGGTGAAGGTGGTTACGTTCCGGCGCCAAAAGATTTTCTGAAGGGACTGCGTCGCATTTGTGATGAGCACGGCATTTTGCTGGTAGTGGATGAAGTGCAATCGGGGATGGGCCGTACTGGAAAAATGTTTGCCTCGGACCACTACGACGTGAAGCCCGACATCGTCTGCATCGCCAAAGGAATTGGTTCGGGTTTGCCGATTGGTGCCTGCGTCGCTCGCGCTGACCTCATGGACTGGAAACCCGGCGCACATGCATCGACGTTTGGTGGTAACCCGGTTTGTATTGCTGCTGCGCTGAAGACGATCGAGCTGCTCGAAGGCGGGCTGGTCCAGAATAGCGCCGAGGTCGGTGCTTATCTCAAAGCGGGACTCGAAAAACTGAAAGACAAGTACGACTGCATCGGCGATGTGCGTGGCCTGGGTTTGATGATTGGCGTCGAGTTTGTGGAAGACAAGAAATCGTTGAAGCCGGCTGTTGAGTTAAGAGATCGAATTGAAGTGGCATGTTTCGATCGTGGTCTAATTATTCTGGGCTGCGGAAACAACTCTATTCGCTGGTCACCGCCGTTGATTCTGACTAAAGAGAACGTCGATGTTGCTTTGGAGATTTTTGAAGAAGCAATCAAAGCCTCGCTCTGATTGTAGGGGTGGCCCTATGTGGCCACCCGGGCAATTTTATCAAGCGTAGGGCGCGGCCACTGAGGGCCGCCCCTACTAAAATCTTTGCTCGATGCCCATTACAGATCGCAAAGTGTCGCGAGCAATCAAGAGTTCTTCATCGGTGGGGATGACATAAGCAGCAAGTCTACTTGAGTCCTTACTGATCTTTCCTTCGAAGCCTGCGTGAGCTTGTAGATTCAGATCAGGCTCGAGCATTAACCCAAGCCACTCCAATCCCTGACAGATACGCGTACGCACCTCGGGTGAATTTTCACCAATGCCACCCGTGAAAATCACTGCCTCGGCGCCCCCGATTCCCGCCAGAAACGCGCCGATATATTTCCTGACTCGATAGCAGAACACTTCGATTGCCAGATGAGCGCGACGATCGTTGTTCTCTTTCTCTTCCGCCAACAACTCGCGCATATCGTTAGTCAACCCTGATATACCAAGCAGCCCGGATTGCTTATTCAGTAATGTTTCCACTTCACGCGACGACAAACCTTCCTTCACACTAATGAAATCCATGATGGCCGGATCAATATCACCCGAACGAGTTCCCATCACGAGCCCTTCAAGTGGCGTCAGTCCCATCGAAGTGTCCTGCGAATTTCCACCGCGAATACCTGCGATTGAACAACCATTGCCGAGATGAATCGTGATCACATTCGTTTCATCACGCGCAATCTTCTGCAACTGACGATAGCGATAAGCCACATAGCGATGCGACGTGCCGTGAAATCCGTAACGACGAATTCGATAACGACGGTAAAGTTGATACGGAATCGCGTACAGGTACGCGTGTTCAGGTAATGTTTGATGAAACGCCGTGTCGAAGACTGCGACTTGCGGCAATCCACTTCCGAATACTTCCTGCGCAGCCTGGATGCCTTTGATGTTGGTCGGATTGTGTAATGGTGCGAGCTCGATGCAGTCTTCAATTGCACGAAGGACCGCGTCGTTAATCTTCACTGACTGTTTGAAGTGCTCGCCGCCGTGGACCACGCGATGTCCTACCGCATGAATGTCAGCGACACTCTTAATTTGACCTGGACCATCGTCGGAACAAGCCCAGCGCAGGATCAATTCAACTGCCGCCCGCGTGTCGCGTAACGGAGCGGTCGATAACTGTTTCGCTCCTGTCTCAGCCTGTAGCGAGACAATAGCCTCGCCACCAATACGCTCGAGCGTACCGCGTGCGAGTCGCTGATCGGAGTTGCCGGCGATCATGTCCAGATCGGTAGCAATGATCTGAAACTTGATTGTTGATGAGCCGCAGTTAAGGACGAGGATGTTCATGGGTCTGAGTCTGAGTTTCGAGTTTCGAGTTTCGAGTTTTGAGTTTCGAGTTTTGAGTTTTGAGTTTTGCCTTTGGACCTTGGACTTTGTGCTTTGGACTATTCTTACCTCGGCTTTGCCGCCTGTTGTGAGGCGTGGCTCCGCCTCGCCGTTAGCGACTCCTCCATAATCCGGGGCTACGCCCTCAGCTTCAGGAAAATTTCATTCAACCTGACTCTCAATCTCTCTTCATCAACATTCAGCACTCTCCCCTCACGATAAACTTCTCTTCCGGCAACCATCGTCAACAGTACATCTCTTCCTGACGACGAGAAGATCAATGACGCGACAGGATCATAACTCGGCGTCTGATGAGCGCCATTCAAAGAAACAACAGCGAGATCCGCTTGCGCGCCGGCTTTCAACTCCCCACCACCACTATCCAAACAGCGAGCACCACCAATCATCGCCGCGTTCAGCACTTGTTCAGCACTGATCATCTCGTCACTTCTCGCCATCAACGCCGCGAACCTTGCCTCTTCCAATAAATCGCACGTGTTGTTACTCGCGACTGAATCACTTCCCAGACCAACTGCAACACCATGTCTCAGAAAACTCGCAAACGGTGCTCTACCATGACCAAGTTTTGCATTTGATTTCGGACAATGCGCAACCTTCGACTTCGTCTCGGCCAACGTTTCAACGTCATCTTCGTCAACGCGAAGACAGTGGGCCAACAACGGTTGAGTTTCCAGGATTCCCTTCTGCTTCAGGTACTGAATCGAGGAAATTCCCGGCGTTGTCCATTCAATGTTTCGTCTCGCGAGTCCATCCGCAAACAACCCACAGCCTTCTCGTAATAGTGAATCTTCCGCTGCCGATTCCGCCGCATGCATCATTAGCGGCAACTTTTCTATCGCAGCATATTCAGCAATCATTTCCAACTGAGGCCCACAGACTGTGTATGGCGCGTGAGGTGACACACCGACTCGCACCAACTCGGTTTCAATATCTCGTAACTCAACGATTTTATTTTTAAGCAGTTCAACATTTTGCTTTACGAGATTCGGATCTGGTCCAAATGACTCCTGAAACACAATGCCGCGCAAGCCAACTTCACGCAGCGCCGCCATACTCATCGCCGCTGAATCACTCGCATCACCAACAGCGGTGATGCCCGCTCGCACTGCTTCGCAAGCTCCCCACGTTGCAGAGACCAGGATGTCGTCTGCGCTCATTCGTTCCATCCGAGCGACAGTCAACTTTCGTAACCACGCCAAAAAGTTTGCTTCTTCTTTTTCGAGATAACCACGCATCGCGGTGAGTTCAAGATGCGTGTGAGTATTTATCAGGCCGGGAATGATCGCAGCATTACCGAAATCTTCAATGTGACCATTTGGATAATTGGCAGCGATGTTGTTTTTTAAATCAACCGCAACGATTTCGCTGCCCTCAATCACCACCGCTCCGTTCTCAATAGGAGGGGCGGAGATTGGCAGGAGCCAGCGAGCTGCGTAAATTGTCGTCATCAAATTTCGATCAGCCTCGATCCGCTATCGTGGCCCGCGTGAATTTTCCCAACCTGCGCAAGCTGTGCATCAGACGACGATTTCCTTCGATAGAAGTAACCACACTTAGCGTAACTTCGTGTTCCGGCCCCGCGATCTCTTTCACTTCAAAGTCTTCCAAACGAAGTCCCTGCTGTTCGAGCAGGTCGAGCAGTTGTTCAAGAAACTCCGAAGGATCGTTTGTCTTCAAGTGATAGTGAAAGAGTCGAGCGTGTTTAATGACGACGCGCTCAGCCTTCCGCAGGACCACCAACACGAGAATGATCGAGACCGTGGCAAAGACGCCTAAACCAAACATTCCTTCGCCGATGCAAATGCCCACCGCGCCAACAACAAAGATGGTGGCCGCCGTAGTCAGACCACTGACCGATCCACGCGCCTGAAGAATTACCCCCGCGCCTAAAAAACCGATACCCGCAACAACCTGCGCTGCCAGTCGAGCCGGATCCGTGTAGGGAGCGCCGCCACCGATATGTCGCGAGACGATCATATAAAGCGCCGCGCCAAAACAGATCAGCACATTGGTCCGCAGACCTGCCGGCTTGCGATTCAATTCGCGCTCAAGGCCGATGGTGCCGCCGCAAATCGTGGCCAACGCCAGTTTCGCGGAAATTAAAAGCATCGGCGTGGCATACAACTTTGCGACGATCGTGTCCATTTTCTATTTGCTCGCCGGCAGGTTGGCGTCGTGCAACGTTGCGCCCTGACTCTTTTCACCTTTGATCTTTTGATAACGCTGCAGGATCGACGTCACATAAGCACGCGTCGAAGGGATGTCGATGCGTTTAATAAACTCCGCAGCCGTTAAGGCTTTACCATCTGGTCCAACTTTGTTCCATTCTACCGCGCGACTTGGACCAGCATTGTACGCCGCCACCATGCGGGCTTCCGCGTCAGGACTGTCCTGAAACTGCTCGTGAATCTTCTCCAGATACCAGCAACCGATCTGAATATTGTGTTCGGGATCGTGCAGAAAGCTCTTTGGATCTGAAGCCATCTGTTTTTCGAATTCGCGCATACCGGTTTCACTGGCCCATTCCTTTGCCACTGTCGGCGTCACTTGCATCAGGCCAATCTCACCTGCCTGACCAACTTTCCACGGGCTGAAATAGGTCTCTTCGTAAATGATGCTCCACACGAGATCAGGATCGACGCGATAGATCGACGCCTGTTGCGCAATCAACGCATCGTAACGATGAATCCAATAACGGTTTACGAAGTATGCGGCCAGAATAATCGTGAGGGCCAGAAGAGCAACAACCAGAGCGCGTTTCATAATGTCCGATATACTTCAGCTTGTCGTGACGCTAGCGATTCGAAGTCTGGTTTTAATTAAGTAAAGTCACGACAAGCTGAAGGAGCTTTTTTGCAAATTGATCTTTTGTGGCAATGAGGTCAGTACCGTAACGCTGTAGCGTCGGGTCGCTCGAGAATTTGGGCCCACAAAATCAAGCTGACCCGACGCTACCGCGTTACGGTACTGACCTCATCGCCACTAGAATTGTGATTTTTGCAGAAGCCTCTGAGGCATATCGGACATACTGCGACTAATTTTTCCTCTTCAAACTGGACCAGAAGCTGGCAAGTGAGTAAGCGGAATCAACACCTTCATAGCGCGAACGCAACGCATTGTCGTCAAGCACATGTCCCTGCAACCAAACTTCTGCGTCGAGTGATGCGCCCACTTTCAATTCGTCGCCACGCAGCGCGCGTTTGTTTACCAGCACTTCAAGCTTGATGCGTTCCAGATCCAAATGAATCCAGAACAACTCACCACCAGTCAGTGGATTGCGCAATGGTTTGAACGCGATGACATGCCCGGAAAGACTCCAATCGTTTTCATGCGCGGCCCGGGCCGGCGCGGCTTTTTCCAACGGCGTCCAGCGCGTTTTGGTCCTTGTCTTACGCACGCGAGCGCGATACGCGAGACCGCAAAGACCAATGTGTAACTCCTGCGCGCGAAAGCCAGCCGGACCTACTTCAGTAAGATTTTGCAGTTCAAACAAAACCTCACAATCAGTTCCCTGGCGATAACCATGAATGACAGCTTCGCCTTCCTCATCGTATTCAGTCAGCGCCCAGGGTGTGATCGTTTGAATGTAGCGGGCCCGAAATCCGGGGCGACAATCGGCATAGAACACATCGCCACTACCTGATTCGTAAAGCACGGTCCAAACTTCCAGTCCTTCGCCAAGCTTCCAACAACGTCCGTGCAGGACCGCGCCTCGTCGATTAAGTTGCGTGGCTTCACCTTGATCACCTGCGCGTTCAGCGAGGTAGTTGAAAGCCTTCTCGCTGGATACTTCTAACCCGATAGTTTCGAAAGTAGGATTCATGATGACTTACAACTCGTAGCTCTTTGATCGTTCAAATGGTGAATCGTAAGTCGTAAATCGTTAATGGTGTTTTTACTACGACTATCCACCATTACTATTTCACGATCGACTATTCACTATTCGCTTCGTCCTTTTGTGCTTTGAACTTTGATCTTAGTTCTCAGCTTGCTCTCTGCACTTCGCACTTTGCTCGTTGCACATATTATTACGCGGAGCGCTTCCTCTGTCTACGTTTTGTTGGCTTGGTGTTAGTGCTTTCTGCTTTGGGAGCTCGCGACTTGAATCCTCTAATCACTCGTTCAGGACCATGTTGTGGTTTGGATCCCGATCGGACCATCTCGGTAAATAGATCAACATCATAGTCAGCGTCACGCGACATCTCTTCGCGAATCGCGTGCAGCACTTCAAGAAATTTAGGACGACGATACATTGTTATTTAAGATTGCCGATTTCAGATTTCAGATTGATCGCTTGCTTAGGGTTCACTATTTCAAGTGACGATGAAGTCAGTACCGTAACGCGGTAGCGTCGGGTCCGTTTAATATCAGATGACTATTGCAACTAAGCAACCCGACGCTACCGCGTTACGGTACTGACCTCATTGCCAATCTGCAATCTGCAATCTGAAATCTTAAATAGTATTCCTTTCGGTTGCTTCCGAAACTAAAAACTCCGGCGTCACGATCATTGGAACATAGAAACCTGCCGCAGTGTTGAATAAACGAATGCGCGCCTGGCGTCGCACATTCGCAAGGTGGCCGAAATTCCACGTTACTAAATAATCGATCTTGTGGAACGAAGCGATCGCAACGTGTAACGCATCCGCGATGTACTTACGATGAAAAATCCCGCGCGAAATATAACCGTCCGCGAGGATCGCAGCCTCGTCAGTCAGCTCAACCTGTTCCAGTCCCTCCAAGAGTTTAAGATAGGAAGCGCGATGTGGGTCTTTCAAGCGACTCAACTCGGCGCTCACTAACGGAGAAACCACCGCGCGATAATCGGGCATCTCGTGTTCCCACCAACGAATCGTCAAATCACGACGAAAGGGTTCTCCGTTATCAAGGTATGCGCCAATTACCGAAGTCTCTAAGTAAAGATTCTGCTTCATGGAGTTGATACTACTTCAGGATTACTATTTTCCACTCTCGGCTTTTGATTCAACGGTTGCAGACGAATTGAACCACGCGCGAAGTCAAAATAGACATGGAAATTCTTTAAAAAGTTTCCGCCGAGAATTCCGCTTTGCGTGAAGCCGGCTGTTTCGTTAACAGGTTCAAGATCCAAAACCGCGGCGTTAATCTTCTCAAGTTTCGACAAACCCAAACTAAGTTTTGGCAGCTCCAACAACTTCACATCTTCCGTCACGCCCGCGGCGCCAAAAACTCTCATCTTCGAAGGCTGCAAAAGATCCAGGAGCTGTTCCTGCTGTGAAAGTTTTTCAGATACCACGGTGATACTCGCTGCCGTATCGATAATAAAGTTTACTGGTTTATCAAAACCTTCCAAAACAACTTCACCACTCAAAAAGCCACTCGACGTTGTGCGCAACGGCACTTCGATAGTCGGATCGTCAGGCAACAAAGGCAACAAGGCCTGGGCAGATTCACCACGCTTTACTGTGGTCCACGACTCAACTACCTCAGACTGGTTCTGCTTCAAGAAACTGATCTGGCGCCTTTGATAATCTATCGAAGCAAGGAACTTCGAAACTACCGACAAACCCAGGTAACCATCTACCGGTATATTAGTGTCGAAAAATTTTCGGATGTAAATCGGAACGTTCTCAACACCGACATCGCCAATCTCGATCGAATGAAGATAGCCATAAACGATCTCAAACTTACCACCGCCACCAACGGCGCGGGCCATGCCACCGCGGGCAACAGGTTTGATTCCCAGTCGCTTCGCCGTCTCGTCAGAAATAACTGACATTCCCGATCCGGTGTCGAGAACAAATCTGAAAGTTTGTTTCTCGCCATTCAAACGGACGGTAAGAATCGGACGATTGTCGAAGGATTCAAACGTGAGTGAAGTGCGAGTCCCGGACATTGGAACGTAGAGCGCTCCTTGTTTTCCAAGATAACGAAGAAAATCGATTAACCCGGTGATACGCTCGCGGCGATCGATATCAGTCTTGGGCGCGATCACCAGAAAACGTTCGTAAGCGTCGGCGGCCTCCTGGTATTTTTCACTTCGCGCCGCAGCTTGTCCTAAATTAAAAACGTAGTCAGGCTCTTCCGAATCGAGGTTAACGGCTTTACGCAAACCGGCGAGACACGAGGGCAATCGGTTTTCATAAAAATCGACCATGGCCAGTCCGGCGATCGCGAGGGCTTCCTGATCGTTGATGGAAAGAGCGGTGCGGAATTCCTCCACAGAGAGGCGAAACTCCCCAGCGCCCAGGATCGCGGCGCCTAATAAAGCGTGCGCGCGGGCCGACAACGGATCAAGCATGATGACCCGGGCGGCGTTGTCGTAGGCGCCCTGTAGATTTCGCTCCTTGAAGAGAGTGAAACTTAAACCGAGACGCGCATCTTTATCGTGATTGTCTTTGGCCAGGAGATCGCGAAAGATCTTTTCAGCGGTCTCGTAATCACCTTTCTTAATAGCTTTGTTTCCCCTGTCGACGGCTTTCGAGTTAGCCGAGGCGAAAGTCGACGAGCCGGCAATAAGAATTACAAAGGCGGCCACTAACGAGGCCGCCAGTTTACGAAAGCCCGATCTTTTTCGAGACCACATAAGTCACCTTCTCAGTGAATAGTTCTCAATTCGATATGGGGAGGTTTCTCTCATGCTATTTAAGTATTTCGCCCGTCTTCATTGACCAGAGCACCAGGTCCAGTTCGTCACCATTCACCTTAATGTCGCGGGCAAACTCCAAAAATTTCTGTTCAGTCTCCAGGTAAACTTTCCTCGTAGAAGGCGGTTTTGGAGAGTCGAGCACACCAACTTCAGTCAAACATCGCAGCACATGCTTATCGAGGATCGCGTGTCCTTTTACGCCAATATTCCTCAGGAAATGGCTCGATTCCTTGTAGCCGAGTCCTTTGATCTGCTTTTCCTGGGCGAGCCAATCGCGTCGTTCCAATGGGTCGCGGAAACTACGTAAACGCTTACGCAGTCTCATATCAAAATTTGCACGAAAATAGGCTCTTGTGGTAACTATGTATTGAGGCCGTGCGACGGGGAAACGATGAGCGCCGGCTTCCTGCAAAGCCAAGGTCATCTCTTCGGGCTCTCCATCAAGCAGTAACGACCTCACTGCTTCGACAGAATTAAGACCCATTCGAGCGGACGCGCCTGCTGTAAAAATACAGAAGGCAAGTTCTTCCCAAAGTCTGGCGTCAGTTCCTTTACGCCAAACTTCTTCAAACTCACCGAGCTTCTTTTTAATCTCTCGTCTTCTGGCTCGGTGAGTGGCAACCACTCTTTTGACTGTGACCGGTTCTTGATTGCGTTGCACTGTAGTTTGTCAATGACGCGATTCTAGGGGTGGCTGAGAAACATTGTCAACGAGTTCATTCTGACAGTGGTCGTTCATCCTGAATGACCGATCTAATCACGCTGACTTCTCCGGACATGAATCTTCTTAACAGCTTGAAGTGAAGCACATTGGCACAGTCCTTGTTGTGAGAACCGCGGGACGCACTGTTTGCGAAACCATTATGTTGATCAAGGGAAATAAAACAAAGAGGGTGAACGAACAAGGGGATGCAGGATTCTCGTTTATCGAATTGCTCATTGTGGTCGCCATGATTGGCATCATGACCGCTGTCGCTATTCCCCAACTTGCCGCTCAACGACGTCTTTACAGATCGGCAGGCGTGATGCGCGAGATCGTTACTCAACTCCGTTATGCTCGTCAAAAAGCAATGTCGGAAAGGTCCTCGTACACTTTTCAATACGACAACACGGCCAAGACCATTACCGTCATCGATAACAACGCTACTGGTGCGACCGTCTTGAATGATACGAACTATCCAAACAATTCCGGTAGCGTGGTGGCCCTCACCAGCGTGCTGACTCAACAGGGTCTCGCGGCCTCCGAAGTAAGCTACGGAATTCCCACTGGCCTTCCTACTGGTTCACTTTCCGATGGCGTTTCCAAGTCAAACTTAACCAGCGCCAAGATCAATATCACCTTCCAACCTGATGGTTCCGTTGTGGATGCCAGTGGCAGTCCAACCGACTTCGGCATTTTCATGTACAACGGCAAAATTCCCAATGAGACCGCGTCAGCTATTTCAGTACTCGGATCGGCGGGCCGAATTAAGCTCTGGAAATATGACTCCGGCTCAAACACCTACAAGGAATAATCGATCACGCAAGACCACCGATGATTCAAGCAGCGCTGGATTTACGTTGCTCGAAACAGTGGTGGCGATGATGGTCCTATCCGTAGCGCTACTCGGCGTGGCGTCGACGATCGGCTATGCGTTGATGGTCAGCAACAGCGGTCGAGGTGTGACGAACACAAAGCTGCTGGTAGTTTCCGTGCTCGAGCAGATGGAGACGCTTCGTAACAATGGCCAGTTAACGTTTGGCCAAATCGCCAATACGGGAAATGTTGACAACTCCGGGGGCGGAACATTTGCCGGCTTTCCGACCGGCTTCAATGATGTCTCAACTAATCCTGGTCCGGATGGAATCTTCGGGACCTCCGACGATTTGATCGATGCCGGCGCCGATGGCGTCTATGGGACCGGGGACGATTTCACCAATACAAATTTGATTCGCGTTGGCTATTCACGCGAGATAGTCATCACCAACCTGAGTAATCAACTAAAGCGGATTCAAGTCACGCTGCGTTACTCCGCAAACGGCGGCGTAAGAAAAGAACTGGTTGGCGTCAGTTACCTGAACGACAACACCCACAGTAATTACCTGAGATAGCAATGAACAGCAGTAGACCTAAAACTAACCAGGGTGGTTTCTCGATCGCGGAACTTATAGTCGCGATGGGAGTGATGGCCGTAATTACCGGCGCCATCTTTGCTCTCATGCGCGACTCGATAAAAGTTGGCACTACAACCTACGAGATGACGGACGCGCAACAGAGCCTGCGCAATTCTCAGGAATACCTTAACCGTGATCTGATCAATGCCGGCGACGGTCTTAACAGCATCAATCGCATCTTAGTTCCCAAAGCATTCGTCACCAACTATCTGTCTGTTAGTGCTTTTGATAACCCGGGCACGCCTGGTTACGTCAACCTTGCGCTGATCAATTCAGATAACAATGTTCCGGCCGCCACGGTGGTCAAGAACACAAGTCCGTCGGTGACTGTTCGCGCGACTCCGGCACTAACGGATCGCATTTCCATGTTGGAGTTGGACAACAGCTTCACGCCAATCGCACTCGCCGCCTCGGCCATTAATGCGAGTGGCAGTCAAATCAGCATCTCGACCGCCGACACGTCGAAATTCACCTCCGGCGAAATCTATTTTTTGACTTCGTCATCCGGGGGAACTTTCGGGGCCATCACGGGAATTACCGGCGGACCCGCTCCTAAATTGACCTTTGCTAGTGGCGATGCGCTGGGATTAAACGTCACGGGCAGTGGCGGAATGATCAATACCGTCTCGGGCGGTGGAACTCTGCCGACGTCATTGATGCGCATGCTGATCGTTCACTATTTCATCAACTCGAATGGTCTCCTCGTCCGTCGCGCCTTCGGTGTTAAAGGCGCGGCTTTTCGCGATTCAGTAGTCGCTGAACACGTGATGAGCCTGCAGTTTCGCTATTTTCTAAATCTGCGTGGCGCAGACGGAAATGTCGTTCAGCCAGTTGCCCAACTTTCCAATTCGACCCAACAACTCGCCGTGCGTCAGGCCGAAGTTACGTTGACAGTTGAAACACCTCACGCGATTGCTACCAAGCAACAGCAACAACTGACGAGCACCACGAGCACAAGTATTCGCAATATGCAGTTCCGACAAGCTCTGCAGCCTGACTAAGGCGGTGCAGTTATCGTGCGGAGAAGTTTGAAATGATCGCAAAGTCACCCAAACCAAAATTTTCTAATGAAAGCGGCGCCGCTTTGGCGACCGCTATCTTTTTGATGGCCATTCTCGCGGCGATCTCGATGAGCGTGTTGGCAGTAGTGAACACGGAATCGAAAATTGCCGGCAGTGACCTGCAACGAACACAGACGTTCTATGCCGGCTCCGCTGGAATCGAAAAGATGACAACTGACTTTAGCGCTCTCTTTTCACGCACATCACGACCGACCAGTGCCCAACTGACTTCAATTCAAAGTTCGCCACCACCGGAACTCGTCACGGAAGGATTTACGATCAGTCAAACCATCGGAGTCGACAACGATGAACTGGCTGCGATGCGCGCGTCACAGGGAATCGGAAACACTGCCTATCCGCAAGTAACAATTCCGAATGGTCCATTCAGAGGACTGAGTGCCAGCATTGAGCCGTGGGTACTGACTAATACCACAACCTCCAAAAATGGAGCGCAGGTGAGTCTGACCCGAAACATGAACAACTACCTGATTCCGATTTTTCAGTTTGGTATGTTCAGCAATGACGACATGGAGATCCATCCTGGTCCGGAGTTCATCTTCAATGGTCGTATTCACGCCAACGGCAATCTCTATTTGAGCGGTAATGTTAAGTTTCTCGACAAAGTAACGACGGCGAACGAAATCGTTCACGATGTAATGCGTAATGGTAAAGCACACGATAACGGTGTGCAGGTCCAGGTCGGCAGCGTAACTGTAGACATGACACAGGGCAGTGTCTTTAATGGTCCAAATTTCACCTCCGCGGTGGTGGGCCAACGTGGATACTTCCCCGGTTCGCCCGATGGTACCAACAACGCTAGTTGGAACACCTCAACGGCGGCTGCCCAGGCTGGAGTCCCGAACCAGTTTGGCGGTCAGGTGCAAACCAGGACAACTGGCATTTCGCCATTGCTGTTACCAATGCAGCTTGATGGCAATGCTACCCGCGAGATCATCAAGCGTCGTATGCCCAACGACAATCAGACATTGAGCGAGTCGCGCTATCACTCGAAAGCGCAGATTCGAATCTTGATCGACGACGAAACAGGTGGCGGAGCGGAAGGCATTCCCACGGGCAGAGGCCTAAACCTGTCAACTTTTAATCCGGTCGCGCTTCCGGTCGGTGCATCGACAGGCAAAGCACTCTGGCGCGTCAGCGATCTTGGCGCTTACACAGACACAACGTCGACGGCAGTCAAACAAGGTTCTGCGACTGGATCAAACGCCGATACAGTTCGAGGTATCAAGAGCACGCAAGCAACCTCGGCCAACGGCGTGAAGATCCCAGCCGGCGCTGGTATCAGTGGAAAGATCCTGATCGAAATCGTGGCGCCAAACGGTACTGCTTACGACGTAACCACGCAGATACTGAGCATGGGAATGACCGAAGGCGAACCCAACGCCATTATTAATTTGCAGCGGCCGTTATGGGCTGGTTTTCTGCAGGGTGGACGCGATCAGGATGGCAACAACAACTACCTGAACTACGTGCTCAGTAAATATTGGGGCGCTGACGGGCAGATCAAAACGACGGGTGGCGTGCCTACTCAGGATGGCAGCATCGGCTATTTGACGGGCGTGGCAGACGATATAACCGGACAACCGGTTCGTGCCGATTCACCGGCGTCCGCCGGCAATTGGAACAGTATCGTTCCGATCAATATCTACAACGTCCGCGAAGGGCGCATCACTTCCGATCTGGACGGCACGAAGATCTATGAACGCGGCATGATGAGCGTTATCGATGTCAACATGCGCAATCTCGTCCGCTGGGTTGATGGTGTTTACGACACCACGCTACTTGCCGGCAGTAACGCCGTCAGCACAAACATTGACGGCACGAACGGCTACATTGTTTACGTCTCAGATCGTCGCGGCGATCGTGTTAAGTCGGAAAGAGACAACACCGGAGCCACGCTCTCCACGACAAATGGTTTGGTCGACAACGAAGACATCTATGGACCAAACAACGTTCTCGACGGCGGCGAAGATGTGATTGACGCGCTGGCGGATGGCAGTGGCAATCCAAAAAAGGGAACGTTACAGAAAGACACGAATGAATTGCCGGATCCGGCTGCGCTGTCGGGAACCTCGACTAGTGACGACACGGCCCGCGCCAAAACTTGCGCAGCGTGGACCAATTCCAGCAACTACTTTCGTCGCTCAGTGCGCCTGTTCAATGGTGAAGATCTGGTTGTGTCAGGCGCAACCGGAAAACTTTCAGCCACCAAAGGGATCACAATCGCCTCAGAAAACATGGTCTATGTTTGGGGCAACTACAACACCAGCGGCATTAACGGTCAGCCCGACGGCGGCGCTACGTTGAACGACGCCAGCCAAACTTATCACTACCTCGGCGATCAGGTTCCGGCCTCAGTTGTGTGTGACGCCTTCTTCGCGTTGTCAAAAAACTGGTTTGACGCGTCGAGTGCGATGCATCCGGGAGACCTCGGCAAACGTAAAGCCGATTACAAGGCGGCTGTCGCCGATGAAACTGCGGTAAGAACGGCCATCATCGCGGGGAATAATTTAAGCGCTTTGTTCGCGAGTCCAGACGCCGGCAACAGCAGTCCGAATAGCGAGTCACGTCTTAATGGCGGCATGCACAACTTCCCGCGCTTCCTTGAAGATTGGGGTGGCCAACGTTGGAATCTGGTTGGTTCGCTGATTCCGCTCTATCACTCCACTCAGGCGCTCGGGCCCTACAACGCTGATTCGACTATTTACGGTGCGCCGGATCGAAACTGGGCGTTCGACGTAACGTATCGAGATCCAAATAAACTGCCGCCCGGCACTCCGCAGTTCCAATATATTGAGCCGACTGCTTTCCGACAGGTGTTTTAAGCGAAACGGAGAGTGGGAGATGGGGTGAGTGGGAGACGGGGAGAGTGGGTGAAGCGGTGATCCGCTCGCTGGTATTTCTCTGCGTCTCTGCGTACTCGGCGTCTCTGTGTTGAATTGAGGTGCGAATAGACGAGCGCCGGGTTTAACACAGAGACGCTGAGTACGCAGAGACGCAGAGAAATACCAGCAGTGGCTCTCCAGCTTTTCTTCTCTCCAATCCCCTCCAACTTGCTATTATGTTTTTCGCGAGGCAGAGTCCTGCGCGAGCTGCATCCTCACGCAGTTCTTAGGCATCAAAAATTTTGCTCTCCCTCACAAATTCCAGATGACGACTGCTCAGGCCACGATGAGAAGACAACCAACACGACTGATCGTTTCACTTTTCAATTCTGTGATCATGATTGCGGTCGCCTCGTCATTCGTGCTTGGCCAAACACCTTCGCCGTCGCCAAAACCAGGCTTAGTCATTATCAACGTCCCATCGTCTCCATCTCCCAGTCCATCACCTTCGCCAAACATCAATGAAGTTCGTCCACTCTATGGAGTACAAGGTGTGCTGGTGGAAACATTGTCAGGAAAAGTCGTCGCCTCACAATTTGCCGATCAACAATTCAACCCGGCTTCAGCAGTCAAACTCGCTACTTCACTCGTTGCACTACGGACCTTAGGACCACAGCATCGCTTTGCCACGGGTGTTTGGACGGACGGCGTGCTCGACAAAGCCACCGGAACTTTGACCGGCAATCTTTACATCTCTGGCCGCGATCCTTCTTTTCATTACGAGCACGCAGTGTTGTTGGCACGAGAACTAAATGGCCTCGGGATTAAAACCGTAACCGGAAATCTGGTCGTCTCGCCCAGTTTCACGATGAATTTCAGTTCATCGGCGAGTGCTTCCGGCAATGCGCTCTACGACACGCTTGATTCGACACTTCGATACGCGGAAGCAACCAGGGCGTGGAATTACGAACGAACTCTTTTGCAGGATCAGGCTGCGTTGCAATCGAATCCGTCGGTTGCGGTGATGGGTGCAACTTCGGTTGGGCCCGTAGCGCCAAACGCCAGGCTGCTACTCACTCAAAAATCGAGCCGGCTCGTCGACATTCTGAAAGTGCTGTTGTGCTACTCAAACAACTTCATGGCGGCCCGAATTGGCGAAAGTCTGGGCGGTCCTGATTCCGTAGCTCAACAGTTGACTAGTTTGCTCGGACTTGGACCAGATGAGATCAGGTTGTCCACGTTAAGCGGACTCGGCGTCAATCGCATTTCGCCGCGAGTGATGATGAAAATCTATCGCGCCCTCCGACTCGAATTGCAAAAGAACCATCTATCGCCCTCCGATATATTGCCCGTCGCGGGAATCGATCCTGGCACGTTGCAGGAACGATTTACCGGACCAGCGTGGCGTGGCAGTGTAATCGCTAAAACCGGCACACTTGTGCGGACTGACGGCGGAGCGAGCGCATTAGTGGGACAAATGAGAGCGGCAAATGGCGAGATTCTGCTCTTTGTCATTTTCAATCAGCGCGGCAGCGTCACGCGTTTTAGAGAAAACCAGGACTACCTCGTGATGTTAATTCAAAACAGCCGCGGTGGTCCAAAAGCGTTTGACTACAAACCGCTGACACTCACGATGCAGTTGTCTAACACAGAAAGTGTTGTCGGCGATGACGAAGAACCGAGGTGATTGCAGATTTCAGATTTCAGATTGCAGATTGTTAGGAGCGCAGGCGTCCTCGCCTGCCGACGTTAAAATAGGACTACTTTAAGATCTT
>DATDMC010000084.1:0-24783 GCA_036518995.1 Pyrinomonadaceae bacterium | reverse complement strand
GTTTGGTCTTCTTGTGAGACCCGACGCTACCGCGTTACGGTACTTACCTCATTACCATCCAAGATAGACTCTTGCAAAGGCGTCTATCTTTTTATTGATTGATAAACCTCACCGCCAGTTGAAACAAACTCCTCCGCCTTCTCCTTCATTCCCACAGCCAACGCGGCCTGTTCGTCGATCGCTTTTTGGGCGGCATATTCGCGGACGTCTTGCGTGATCTTCATTGAACAGAAGTGTGGGCCACACATCGAACAGAAATGGGCCAGCTTCGCGCCTTCCTGCGGTAACGTCTCGTCGTGATATTCACGCGCAATCTCGGGATCAAGTGACAAGTTGAACTGGTCTTCCCACCGGAACTCGAAACGCGCTTTCGACAATGCATTGTCGCGATACTGCGCGCCCGGATGTCCCTTCGCTAAATCAGCAGCGTGCGCCGCGAGTTTGTAAGCAACTACTCCGTCTTTCACGTCTTTCTTATTTGGCAGTCCGAGATGCTCCTTGGGCGTTACATAACAAAGCATCGCTGTTCCAAACCAGCCGATCATCGCGGCGCCGATCGCCGAAGTAATGTGATCGTAGCCAGGTGCGATGTCAGTCGTGAGTGGTCCAAGCGTGTAGAAAGGCGCTTCGTGACAAGTCTCGAGCTGCTTGTCCATGTTCTCTTTAATCAAGTGCATCGGAACATGGCCCGGTCCCTCAATCATCACCTGGCAGTCGTACTCCCACGCAATCTTCGTTAACTCGCCAAGTGTTTCGAGTTCGGCAAACTGCGCTTCATCGTTTGCATCGGCAATCGATCCGGGGCGCAGTCCATCACCGAGTGAAAACGAAACGTCGTAGGCGGCCATGATGTCGCAGATGTCGCGGAAGTGCGTATAGAGAAAACTTTCTTCATGATGCGCGAGACACCACTTGGCCATGATCGATCCACCGCGACTTACAATGCCCGTGGTGCGTTTAGCCGTTAGCGGCACATAAGGCAGCCGCACCCCAGCGTGGATCGTGAAGTAATCAACACCCTGTTCTGCTTGTTCAATCAACGTGTCGCGAAAGATCTCCCACGTCAACTCCTCCGCTTTGCCGCCAACTTTTTCCAGTGCCTGGTAGATTGGCACTGTCCCGATTGGTACAGGAGAGTTGCGTAAGATCCATTCGCGCGTGGCGTGAATGTTCTTACCCGTTGATAGATCCATCACCGTGTCTGATCCACAACGAATGGACCAGCGCATTTTGTCGACTTCTTCTTCGATTGACGAAGCAACTGCCGAGTTACCAATGTTCGCATTAATCTTCACCAGAAAGTTGCGCCCAATAATCATTGGTTCCGACTCGGGGTGATTGATGTTGGCGGGAATGATCGCGCGGCCACGCGCAACTTCTTCACGCACGAATTCCGGAGTTACAACTGATGGAATCGTAGCGCCGAACGATTGGCCTTTGTGTTGATGAAAGACTGAGGAACGATCGTCTGATGGCGCTACTGCCAGCGAGCGTCCGAGGTTTTCACGAATTGCGATGAACTCCATTTCGGGAGTGATGATGCCTTTGCGCGCGTAGTGTAATTGCGTGACACAGGCGCCTGATTTCGCGCGCAACGAATTGCGACGCAAAGTCGGAAAGTCTTCCAATTTGCCGACATCTTTAATCCGCGCTTTGTCTGCAGCGGCGAAGGTCAAATAGCCATCGTCGATCGGTTTGCGTTCGCGTCCTTCATATTCTTCGACGTCACCACGATCGACAATCCACTCTCGTCTGAGTGCGGCGAGGCCTTGAGTGACGTCACACTTAATCGATGGATCGCCCCATGGTCCACTCGTGTCGTAAACGCGAACGGGAGGATTGTCGATCAGGGTGTTATCAAAATTTCGCGTTGGAGTTTGAGTGATCTCCCGAAACGGCACACTTACGCCGGGTTGTTGTCCATTCACATAAACGCGACGTGAGTTTGGTAATTCGGCATCTGCCGGCATGGGTTTTGGTTGAGTAGCACTCATATCAACGATCTCCTTGACTTCATTAACGCAGGAACAAAGCTTCAAAATCCGAAATGTCGTTCTTGCCAGCCTCATAGGCTGCTTTCTGAACAACTTTAAGTTCACCCTTGTCGAACCAGGTGCCACCACACTCGGGACACCGATCGACCATAAACTTGTCGAGTACTCGCTGCTTCTTCATCTCAGTTCCATCAACCGGACACTTGCGAACTGGTTCATTTTCAAGTTGCTCGACACAGCGGAGACAAAGCAGATTGCCTGCGCGAGAAGTGGTCAGATCTCCCCAGTTGTACTTAGCACCGCAACGAAAACAAAAATACTCTTCAGCAGAGAACGGCATAAAATTCTTCAACGCAAAAACAAAAACCGCTCCTACCGGCAATAAGGTTCGGAACGGTCGCTGCTGTTTCTCCCTTCGACGGTACTAGCCGTATCAGGTTCAAGGGGTCTCCAGTATTTCAGATTTCCGATTTAAGATTTCAGATTGAAAATGGTCTCAATCTGAAATAGGCAATCCGCAATCTTAAATAACTAGACTCTCAGCCGTGCGGCTCCCCCGAACAAATTCTGTTTTCAAACTTCAGAATCGATTCTAGAACCGAATACTCCGCTTGGCAAAGCGTGTGCCTTCATACCTCACTACCTTTTCGTGTTTCCTACCTTGTATAATCCCGGCGTTCGCGATCACACCTGAAGTCCACGGAGACAAATTAATGCTCATTCGCAGAGTCACTGCTCTTGCTCTAATTCTGTCGCTTGTTTCCCTGCCTGTACTCGCTCAAAACGGAAACGCCGATCTGTTAGCTCGCATTCGTAAAGAAGCGATGGACAACTCGCAGATCATGAAAACGATGCACATGCTTACGGATGTTTATGGACCACGTTTGACTGGTTCGCCCAATCATAAGAACGCCGCCGAGTGGGCCATCAAGCAAATGACCGCCTGGGGTTTGGAAAATGGACATCTCGAGCCCTGGAACTTCGGACATCCGGGTTGGTTAAACGAACGACTCACCGCGCACATTATCGCGCCAGTCAAAGATCCGCTTGTCTGTGAAGTGTTGTCGTGGACGCCCAGCACCAAAGGAACTGTCACCGCCAATGCCGTTCAACTTGTTCTTCCGGAAAGACCGTCGCAGGAACAGTTGTCGTCATTTTTCGCCGGACAAAAATCGCGCGTGAAAGGAAAGATCGTGTTGATTGGTAAACAAACGATCATTCCCGTTAACTTGAATCCGCCGGCGAAACGTCTTTCCGATGAGCAGGCGCAGCAACGTTATGGTCCAAACCCGCGGCCTTTTAATTTTCCTGGCCCATCTCCGACACCAACACCCGATCCAAATGCGCCAAAGCCATTAACAAATGCCCAGGTAGCCGAACAACTGGATCTATTTCTTCGTGATAGCGGCGCGGTAGTTCGGGTTAACGATGCGGGTCGGGAGTTTCGTCAGATTCGTGCTTTTAATAATCGGACCTTTGACGTTAACAAAGCTATTCCGACGGTTGTGATGAGCAATGAAGACTTTGGTCGCATCACCCGCATCCTTGCTGATGGGACAGATGTCACGTTGGAATTCAACATCGTAAACAAGGTCTATCCGGAAGGCACGACGTCTTACAACACAGTCGCGGAAATTCCCGGCAGCGACAAAGCTGACGAAGTGATCATGTTAGGCGGCCACCTCGATTCATGGCACGCAGCAACCGGCGCCACTGACAATGCGATCGGTTGCGCGATCATGATGGAAGCTGCGCGCATACTTAAAACGCTTGGCGTGAAACCACGCCGCACGATTCGCGTGGCGCTTTGGAGTGGCGAAGAAGAAGGACTGCTGGGATCGCAGGCTTATGTGAAGGAACACTTCGGCTCAGCCGAGGATCCGAAACCGGGTTATGAAAAGTTTGGTGGTTATTTCAACATCGATTCGGGAACAGGACGTGTGCGGGGCGCCGGCGTGTTTGGTCCTGCGGAAGGCGCCGACATCGTGCGCGAGATCCTGGCGCCGTTCAAAGATGATGGCGTGGTTGGCGCCGTGGCTTCACGCAGTCGTGCGCTTGGCGGATCTGACAACACTTCGTTTAGTAATGCGGGAATGCCGGGCATCGGGATGGGCCAGGATTCGATTGAGTATCAGAGCAACACCTGGCATACGAATCTCGACACTTATGAACGAATACTTGAAGGCGATGTGAAGACAAACGCGATGGTGATGGCGTGGGCAGTCTATCGCCTGGCAATGGCCGACTCACTGCTGCCCCGTTTTGCGAAGGCTGATATGCCGGCGAGGCCACCCGAAAATCCAGCAACGTCGACGCAACCTGCGACGCCGGTGAAGCGTACAGTTTCAAAACCGGCGCCGTCGCACAAGGCATCGAAATCGAAGAGTTCGAAATCGAAGACTTCAAGAAAACGCGGACGCAGGTAAATAGGAGCGCAGGCGTCCTCGCCTGCCGGCTTCGCAATGAGCTAGGTTGTATTCGACGCGGGCAGGCGAGGACGCCTGCGCTCCTAAAGGAAGATATGCCCCTCAATCGTCGACAATTCCTCTATCGCTCTGTTGTTGCGGCGGCCGGCGCCACACTCATCAAACCGGATCTGCTGAGCTACGCCTCAGTTAAGAGTGCTCCTAAGAAGGTCCTGATCCTGGGCGCCGGGATGGCCGGACTAGTCGCGGCTTATGAACTCACTCAACTCGGTCACGACGTAACGATTCTTGAAGCACGAACGCGACCCGGCGGTCGTTGTCACACAATTCGCGAACCCTTTTCCGATGGCCTGTTCGCGGAAGCCGGCGCCGCGCGTATTCCTGACAACCACGACTTAACTCTCAAGTATGCAAAGTTGTTCAACGTCGGACTCGAACCGATGTATCCGCCGCAAGGTTCTGTCTTGACGTTTGATAACGCGGGGAGGCGCCAGGGACCGACTACTGATTACACTCGCGCGCTCGGCGCCGGATTTGGCGGTGAGATGGGCGGCGACCCGGCCCGTTGGCAAAAAATCAAGGGAGGCACTGACATGCTTCCGAAAGCTTTGGCCCAACGACTCGCCAACAAGATTCGGTACAACTCGCCGGTAGTTAAAATCGATCAGGACGCGAAGTCAGCTCGCGCGGTCTTTCTTCACGGTGGGACGCCGGAAACTCTTTCCGCGGATCGACTCCTTTGTACGATCCCGTTTTCAGTTTTGCGCAATATTGAGTTGCCGCAGTTAAGCGACCGACGGCTCGACGTAATCAAGCACGCTCGCTATGCCGCGGTCTCGCGCGTTTACCTGCAAACACGAAATCGCTTTTGGGAAGAAAAAGGATTGAATGGTTTTGCGCTGCCGAACAACGGACTCGAAATTTGGCAACCAACGTGGAGTCAACCTGGACCAAGAGGAATTCTGATGACGTACGCGCGTCCGGGTATTGCCGAGCGCATCACCAATCTGCAAGAGAGTGAGCGTGTTTCAACTACGCTCGACGAACTTGAAGGAATGTTTCCCGGATTGCGATCAAACTTCGAAACAGCCGCAACGAAATGCTGGCTCGAAGACGAATGGTCGCGCGGCGCGTGGAGTTTTATTGGACCAAGAGAGTTTGTTAACAACGGCGGGGCCGACGAGGGTGGCCGTATTCATTTCGCCGGAGAACATCTGTCAAACACGTCGTCGTGGATCCAGGGTGCGCTGCAATCCGGTTTGCGGACAGTAAAAGAGATCGATGAGGCGCCGGTTTAGCCTCCGATAAAACTCATCGTTCGCGAGGGAATTTGGAATTGAGGCTCGTTGATGAAGTGACGCGGTTCTTTTTTGTACACAACTGATTCGATGAACTCGATGATCTCCTGACGCGATGCGCCACTCCTGACTACGTCGCGCAGCGAATGTTCAACTGTCGAGAATAAGCACGTACGGATTTGTCCGTCAGCAGTGAGCCGGATTCGCGAACACGCCCCGCAAAAAGGTTCGGTGACCGGCGCAATTATTCCTATTTCACCAGGTGCGCCGTCGGCAAAATGATAACGCGCAGAAGTATCAGAACCGCGCCACACATCAACTCTTTCCAACGCAAAACGTTCCTCGATCCGCTCGCGAATTTCTTTGCCTGAAACGACGTCTGCGCGAGACCAGTCGTGACCTGAATCGAGTGGCATAAACTCGATGAAGCGCATCTTGACGTCATACTCACGCGCAAACGCGGCGAAGTCTGCCACCTCATCTTCGTTATGACCACGCACAATCACTGCATTGATCTTGATCGGATCAAGGCCGGCTTTTTTGGCGGCGGCAATGCCTTCGAGCACTTTGTCCAGCACATCGACGCCCGTCATTCGTTTGAACACATCGCGTTTCAAGCTGTCGAGGCTGATGGTCACGCGATCGAGACCCATATCTTTCAGTGCTTGGGCGCGGTCAGGTAAGAAGTAACCGTTTGTTGTTAAGGCGAGATCGATCAGGCCGAACTTCTTCAAGTCCGCCAATTTGGCGACTATCGTTTCAATGTCGCGGCGCAGCATTGGTTCGCCGCCCGTTAACCTGATCTTCTCGATACCCAAAGAAACGAAGATCTCGCAAACAGTCTCGATCTCTTCAAACGAGAGCATTTGTTCTTTTGGAGCGATGGGCGGTTCGCCGTGAGGCAGACAATAGAAGCAACGGAAATTGCAGCGGTCCGTGAGTGAAACACGCAGGTCGCGTATCGTTCTTCCAAATGAATCGCGCAATACTTGGGCCGCCGAATTAGACATCGAACTCATGATACCCCGCCAGCTACACGCGCCCCAAACATCAAAGCCCGAAGATCGTTACGTTCTGGGCAAACACATCATCGTTCCCGTCATTGTAGCGATCAGTTTGCGATCACTTTCCTCGGCAAAGACATCGGCGCGAACTACGGTCAGAGTGCGACCCGCTTTTAAGACTGATGCGGCGGCAATAAAGCGCGAGCCCTTAGCTGGTCGAAGTAAGTTCAACTTGAATTCAACGGCCAGGACGTTTGAATTTGGCGGCATTAAGGTGAAGGCCGCGTAACCACAGGCGGAATCGGCGACAGTGGCGATCATTCCTGCGTGGATGAAACCGTCTTGTTGCGTGAGATCGGCGCGAAACGGTAACGCGATATCGACCTCGCCAGGTTCGACCCGGACTACTTCAGCGCCGATCAAAGTCATGGCGTGCTGCTTTGAAAAACTGTCGCGGACTTCGGTGGCGAAGTTTGGGTTTTGGGGTTGGAAGTTCATGGAGAGAAATTAACCACAAAGGCGCAAAGACACAAAAGACTAAAACGATTTTTGGTGCCTTTGTGAATAATGTTTTCTCTGCGTCTCTCTGTGTTGAAATTAAGATCCGATTAGTGGAGCTTCATTTTCAACACAGAGACGCAGAGAGACGCAGAGAAAGACCGGAGTGAACTAAGCTCGAAGTCTATACGCAACTTTGTCCCAATCCACAAAAATCAGGTACATCACAAGCTGATAAGGAAAGAAAATATTCATCAGCAACAGCGTCATCACGTGGAACAAGATTCCAAAACCAAGTATCCACCAACGCGCGCGTCGCCAGATGATTGCGAGCGGAAACGACAACTCCCAAACGAGCACGAGGCCAACCAAATAGGGAAGCACGCCACGAATTTGTGGTAACCAGAACGCGAAGCGAAACGCGGTGTCGTGAAGGTTGTCGAGCGAATGAATGATCGCCAACACCGGTAAGTTGTCAGGACTTAAATACTTCAGACCCGCGACGCGAATCTTCACGAGGGCCGAACTGAAATACACCCAGGCCATCAACAACTGCATCAGCAAAAGCGGATAGCCATACTTGAATGACGATGGTCCAGGTTCTTTTCGTCGAAGCCAGTGGTCCAATGAAAACGAGTCGCCGCAGGGAGTAAAGGCAAGGACCGCCAACAAATAAACCGCGAGCATCTCGTCGTGATTGTAGTGTCCAAAACTGCGGACGAGTCCTTCGTAGAAAAGTACGAGCAGCACCGAAAGCTTGGTGGAAAACGAACTGAACAGTCCTATCGTGCTCAAGCTGAGCGACAGCAACATCAGGCACTTAAACGCCAACATTCCGGAGGGAGTTAGAAGAGCATCGTAGAAAGACCACGGCAAAAGTTTCATTAAGCCCGTGGGCCTGAGGATCGTTACGGGAAGTTGGCCCAGCGCTAAGTAAGACGTGATCAAAGTGGCGAACAGAAATGTGCCGTGAACGATGCTACGCACAATTCCCAACGAGAGAGCGCTGCCATTCAAGAGACGATGTAAAAACGAGTATTGGGTTGGCGATGTCACGCGTTTAGACGCTTTAGCAAAAGTCGATCTTTGTGGCGATGAGGTCAGTACCGTAACGCGGTAGCGTCGGGTCGCGCAAGAGACTTAGTTCCCGTAGATCGAGCTGACCCGATGCTACCGCGTGACGGTACTGACCTCATCGCCACTGGAATTGTGACTTTTGCAACAGCCTTTTTTAGAGTTCCTTACGCCATGAGGTCACGAAGGTTGAATAGTTTGAATAACCGCCACTGGCCCAACGATACATATCGAGGCGAATTGCTTTCAAACGTCGCGGCGAAGTGGCTGGTAGTTTATCGTTGTAGAGTTTTCCCCAGGCGGCGAGTAGATCGGGAACGCGCTCACCCATTTTTAGACCTTCCGTACTCTTCTGTTTCAGGAGTTCGGCGTTGGCCGGGTGAATCGAGGGCAAATTAAAACTCTGATTGTCGATGGTTGCATTCACCATGGTCCAATTGCGTTCGTAGAGAGCGTTGGTCAGGTGGATTGCCGGAATGTCGATCGTCTCGCCGGAAACAGTTTCGCCGCGAAGCACCGAGTAAGTGCGTCCTGTTTGTAAATCGCCACCCGCCATCATCACGTTCCAGACGGTGAATGGATAAAGATTTCTAACGTAACGAAAGGACCAGAGAAGTGGAACGAAGAGCGCGAGAGTTAAAACCGCGTATTGAATTATCCAGCGATGATTGGATTGAAGGTTCTTGAACATTCCATCTATTTTTCAAACACCGCCAACCCGTTGGGCCAATCGACCGTCATGCGGAAGTAATGCAACGCTGAACCACCTAACGCGCCGCTGACGCGTTTGTCCGTTATCGATCCCATCACTGCCTGAAACCCGAAATCAGGTTGCACTGTAAACCAGACTGGTCCAACTTTGTAACCACCGATCGTTACGGTTGGCACTTCTATCATGAAATTGCCGGTTAGCGCCTTGATGTTTTCGAGGACGCGCCATTCGGGATGCGCCATATGCCATTTTTGATAGACGGAGTAGACCAGAAAACTCGTGGCGCGTTCGGCCGGCTTACCGTCGTTGATGAGTTTCAGTGCTTCGTCTGAAAGGACGTTAGTTGCGCCGGTATCCAAAACGAAATCGATTGTCTCGCCGTCAACTTCGATCGGAATGCGCGCGAAATTGTTGGCGCGTTCACCCGCCGAGTTCAAACGAAAGAACAACTGAACTTCGTGCGCTTTGTCGTGTTTGGGAATATCGCCGGCGACGCGCCACAACAGAGTTTTAGCAGGATAATCGAAAGTCCAAACGCGTCCGGCGAACCACTGTTGACCAAGCATTCCATCGCGTTTCAAGAGGGCGCTTTCTTTACGAGGTAGGACAAACAGCCTTCCTTCATGACGACTGCCGAGCGGTGTGGGAATAGCGGCGTCTGGTTTGAAAGTTGGCAGAGGCGCGAGTGTGAGATCACTGCCATTGTCACTTGCGCCTTTGAGGAGTTCCGTTTTCAGACCAAGTTTTTCTACCACGTCGTTGTAGATATTCAGACTGCCTGCCGAGTCGGTAAACAGCAGGAGCGTGACGTTGTCAGTTGTGACCGGAACGGCGTAGAAACGATCCTCGATGTAGCGGGTCGGAATTGTGACCGGCTTGCCTGCTTTCGGTTCCTGCTGCCCAAAGGCGGAAAATGAACCTAACGCCAGCAACAGTGAGACGAAAATGACGGTGAGTGATCTCATGAGTCCCTCAAAAAAATCGATCTAGTGGTCAAAGAGTCAGCACCATTTTGCGGTGGGTGAATCAATAAGGTAAGACGTGCCAGGGTTTCAAACAGACCCACCTGCTACCGCAAGGTGGTACTGACTCCTTGATCATTAGATCGCCTTTTTAACCTGTCAGGTATTACTTCTGCGCGGTGATCCAGGCGGCGATGTCGTCGAGCACACGCGCGTCGACGTGTCCTACCTGATCGTATTCACCCGGATTGCCTTTGCCGGTCCCACTCATGAATAGATGATTCAACTCCGGATAAGTTTTAAAACTGACATTCTTCTTCGCGGCCAATGCCGTCTTCCAGTTATTGAAGTCGAGCATCGTCACCTGATAGTCGCGTTCGCCCTGAAGAATCAAAAGTGGCTGCGACAAAGTTTTTGCTAACTGAGGTGGATCGTAATCGCGCAGGTCGAGCCAGTAAGTCGGCGGCGCGCCAAAATAGAATTTCACTGTGGCGACATCCGACGGTTTCAACGCTTTTACTTCTGCGGCGATCAGCTTTTGTTGATCGATCTGTGCCTGTTCTTCCGGTGAAACGCTGCCGTCTAAGGAAAACAAGTATTCGTATTGCACGGGAATAACGTCTTCGAGATGGCGTGTTGCACCGGCAAGAGAAATCAATCCCGCAATCGCCGGATCCTGTTTACCAATACGCGGGACCAGCATTCCTCCGAGGCTGTGACCAAGTACAAAAATGCGTTTGGGATTGATGCCTTCGGTCTTTCGCAACAACGCAACTGCCGCCAATGCATCGTCAACCACTTCTTCTTTTACAGTGAACGACGAACCAAACTTCCCCGGATAAACTCTGCTGCGCTTCTCGTAACGAAGTACGGCAATACCTTTCGACGCGAGACCTTCGGCGAGATCGCGAAAAGGTTTGTTGACACTAATTGTTTCGTCGCGATCGTTAGGACCAGAACCGTGAACTAAAACAATAGCTGGAAACGGTCCCTTGCCCACTGGCATCGAGAGGGTGCCCGGAAGTGTCCATTCGCCACTACCAATCACGACTTCGCTATCTTTGAATGCGTCTGGTTTCACATAAGGCGCGGGCGAATAGTCCACGTTGGTGGCTGCTCCAAAGAACAATCCCGAGACGTGTTTAGCTTGATCGAGGACCACGCGCACGTCGAGTTTTGCCTTTTCAAAGTCGCAGGTGATGAAGACGATGGTGTACGCGCCGCGGTTTTCAGTGCGCGCTTTTCCCTGTTGTTTGAATTCGCCTGCCTGCGAAAGCAACGTGGTCCATGTCTCCTCGAGTTTGCCATGCGGCATCGCCGTTTTCATTGTGTCGTCAAATTGAGCTTCGGCTGCGGCGAAGTCTTTTTTTGCGAGTAGATCGGTAAACGAGCGGGCAGCGCTGACGACGTCGTCTTGAATAGAAACGACACTTGCGAGCATTGCGATCAGTAGAATTGTTTTCAACATATGATTTTAGGACCGCACTTTAGGACCGCAGGCGTCCTCGCCTGCTGGATCAATTTCAAGTCACATCGCACGAGAGCGTATTTATATTAGCGAGCCTTGTCAGCGACGACGGCAGGCGGGGACGCCTGCGGTCCTATTAATGCTCTCGCGTTGCGCTGCAGACCTGACAATTTCGCTCGTTTCATTGCGCTACCGCGAAAACGTTCAACATAGCGCTCGTGAGACATTTCAACAATTTCACTCAACGACGCATTTACGTTCCCATTTCGGGGCGCAAAACGCACCTCATTCGTTGGCTCCTCAAACCGGTTCCACGGACAAACGTCCTGACAAATATCGCAACCATAAAACCAGCCGGAAAGTTTGTCTGCAATCTCACCCGGTAACTCCGGCTCACGCAGTTCAATCGTCGCGTAGGAAATGCATTTCACAGAATCGACGACGTATGGTTCGGTGATCGCCTGTGTCGGACAGGCATCGAGGCAAAGTGTACACGTGCCGCAGTGATCGTCGATGCGATCATTGTCGTAATCAAGATCGATATTGAGCAGTAACTCGCCGATAAAGATCCACGAACCAAACTCCTGCGTGATCACGTTGCTGTGTTTACCAAGCCAGCCCAGCCCGGCACGTACTGCCCAGGCTTTGTCCATGGTCGGTTGAATGTCGACACAAACTTTTCCCTCGACATCAGGTAATTGTTCTTTGATCCATGCCAGCAGTAAACGGAGTCTCTCGCCGACCACGTCATGATAATCGTCGCCCCATGCGTAGCGCGATACTTTTCCAGTTGCAGGATTGTCTTCATGTTGAGCAGGCGTGAAGTAATTGAGCGCAACTACCACCGCTGAGCGCGCGTTTGGCAGTAGCAATCGAGGATCCGTTCGCTTTTCAACATCACGTTCAAGCCAACGCATGTCTGCTTGATAGCCGCGATTAAGCCATTCACGAAGATGCCCGGCTTCGTCAGTAAACTCTTGCGCGCTCGCGAGGCCGACTTTGTCAAAGCCCAACTCGCGAGCGCGCTGTTTAATTAGTTCGGAAAGATTAGATTTAGAGAGAAGGGCAGCTTTTACGGGGGAACTAATTTCGTTCGAAAGCTGCATTGGACATCACTCTACGCTGCACAAAACTTTAGCTGCCGACTCTGCCCACTTACTAATTACCACATCGCCGTAGAGTTGTAATTCTTTCTGACGCCGAATTGCGCATGCGCGCCGGAAAGCACTGCGTTCGCCATACTTCGCGATGGAGACCGAAGTTCGCCCTCGTTTTTCACGACCCGCGTTCCACGTTACCTCGTAAACATCGTTGAGATAAACACGTCCATCTTTTCCTTTGTACTTTTTCGCGGTGCGACGAACACCAACCACACCGGTTTGGTTACGCGGATTTTTACCGACGATGATCCAATCAGTTCGAGGTTTCCCTAATTCTTGTTCGAGTTGATTACGAAACTGGACCGCGCGTTCAAGCGCCGGATCTTTGCCGCCGTTTTTATGATCGCTAACAAACTTTGATTTAGTTATATTGCCGAGTCTTACTCTTACATACCAACCGACAGTTTTATTCTCAGGGCAATCGATACGACTGATGCCCTTAAAGCCACTTTTCGCCATAGAAGCTTTTAAGATTTCTCCCGTGAAATAATTTGATGAAAACAAACTAACGTCTCACGCAAGAGAAGTCAAAAAGCGAGGAAATGCCGAATTGCGCGATTGCGGAATTGCCACCCGAAATTGCGCAATCTCGCATTTACGCATTTCTTTCTACAACTTCTGGATCGTAATCGTGACGAGCGGAGTGTCGCCTGATGTTCTGCTATACGAAACCCAACAGCCGGCTTTAGGATATTGGACCACCTTGTGCTTCGAGCCGTCAGGCTTGGTTTCGAAATCAGCGCCAAAAACCTGTTGTGGCGTCGGCACTCCGGTGGCGCCAGTCATGAAGTCGACGGAAATCGCCATCACTTTGTGGCTCGTCTTGTCGTAGAAAAACTGAGCAGTCTCTTTGTCATTGAAGATGTAAAAGTCCTGCTCGTCGTTTTTGCTTTCCGGGTTACCCAGTTTCTTGCGGACGTCGTCGGCCAACCAGCCAATTTGCACGCCACGATACTCCTGAAACATGGGCGCCTCTTCGGCGGAATTGGCGGTTTTGTTCTTTGGCGCCTGGCCCATTACCAGGGCGATAAAAGACAGACTTACAGCCAGCGTAATCGTTCCTTCGATCAGCAACCTCGAGGATCTTGAAAGGTGAGTCATACTTACTCCTCCAAGAAGAAAGTTTTAGTTAGGTCTAGCAAGGTAGGACGGAACCAGAAGTCAGTAACTAAGTGGAAATTCTCTGGCTCCGTGCGGCCCGAACAATAATGCGGGAGGAGCGGGGATGTCAAGCATTGCCGATTTCCGATTGGTGATTGCCGAATGGCGCTGTTAAACGGAGGTTATTGACTATTATTTCAAATGAAACAGGACTATTAGCGAGCCACGTGGGCCATCGACATCACGCAAATTGGCAATCTGAAATCTGAAATCGGCAATCTTATTGACTCGCCTTCTTGATTTAGGTAGAAGCAAGTGGGTGGTGATTTTGTTGTAGTTTGCCTGGGCCCTGCGAATGGCTTTGCCTTCTGTTGTGAGGAATGGCTATGCCTTTCCGTTAAATGCGAACTTGATTGTTGGGCTATGCCGCTCTTACAGATAGAATTTCTACTTTCCGGGCGAAGGAGTTAGTGCATGAATCGAACGGCGTTTGGTTTTTTAAGTCTACTTTTGATCGTTGCGTTATCCGGTCTTGCTTCGTGTACTAAGCCAGTTGCTCCTGATTCGAATCGCGAAATGACTAAAGCGAGTCCAACGCCCAGAGAAACCGTCAATCCTGTTGCGATTGAGGCTGAAATAACGAAACTTGAAAATGAGTGGTCGGCTGCTGCCCAACGCGGTGATATAGACACGCTACGCCGGATCCTCGCCGACGATCTGGTGATAACTCTGGTTGATGGCAACGTCGGCGACAAAGCTGGTGAGATAAAAAATGCAGAGTCTGGCGCCGTTACCGCTGAAGCATGGGAACTGGCGGACACGAAAGTGACGGTGTTGAGCGCAGATTCCGCTTTTATTACCGGCCGCGGAGTGATCAAGAAAGGGAAGTTCAAAGATCCCGCTACCGGAAAAGTTTCAGACATCAGCGGTCAGTATCGCTTCACTGATGTTTACGTGAGACGCAACGGGCAATGGCAAGCAGTCGCGTCGCAAACCACGCAGATCGAAAATCCGCCACCGCCGGCATCGCCTTCGCCGAGTCCTACTCAATAGGATCATTCTTAGGAGCGCAGGCGTCCTCGCCTGCTTGCTACCCAGCGCTACTTCGCGGTCTCCCTGATCGATTTCAAATTTCTTTTGCGACGCGAGCAGGCGGGGACGCCTGCGCTCCTAACCTAAGACCAGATGCCGGGGATTGGTTCATTGCAGGTTGGGCATTGACCTTCGCGAGTGACATTCACTTGTCGAATTAAGTAACCGTAACGCTCAACTAACAACTCGTCACACTTTGGACAATAAGTGTTTTCCCAACGTCCGACTCTACCCGGCAAATTTCCAGCATAGATATAACGCAGTCCCGCCTCGCGCCCGATCTCGCACGCCTGGATCAGTTGTTCCGCCGTCGTGTTGTTGTTTTCAGTCATGCGATAGTCCTGGTGAAATGCGGTGACATGCCACGGGATGTCAGGCGAGACTGCGGCGATGAAATCAGCGGCGCGACGAAGTTCATCAATACTGTCGTTGAAGCCAGGAATTATCAGTGTGACGATCTCTTCCCAGAACTCGCGTTCATGGACCATCTTGACCGTATCGAGAATGTTGTCGACAACGCCACCCAACTGGCGATAGTTCTTATCATTCATCGACTTCAAATCGATCTTGTAGCAATCAGTCCAGGGTCGTAGGTAGTCGAGCACTTGCGGCGTCGCATTGCCATTTGAGATGAACGCGGTTTTGAATCCTGCGGGTTTTGCTTGTTTGAAGACGTCAACCGCCCACTCCGCAGTGATCAGCGGTTCGTTGTAGCTGCTGCCGACAATCGAAGCACCGTGTGCTTTAGCGAGCGAAACGAGGCGTTGCGAAGAGACGACAGTTGGATTCGTACCGGCAGAATCGTCACGCAAAGCCTGAGACGTTAACCAGTTTTGACAATATGCGCAGTGAAGATCGCAGCCGAGCATGCCGAATGTCAGCGTGTCGGAACCTGGCAACACATGAAAGAACGGTTTCTTTTCGGTCGGATCACAAGCGAGTGCGGCGACGTAATTAGCAGGCACGCGAAGATGACCGCCTTCGTTAAATCTGACCTTGCAGATTCCGCGTTTACCCTCTTTGATGAGGCAACGATGACCACAGGCGAAACACTTCAAGGCGTTATCAACGAGATGTTCGGTGAGTTCGGTCGCGCCTTCAACCGTCATCGAATCGAGGACGTTGGCGAGGGGAAGAGATTTGGTCGATAAGGGCATATTACTTTGTTGCTTAAGAGCCTCTTGCAAAGTCAAAAACGCTAGTGGCGACGAGGTCAGTACCGTAACGCGGTAGCGTCGGGTCAGCTCGACTTTGTGGACTCGGTCTCTGGGGCGACCCGATGCTACCGCCTTACGGTACTGACCTCATCGCCACTAGAAGGATTTTGCAAGAGAGCCTCATAGTACTTCGTGCTTTGTTCTCTCTTTGAAGTTGCCAGTATCATCTTGAAATAATCAAAGTCCAAAGTCCAAAGTCTATGATCATAGAAGAAATCACTGTTACCGCTTTTCAACAACACACGCGCATTGTTGGTTGCGAGGAAACAAGGCAAGCCATCTGTATCGACCCGGGCGACGATTCGGAAGCTATTATTGAACGCATTGATCGCCTCGGCGTTAACCTGCAAGCAATTGCAATCACGCATGCGCATTTGGATCACGTTGGTGGCGTTGCTTCATTGAAGAAGTTGAAGCCGGAAGCGAAAGTCACGATTCACGCGGATGATGAAGCGATCTACCGCGCATTGCCCGAACAACCAGCCTGGATTGGAATCCCGCGGGCACAGTGGGCGGCGCTGGGTTTCGAGTATGAAGAGCCGCCGCCGATTGATGAGTATTTCACTGATGGTCAGGAATATGCGGTTGGTAAGTTGAAGTTTCAGATACTTCATTGTCCCGGCCACACGCCGGGCCACGTCGTTTTGTTTGAACCGACGGAGCGAAAGGTCTTTGTCGGAGATGTTTTGTTTGCGGGTTCGATAGGACGCACAGACTTACCGGGCGGCTCAATGGACCAACTGCTCAGTTCAATTCATAACAAGTTGTTGACGCTGGGTGACGATGTTGAAGTTTACTCCGGGCATGGACCAGTGACGACGATTGGCGAAGAGCGTTTTACTAATCCGTTTCTGACAGGCGGTTATCAATTAGGCCGCGGCCGGATGTGAGTAGGATTTCTTCTCTGCGTCTCAGCGTTCTCTGCGTCTCTGTGTTGAAAATGGGTACGTATAGATGGGCCCTGATTTTTAACACAGAGACGCAGAGAACGCTGAGACGCAGAGAAGAAAATTCCGCCCGGGCTTGGGAAATTATCGCAGCCGCTTTTGTTTCATCTGTTCCCAGAGTTCTTTTTGATCGGAATCCAACTGACTGGGTAAGGTATCTACCGGAATGTTGTTTTGGGCGCAGAATTGTCGCCAAAGCACAAACCGTAGATCGTATTGCCCGGTAGTGTCGGAAACAGAGTTATCAACCGGGGGCGGTTCGTTATTTGGCTTACCTTTCATCATCACACTCAACCCAAGTATTTAGATGAGTGAGTTTAGCAAAGGACGGAAGAAATGCGGAATTGCGAAAAAGAAATGCGGAATTGCGCGATTGTAAATTCCGCAATCGCGCATTTTTCAATTCCGCATTTCTTTAAGACCGACTTACCAGGTAGATTTGTCCGGTAGGAGCTTTCACACCGCCGGTCGGTTCGAGCGTGATCGCAAAGACTGCGGAATCCATTGCTGAGGACGGAACCTGATCCATCAACATCCCGCTCCCGCCCGCGTCAGGAGAGAAAGTCTTGCCTGGCATCTTTTCGTTACCAACAATAAACCACAGTTGATACTGCTTGCCTTCCGGAGCCTTAGGTAGACCACGCGTCATTAGCATTGCATGTCCGGTTTTATCGAAGGCGAGTTTGGCAGTTGCGCCCGGCGCCATCGGCGTGGCGTTCAACTCAGACATTTTTGAGCCGGGTGCGGAACTGAGTTGGGTCCACTGGTTCTTAAATTCGAGGTCTTGTTTGATGCGATTGTTTTCGGCAACCACGCTTTCAACCTGCAGCCGGATGGCGCGGTTCTCTCGCCACAGCAAGACCACATAAACAATTAGACCAACGAACAACAGCGCCGCAGCAATCGCGCCGAGTGAGCCAAACGAACTCCACACGCTCTTCTTCGGGGCAACGAACGGCAGAACTTTCGAAGGTGCAACTTCAACTTTGATCTCGTGCACCTGCGCGAGAATTTGTTGCCGCACATGAGCAGACGGTTCAAGCGGCGGAGCATCAAGGGCAAGTCCGGCGGTCGTCGTCAGCCAGTCGTCCAACTCATGACGACACTCCTCACAACCAGCGAGATGTTCTTTCAACACACGATCTTCGGCAGCATCGAGTGCTGACAAAGCATGCGCCGGAATCATCTCTTTGTAATCGTTGTGCGTCATTCCTCTTCAGAATCCAAAACTAGCACTCTTATTTCCCAGTAGTTCACGAAGTTTACTTAACCCAGACCGCATGCGAGTTTTTACAGTTCCCAACGGTGCGTCAAGCTTCGCAGCAATTTCAGATTGTGTCAGACCATCGAAGTAGGCCAGCATCAACGCCCGTTTTTGTTCGTCGGGGAGTTGAGCGAGCGCGGAGGTAATAAGTCCTCGTTGCTCTGATCGAAACGCATCGGCTACTGCGTCTGAAACTTCTTCGCCAGCTTCCCGGGCTCCGGCCTGGGCCACTCGCTCGCGGGCCGCCAGACTGCGAAGTCGATCTATGCCACGACTGCGCGCGAGCGTTACCAGCCACGTAAACACACGCCCGCGATTTTCGTCAAAATCCGCCGCCCGCCGCCAAACCTGGAGAAAAACTTCCTGCAAAATATCCTCCGCCTCCTCGCGGCTGTTCAATATACGTACGAGCAGGCCGAAGAGGATTACACGGTACCGATCGTACAGTTCGGCGAGCGCCGTTTCATCCTCGCGGACGATGGCTTTCAAAAGCTCGACGTCAGTAATTTGTGCTTCTTCCGGTTGCAAGTGCGATTATTTACGAGTGAGGGATGTATAAAGGATTTAGGAGCAGGAGACAGGAAGCTGACTACTCCTGCCTTCTGCTCCTGATGTTACGCAACGGTAATCTGTTGTTCTAAATAGACGTCCTGGATCGCGTTTAGTAGTTCAACACCTTCATTCATCGGTCGTTGAAATGCTTTACGTCCAGAGATTAGACCCATGCCGCCGCCGCGTTTGTTGATAACTGCGGTGCGCACGGCTTCGGCCAGGTCGCTCGCGCCTTTCGACTCGCCACCAGAATTGATCAAACCACAGCGGCCCATGTAACAGTTCGCCACCTGATAACGGACCAGATCGATTGGATTGTCAGTGGTCAGTTTTTCGTAGACCAGTTTGTTGGTTTTTCCGTACGAACCGCCGAGTGCTTTTTCAACCGCCGGATATCCGCCGTTTCGTTCCGGCAACTTCTGTTTGATGATGTCGGCCTGAATGGTGACGCCGAGGTGATTTGCCTGACTCGTCAGATCCGCGGCGGTGTGCATATCGCCTTCCGGAGTTTTAAATTTCGGATTGCGAAGATAGCACCAGAGAATCGTGGCCATGCCGAGTTCGTGGGCGTGCGCGAAGGCGTGGCTGATTTCCGTAATCTGTCGGGTTGATTCTTCTGAACCAAAATAAATAGTTGCGCCCACGGCGACAGCGCCGAGGTTGTAAGCTTCTTTCACAGTCCCAAACAGCACCTGGTCAAACTTGTTCGGAACCGTAAGTAGCTCGTTGTGATTGATCTTAACGATGAACGGAATCTTGTGCGCATACTTACGACTGACCACGCCCAGCACGCCAAACGTCGAGGCGACCGCGTTGCAACCACCTTCGATTGCGAGCTTCACGATGTTCTCCGGATCGAAGTACTGCGGATTCGGAGCGAAGGAAGCGCCCGCAGAATGTTCAATTCCCTGATCGACGGGCAGGATCGACACGTAACCGGTGCCTGCTAAACGTCCGTTAGCAAAGAGCGAGTGCAATGAACGCAGCACTGTATTTGAACGATCCGAGCTCGACCAGACACGATCGATGAAATCGGGACCAGGGAGCTGAATGTTGTCTTTGGAAATTGTTTGCGCAGAATGATCTAACAAATTGCGCGCGTCGGCTCCGAGAAGTTCTTCGATCCGCTCCATCGTACCCGAACGTTGTAGTTCAGTGGCCATTGCTCTCTCCTCCAGGGATGCTTGGATATGAAGGCAGGGATTATACGGAACGGGAATTGACGAAGCCAACAAGGGAGGGGGATCGATCCGATCTTTTCATGCGAAAATCCCATCGACGGTAGTCGATGATGAACGTTTTTCTGATGGTGAGTTAAAATTTTAGATTGATGATTAAGTCCGAGCTACAACACGCCTCGCGAAAACTTTGTGCAGGCAGGAAACGCTGAAAGCGTTTTGTCTCAAAGCCCAGGGTTGAGCTTTGGCAACCCTGGGATAGTAGCGACGTAAGATTTCAACTCCGAAGGAGTTGCGGTGGAGGCCCAGAGCCAGAGGATCGGACGGATAAGTGTAGAACAACTGGGACGACTCAGAAGTAGTGATCCTGTATTTAACTAGGGCGTGAACGTTCGGGCGGGACGCAACTCCTTCGGAGTTGAGGGTTCGGTCGGTACGGTTTACCCAGGGTTGCCAAAGCTCAACCCTGGGCTTTGAGATAAAACGCTTTCAGCGTTTCCTGCCTGCACAAGAAAGTTTCGCCGGGTCGCCTCTGAATCTCTGCCGTCGATGGGATTTACGCGCTTAAAACCCGCTCCACGGATCGTCCGCACTTTCTTAGACAACCATACACTTCTTCGTATAAAATCCCACACGTCAAGGAAACCTCGGGCATCCCATCGATCCCAGCTCCACTTTTGGCAGTAATTTTTTTGATCTGATCTCTACTAAAGGAATTGCGACATGAAAATACCTCGCGTGTACCCCCTCGCGCTCGTGGCTCTTCTGGGTCTGTGTCTTTGTGCAGGCTCCGCTGTAGCGGCTTCCGATGATTGGAAAGCAGTTGACCCGGGCGAACTGGCCCTCAAAGCCCCAACCGTTGATAAAACCGCTGATGCTGAAGCGCTTTTCTGGGAAGTCAGAATCGATGACGACTCGGAAGGCGATCTGATTTTCAACCACTACCTGCGAATCAAGGTATTCACGGATCGTGGTCGAGAGGCGCAGAGCAAGATTGAAATTCCGTATGGAAATTTTGGTCGCGAAATAAAAATCAAAGACATTGCCGCGCGTACGATCAAAGCAGATGGCTCCATCGTTGAACTAAAGAAAGACGACGTCTTCGATCGGACTGTAGTGA
Organism: Pyrinomonadaceae bacterium; assembly: GCA_036518995.1. Lineage (GTDB taxonomy): Bacteria > Acidobacteriota > Blastocatellia > Pyrinomonadales > Pyrinomonadaceae > PSRF01. The sequence goes on along the minus strand of DATDMC010000084.1, from coordinate 3,716 downwards.
AGGTCAGTGGTTTGAAAGTGAAAGTAAAGTCGTTTGCAATGCCGGCGGTTGAGCCCGGTTGCATTATCGAATATCGCTGGCGCGAAGTAAGAGTCAATAGCCTGGCAAACTATGTGCGCTTGCAATTCCAACGTGACATTCCAGTGCAACGCGTCGACTACTACATCAAACCGATGGCCTTCGAAAACTACGGTATGGCCTCAATGACTTTTCACGGCCAGCCTACTCGCTTCGTAAAAGACAAGAACGGTTTTTTCAAAACGACTATGACTAGCATGCCCGCGATTCTTGAAGAAGCGCGCATGCCACCCGAGGACCAGATTAAGACGTGGATGCTGGTCTATTACACCCAGGGAACTCCGAACGATCCGAAGAAATTCTGGTCCGATAAAGGCCGTGAAATATACAGCGCAACCAAGTCGTTGATGAAGCCAAACGACGACGTTAAGCAGACTGCAGCCTCGTTAACCGCCGATGCCAAGACGGCCGACGAGAAGTTGCAGAAGCTGTTTGGATTCTGCCGGACCAAGATCGTAAACGTCAGTAACGATGCCACGACCGTTTCAGTTGAAGACCGGAAGAAAGTCAAAGACAACAAGAGTCCTGCCGATACGTTAAAGCGTGGAATGGGAGACGCCGCGGACGTCGATCTGCTTTTTGCTTCACTAGCAACTGCCGCGGGCTTCGACGCACGCATCGTTTTTGCTCCGGATCGCGGTGATATCTTTTTTGCTCAGGAAATTCGCAACTTTCCTGATACTTATTTCCTTGAACCTTCAAACATCGCTGTGAACGTCGAAGGTACCTGGAAGTTTTTCAATCCCGGTTATAACTATATTCCGTTTGGCATGTTGCGCTGGCAGGAAGAAGGCGAGGAGGCGCTCGTCACTGATCCGAAAGAACCTGTTTGGGTCCACACTCCGCTGTCGCCGCCCGATAAGTCGAAAGTTACACGCCGCGCAAAATTCAAACTCGCCGAAGACGGCACGCTCGAAGGCGACGTGACGATTCAGTACACCGGACACATGGGCATCGAACGTAAAGAAGATAACGATGCCCAGTCAGACACTGAACGCGAGGCGGCACTTAAAGAAGAGATCAAAAACCAGATGAGCGCCGCCGAGATCAGTGGCATCAAGATCGAGAATGTGACTGACCAGGTCAAGCCCCTCTTCTACTCTTACCACGTAAAGTTTCCGGCCTATGCGCAAAAAACCGGTAAGCGTCTCTTTTTACAACCGGCGTTTTTCCAACACGGATTAGGCCCAATGTTTGCCACGTCGGACCGCAAGTATCCGATCTATTTCCACTATCCGTGGTCCGAAGACGATGTGGTGGAGATCGAAATTCCTACCGGCTTTACTACTGACAATGCTGACGCGCCGGCGCCGTTTGGTAGCGCGCCGATCAGCGAATACAAGCCGCAACTGCAAATGACCACCGATGGCAAGATATTGATCTACACGCGCAAGTTTTTCTTCGGCGGTAATGAATCGCTGCTGTTTCCAACTACGAGTTACACTCAGCTAAAAGCTTACTTCGAAGCTCTCAACAAAGAGGACAATCACACGGTTGCCCTGAAACAAACGGCAGCAAATTAAGGAGGTCTCATGAAAAAAGAATTACCAGTACGACTCGTGATGCTTCTGTTGTTGTTGACGTGTGTAGTTGCCGTTAAAGCCGCACCGGGTGATGAAAACCCGATCTGGTTGCAGCAAGCGAGCGCGGTGAAAGTCCCGACGTATGACAAGACCATTTCGGCGGTCGTGCTCTACGAGGACCAAACCACCACGATCGATGCAGATGGTAAGTCGACCAAGATTTACAACTTTGCAGTGCGCGTCCTGCAACGCGAAGGTCGTGAATACGCAGTCGGTGGGGTTGGCTACATTCCGAATATCGGCAAAGTGAAAGACCTTCGCGCGTGGTTGATCGCACCTACGGGAGAAACCAAGCGTTTTGGCAAGGATGACATTCTCGATGCCGCGGCTGATTTGAACGACGTCTATGACGAGTTTCGCGTCAAAACGATCTCGGCCACGTCGACTGCTGAAGTCGGTAGTATCTTTGCCTACAGTTACACGCTGGAAGATCGATCGGTCTTCACGCAGGACGACAACTCATTTCAGAACGATCTGCCAGTACTGACTTCTCGTTACACACTCGTAGTGCCATCAGGTTGGCGCGCGGAAGGTTTGATGTTCAATCACGATAACGTTGAACCACGCATTAGTGGTTCGACTTACTCGTGGGAACTTTCCAATCTTCCTCCGATTCCGGATGAACCGATGAGTCCTCATCCGAAGAATCTGGCCGCTCGTCTGGTAGTCAGTTATTACCCGCCGAGTGCTGGTCCAACAATACCAATTAAGACCTTTACAAATTGGGGCGAAGTTGCGACGTGGATGAGTGAACTTGAAGATCCGCAAGTACAGGTTGACGATGCGCTCGCGCGCAAAGCGTATATGCTGACCGCGCTGGCGAAAACTGAGTACGAGAAAATCCAGGCGATCGGCCAGTATGTACAAAACATCCAGTACATATCGATTCAAACTGGAATTGGTCGCGGCGGTGGTTATCGCCCGCATTCATCGACTGAAGTTTTTGCGAAGTCGTATGGTGATTGCAAAGACAAAGCGAACCTGATGCGCGCGATGCTGAAGGTCATCAACATAGATTCGATTCCGGTGAGTATTTATTCCGGCGATCCAAACTATGTGCGTGCGAATTGGCCGTCGCCACAACAATTCAATCACTGCATCATTGCGGTCAAAGTCAGTGATCAGACGCAGGCGAGCACGGTTATTCAACACCCGAAGTTTGGCCGGCTGCTGATTTTTGATCCGACCGATGGCGAAACTCCGGTTGGCGATCTTCCTTTTTATCTACAAGGCAGTCTCGCCTTGCTTGATTCAAAACAATCGACAGATTTGGTGAAGATGCCCGTCACGCCGCCCGAGATGAATCAACTCGAGCGCAGCGCGGCTTTCGAATTGAAGCCAGACGGAACTTTGACCGGCAAACTTCAGCTTAAGGCCAACGGACAAGCGGCGGCCTTTTATCGCACTGAGTTTAAGCACCTCTCTAAACCCGAATACAACGGCATGATTGAACGCTGGGTAACGAGTGGTGCGTCGGCAGCGCGGCTTAGCAAGATTGAGCCAAGTGATAATGCCGGTAGTGGTCGCTTCACACTCGATCTCGAGTTTGTCGCGCCCGCGTATGGTCAGTTGATGCAGGATCGATTGTTGATCTTCAAACCGGCAGTTATTTCGCGTCGCGAAGGGACCTCGTTCTCAGCGACCGAGCGCAAGCATCCGGTGGTGTTAAATGCTTCGGCTTACTCGGAAACAGTGACCGTACAACTACCGGCTGGTTTTGCGGTTGATGAAGTTCCTGATCCGGTGAAGTTGGAGACTTCATTTGGTACTTACAACACCAGTTACGAAGTTAAAGGGAATGAGTTGATCTTCAAACGACAGTTGTCGCAACAAGCGGCCACGATACCGGCGTCAGATTACGGGCTGGTGCGGAAATTCTTCGAAGGTATTCGCGCCGCTGAAAACGCGCCCGTAGTGTTGGCGAAGAATTAAGCCCTGAGGATCTCATTTTTCAGGACCGCAGGCGTCCTCGCCTGCCAGATAGCTAACAATTCACTTTGAACTCCACCTGTCTCGATCACGATCCGGGCAGGCGAGGACGCCTGCGGTCCTAAC
>DATDMC010000083.1:0-17230 GCA_036518995.1 Pyrinomonadaceae bacterium | reverse complement strand
GTCTCTGCGTTATCAGCGTCTCTTTGTTAAAACTGAGGTCTAACTAAGCGGATGACAGCTTTAACACAGCGACGCTGATAACGCAGAGACGCCGAGGAAGATTCAGTCTGAAATTATCTCCACAAGTGGTATCCTCCGATTCGATCATGGCACATCAATTTCAACCTGGCGACGATCTGATTTTTCAACTCGAAAGCGCTTTTGGCTTGTTGCGAGTCCTTGCGATTGAAGGCGAAGGCGCCGATACGATCTGGCATATCCTCGCCTACGACGAATTCTTTCCGGACATCGAATCGGCGGAACAAACTCTCGCGAGTGGCCGCCAACTCGCAGTTCGAAACCCACACCTGGCTTTGACTAATCGGGCCTTTGAACGCACGCCCGCTGCCAGGCTTGGCAATCGGCCAATCGGCGATGACGAGTTGACCACTTACAAAGCCTGGCAAGAGTCAGACAAGACAGTCTCCGATCGATCGGCCCTCTTGATGTTGGGAATCAGATAACAAATTCTTACCGATGCCAAAACGAATTCTTCAACGCTCGTTCCTGCTGGTGACATTTGTACTTTTCGCTCTGCCGGTTTTTGCAGTTCGCAAAGAACGCCTCATCGACACCTGGCGCCCCACGCACTTCGACGTAAACCTGACGCTCAATAAACAACTGAGTGAGATCTCAACGGCCCAGGTCGACATCGACATCGTTGCCGTAAAACAACTCTCGATTATTGATCTCGATTTCGGAGAGTTAACTACCGACAAAGTTCTCGTCAATAACAACGTCACTCAATTCGTTCATCAAGATGGCAAACTAAATATCACCTTACCGAAAGCAGTTAATGCAGGAACGAAGCTACGCGTCACTGTTGTCTATCATGGCGTTCCCAAAGATGGATTGGTATTAGCAAACGATAAGGATGGTTCGCATTCTGCCATCGGCGACAACTGGCCCGATCGCGTCCATCATTGGATTCCCTGCCTCGATCACCCATCGGCGAAGGCAACCGTCACATTCAACATTTCCACGCCCGCTCTGTATCTGGCAGTTGCCAATGGGCGAATGACCAAAGTGGTGAAGAACGAGGATGGCGGTCAGACATGGACCTACACTGAAGGCGTTCCGATTCCACCGTATTGCATGATCATCGCCGTCGGAGAATTTTCGCAGCGTGAACCGACTGAGTCATCGTTAACACCTTTGTCGTACCTCGTTCCTTATTCGGATCGCGAATACTCGCTCAAAGGATTTAGTTCTGCCGGACCAGCAATACAGTTCTTTAGTGACAAGGTTGCGCCCTATCCTTATGAGAAGTTGGCTTTGATTGTCGGCGCCACTCGCTTTGGCGGTATGGAAAACTCCAGCGCGATTGTTTTTACCAGCACGCTATTCACGCCAAATCTCAATGCCCCGACGAGTAAGACCTTTGGCATTTCCGCCAACGTCGAAAGTGTGGTTGCGCATGAAATCGCTCATCAATGGTTTGGTGATTCGGTGACCGAATCAACCTGGGCCGACCTGTGGCTAAGCGAAGGTTTCGCTAGTTACTTTGCAGGACTGTTCATTGAGAAGTATGACGGTGAAGACGCTTTTCAGGCATATATGAAAAACGCCGCGGCCACGGCGCTCGCCTATGAAAAGCGAAACAAAACTCCGATTCACGATACCGAAACCGAAGAGCTGATGAAGTTGCTCAACGCGAACAACTATCAAAAAGGTTCGTGGGTGTTGCACATGCTTCGTTCTCGCCTTGGTGATGAAGCGTTCTTCAAAGGAATTAAGGGATATTATCTGGACCATAAAAACGGAACTGCCAGTACTGACGACTTGCGAATAGCCCTCGAGAAGGCGTCCGGACAGAAGCTTGGCAATTTTTTCGCGCGTTGGGTTTACGACAGCGGGCATCCGCAGTATGAACTTAGTTGGGAATGGTTACCGGAACAGAAGAGCGTGAAGGTTTCGCTGACTCAAGCGCAGACTGGTGAAGCGTTTCTTGATCCGTTGCCGATTGTGATCACGACCGGAAGCGGAAATGTGAATGCGGTGATCACACCGGGCGGGAAAATGACTTCTCAGACGATTCGGGTGAATGACAAGCCGACGCAGATCGTAGTTGATCCGCAGAACACGTTACTAAAGGAAGTCAACATCAGGTAGCTAAAGCAACCGTATGATGAAGTTCCTACTCTGCGTCTCAGCGTTCTCTGCGTCTCTGTGTTAAACCCGATGTTCGCGTAGATTGAACTCAGTTTTTAACACAGAGACGCAGAGAGAACGCTGAGACGCAGAGGCCAAATATCACGGCCCGAACCGTTGACGATACTCACCTGACACCAGGAACGACTTCACCATTTCCGCCGCATTGTAATTCCCATTGAACTGATTCAACTTGTTCAACCAGAAATTATAGCCATCGTAATTCAGGCCTGGTTCCGGCGCCTCATTCGGTGAGCGACGCAGATAACCGAAGTACTGCATCAACACAAACGCTTTATTAAACTCCGCATTGCGCAAGTCACTATCTTCCGCGACAGCTCGCAGCACTTGAGCTCGTTTATTAATGTCGGCTGGCGTTCCACCCAACTGCGCAACCAGATTTGCATTCTCACTCGGCGACAACACGCCGCCCGCATTCTGGTCGAGTTTGTTGACAAACTCCTGCGCCGTCATGCTATTCGGAAACGCTGCCAGGAAATCGCTACGCTGAACAAAAGCTAAAACAAACGCCTGCTTGTTTGCTTCGAGTTGTGCCTGCCAGTTACCGACATTCACCTGAAAACCTTGCTGCATAGTCTGCGTGTCGCGCAAGAAGTCAGTGAAGCCTATTGGCACAGGCGCGCCCGGCAGATTTCCGAGTCCAGTCTTATAAGTTCGATAGACCAGGTAACCTGTCTCCTGAAATTCGATCGACAGGAAGAACGCGGCCGACACATTGATGCGCTTAGCTTCAATGCACTGCGTATTAGCGCCACACGAAGTGATTTCGTTGGTCCAGAAATTAAAGCCGTCGGTGTCTGGCTCACGATTTAGGAAATCAAGATATTGTTGACGAACAAAGAACTCGGCCTGATCGATCGGGTTTGGTCCATTTACCGAATCGTTGTCGGTAATGTTGATTCCCATGATCGCCGGATCGGCAATACTGCCGCCCACCGCGCTCGTAAGTGTGACTGAGAAATCCTCGAGACCCTCAACAAACGAATCATCCACAATCGGGATAGAAATCGTTTTGCTTGTATCGGACGGCGCAAACGTAACTGAACCTCGTACCGGTAGATAATCACAACGCGAAGATGCGTGTCCGGTGGTTGCTGAACACGGACTCGATCCCGCAGCATCGCTGGTTTCATAATTCACGGTGAGCGGTTCGGTCCTGCTTCCGCCGGCCGTAAGCTGAATATCGATGTGACCGGCTCCCTCTGAAACACTGCCAAACGGATTCGTGAAGGCCACAAATGGACCAACCACCTGATTGATCTGCGCAACATCCGGAGATGCAAATCGAGTGTCGGACGCATACTCTGCGCGAATTGCGTGCTTCCCTATTGAAAGAGTCGTCGCCGTGATGGTCGCTCGTCCATCGCCGCCTACGTAAACCTGCCCGATAACGGTTTGACCATCAAAGAAAGTTACCTGTCCGGTAGGAATTCCAGCCACTGACGACAGAGTCGCCGTGATTGTCACCGGGTCGCCGGGATTCGCAGTCGGATTTGAACTCGTTAAGCCCAACGAAGGTAAAAACGCATGGACCTTCTGCAACATCGTGACTGACGCGTTCGGATGACTACCATCGCCACTGTAAGTGGCAGTGATGAAATGGTTGCCGAAGTTGGTAGTACTCGCGGTCAGGGCGGATGTGGTAACTGACGCCTGGCCTGCTCCATTAAGTGGAACATTAGTGGCAAGAGTTGTAGTAACTGGGGTTTGTCCGTCGTAACTAAGATCCGTGAATGTGACTGTGCCTGCAATAGCTTGCAAACTGTTACCGACCGTTGCGGTGAAAGTCAGTGATTGCCCGACAACCACTGTTCGCACATCCGGCATTGACGAACTAATCGTCACCGACACGCCTGCTTTAGTTCCCACGGCAAAAAAGTTTCCACCGTTAAGTGTATACAACGTGCCATCTGGTCCAATTACAGTCGGTACATAAGGCTGACCGATACCCGGTGATAAGGCGACGGCTTGATCGATAGTGTTGGCAACCAGATTCCAACGATAAAGATGACCGTCTTCACTATCGAAGAAGACACTGTTCGTTGCAGGATTCACCGCCGGTGCGTTGATACAAAATTCCTGGACTGCAAACGGAAAACCCGGGCCAGCGTCATCCGGCGTTGGTCCAATCAGCGTCAACACTTCCCGCATTTCTACCATATTCAAGGTGGAAGAATGTGGATCCAGTTGAGTTGAATTTGGATCGAGGATCGCCACGCGGTTTACGCCGTCGGCATCACTAGATGTGTAGTTGTTGTATTTACAAAACAGTAGATACGACGAGCTACCCGTGTAAGATGGGACCATGCTTGCCGGTACTACTCCCGGGGTGTAGTCCCAACCAAACGCGCCCGGAGTTTTAGTGGTTTGAAGATCGCCGCTGAAGCGCAGCAGGAAACCACGTGATCCATTACCCGAGTTTCCAAACACTCCGAAGTAGACGTCGCCATCCGGCGCGACCATCGGCGATGAAGTAGAAATGTCGTTTAGTTGGGCCCCGGCATTATTACGCGGGTCTCTCAAAAACACCGTGTGTTTAGTCGCAAGAGTCGTGCTGTTAAGTTCCAGAAGATACGCATGGAAATTGTCGGTTGAAGACTTCACCGGGAAGTAAACAGAACTACCATCGTTGCTTAAGGCTGGACCAGCCGCGTGACTGTCTCGATCGACAGCGGAATCCCCCGCGGCAGTTCCCGCAAGTACATAAGTGTTGCTTAGTCCGTTAGATGAGATGCGCGCGAGACCGCCTTGCGTAGTGTTCAATGGTCCAGGCGCAGTGCCTTGCACTCTGAAACCAAAGAAAATGTTTCCGCCTGCATCGGCAGTGATAGGAGTGTTTACAAAAACTGTGTTGTTGAAGTTTGCGGCATTGCCATTGTAAGTAGCCAACGTCGTATAGAAGACTTCGCGCACGGGCGCGGTGGGTGTGTTCGAATCGATGTTATCGATATGGAACATCGTGCCGCCGGCGCCGGCGAAATAAAGTCGAGTGCCGACGATGCAAAGATTGTAAGGAATGATCCAGATACTGGCCGGAAGAATGTAGTCAGTTGAAACTGTGTATTTGAAGTTTCCGGTGGCGCCGTCAAACACATCGATGCGGAAACCGTTCGTCGCAGTTTTGACGGGAACAAAGACAGAGTTCGCGGCCGAAACTACCGGAGATCCGTAATGGACGAAAGTGCCGTCATTGTTGAAATCAATATCGGTCTGCCATTTGATTGTATTTAAGGTTTGGGCAGGCGTGGTGTAAATGCCTGTGTGTTGCGCGTTGCCGCCAAAAGTTGTTTGCGCACGAGCTGCAACGCACGTGAGGCTTAACAAAACCAACAGAGAAAACAACCGAGCAAATGTCAATGACTTCATCCCTTAGACCTCGTTCTGCAGAGTAGAGTTCGGGAAGAATAACATTGAATTACTCTCCGCGTCTCCGCAACTCTGTCCCTGCGTCTCTGCGTTTCTCCGCGTCTCTGTGTTGAAAACTGAGGTGCATTTATCGAGACACCGCTTTCAACACAGAGACGCCGAGTACGCAGAGACGCAGAGATAAGATGGTCTACTGACCAAACCTTTGCCGGTATTCTCCCGCCACCAGAAACGCCTTCACCATCTCTGCTGCCTGAAAATCTCCGCCAAACGAATTCAATTTGTTCAACCAGAAGTTGTAGCCACTAAAATCAGCGTCAGGTGAATCGTTAGGATTGCGACGCAGGTAACCAAAATACTGCATCAACACGAACGCTCTATTGAATTCATTACTCCGCAGATCTGAATCATCAGCAACCGATCGCAACACCTGCGCGCGTTTGCTCACATCAGCCGGGGTCGCTCCCAGGACCGTCACGAGGTCGGCCTTTTCTGTCGGAGACAACACCAAACCCGCGTTTGTATCCAACTTGTCAACAAATTGCTGCGCCGTCATCGAATTTGGAAACGCCGCCAGAAAATCAGCGCGTTGCACAAAAGCCAACGCGTACGCCTGTTTGTTTGCTTCGAGCTGGTCCTGCCAGTTCCCTACTCCGACCTGGACGCCTTTCCCGATCTGTTGCGTGTCTTTCAGGAAGTCTAAAAATCGCACGGGAACCGGCGCGCCCGGTAAATCACCGAGACCGCTCTTGTAAGTTCGATAAACGAAATACCCGGTCTCCTGAAATTCGATCGACAAGAAAAACGCAGCCGAGACATTTATACGTTTGTTCTGGATGCATTGCTGATCGGCGCCACACAGATTTATCTCATTGGTCCAGAAATTAAATCCTGACGGATCGGGCTCACGATTTAGAAAATCGATATAGTGCTGACGAACGAAAAAGTCCGTCGAATCGATCGGGTTTGGACCATTCGCGGTATCGTTGTCGTTAATCGTTACAACGGCCGAGAACGGTGGGCCAAGCGTTGTGCCCGAAGCATTGCTTAGCGTGATGTTGAAAGTCTCAGCGCCTTCGACCAGAGCGTCATCAACTATTGGGATTGAAACCGTTTTCGAAGTTTCACCTGGTGCAAAGGTCAACGTGCCAAGCGCGTTGAGATAATCACAACGCGACGATGCTGCGCCGTTTGCGTTGTTACAAGGACTCGAGCCGGCTGTGTCAGATGTTGCGTAATCGACTGTGGCTGTTCCGGAAGTACTTCCTAAACGAGTGACCGTAACGTCGATGGCGCCTTCGCCTTCATTAATGTCGTAGTGGGTCGCATTCAATTGCACGCTACTCGTCGAAGGCGTAGAACCGAATTGGCCCCGAATCTCACCATTAATGAAGTTTGTCGAATGAACGTTTATATACCACGAGCCGTTCTTCAAATCCGTTGCCTGCCCGGGCGCGAGCGAGATTTCAAAGTCATTTACTTCTCCGTTCGGGAGCGGGAATAACACCGGACCCGCAACACCGACTGCTGCTGGTCCATGAATGTGTGCGGCGGTTTGCGTACTTGAAAGTCCACTAAAATTGAGCGAAACACGCGCAGTAGTTTCATCCGGACTTAGCAATAACGAAGCTGTTCCAGTCGCAGTCGAGTTGTTTGCCGGAGTTTCCTGAGCGCCGGTCAACACTGCCGTAAACAACATTGCTGGTTTCGATTTGATCTCGTAGATCGCACCGTTTGAAAGCGACACGACATAAACGTTACCGTTCGGCGCGGTTTCGATATCAGTTGCGACACCAAAATCGCGGCCAATCACGAGGCTTTCGCTTTCGGTCTGATCAAACTTATCGACGTTGTCAGCCACGCGATCGGCAAGTCGCGAATCAGTAAACACAAAATGCTGCCGGTTCGCGTCCAGCTTCATACGGAAAAGAAAACCATTCAACAGGGTCGTACGCGACGCGCCGATAAGCATGTCGCCTTCGTACTGTGGTCCAAGACCTCGGCCTTTTACGAAACCGATGCCCGCCGGAGCAGTTGCATACTTCCAACTGAATTCCGGATCGACATACTGCGCCCCGGGCAACATAAGCATTCGCGAAAGTGCTTCCTGCGGCGTGGCAGCTATATTGCTCGTGGGCCAACGAAGTTGCTGCAGGTTACCCGCGCCATACGTGCTTTCGATCGACTTAAACTGATCGATCCGTGTTAACGGACCCGCCAATTGAATCCAGCCTCCGTTGAATCCGGCAACTACTCGATTCATCTCATCGAACGCATCGTCGCCATTCTCCTGCGTCCACAACGAACCACTCAACGGATCGAAGGCCATGCCAAACCCATTGCGCACGCCGTAAGCAAAGATCTTTTTAATGTTTGTTGCAGCTTCGCCAGTTAGTGACGTGCTTGCGTTGAAGAAAGGATTGTCACCCGGTGTGGTTCCATCATCGTTCAAACGGAGGATGACGCCCGTAAGATGGGCGTTGTCAGGTTCCGGCCCACCAAACTGATCGTCAGGGACTGGACCACCACTCGTGATGTTTTGCAGCAGACCACGACGCCCGTTGTCTCCAATGATGATGTAGAGCTTGCCATCGCCACCGAAACGCAAGACACCGCCATTGTGGTTCGCACGCGAAGGCTGGCCCGCGTCCTGTTGCAGTGAACGAAGTTTGATCAGGTTACGATCGAACGTTAGTGCGGCGCCGTTCCAAATGTACCGGTCCACGCGATTGCCGGTTAAAGGCACGTCGTCAGGGTTGGCGCTATCAACACCCGAAAGACTTTCAGTCCAATACAGATAGACGTAACCGTTCTGACTAAACTCCGGATGCAGTGCAATTCCCAGCAGCCCGCGCTCGGAAGCATTATTAACAGGAAGATCGAGTACTGTGCTCTGCAACGCACCATTTACGATTCGCTTAACTTTGCCGGTCGCTTTTTCGATAACAAGGAAGTCGTTGTTACCGATGAAGGTCAGACTTGTCGGTTGGTCCAAACCCTGAACAACAGTGCTGACCGTCAGGTTTTGATCGAGCATCGTCGGCGAGGCGGCGGCAGGAAGAACTTGTACCGTCGCAGTTGAGATGTTGTTGCTGTTATCGAAATCACCTTGCGAACTACTGACGGTCGCGCTGTTGACAACCTGGCCTTGCGCGGTCGGCGTCACGTTGATGGTGACGATCGCATTCGCGCCAACTGCAACTGAGCCGACATTGCAACTGACCATTCCTGTTCCGCCGCAAACGCCCTGGCTCGGAGTTACCGAACTAAAAGTAACCCCGGCAGGCAGACTATCCACTACCGTCACATTAGTCGCATTCCCTGGTCCATTGTTCGTAACTACGATGCGATACGAAAGAGTCAAACCAACCTGGGCGGGATTTGGTGAAGCAGTTTTCGTCACCGATAAATCAACGCTGGTTGGACTAACAACCTGCAGCGTTGCGTCTGCTGAATGTGTTAGCGAACCCGATTGTCCGGTGACACTGAATTGTTGATTACCCAAAGGTACGTTGGCTGCAGTCGTCAACGTCAAAGTGGTTGTTTTTGCATTTGCATCGGTGATGACAACAGGTGATGGATTAAACCCCGAAGTCACATTCAAGGGTAAGTTAGTTGTACTTAAGTTAACCGTGCCCCTAAATCCCGCCAGCGGAGTTATGGTCACCGTGTATTGCGCTACACCAGTCGGGACAACTGTACGCGAAGATGGATCGATGCTGACAACAAAGTCGGGCGTCGACGAAGCCGGCGCGGCAGCAACGAGTGTTTTATAGATGTGATCGCCCGATGAATTGCCGTCGTTGTTTGCCTGGTTGCCTGCCGCATAGAAAGTGACAAAACCAATGTCGGTGGGCGGCGCGGTCCAATTGAAGGTCCAGCTCGCGCCATTTTGTTGTCCGGCAAAAGTGCCTATCGAAGTGTGTTCTATATATTGCCGCGCGCCGCCTGGACCAGCATTGTTAATTACCTGAGTTGTTCCATCAGTGCTCTGTAACTCGCCGGCTTTTTCATCTGACGTGTCGAGCGCTGTTAATTCAAAGCCCCAGCGCAACCTGGTCGGATCGGTATCGGTATGAGCGACTGTGATTTGGTAGGTTTGTCCCGGAACATAAGTCGTGGGCGCCGTGATCGTGAAGTGTCCACTGCCAATATCCGACGGCACATGACATTCAGCACATGCTCCAGGTTCTTCGCGCGGCGCTCCTGTATATCCGGGCGGTGGGCCAGATGAAAAAGCGCCGACCTTCTGCACGGTCGCATTACTCGACAACCAGAAACCCAAAACCGCAGCCAGCAATGCTGGAATTGCGATCAACCGAACTCGCTCGAGACTTCGAGATGGCTTATTCATTTTTTCGTCCGTTTCGCTGAAGAAAAATAGCCCAGCGAAGTCGCCAGGCCAGTCTTCTGAGTTCACGCCGTTGTGCTTGTTGAGTTCCGTTCTTTAGGACTCTCTGCGTCTCGGCGAACTCTGCGTCTCTGTGTTGAAAATCTTGGTCTAACTATTTACGACTTAAGTTTAATGCTGAGACGCAGAGAGACTTGCAATAACCAAACAGTCTTCGAACTTACGAAAGGAATCCGAGATTGGACGATGGGAACCGGCCGATCAACGGAAACACAGACGTCATATCTGCCGATGACATTCCGTACCAGCTAGCCAATGTTGCCGCGTATTGTTCGACTGACGTGGTAGGAATCCAGCGACCTCGCGGATTCGATCCTGAGTCAGTGTCATTAGCACCGCCCGGAGTGATGTTCGGGTAAGTTCCGTACAACGTATGACCTAATACGGATCCGCCGACGATCAAATGATTATTGCCCCACGCGTGATCGCTGCCCACATCCGCGGCGCCGGTACCCGACGGCTGAAGGGTGCGACTGAAGTCGGACATCGTGAACAAGGTAACTTTATCTTGAAGACCCAATTCCGTAGTTGCCGAGAAAAAAGCATTGATGGCTTGACTCAACTGCTGCATCAGCGATCCTTGCCCGGAGAGTTGCTGCGAGTGCGTATCGAAACCGCCAATCTGAGTAAAGAAGATTTGGCGCTTCATGTTGATGCCAGCACTGACATCCGTACAAGCCTTCATGAGTAAAGCGACTTGTTTGAGCTGACGTCCCAAACTGGTATTTGGGAAGGTGGTAGTCAGCGTTGGATTTACACTGCTCAGCGCGTTATCAGTTTGAATGGCGCTCGACCTCATGTCACTTGAAGCTTTGATAAGCTTGAAGCCGTTATCGAAACTTCTAATCTGATTGAAGGCGGCAAGGCGAGAAGCTTTTTCAGCTGTTGTGGCGCTCGGCGCGTCGCTAAGGACCAGGACGTTAGCCAGGGAAGTTCCTGAATCGGCAACCGCAAGTTGTCGTGTATCAACACCCGTCAAGTAAAGGTTCACGCCATTGATCGAAACGTTACTCGGAAACGTTGCTCCACCGTTAAGCCCGTTTGTCTTGTCGGCGAGTCGACCTCCCCATCCAGTCTGACTTATGGCGTTGGCTATAGCGGATGAATACTGACCAACCTGATCCGAGTGTGAAAACAACTGCAGTGGCTTCTTCCCGCTGCCCTGGTATTGAGTTTTGGTTAAAGGTTCAACCAGTGGGCCGTTGTTACATAGCACCGCCAGCTTGCCGGAGTTAAAAAGCGATTGCACTTCAGGCATGTTCGGATGGAAACCGAAAGAACCGCCGCTCACCGGAGAAACCGGTAAGAAGTTCGCCTGAGGAATCGCCAACCCTGCACCGCTCCTGGTTAGAGCGGACCCGTTGCCCGCGTAAGCACTGTATTGGTTCAGATCCAAGAACATCTGATTGCCGTCGTTTCCTCCATTGAGGAACACCATGACCAGCGCTTTGTAGTCAGTGGCGGCTTGCGGCGTCAGCGCGTGAACAACGCCAAAGTTTTCGATCTGTGAAGCCAGCGCAAAGCTTCCCAGAGCGCAGGCAGTGTGGCGGAGAAAGTCTCTTCGTGAATGTGACATGATGGTTATCTCTGGATGTCGTACTGAGATGAAGTTGCGATCAAATAGATAGCGACTCGGACGCGCTTCTGATGTCGCGTAGTAAGGTTGGCGTCGTTCAAAGAATTCATGGCAGTGGTGATCGACGTCTTCATCGATGCTGACATAGTGTTATGCAGCAACAAGGTGTTGAGAGCGTCGACAACTGCGTCTGAACCGGAGTTCAATGAAAGCGCTTCGAGATTTGCGGTATCGATAGATGTGCCGCGCGGACGGTCTGGACTCCCCGCTGTCGGAGTAGTGTTTGCAGTCACACCACTGTAGACGAGCGTGTTGATGTCGTTAGCCCGACGCAGAGTTGTGGAAGTCGAAAGAATTCCGAACGCAGGACCCAGGATCTTCGTGCCCGGCACTTCGTAACCCGGTTGGTAATAACTGAACACCGTGTTTGGCGCGAAGACAGGCTGGTCCAAAGTTCCCGTGAAATCTGTCGAGGAGCGACCGGCCAGGACACCGTCACTCGTACTGGTCTTGTCAAACGATTTCACGTTGAGCGCTCTCAGGAAGCCGTTGATATATTGCACCGGCTCACGAAGTTTGCCGTAGCTTGGATCCGTCTTCACGTCACCGCGGGCTTCAGGGTCGAGAAGTATCGCCTGAATCACCGCCTTCAGGTTGCCGCGCGCGCTGGTGCAACCTCCGATTGGATACAAACCGTTACAGTCGTTGTTGAAAACTGAAGCAACGCGCTGAACATAAGCGCCACTTGGATTGCTCGTCACCAAATGTTGAATGAGCTGTTTGCTGACGAATGGACCAACGTTAGCGTGATTGAAGATATTGTCTAAAGCGATTGTAAGATCATTCTGGGCGCAGGTGACATTCGCTGCACCACTTGAAGTTGGACATTGAGGAGTAACGACTCCATTCAATAATGTCTTGGGATTGAAATCGTGGTTAGTTCCGCCCCTGGGAACCATTGGATCACGCCAATTTACTGTACCGGCAGCAATCGTTCCTGGAACGAAGTTCCAACCTGTAAACACTCGTGTGAATTCGGTCACCGTCGTCTGGTTGTACGAGGCTACCGGCGTTCCCTGCGAATCTAATTGAGGACTGCCATCAGCGTTTAAAACAGCTGTGCCGATTGAGAACAACTGTAAAACTTCACGTGCCCAGTTTTCATTGGGGTTCGTCCTCGTGCTCAACTTCATGTCGAGATAAGTGCCCATAGCTGGCGTAAGAGTTATCTCGTTGAGCAGCGTCCTGTAATTACCAAAAGCATTTCGATCGAGAGCTTGCAGATAAATCGTCATCCAGCTCGGTCGATTAATCTCGCCGACCGACGAAACAACCAGGATCTGGTGCAGCGCAAAGGCGACGCGTTGGCGCAATTGATCCGGGCCATAAAGTGAGTTGCTGAAAAACGTTCTTTGGACCGGATACATCGAGAAGTTGTCCCGATTGCAAACCGTTGCATCTCCGGAAGGTAAACTCGATGGACATTGAGTTCCATCCTCAGCCGGGAAGGTCAAGTCAGGATAGTTCGAACCTTTGGCGGTGTTGGTCGGCGCAGTGTTGAATTGCTCATTCAACCAGGCTTTATAACCGATCGCTTTCAAGTGCGTGACATCTGCAGATGTTGGTCCCCAACTCGCCTGTTCGAGGAAGCGAATAGCGTCGGCATCAGACGGAGTTGAGGTAAATGGATCCGGACTTAATGGCGTGTCTGCTGGAGGCGGAGTTGCAGGCGCAACTGTCGCGACCGCACCCGGATCGTCGGTTGGTCCACCACCTTTGTGACCGATCGCCAAACGCACTCGATTGCTGCCCATGCCATGAAGATTCAAACGCAGCAGCACATCGCCAACGTCGCCAATATCGTCAGCCAGACGGACGATGAACATCGTGATACCCGGGAAGTTTGGCACCTGGCCCATAAACTCGACACGCAGTGGATAGAGTTTGCCGGCCGAGTCCTGAACATCCGCAGTGAACGCATTCACACCTTCACCGGGTAAGAGGTCGAGACCCATCGCAAAGACGCAGATACGTGTTCGTGTGTCCGGACTGTATTGGACCGTCGAAGTGAGCGGGAAGGGTTCAGCCTTCATCGTCACTGATTCGAACGCGACGGCGCGTGTGCCGGATGGATTGGTGGTTGCGTCCTGGGCCTGGCTTATCAGTATTGGAGCCTTGGCATTCGCTGCCAGAAGATTATTGAGCGCTCCGCTGATGACAAACGTCAACACGAGGGCGAACAGGTACGGTAAACGCGTACGAGCGCAACGAGGGGAACAGGTCTTCATATGATGGGCTCCGTCAACTTGTACTTAGAACAATACCTAGTCGGGGTGTGAGCTTTTTCCTTGAAAATAATTCGGTGGAGGGGCCACCGGGTTGAATAACCCTGGTTGAACGTCACTATACCATGTTTATCGATCCGCAGGTCAACAGAAATTTAGACGTGGTGAATGAGGAAATGGTTGAGAAGAGTTTGGAGAAAGCTGCGACCACAGAGTTTACGGGCTTCATCGCGTAGGAACGCAATTACGTTGCGGCGGTATTTTTATGGGATTCATGGGGTAGAGACGGTTGAGTTAAGGGCTTCATGGTTGAATTTCGCGCTTCATCGCGTAGCGATGATTGAATTTAGCCAGCCATTTTAATGGCTGGAAAGGAAGCGACAAATATTTCGCGTCGCGTAGCGACGCATGAATTACGTTGCGGCGGCAGTCAGGCGTCGCTACGCGACGCGGATCATTTCGCTGCGACTACCAGCCGTTAAAACGGCTGGCTAAATTCACCCCGTCGCTTCGCGACGACGCTCAATAGAGTCTTCGAAAAGAATTTTAGAAAAACTTCTTAAAGCTATAAATATCTCGGTCGTCCGAAGTGAACAACTCCTAATTCTTGCAACTTACGTTATATTCCCAACCATCACAAAGGAGCCACATCACATGCACGGTCTTACGAACAAGAAACCAAACGAAGCAATGAAAGCATCCGCCACCGGCGCGACCGCCGTCGGCGCATTTGCAATCGGTGCCCTGGCCCTCGGCGCCTTAGCGATCGGTTCCCTCGCCATCGGCCGTTTGGCAATTGGGTTACTGTCAGTGCGAAAACTAAAACTCAAATCAGTCGAGATCGAAGAACTAACCGTCACACGATTAAAGATCAAAGAACCATAAACTCCACATCTCTGTCTCGCCCCTCGCCGCTCTTATTTGACACCATCAACTCCCTTCCCTATTATCCACCTGCCTTTTGGAGCAATGAAGATCCCGAGTCCAGAGGCACGTCGGGGCGTGGCTCAGCCTGGTAGAGCGCACGGTTCGGGACCGTGAGGTCGGAGGTTCGAATCCTCTCGCCCCGACCAATAACTTTCATTACATCTGTGGTTATGTAAGGAGCGTGTGAACGCTCCTTTTTGTTTGTGTGGAAAAATCCTCTGTATTATAAGCATCTTTACTTTCCCCTGAGTTGCGAGTATAAAGTGCGCGCCTGACAACCAACTTACTGATTTTCCCGCTACTTTCTAGAAGTGGCCAGGCGAAAATTCACCACCTTACATGATTACTCGCGTCATGTTGTGAAGTAACAGACTCACCTCGAAAACCTCAGGAGTTACCATGACCACAACGATATTCAATAACAGTTACATCCACAGTCCCAAAGTGCTCGTTGACATGAGCGAATACGACGTAGTGGGACGAATCCACTATCCCGATCGTACCAACTCTTATCGCTAATCCCGACGTGAACACTCAAGTTGGGCACCTGTCGGCGACACTCCTCGCATAGTTGAATTTCGACCGCGTGTCGTCTTTGGCTTTAACTCACAAACTCCAAAGGAAACTACTATGATTAGCAACGGAAAGAACATTACGACAGCGCAAACAGCGCAGGTGTGCATTATTGGTTCGGGCCCTGCCGGTATAACCGCCGCCTATGAATTGAGTAAAGCAGGATTGGACGTGATACTTCTGGATGGCGCTCGTCAGTTAGATTATTCAGCGTATCAATATTTCAAGCAGAGTTGGCCGGACAAGAAGAAGTTGTACGACGGCCTGGCAGATGGAATTTTCGCCGACAATGAAAAACAATTTCTGATCCTGGGCTACGATCGATATACCAGCCAATTCCCGACTGAACGCGAGCGAGTCTACGGAGGAACCTCCACACATTGGGGCGGACAGAGCAGACCGCTCGATGCTATCACCTTCGAGAAACGGCCGGGCTTTCCTGGTTGGCCCATTACTCGCGAGAACCTGGATCCGTACTATAAGAAAGCCTGCGCGCTCAACCATCTTTATGGTGACTATGGAACTAACGGCGCCAATTTCACCCCAGAATTCTGGGTATCTGAAATGCAAAAGGAAGGTATTCAGGCCGCGATCCCCTCGCTCAAAAATTTCGATACCGAGATTTACCAGTTTATGGGAAATCAGTGGTTGAACTTCGCCACCCGAACCTTTGACGACACAACCATCGGTGACTCTTCCGTCCGTGTGATCGTAAATGCGACCGTGCTCAATATCGTAGAACAGAATGGTTCAGTAAATTATTTGAAGGTAGCCAGCATGAACGACGATCCGGCCAATCCACAAAAGGCCACCGAGTTCACTGTTACCGCCGATGTTTACATCCTGGCTTGTGGCGCCGTAGAGAACGCCCGGCAACTGCTACTCTCCGGAGTTGGAAACGATCTGGTGGGCCACTATTTCATGTGTCACCCCCTTTCGGCGATGAGTGCTGTCACTGTTACGCAGGACTATCTATCGACACCTGAGAGTAACTTGTTAGGCGGTACCGGATGGACGGATCCGACCGGTAATATCAGCAACATCGAGGGGAGGCTTATTGCTACGGCCGACGCCGCCAGAAGCAATGAAATTGGCAGATGCTGGTTCTGGGCCAATGGTGGCGGGATGTATTTCGAGATGGCCCCCAACTACAACAGTTACGTCACTTTGGCCACGACTAAAGACGACGTCTTTGGTCAACAGCAGACGCATATCCACTGGGAGTTTTCACCTCTGGACCAGAAGACCTACGAAACAAATTGCTCTCTCTTCAATACGGCTTCAAGCGCGTTTTCGAGCATCATCGACTGGCAGAGTTGGGATAGCTTGAAAGATCAATGGACAGTGAATGGCCATCACATCGGAACCACCAGGATGTCAGCGTCTACCGCTCCCACGGAAGGAGTCGTGGACCAGAACCTGAAGATCCATGGGGTTGACAATATGTATGTAGCAGGAGCCTCAGTTTTCTGCGGGACCGGACTCTCCAACCCGACGATGACGATCATCACTCTTTCCATTCGCCTCGCTGAGTATTTGCAAACCCAGGTAATCAAAGCGAAATCCAGTTAGGGGGTAAGTGTTTCGGAAGATGCAGTGAATACCGCCTCGCGGAGGAACGCGATGGTCCACGTTTTTTCAACTATACCATCCGGCCAGGAGCTAGGATGGACCAAGCATTTGCACCCGTTGCAGAGCCGATTATCAGCTAGATTTTTAAGTTGTTCCATAACGTTAACGGGGAGCTTTATCCATTCTATCCGTCAACGCAAATGCGATGGTCCAATAGTCAGTAACGTCAATCAAAACACCGAGAGATCTTAATCGAACGGGGCGACCGAAGACGGACGCGCTCCGACAGAAGAGGATCCGCTACTGTCG
>DATDMC010000082.1:0-4191 GCA_036518995.1 Pyrinomonadaceae bacterium | reverse complement strand
TTCTGTCGGAGCGCGCCCGTCTCGGTCGCCCCGATCAATAAGGAGCTCCACAAACACCACCTCACGTCGTCGTCACCGACAACTGCGGTGTCGCCTGAGCCTCAAGACTATTCTCAGCCGTCTTTTGTGACTGCTTCTTGCCCAGCCAGATACTCACCGCTAACCACGCGGCGCAGAGTGGCACTCCGACAAACGCAATCCCAGACATGCCCAACGCGCTCATGAATTTCGTCAGCCACGCACCCGCTTGATCGCCGCTGCGATACATAACGGTGTCGGTGAAATTTTTTGCTTTGTATTTATCCTCACGGCTGAGGACCGTAAATAAAGTCTCTCGGCCGGGACGCGCAAAGGCGAAATTGCCGGCCCGGCGTAGTGTCAGGAAGACTACAAATGCAGTCATAGTCGGTATCGCTCCGAGTGTCGCGAAACCGATTAAACTAAGCGTCGGAAGAATCGCCAAAGTCAGCCCAACTCCCAGCCATTTGAGCAAACGGCCGGTCAGAAATATCTGCGCGAGAATCGTCAGGATGTTTACTACCAGATCGATCTGCGCAAAAAACGCGGTGCGCGCCGCCCGGTTTGTGAAGGCCTTCGCAGCAATATCCACCTGTTGAAAATAGAGAAACGTCGACGTAATTGAATAAAGCAGCATGTAACCGGCAATCCCCAAAAGGTAAGGAGACTTCAGGTTATGTAATATGCCGTCCCAAATTCCCCCGCCAATCGGCTTCTCATTGCGTTGCGTCCGCTGAGTTTCAACATCTGACGAAGCGGTCGGTACAGGAAACCGGCGCGCTATCCACACACTCACTTCGAGCAAGACCGCCGAAATCAAAAGCAAGTTTAAGATCCCGATCTTCTGGACCAGAAAGCTGGTGGTGGCGGCGCCGGCAATTGCTCCGAGTGAACCTCCCACACTAATAAAACCGAAAAGCCGCTTGCTCTGACTCGAGGTGAAAAGATCGACCATGAAGGTCCAAAACACCGACAAGATGAACAGATTGAACACGCTGGTCCAGGCAAAAAAGATGATGCCCAACCACGCCTGCGAGCCCACTGAGAATTTCATGAGCACAAAAAAGGCCAGCAGGTTGAAGATGAAAAATCGATACGCGATCGCGATGAAACGCCGCCGTGAGTAACGCGCCACCAAACTGGAAAACAGCGCGTTAGCGACGAACATGGTGATCAAGGTGCCGGTGAACATCCAGGGAAGGTTGTCCATTCCGTTGGCGGCGCCTATATCGTCGCGGACAGGGCGAATGACGTAATAACTCGAAAGGATCAAAAAGTAATAAATAAATCCGAGCAGCAGAGCGCCGACTTCCGGCCTTCTTACATCCACCGCTTTCCGCAGTATGCGAAGAAACATACTGCGGTCGTCCGCCATTTCGTCAGGCGTTTCTTCAATATCCATCTCTGCCGCTCCCCATTTTTCTAATATTCATCAACCTTGTTTGGCGTGCCAGGCTGCGAGCACTTCTTTTTCACGCTCGGCAGTGAGGCCCGCGCGCAGCTTGGCCTGTCGTTCGGGCGGCAAAGTCTTAAACCAATCGAGAGTAGCTTTGGCAGTGTCAGGTAATGATCTAAAGGTGAGACCTTTTGCCAGCGCTTTCTTGATGCTGGTCTTCGAGAATCCCGCTGAGTCTCCGATCGGCGGGACCCAAACCGGCATGTCTCCCCATGGTCTCACTTTTTGGGATCGCAGAAACTCATAATCGACCCAGGTCAACTTCGCATCAGACGGAATAGCCTTGCCAATTCCCTTCAGCATGTCGCCGATGCCGAGTTCAGTCTTTGGTCCAGTGGCGTTATAAATTCCCACTTCACGCTGTTCCGCCATGCGAATGATCCATTCGGCGAGATCACGAGCATCGATAAATTGCACGGGATCTGTTGGTGTACCCGGCGCCAACACTTCGCCACCGCGTTCCATACGCACGGGCCAATAAGTAAATCGATCGGAATTATCTCCCGGGCCGACAATCAACCCGGGCCGAACGATTAGTGCTTTCCCCGGAAACCATTTCTCGGCTTCGGCTTCAGACAGCGCTTTGAGTGGTCCATACAATCCCATGTTTGCGCCCAGTGTCTGTTGCGTCTCCTTCATCGGGTCGGCGCCTTCATACTTCGCGAGTGGACCAGACTCGTCCATCCCCGGTTTGCTGTTGTCCGAATAGACCGAGATAGTTGATATGAAAACGTAGCGATCAACATTGCCCTGTAAAACCTGGGCGGCATCACGGACCCAGACGGGAATGGACGTGGGAACGTCGATCACTACGTCCCACTTTCGTCCCTTCAGTGCGTCGAGCTGACCATTGCGATCTCCGATTAACTGCTCGGCTTCTTTGGGAAGTTCACCGGGATGCGTCTTACCGCGATTGAAGACAGTCACTTTATGTCCGCGGCTGAGTGCATACTTCACCTGGAATGGACCAGTGAAACCCGTACCGCCGAGGATGAGAATGTTCATCGGTTTTGGTGGAGCTGCGGCCAACGAAATTGCTGATTCAAAAAGGCCGGACGCTTCCGGAAACATGTTGAGGCAAAGACCGCTACCGGCCATCGCTGTCAGTTTAAGAAAATCTCTTCTTTTGGTAGACATGAAATCCTCCACTGAATTGACGAGAAACTTGATTAACTAAAATGCGTGATTTCGTTCGAAGGAGCGGGTACTACGGGACGACTTCGCAAATGGTTTCAAATCGAGAGCGGGGATGAAGAAATACGCCATTTACTACGAAGTTTTGGAATGCATTACAAATACTCGGCTGAAAGGTCAGTACCGTAACGCAGTAGCGTCGGGGTCGGCTTGAATTTTAAACCTCACGATGGTTTTGTGCGTAAGCAATTAACAGTGCACCCATTTATTGCCTTCTTGATTTGTGACTTCGAGTCTTCGTGGTTGAAAACTTTTAATAGCAATAACGGTGTCGCAAAATTCCTCAGGAGCATAATTGATGTCAACAAGTCGAAGAAGTTTTCTTGAACTCATGGCCATGGCTGGCGCAGGTATCGGTTTGGGAATGGTCCCGCGCGTATCGTCTTTTGCCGCACAAAAAAATCCGAAAAGTCTGCGCATCCTGATTCTCGGTGGCACCGGCTTTACTGGTCCATTCCAAGTGAAGTATGCACTGAGCCGCGGACACAAAGTAACCGTCTTCAATCGCGGTAAGACGCATCCTGGTGAATTGCCCAAAGAGGCTGAGCAATTAATAGGAGATCGCAATGGTCAACTCGATGCACTAAAAGGCAGAACGTGGGACGTAGTGATCGACAATCCGGCGACGCTCCCCGTTTGGGTCCGCGATGCGGCGCAACTTCTGAAAGGCAATGCCGATCGCTACGTCTTCATTTCTTCCACCGCTGTTTATGCTGATACCAGCAAGCAGAACATTGTGGAGACTGCGCCGCTCGCGCCATACACCGGCGCGGATGCGATGAAAGAAACGAATGCGACTATGCGCGCCGGCAACTTTGCTCTGTTTGGGCCGCTCAAAGCCCAGTCGGAAGCGGAAGCTGAAAAGTGGTTTCCTGGCAAGACGCTGATCATCCGCCCCGGATATATAGTTGGACCAGGCGATGAGTCTGATCGATTTACCTACTGGCCCGTGCGTGTCGAACGTGGTGGTGAAGTCCTGGCGCCCGGCAGTCCTTCGAATCCGATGCAGTTCATCGATGCGCGCGATTTGGCCGAATGGACCATCCGCATGGTTGAGCAGGGTTCGGTTGGCGCTTATAACGCCACTGGACCAAAATCAAGATTGAGTATGGAACAAATGCTCAACGAGATGAAAAAGACGACAAACTCAGACGCTCGCTTTACCTGGGTTGACGATGAGTTCCTGAAAACGCAAAAGATCATCGACGACTTTCCGATCTGGACTTCAACCAAAGGATCGGAGATCGGTTACTTAACGACGAACGTCAACAAAGCGCTCAAGCATGGTCTAACCTTCCGCCCGCTTCCAGACACGGTCAGGGCCACGCTCGAGTGGTTTAAGAAACAGACGCCCGAACGGCAGTCGAAAATTCGTGCTGGAATAAAACCTGAGAAGGAAGCTGAAGTTTTGGCGGCATGGCACACGAGTGGGAAGTAGTATACACAGTGGCAATGAGGTCAGTACCGTAACGCGGTAGCGTCGGGTCTGTTACATCTATTGGGTCTCATTATTTTTACGTGAC
>DATDMC010000081.1:0-51480 GCA_036518995.1 Pyrinomonadaceae bacterium | reverse complement strand
GGCGGCCAAGCCGATATCAGACATTCACTATTGGCGCAGCCCATTAATAGAAAGTGAGCTTAGCGGAAAGGCAGAGCCATTCCTCACAACAGAGCGGCCAAGCCGATGACATCGAACGTTCACTATTACGCAATGAGTGGTAGTTGTGGTGGGTGGTTAGTTTGGGCGGGGTTCATGCTACGGAAAGGCATAGCCATTCCTCACAACAGGCGGCAAAGCCGAGGCGATGAGTGCGATTTAGAACAAGTGCAGCTTTGTTACATATCGGACATTCACTATTACATTGACTTCCCCTGCACGTTTGCCTTAAAAGTTCAAACTCCTCTTGCGGTAATTTTTAAGCAAACAAGTTGTTCAAGCTGTATGCATTTTTCTCGTGGGAAAGCGCAAGCAGTTGACGCCATCTCTTCATATCAAATCGAGGACAATAAGATGAGTCTGATCCGTCGTTTTTGCCTGCTGTCTTTGTCTGTTCTGATTTTGCTCTCCACCGGCATCTTCGCCGTCGCCCAGATTAAACCTGAGCGCGATCCGAACCAGCCAATCGATCAGGAATACACCAACAAGATTCGCGAATACACCACCGAGCCTTTCTTCAATTCGCCACTGACCGACTACCTGCCCGCGTCTCCGAATGTGCCGACACCCAAAGCCGTACTCGGTGATGTGGCCGGCGCGCCTGGCAAACTGCCGTACGCCGAAGATGTTTACAAGTACATGCGCATGCTCGAGAAGGCGGCGCCGTCGCGTGTGAAAGTCTATTCCATCGGTACCACTGAAGAAGGTCGGGAAATGATCGCGGTTGCCGTTGGCGCGGAGACGCTCATTTCCAAGTTAGACGAGAACAAGGCGCGGCTAACCAAACTTGCCGATCCACGCAGCATCAACATGGACGACAACGTGGCCGATCGACTCGTCGCCGATTCATTTCCGATCTACTACATCACCGGCACGATTCACTCGCCCGAAACCGGCGCGCCCACCGCGTTGATGGAACTGGCCTATCGTTTAGCAGTCGACAACAGTCCTTATATTAAGTTCATCCGCGAACACGTTCTGGTTTTGATCACGCCCGTCGTTGAGGTCGATGGCCGCAATCGCATGGTTGACGTTTACAACTGGCACCTGGCCCATCCCAACGACAACTGGCCCGGACTCGTTTACTGGGGCCATTACGTTGCGCATGATAACAACCGTGACGCGATCGGTTTGTCGTTGAAACTAACGCGCAACATCATGAACACTTATCTTTCGTGGAAGCCACAGGTGCTTCACGATCTGCACGAGTCAGTTGCCTATCTCTATGACAATACGATCGGAGATGGTCCATACAATGCGTGGGTCGATCCGATTCTTACTGACGAGTGGCAAATGATCGGCTGGAACAATGTTTCAGAGATGACGAAGTTTGGGATGCCAGGCGTCTTTGCCCACGGTGATTTCGATACGTGGTCGCCGGGTTATCTGATGTTCATCGCTGCAACTCACAACGGTATCAGCCGGCTCTACGAAACTTTTGGCAATGGCGGCGCTGACACATTGGAGCGCACGCTCAGTCCGAGCGAGTATCAACGCACCTGGTACAAACAAAATCCGCCGTTACCAAAAGCGAAATGGTCGCAGCGCAATAACAACAACTACGAACAGACCGCGCTGCTGACGTCGCTCTATTACTTCGGTAACAACTCCAAACTCTTTCTTAAGAACTTTTATTTGAAGAGTAAACGTTCGATCGAGAAGCCCAAGAACGAAGGGCCGGCAGCCTATGTGTTCCCGGCAGACGATCCGCGACTTGGCAACCAGGCCGAGTTATTGCGCACGTTGCAAGCGCAGGGAGTTGAAATCAGCAAAGCAAGCGCAGCGTTCACGGTGCAGGTTCGGAAGAAGAACGGCGCCCCAAAATCAACCGGCCCGGCTGCAAAAACAGACGATCGCACCTTCCCTGCCGGTAGTTACATCGTCCGCATGGACCAACCCTACAGCCGCATCGCCGACGCGCTGCTCGACTATCAATACTGGGCCCCAAACGATCCGCAAACAGAAATTTATGACGACACGTCATGGACCATGGGCGAACTTGCCAATGTCGAAGCCGTGCGCGTTACTGATATGAAGGTGTTGCAAGTGCCGATGGACCGGATAACAACCTCGGTGAATTCTCCCGGCGGCGTCTACAACACCGGTTCCGTCTACCTGATCAATCACAACGCCGACAACGCACTCGCAACGCTTCGTTTTCGTCTCAAAGACGTCGAAATGGAGAGCGCTGAAGAGCCGTTTGAAGCAGCCGGAATGAAATTCAATCGCGGTTCGTTCATCATTCGCAAAGGCAACGATGAGCTGCGTCGGGTTGCGAGTGAACTCGGTATTCAGGTTTACGCTGTCGCGGAAGCGCCAACGGTAAAAACGCACGCCTTGAAAGTACCGCGCGTTGCGATTATGCATACGTGGCTTTCAACTCAGGACGAAGGCTGGTATCGACTCGGCTTCGATCAAAACCAGGTCCCGTTTACCTACATCAGCACGCAGGACGCTTCGAAAGATCCAAACTTGAAAGCCAAGTATGACGTGATCTTGTTTGCTCCAGTGGGACGAGGCAGTCAACAGATCATCAATGGTATGCCGATGTATGGCAATCCGATTCCGTGGAAGACTACGACGTTGACTCCCAACCTCGGACGCACCGATCAGACCGATGACATGCGGCCCGGTCTCGGCTGGTCCGGACTGCAAAACCTGCAGAGGTTTGTTCGTGACGGCGGGTTGTTTATTACCGTCGATGACACGTCCGACTTTGCGATCAACTACGGCTTCACTGGAGGAGTTACCGTTAGTCGTTCAAGCCGTCTGCGCGCAGTCGGTGTGATCCTGCGAATGAAAACGGTCGATTCAACGAGTCCGATTGCGTACGGCTACAGCGATTCGTTGGCGATGTATTGTTCGAATGGTCCAATCTTCGGGATTAATAATGGCGTTGGTGGACGTAGTCGTCCTCAAGGTCGGGCAACTGGTCGTGGCACACCAGACGATCCTGATACACCGCAAGGTCGACCAGTCGCAGAAGCACCTGAGCCGCCGGCTCGGACTGAACCATGGGAAGCGCCGCCTGTCTCGGACGAGAACCGGCGGAATGCAGTGGGCTTGATCCCACCCGAATATAGACCACGCGTGGTTGTTCGTTACGCCGACAATCGTGATCTGTTTGTCTCAGGCTTGTTGGATGGTGGCGACGAGATTGCGCAACGACCTGCGGTTATCGATGTGCCGCAAGGCAATGGTCACGTGTTGCTATTCTCAACCAATCCGTTCTGGCGCGGACAAACGAAAGGTAGTTACTTCCTCGTCTATAACGCGATCTTGAATTGGGACAACTTAAACGCAGGGAGAAAGTTAGCGGACAAGTAGAGAGAAAGCGGAATGCGGAATTGCGGAATTGCGAAAATTTAGCAGTCGTCGCGATTCTCAAAATTCCGCATTCCCGCATTCAGAATCCCGCATTCCCGCAATTCTGCCTGCTAATATCTCTGGTGTTATCGGCAAGAGGAGTTTGACGTACTGAGGGTTCATGAATAATTCTCTCCAGGAGACTTACGCACCTGACAACGCTTGTTTCGGTTGTGGCCCGGCAAATCCAAAGGGACTACACATCAGAAGTTTTCCTGATGGTGAAGAAGTGATGGCGGAGTGGCAACCGAGTCAGGAGTATGAAGCGTTTCCCGGCGTACTCAACGGCGGCATCATCGGCTCATTGCTCGATTGTCACTGCAACTGGACCGCCACCTGGCACTTGATGAATAAGAGCGGCTCCGACACACCACCATGTACCGTCACCGCCGACTATTCGATCAAACTCCTTCGTCCAACCCCGACAGATCAGAAGATCAAACTCGTCGCGCGGGTGGTGGAATCAACCGACGATCGCGCGATCGTTGAAGGTGAACTGATCGCACATGACAAAGTTTGCGCGACTTGTCGCGGAACGTTTGTGGCCGTTAAGCCGGGACATCCGGCGTATCATCGTTGGTGAGCGATAGCGATCGTCAGTTGCAGGACCGCACGCGTCTCGCCTGCCGACCTGAGACTGAAGCTCGTTAATATTCAAGAGAGTTTTTAAGCGACGAAGAGGCGGGGACGCCTGCGCTCCTATTAATTAGAGGTCACATTTTGCCAAATCTTCTTCATCGTCCACGTCGTCTTCGTAAATCAGCGGCGCTGCGTTCAATGGTTCGTGAAGTGCATCTCACGCGCGACGATTTCGTCCTACCGCTCTTTGTTTGTGCCGGAACCGGCGTGCGGCGCGAAGTGTCGTCGATGCCGGGCGTCTTCAATTTGTCGGTCGACGAAGCGACAAAAGAAGCCTCATCAGCTTTCGACATCGGCGTCCGCAGCATCATTCTCTTCGGTCTGCCCGAAACAAAAGATGAACTTGCGACCGGCGCGTACGTGGAAGAGGGCGTGGTGCAACAAGCGATTCGTTCAATTCGTCGCACCACACCGGAGATGGTCATCATTGCCGACACGTGTCTCTGCGAGTACACATCGCATGGACACTGTGGCGTTGTTCGTGATGGTGAAGTGCTCAACGACGAATCGCTTGAACTGATTGCGCGCACGGCGCTCAGCCAGGCTGAAGCTGGCGCGGATATCGTTGCGCCTTCAGCGATGATGGATGGCCAGGTGGGCGCCATCAGAGAAACACTCGACAACGAGGGCTTGGAGAGTATTGCGATTCTGGCGTATGCGGTGAAATATGCCTCCGCGTTTTACGGTCCCTTCCGCGAAGCAGCAGACAGTGCGCCGGCATTCGGCGATCGCCGCGCGTACCAAATGGATCCGCCAAATGCGCGCGAGGCAATGCGTGAAGCAGAACTCGATTACTCGGAAGGCGCCGACATTCTGATGGTGAAGCCTGCGACAGTTTACTTAGACATACTGAAAACCTTGCGTGAACGTTTTGACTTACCTATGGCCGCGTATCACGTCTCCGGCGAATACGCGCTGATCAAAGCCGCGGCTCAGAAAGGCTGGATCGACGAAGAACGAGTGATGCTGGAGACATTAACAAGCATCAAACGCGCAGGCGCCGACATCATACTTACCTACTACGCGCGCGAAGCGATCAAAGCGCTGCAGTAACAGTTGTCATGACCTTTTGTTTTTTACTCCTGCAACTCATTTTTTCGTTCGTCCTCCCTCAAACCGACGTCGACTCGTGCGGTTGTGAAGACAAACCACAGGTCAATACGCTCGCAGTTGTTAACGGCGTCAGGATCACAAAAAAAGAGTTAGGTAGCGACGTTCAAAATAAGATCGGCGTCCTGCAGGGCGAGGTTATTAAGGCCCGCGAAGCCCAACTCGATCTGCTCATCAACAGTTATCTGCTTGAAGCCGAAGCGAAGCGTCGTGGACAAACTCCGCAGGAATTCCTGCAAACAGACGTGATCGCAAAAGTCGTTAATCCAACCGATGCTGAAGCGCAGGCATTTTATAATCAACGCAAAGAGCGAATGCCCGGCGACTACAAAACAGTTAAGTCGCAGATCATCGCCTTGTTGAGATCTGAACGCGAACGAGTTGAGTCGCTAAAAATGGCGGCGACTCTGCGCGCGGTGTCCAATGTAAAAGTGCTGGTCCCGAATGTGACGCCACCGGCAAACGAGGAGGACTTGAATCGGGTGTTAGCAACTGCAGGCAAGCGACAATTTACGTCGAGAGATGTCGAAGAGGCGCTCGCGCCTTTGATCTACAAGGTCCAGCAGAACGTCTATCAACTGCGTAAAGACGATCTTGATTTGCGCATCAACGACATGTTGCTGGAGCAGGAAGCTAAACGGCAAAACCTGAGTCCGCAGGCACTGTTGGCACGCGGCGTTCGCGCGAAAATGCCCATCATCACGGACCAGCAAGCAATGGCGTTTTACGAAGAAAACAAAGCGCAGATCAAAGATGATTTTGAAAAGGTGAAGCTTCAGATCGTCCAGCTCCTCACGCAGAAGGAACAGGACAAGGTAAGTAAAGCTTTTGCGGCAGAACTTCGACAGAACGCCGCGGTCCAGATCTACCTGACTCCACCCGATCCGCCGAAGTTACCCATCAGGTGAACGCCGAAAGCGTTTCGTCCCAAAGCCCAGGGTTGAGCTTTGGCAACTGGGTAACCGAAAGAACAAACCGCGCAACTCCTCGGAGTTGAATAGCTTGCGTCCTTATTTCCCAGGGTTGCCAAAGCTCAACCCTGGGCTCTGAGGTGGAACGCTTTTCAGCGTTCTAATTTCCAACCCCTCACGCAACCTTCTAGACTACCGCCGCTTCTAAGCTGTCACCGCTGGCAAAGAAGGATCTGACAAATGTTACGATTCCCCGGCTCTCAGCGTTTTCTTCAAAAAAAAGGCCTATTCGCAGCATCAAGCCTGTTGCTTCTGCTGTCGACAAACCTGCTCGCCCAATCTGGTCGCAGGGCCAAACCGCCACAGTCTCCACCAGTTTCACCACAAACCAACGAAGATCCGATTCCCAAATTAGGCGCACGTGACCTGACGCACAACGTCACCTTGTTAGTGGCCCGGCAACAGACTTCAAAGAAACTTCTCAGTGAAGACGCCATCTTCGCGAATTTTGTGAGTCACTTAAACGAGATCAAAAACGTCACTGCCACTTCAATCGGTGACTACAAAAAAGACGACCTCACCAAACGGGCCAAAACTGAAACAGACGCCATTCTGATCCTCGTAAAGTTTGACGTTGATACTTTTCAAAACGGGACCATCTTTCTGAATTCACCCGATCTCGATGTTGACGTTGTGGTTTACGCGCCCGTGAGCGGTCATGAGGAATTCAAAGGCAAGGTCTACTATAAAGCAGTCGGTGGTCCAATGTTGAAGAAGGACAATTGGCCCAGCGGCACTCCGATTAGAATCACTACCGAAGCCGTCGGAATCGAAGCTGCCGAACAGGTGCGCGATTGGCTCGTGTTGCAAGACGTCAAGAAGAACAATTAGTTCAACTCATCCAGCGCAGCTCCTAAGCGCGCCAGGCCGTTTTCTAATTCTGCCGTATCGCCTGCCATTCCCACGCGAAAATGGTCGGGCATTTCAAAGAAACGCCCCGGCACCACTGCCGTTTCATACTTTTCGCGCAATAACTTGCAAAGCCTTTCGGAAGAACCATTCACTACGCGCGGGAACATCACCGTGCCAAATTCCGGCCTGACAACTTGTAACTCTTCGCGTGTGTCCAGAAACTCGTTAAGCAGCTTGCTGTTTTTATCGAGCACTGCTTTCGAACGCGCTGCGAGTTCTTCGATTTGCTGAAAAGCAATCACGCTCATTCGTTCACCAGCATGCACTGGAGTTGCGGCGAAAAGATCATTCAGCAACCACATCTTGCGCGCGAGTTCGGGCTCAGCAATGATCCAGCCACAACGTAGACCACTCAAGCCGAATGCTTTCGTCAAACTACTGGTGATTACAAATTCATTACCGAGATGAAAAGATGTCCGTGGCTGCGTTTCAAACAATGTTTCGATATAAACTTCATCGACAAGCACTTTCGCGCCGACTCGAGTTGCAAGTTCACCAACCGCCTTTAGTGTTTCATCATCAGTCAAAACTCCACTCGGATTGTGCAGGTTTGTTAGCACAATCAAGCGCGTACGTTCAGACAATTGCGCTTCAATTTCGGCCGGATCGACTCTAAATCGATTTTCGAAAGTACGACGGAAGCGTTTCACATTCGCGCCCAGGTATTGCGCCGTAGCCAGCATTGGTTCGTAAGCTGGCTGTTCAAAAAGTATTTCGTCACCCGGCGTAATCAAAGCCGCCAGCGCGAGATGATTGGCGAAGGAAGTGCCGGCAGCAGTAACGATAGAATCCGTATTTACGCGATAGCGATTGGCGATGGCCTGGACCAGAGGCGCGTAACCATAACCTCCGCCGGTGAGTTCCAGATCATCAAGCGACAGATGAAGATCGTTTAGCGTGAGGTTCGCGAGACCACTCGTCGCCAGGTTGAATTTGGCGCTTGAACTCGTTTTGGCCCAATGCATGTATTCCGAGCTCAGCACTTGTCCACGTTGATTCAATTCTGCGTCCTCCTGCTCCAAAACAAATAAGCGGGCAAGCCGGCCACCAATATTGCCATTCCGATCAGTGTGTTACTGGGATAACGAATGATCGTATTGATCACTACCAACCAACAAGCGGCGACAAACAAAAGTGTCGTGAATGGATGGCCAGGAGTTCGCAGCGTGGTCAGTCCTTCTCGTTTTCGAAAAACAAACAGGCAGCACGCAGTTAATCCAAAAAAGATGAAATCCATCGACACGACATAGTTGAGGATCTGTTCATAGCGACCCCAGAAAGCAATCACGATCGCGAGAACTCCCTGCAAAGCGATAGCAACGATCGGAGCACGCGTCTTCGGATGCACTTTCGCGACTTGTTTGAAAAACAGTCCATCCTGGGCCATCGCAAAATAAACCCGGGGCGCCGTAAGCATACTCTGACTCAAAAAACCTACTGTCGAGATCGCGATGCCAGTTGCAATGATACGCGCGCCGATTTCTCCCAAGCCTCGGCGCATCACTTCTGAAGCCGGAGCTTTAGCCAGCGCCAACGCGTCCGTTCCTAACACTCTTATGTAAACAACATTCGCAGCGAGATAAAGAATAACGACACCCAGCACGCCGAAAATTAGACCACGCGAAAGATTTCGCGCTGGTTCTTTGATTTCACCGGCAACGAAGGTCGCCGTCTGCCAACCCCCGTAAGCGAAAAGGACCGGCACCATCGCCGCGCCGATCGCCGTTAATAGATCGATGGAAACAGGACGGTCCAACACTCCAGTCGCTGTCCGTGTCGCAGTGCTCGGCGCAACTAACAACAATCCGCAAACGACGAGTCCAACTATCGCGATGATCTTCAGCACCATGAAAATGCTTTGCACAGTGCTGCCGGCCCGTACGCCGAGACAGTTGATAAT
This sequence comes from Pyrinomonadaceae bacterium, assembly GCA_036518995.1. Lineage (GTDB taxonomy): Bacteria > Acidobacteriota > Blastocatellia > Pyrinomonadales > Pyrinomonadaceae > PSRF01. The sequence goes on along the minus strand of DATDMC010000081.1, from coordinate 42,504 downwards.
CGTTAAGACCGATAGGACCACCGCAGCAAGAACGGAATCGCTAATCTTGAGACCCGTCATCTCAACGAAGTAACGCGAAAATGTTACTGCGACTGCAGCCATCCCGCCGGTTTGGATGACCAACAACAGGACCCAGCCGTAGAGAAATGCAACTGCCGGATGAAATGCTTCGCGAAGATATGCGTATTGACCACCTACGTCGGGTCGCCACGCTGCGAGTTCCGCCCAAATGAATGCGGCGGTAAGTGCGAGTAGACCACCAAGAGCCCAGGCCCCGAGAATTAAAAATGGAGTGTGTACCTGTTGAGCGACGACATAGGGATTGATGAAGATACCCGAGCCGATAATTCCACCCATCACGATCATGGTGGCGTCGAAGAGTCCGAGACGACGGACAAGCTGGTTGGTTGAAGCTGACTTAGTCGACATGCCTAAGTTGATAGTGTGTAAGTTTGCAGGACGTCGCGCACGTTAACGCATAAGTTGATAGAGAGCAATCAGGACCACAGGTGTGCGCGCGGTCAACGTCGCCAACAATCTATCTTAAAGCTTAGTAGTCTGTTAATAACGCGCAGTAGGCGAGGACGCCTGCGCTCCTAAAAAACGGCCTGTTCTGTTATAACACCGCACGCTCCACTCTACTTCGGAGGTTCATAATGAGAATTCTTCTAGTAGTAGTAGTCCTAACTCTTTCAGCTTCATCTGTCTTCGCGCAATCACCACCGGATCCGCAACTGCTCGCTGAGATCAATAAGATCAAAGCCATCGACAATCACGCTCATCCGCTGAAATACGTGGCCGAGGGCGAGAAGCCCGACGACGAATTCGATGCGCTGTCGCTCGACGCTGTCGATCCGTTTCCCTTACCTGTTCGACTGACACCGGAAAATCCGGAATTCATTAACGCGTGGAAACTCTTTTACAGCTACAAACATAACGACATGGCGCCCAACCATGTGAACGAGTTACTCGCGACGAAGAAACAAATCTATCAACAACAAGGTGAAAACTTTCCGACGTGGGTGCTCGACAAACTGAACATTGAAACGATGTTTGCTAATCGCGTGGCCATGGGGCGTGGTCTAACTTCACCGCGTTTTCGCTGGGTATCGTTTGTCGACGCGCTGATCTTTCCCCTCAACAACGATCTGGCAAAGAAGTCGAATCGCGATTATGCAGGGTTTTATCCGGGCGAAGAAAAATTACTGAAGCGCTATTTAAATGATCTGGGCCTAAAGACCCTTCCGTTAACGTTGGACCAGTACGCAACGAAAGTAGTGACCGCCACGCTCGAACATCAGAAAGAGCAAGGTGTGTTGGCGTTGAAGTATGAAGCCGCCTATCTCCGTTCACTCGACTTCGACAATCCTGACAAAGCAAGAGCTGCCGCAACTTATGCGCGTTTCGTTCGCAGCGGCGTCGCTCCGGCGGGAGATTACAAGGCGCTTCAAGACTATCTGTTCTACTTCATCGCCAAAGAAGCTGGTCGGCTTGGTCTCGCGATCCATATTCATATGATCGATGGCGCGGGCAGCTACTATCGACCGAGTGGCAGCAATCCTCTACTGCTTGAATCGACCTTTAACAATACAGAGTTGCGCAAGACAAACTTCGTGATTGTTCATGGCGGCGCTCCGTTTACCCGGCAGACACTTTCGATGTTTCAGAAGTCGAATGTCTATGCCGACTTTTCGGCGCAAACATTTTTTCTTTATCCGCGTGCGCTTAGTGAAGTCTTGCGGAGTTGGCTGGAGACTTATCCGGACCGGATTCTGTTCGGCACCGACTCGTTTTCTTTTGGTCCGTCAGTAGACTGGCCTGAGTTGGGTTGGTTATCCAATTACACCGGCAGAACAGCATTGGCTATGGCCCTCACGGGAATGATGAACGATGGTGAGATTACTCGTGAACGCGCCCTGGAACTGGCGCGTATGGTGCTGAGAGAAAATGCGATCAAGCTGTATGGACTGAAGTAATTTAAGATTTCAGATTGCAGATTGCAGATTGAACTCGCCCTTTTGACAGCAACGTTCCGCTCCGCTACCCTTTTTGGTTTGTCCGATATGCTTTAGAGGTTCTGGGCAAATACCTTCTTGTGGCGATGAGGTCAGTACTGTAATGCGGTAGCATCGGGTTGCGCCAAAGACCGAGCCCAACAAAATCAAGCTGACCCGACGCTACCGCGTTGCGGTACTGACCTCGTCGCTAGAGTTGTGACTTTGCAAGAGGCTCTTTAGCTTGTCGAGAGAATATCCACAGATTACGCCGATTACACAGAAGTCTTTTGAATACCGTTTGTAAGCTGTGTAGTCTGCGTAATCTGTGGATAATCTTCTTCCGACACTAGTAATCCCCATTCAAGGAAGCGTTTTGTCAGCTCAAGTTGAATCAATAGTTACGGCCGGGTTGCGGCCCGAGCTCTTTGCTGGTCGTGGCGTTTTGTCATCCAGCCGCACCCTCATCACGGTCGCGTTGGCCGTTCTCATTGTGGCCGGATTTGGTTTTCGAGTTACCGGTCTAAGTGCCGAAGGACTTGGCGAAGACGAACTTAACAAACTAAACGCCGTCGCCGACTATCGCGCGCACGGATTGACCAGCGCTAACGGCGAACATCCGATGTTGATGAAAACATTGGAAGCCGCCACGATCATCCTTGCTGAAAAATGGAATAACACTTCTTTCGTAGCCTCTCATCAGACAGAAAGCATCGCGCCAGAAACTGCGTTGCGCTTACCCAGTACGGTTCTCGGCGCGTTGACGGCGCTCCTGATTTATTTGCTCACGGCAGAACTGTTCGGCGCCGAAGTCGCACTAATTGCGGCGGCACTCTGGACGTTCGATCCGAGTGCAATCGGATTCAATCGCATCGCCAAAGAAGATACGTTCCTGCTCTTTTTCTTTTTGTTGGCCAACGTCTTCTGGTTAAAGGGACAACGAGTCGCGGAAAGTACCGATCAAAATCCTGATAAATACTACTGGTTAACCGGCGCTGCTTACGGTGCGATGATCGCGTCGAAGTACGTGCCCCACTTGATCACGATCAGCGTTAGTTACTACTGGATGTTTCAGAACCTTCCGGAAACGCGCTGGCGCCTCGGCAAGAAAAAGATGCTCACCTTTTTCGCGGTGATGGGCATCGTGTTTCTGATCCTTAGTCCGACAATTCTCCTGCCGGAAACCTGGCACCAGATGGGACTTTTCGCGGGTAGTAAACGCATCAGTCATGATGGCTATGAATTCATGGGCCACTTGTATACGCAACGTTTCGACGATTGGCTCAAAGGCATTCCTGTTTATTTCTATGCGGTGTTCACGTTGGTCAAACTACCTATCCTGACTGTCTTTGGTTTTGTTATCGGATTGCCACTACTCTTTAGACGCAAACTCGGCGACGGGCGCTACTTCATTATCTTCTGGCTCTTCTTCTGGGGCATCGCGTTTTGTTTGCCCGGGGGCAAGTTCACCCGTTATTACACTTCAGTCTTACCGGCAGTATTAATTACTGCAGCACTTGGGATTCAGTTTGCCGGTCGCTGGCTGGCGCGTTGGGTCGCTAAAGTTTCGTGGGGTACCGGCATTCGTCATTACATTCCGGCCAGTCTCGCGGTCATAGCAATCACTTGTGCAGCGATCGATTCAGTTGACGCAACCCCACATTTCAGACTGTTCACGAACAGCCTCGGCGGTGGCGTCGCGAAGGCCGGGACCTACTTTCCGCACGATGAGTTTTATGATGCGAGTATGCGTGACACGATCGTGGAGATAGGACGGCGCGCACGAAACGGCGCGCGCGTTGCGAGTGAGAGCCCCTTAGTGGCCTCGTACTATGCACAACGAGACAACCGAGCAGACTTAGTTTGTGTCTCTCTTTCCGATCCTGAAGGACTGAAACAACTCGAGATCGGCGACTTTGTGATCGTCGCGCGCGGACGTCGCTACTTCAGCAACGACGCTCTAATTGCCAGGCTGGCGGCTAGCGCGAAACCTGACTTTCAAATGTATTTGAAAAGCGTGCCGTCAGTTGAAGTGTATGTGGTTAATGAGGCCACACTGGCAGCGATCCGGCATGAAGTTGAACTACGAGCATCCCTGTAGACTTCAAAGACGTCACACGTCGTTCAATAGTCAAAATTTGAAACCTCACGCTAATGAATTAATGAGGATTGTTGTGGGTTGACGGGGCGACCGGGACGGGCGCGCTCCGACAAAAGAGCAGGCTCCTCTGTCGGAGCGCACCCGTCTCGGGCGCCCCCGTCGAATAAGACAACTAATGCCGCAGCTCAACCTCTACAGGCCGTGCGTCTTTCGCATCATACCCTTCCGGCCAGTTGGAAATATTCACTCCATACAACCAATCCGACTCCGGCGTCACTGCGAACCGGATCGTCAATGGCAATCCACGCATCGCCTGCAGCCGCAACAACAATCCCGTCATCCGCCACTCCTGAATGATAGGTTGATTTCCTTCTTCAAACGGAATCAAGCGCGACCCGCAATTCCAATCATTAACAAACAACGTCACGCGCGTCTTTACAAACTCTCGCTTTGCATCGACTGGTGAAACCGGCTGAAGATGCGCCCGGACAATGATCTCACTAACGCGACGTCGATCAGATCTTTCCGGCACACGATACTCGACCAAACCGCTTCCATAGCCCCAGATGTAACCTGGTCCAGCTCCGACTTTTTCAAAACGTTGGGCCGAAGCCATCAACGGCTTGAACTGATAAAGCACCGACTTGTCTTCGCGAAAAACTATTTGCGGCAACGTGCCGGGTGCATTGGCTTCGCGATTCCAGGCAAACTGACGAGGCACGAGATTGCGCGAAGCGTCCTCAAGACTCGCCGGCGGTTCTGCGGATGACAACACAGAATATTTATCAGCCGCGATCTTGATCTGATTAAGTAACTCGCGATCTCTTTCCGTAGTGTAGTTCACACCATAACCACGTTTGGGATCCGGAGTGACAATCCAAAACATCGCTCCTGCACTTCCAGCCCGCAGGTTTGCATTTAGAAACGCATTGAACCATTCAACTTCACTTGCATCGTTATAACCTTCCGGGCCCATGCCAAACTCGCCAAACACCAGCGGCTTTCCGATTGAATACGCGGCAGCCACCCGGTTCTCGACAAATCCTCTTAGCGCATCAGGCTTTTGCACAAAACTGTCGTGATCGTCACGCGGATAAAGATGTGCGTCGCAGTAGTCGATTGTCGGCAAAGCATGATCGGCCAACCACTCGCGTCGCTCCGACGCTGAGCGGTAGCCCCATTCGCCTGGTGCGATGACGTGGTTCGGATCGAGCGATTTCAAGTAACTGCTCATCTCGGCGAGCCACGCGCGTCGCTCTTCCCAACGACCAGTGATTACCTGGGCTTCGTTCATGAGTTCCCAACCAAAGATGGTGGGATCGTCACGATAAAGAACGCCGGTAACAGTGTTCCGGCGAGTGGCTAATTTATTGATGTGTTCTCGGTAAAGCCGGCGAGTCTCCGGATTTGAATAGAAGAGGATGGCCTTCTCGTTGTTGATGCCGAATGGTTTTGAATCGTCAGCAGCGTCATTGATTCCGGCCCAACGTAGATATTGAGTTACGCCACCAGTATCGCGCCACCAGTTTGTCAGACACAGTTGGACGAGAAGATTATTCTTAGCTGCTTCGGCAATTACTTTGTCGAGATGAACAAACGCTTCTTCGTTCCATTGATCAGGTCCCCAACGAAACGGATGATTGCGTGGCCAGTCCGCAAGGTCAGCCATCGGCTTTACATCGTTTGGGCCACCTTCACCAAAAGCCCAAACCCTGACAACTTTAATTCCAGCAGCCGCGGTCTGACGCAAAGTCTCCGGCATTCGTTCGCGATCTTCGTCGCGATACATCACCGCGACATTCGCGCCCACGAAACGAAACGGTTTGCCGTTGAGAACGAAGCGTCCCTGGCGCTGGCGCACAAATTGATTGCGACCAGGACCGTTGTTCTTTGAAGTTGTCAGTAAAAAGAGAACCGCCGCGCTCCCGATCAGGGCCAGCGCGGCGATCGCCAGAAGTTTCTTATTCATCAACAATCAGACTAAAGGAGTGCGTTACCGCGTGCTGGTCATTTTTACAAAACCCATGATCGCACAAAATGCGCCCAACAACACAAACAGATTAAAGAAGGAGCCCACTCCCAAAGCCGTCGACATATCCGATCCAGGCTGGCTCATTCCCATGAAAACAAACACGCCGAATAACAAAAAGTGGAGGTGATAAATCACGAGACAAACCGCCGCATAAGAAAACCAACGAGCTGATGGACCAAAAGCTGGAGAGCGCGCGAAGCCGAGCACTGCGGCCACCAACCAGGCAATACCTCCTACGATCAGCAACCCCAGACTTGCGAGCACAAAATAGGTGGGTTGAGTGGCTTTAAGTTGTTGGAAGAGGATCAAAAGCGGGAACAACGTTATCTCCTTTGTCGCTGGTTGTTTACAAACAGAATCGCCGCTTGCGCACCTGAGCCGCTTTTACATTGTGCGCAAACGGCGTCCAAAAGTAGTATCGGGTGCAAGCGCAAGTATTCACAGCGGAGAGGTGGGGGCGACACTCAGCTATCGGCACAACTTACACTTGCCTACTGCGTGATGTGGATTTCCTCTTCTTTGTTTACGTGACCCAGGAAATAAATCAAGCCACAAACAAAGGCAATAGCAACTAAACCAAGAGCAATCCAGCCTTGCGTGTGTCCACCTGTTGGACTCGTATCAGTCACAAACCGGTAAAAGTAATAGATGGCTCCGATTGCCGCGACTAATCCGACCAGAATCGCCAGAATATCTTTTAGGCTTTTCATTTAGAACCTCCGACCCTAGCTACTCGAAAATGAAGGTTAAGGAAAAAGCCGCACTTGTTTCTATGATCCCGCATGTTAACGCCGCGTCAGTGGGGAAAGCAAGCCGGATGTTTGCATTGAAGTTATTCGCCGAACGGTCTTCTCTGCGTCTCTGTGTTCCTCCGCGTCTCTGTGTTGAAAGCGAGGTTCGAATAAGGAACTTCTGAATTAAACGCAGAGACGCTGAGGCCGGAACGGTGGTCGTGGTCGGCTATCGGTCATTGATCATCGCTCAGTGATCAATTGTCATCTTGGATTCGATCAACTTTCATTGGCTCCGCCGTCTGTTGTGAGGAACGGCTCTGCCTTTCCGTAAGCGTGCCCTTTAGAATTAGGCTGCGCTTTTTGTTGGGGGTTCAATTTGGGTATGTGAATTAAAGAAAAGGCGCAGCCAGGATAAAAGAGCACAGTTAACGGAAAGGCAAGCCATTCCTCACAACAGGCGGCGAAGCCAAAACGACAATTGATTACATGACTTACAGAATCAGTCGTTTATCACCAGCCCGTCGCGTAACGCGTTCGCGATCGAAATATTCGAGTAGTGGAATCGCGTACTTTCGCGAGACGCCCGCCAGGTCTTTGAAGGTTGCGACATCGATTAATCGATCTGGTTCGTGCTCAGATCCATACTTGCGCAACCGGCCCTTAAGATCTTCAAGCACACGTTTGTGCATCAGCATGTCGTTCTGCACCTTCAGCAACGTCCGATCATCGATCAGCAGTTGCAGTATTTTTCGGCCCTGGGCTTTCGCAACTGGAGTTACGCCGGCTCTGGCTAAAGCGTCTTCGATACTGGGTGCTTCCACTCCAGCCGCTACATAAATCTCTTCAAAGGTGCGGCGGAGTTTCAAATCTTCATCGGACAGATCGACCTTATGGCTCGCCGCCCGAACGATGTCCTTCTCTGAGACGACTTGATTGTTTCCCTCGAGTTTGGCCAGGACCCCGCCAAACAAATCCGGATCAGAATGCGAAAACACTTTCTCGCGCAACGTCTCTCGTATCATTCCCCGCGCCAACGGCTCTCGCTTGTGAAAATTTTCAAGTTCACTCAAAACGTTCCTGGTCAAACGCCGAAAGTTTTCGGGAGACAAGTAGACTCCCGCTGCATCGATAATCGCTTCTTCAGTTTCAGCCTTTGCGATTTCACGCTTTACTACTTCCTGTTTCCAACCAGTAGCGGCAACCAGCGTTTCAATCTTGAGTCCCTGTAAAGCAGACGCATCCACAAATGCTGCTATCTTTTCGCTGCGACTTGAACTCTCCAATTGATGCAAACGACTGCGTGCCTGATCGATGACCTTGCCACGATGTTTGACAGCTAACGCATCGAGCACAACTCCCCCGGCGATTGTTTCTGCCGGTGAGTACGATCGCAGAATAAATCTGTCTTCGTGAACGGCAACGACGGGAGCTTCAAGCCGGAGTTGCGCGAAACCTGACTGACCGGGAGTGATTTCAGCAAGCTGATCGAGCACACGCACTCGACCGAGTACTTCCGCAGCGCCGATGTGCAAGCGTATCCGCGACCTCGTCTTTACGCCGCGCGAAGCATGAGGAAGCACTTCGAGTCGAACATCAAGAATCTGAGTTGGTCTTAGCGTCTTCGGTTCGGCCAACACCATTCCACGTTCGAGTTGATCGACATCAACTCCCGCAACGTTAACCGCAGTTCGTTGTCCGGCCTGGGCTTTTGAAACACTTTTACCGTGAACCTGGACGCCGCGCACTCGAATACTCGTCCGCTTTGGCAGCAACTCCAGCTCGGAACCTTCAACAATTTCTCCAGCGACGAGCGTACCTGTAACTACGGCGCCGAATCCTTTCATCGAAAAGGCCCGATCGATTGGGAGTCTGGTGACGAGTTCTAGCGAACGCGCTGGAACTTTTTTGACGAGGGTTTGAATCTGTTTCCGCAGCTCATCCAGACCCGATCCGGTTCGCGAACTCACCGTCAGCATTGGTGCGTCTTCGAGAAATGAACCAGCGACTAACTCGCTCGCATCGTCCTGAACGAGCGTTAACATTTCTTCGTCAACGAGATCACTCTTGGTGATCACGACCACACCAGCCTGCACTCCGAGCAAACGACAAATGTCGAAATGCTCGCGAGTCTGCGGCATCACACCTTCATCGGCAGCAATGATCAAGGCGAGCAGATCGATTCCATGCGCGCCCGCCAGCATGTTTTTTACAAACCGCTCATGACCAGGCACATCGACAAATCCAATGCGCAAATCTCCTAGTTGAAGATCTGCAAAACCAAGATCGATCGTGATACCACGTTTCTTTTCTTCGGGAAGTCGATCGGGATCGGTGCCGGTAAGCGCACGCACTAACGCACTCTTGCCGTGATCGATGTGACCAGCAGTGCCGATGATGATTGAAGTGGGCAAATGAATTCGAACCCGAGTCCGAGTTTTGAGTTTTAAGTTTTAAGTTTTAAGTTTTAAGTTTTGAGTTTTGAGTTTTGAGTTTCGAACTCAAACTATGAGGTCAGTACCGTAACGCGGTAGCGTCGGGTCAGCCTTGATATTGTGAAACCTGAGTCTATTACACAACCCGACGCTACCGCGTTACGGTACTGACCTCATCGCCACTACAACTCGAAACTCGAAACTTTAAACTCGAAACTCTGAACTCGAAACTTACCGCGTTCCTCGCGCAATGACCTTCTCGTAAAACTCTATATATTGCGGAATCACCACATCAGTTCGATAACGACTAATCGCTGACTCGCGCGCTCGTTCGCCCATCTCTCTTCGAAACTTTTCGTCCGTCAGCAAACGCTCCGCATCGGCCGCCATCTTATCGACGTCACCTACCTCGCTGAGAAAACCGGTTTCACCATCGGTAACAACTTCAGGTAGTCCACCGACGCGCGAAGCAATCACCGGCACTTCGCAAGCCATCGCTTCCAACGCGGCCAACCCAAACGACTCCTGTTCCGAAGGCAACAGCAAAACATCCGACACCGACAAATAATCAACAATGCGCGGTTGCTTTCCTACAAATGAACATTGATCGTAAATCCCCAGACAACGCGCGCGGTGTTCAGCGTTAGTTCTTTCACTCCCGTCACCAACCATTACGAGCCGGGCCTTAATTCCCTTCTTCAAAACGCGAGCAAAGATTTCAACGCAATCAACTGGACGTTTCACGGGTCGAAAATTTGACACGTGCGCAAGTAGAGGTTCACCGTTTGGCGCCAACGACTCTCGCAACCCGGCAACTGGTTGCCGCCGGTAATCATATTGGCAGACAAAATTTGGGATTACTTCAATGTCGTCGAAGTGAAATGTTTCCCGCGTCGCTTCCTTTAGATAATGCGAGATCGCCGTCACCCCGTCTGACTGTTCAATACCATAACGCGTGATCGGCAGATACGAACGATCAGCGCCAACCAGGGTGATGTCAGTTCCGTGAAGTGTAGTGACGACTGGCAGACGCCGTTTCGGCTTTAACGATTCGCGCGCGAGAATCGCACTGATCGAGTGGGGAATAGCGTAGTGCACATGAAGAAGATCCAGGTTCTCTTCTTCCGCAACTGTTGCCATCTTCGTTGCGAGTGCGAGGGTATACGGCTGATGCTCAAAAAGTGGATACGACATCATCTCCACTTCGTGAAACTGGACGCGTTCGTTAAGAGCTGTTAATCGAGTTGGAAGGGCGGAGGCGATGAAGTGAACTGTGTGGCCACGTTCTGCCAGTTCCTTGCCGAGTTCAGAACCAACGATGCCACTACCGCCGTAGGTCGGGTAAACGGTGATGCCGATGTTCATGGCCGAGCGAGCTTTTGAGCCTTTTTCCTTTGCTTTTTGCTGGCTCTCAAAGTACCAAGCCCGGCCGACAAAGTACAAATAAAAATACGAAAGGCAGGCGACCCTCGCTATCGCCTGCCTCTATCTCAACTTGACTCACCTGTGAAGGGGGGCCAGTGAGGTCGAGGAGTATAAGCCCGTCTTAAAAATTTAGCAATGGTTCCTGCAAATAAGTTTTTATGTTTTTTTGAACGAAGATACGGGAGTTTGGAGCGGGCATTTTGCCGCAGCTTACCGGCCTGCGAAACCACCGGAAAAACGTTATAATCCCCGTTGGAATTTAGTGAAGCCTCAAAAGGCGGAAGGAAGTTTGATGCCGAAGATTAGTGATATTCAGGAGACCCCAAATCCCAACGCGGTGAAGTTTATTTTACGTGAGTCCGTGAGCAATGGGGTGGCCCGTTCGTTCAGTTCTCCAACTCAGGCGGAACACGATGCCCTCGCCAAATCGCTGTTTGAAATCGGTCACGTCACCTCTGTTTTTTACATGGATCAGATGATCACGGTAGAAAAAGATGACGAAGGCGACTGGGACGATTTATTGCCGGCCCTGGCCGTCCCGATCCGAGCAACTGAACCGGTGATAGCGACTGCCGCAGCGGCCGCGGCTGCTGTCGGTGGTTCGATTGCCGCAGTGGCGAGCGACGACCCGCGACTCATTCAAATAAATGCGATTTTGGATGAGAAAGTAAGACCAGCATTAATGGGTGATGGTGGCTATCTGGAAGTTATCGGTTTAGCGGACCACACGCTCAGCATTCGTTATCAAGGCGCCTGCGGCAGTTGCCCGAGTTCATTGACGGGAACGTTGATGGCGATTGAAGGAATGCTGAAGCAGGAAGTCGATCCGGAACTCGAAGTAATCGCGGTGTGAGTCAGAGATCGGAGTTCAGAGTTTTGAGTTTCGAGTTTCGAGTTCCAAGTTTCGGGTTTTGAGTTTCCCGTTTCGGGTTGTTCAATAAGCCCTTGCTCGTTACCTTAGATTGGATCTTCGAATTGAAGCGTAGGCTCTTGTCGGAGCGCGTCCGTCTCGGTCGCCCCATTCGAACACCACGCCCGTGGGGCCTTTCCCTCGCAGCAATAACAACCAGCGCGCGCTATTTGAACGGGGCGGCCGAGACGGACGCGCTCCGACAAGAGCGTTCGCTTAAATTCGAAGATCCTATATATGAAGATCCTCTATATGAAGATCCTATATATAAGGTGACCACGGCTCACAGGTGGAGCTCTTCCGTCGGAGCGCGTTCGTCCCGGACGCCCCGTTCGAACACCACGCCCGTGAGACCTTTCCTTCAACTCGAAACCTGAAACTCGAAACTTTGAACTCGAACTTTTTTGGAACCCCACCTATTCTGTTTCGTGTAATATCCCGGTTTTTCCCATCCCTACGTTCCGCTAACCCAGGAGTCTGATATGTTTCGACGACAACTTCTCGTTGTGATCGTTGTCACACTTAGTCTGTTTTCGAGTGTATTCGGCCAGGGTCCAACGCCTAAAACTAAAACCTCGAAAGCAACAAAACCAACCGCCGAAGCTGAAGCCGAAGCGGCACAACGTCGGACCGTGGCAATTTCGCTGGTGACCTCGCTCGCCGATGAAGCGCGAACGTTCAAGGACCTAACGCGAAGGGCCCGCGTACAAGCCCGCGCCGCAGACGTCTTATGGGACTCAGACCCGGACCGCGGCCGCGAACTCTTTCGACGTGCATGGGACGCAGCTTCAACCGCAGATGATGAAGCCCAAAAGGCGCGCGTCGACGAAGCAAAAAGGGCCTCTAACGAAGGCAATTCAAATATGTTTCGCAGCCCTCCTGATCTGCGTGGGGAGGTATTACGACTCGCCGCTAAACGCGATAAAACGCTTGGAGAAGAATTCTTAAAAGCACTCGATGAAGCGACTGCGAAAGAACGTGAAGAGGCGGATTCCGCACGTCGCAATGATCTAAGTCAACAACTAGGAGCTTCACGCCGGCTCCAATTAGCACGCCGTCTGCTCCAGGATGGCGACGTAGCCCGGGCGATGGAGTTTGCCGCTCCGGCTTTGAATTTTGTCAGTATCGATTCGATCTTTTTCCTGTCTGAACTTCGTGAGAAGAACGCCGACCTGGCTGACAAAGCATTTGGTGCTTTACTCGCGAGTACAGCAAACGATCCATCGTCAGATGCAAACACAGTCTCGGGTCTTTCCTCATACGTATTAACGCCATTTTTGTACGTTACTTTTATGACCGACGGCGGAGCGAACCAGAGTCGCAGTCGTGGTCCAACTCCCGCACCTGACATTGCGCCAGCCATTCGCAGCAGTTTTTTACGAGTGTCGGCCCAGATCCTGATGCAACCTTCACCAGCGCCCGAACAGGACCAGACCACTTCCGGTCGGCTGGGAAAATATCTTGTAATCAAACGCCTGTTACCGGTTTACGAACAATACGACCCCGATCTTGCTGCTGGTTTGCGCACGCAAATGACCGCGCTTACTTCGTACGTTCCAAATGAATTTCAGCAAGGTCCTAACCGCGCGCTCACCGTTGGTATTCAACCAGAATCAGCCGAAGGTGATCTGTTGGAGCGAATGCAGGATCGACTGGATCATGCCGGCAAAACAGATGAGCGTGATGCAATTTATGCTGACTATGCCGTCGCATTAACCGGCAAAGGAGATCCACGCGCTAAAGATTTGATCGATAAGATCGAGAATGCCGTAATGCGTAAATCGGTAAAAGCTTATACAGATTTTCAACTGACTGAAGCTGCAGTGCGCAAGAAAGACATTACTGAAATCACACGCCTGGCAAGAACAGGTGAACTTACCAGCATTCAGAAAGTTTGGGCTTTCACATCTGCCGCCCAACTCGCAGGCACGAATGAACGTTCACGTGCCAGCGACCTGTTAGAAGAAGCATTAACTGAAAGCCGGCGAATCAGTGGCAGTGATCCTGATCGCGTCCGCGCACTTACCGCAGTCGCCACCGGGCTTGCACAAATCGATCTCGTTCGCGGGTGGGAAACATTGGCTGAAGTTATTAAAGCGGCGAATTCCGTTGAAGGATTTACTGGTGAAGACAGTACCATCACGGCACAGTTGCACACGCCCCAGATGATCATGCTTTCGAATTCGAATGCGCCTGACTTTGATCTACTGGCGGTGTTTAGACTGTTGTCAAAGGTGGATTTACTAAGATCGGTCCAGGTAGCGAAGGGATTTACCGGCGAGGCGCCGCGTGCGGTTGCGACCCTGGCAATCGCGAGATCAGTACTGGAGAAACGAGAACAGGTCGCGGCGGGCGTGAATAACCATATTCGACGCTAATACGAAAGAACTGCCAGAAATTGTAGAACGAGTGGTGACTAACTCTGCGTCTCAGCGAACTCGGCGTCTCTGTGTTGAAATTGTCGTCGCCCTATTCGGACAATAATTTCAACACAGAGACGCCGAGTTCGCTGAGACGCAGAGTTAGACATCTGGATCAGTCCTGATTAGTCTCATGAATAAATATTCATCGGCCTCGTAAGCAGCGCCAACGGATCTTCTACATTCAGCGCCTCGCGAACATAAAACGGCTCCCCAGCCGCCACGCCAATCAATGATCCGAAATACTCCATGCGCGCTTGTATCTCTTCCAGAAAGCCACGTTCACTGATCCTTGTCTTCGGTTCATTTGAATCAGCCTTATAAAACTGTGAACCATAGGCGCGGATTGCCTTCATCTTTTCTTCTACAAAATCACTCACGTCAACTATGAACGACGGCACGATCCGGCGCGAAAACATTGAATGCATGATGGCCGGCATTTGAACTGCGGGAAGTTGGGCCTCTTCATCGTAGCGTCTCATCGTTGCCAGTCGAGCTGCTTGTCTGACGATGATCGAGGTGTTCGCATGGTCCGGATGTGGATCGTCTTCGTGCGTAGTGAGCAAGACTTTCGGATTGTGCTTTCTGATCACGCGCACTAAGGCAATTCGTGCTGTTTCACTGGGCCATACGTGGCCGTCGGGCTGTTCGAGATTCACGCGGACGTCGAGGCGTAAGATCCGCGCTGCTTCCTGAGCTTCACTTGCGCGAATCTCCGGAGTGCCTCGCGTTCCCATCTCTCCTTTGGTGACGTCGCAGACACCGGTCCGATAACCTAATGACTTCAATTTGAGCAACGTCCCTGAGACTGACAACTCTGCATCGTCAGGATGAGAAAAGACTGCTAACACATCCAACTGTTCATTAGCTGACATACTTGAGGTTTAGCGTAATGGTGAGCAGCGGTCAAGTCTTATGGTTTCCTGATCTCTGCGTCTCCGCGTTCTCTCTGTGTCTCTATGAGTCAGTACCACCTTTCGGTAGCGGGTGGGTTGATTATCGCTAAACTGTGCCGTTATTGCAGGACCCACCCGCTACCGCGAGGTGGTACTGATTCACAGAGACACAGAGAGAACGCGGAGACGCAGAGAAGAAATGTGTACACAAGCGACACAGCTTTTACAGAGAACCGCTTTAACCTGCGCAGTAAGGTGACACCATGACATTCGCATTCCTACTGATAGTTCTCTTCGCTCAGTTATTGCCGTTGCTCTTCACCCAAAATCAAATGCAGACCTCAAACGAACAGGAACTGCTCGAGTCGGGCGAACCAACTACACTGCGAACAGTCGATACAACTCCAGACCTGAAGATCGTCAGTTACAACATTCGTTGGCGCAGTGGAGACGATCTGAAACAACTAATCAAACTGTTTCGTGAAGATCCGGAGATCGGCAGGGCGTCGATCATTGGCTTGCAGGAAGTTGATCGAAAGAAGAAGCGGAGTAAGAACACTAATACCGCGAAAGTACTCGCTGAGGCGCTCGGACTTTATTACGCGTGGGCCGCGCCACCGGGAGCAAAGCCGGGGCAGGAAGAAGAGACCGGCGTCGCCTTACTCAGTGTTTATCCATTAACGGACGTACATCGAATCGTGTTGCCACATGATGGACCAGGTCACCGCCGTCGCGTAGCGCTGGGCGCCTGCGTAAAAATCAATGGCGTGGAAACGCGAGTCTATTCAGCGCACGCGGAAACCCGGATCTCGATGGGGCAGAAACTCGATCAATTCAAGGCGTTGCTGGATGATCTGAATCAATATTCTCCGAAAGCGCCGGCGATCATCATGGGCGACTTCAACACGTGGCAATCGGACGCGGCGCCCAGGACGATCAAGTTGTTTTCCGAAGCCGGGTTCACCACGCCGTTCGCTAGTGAGAAGACTCTTTCGCAAAGAGTTCTGTTTGTCCCGTTCAGCTTCAGGTTGGATTGGATCTGGATGCGAGGAATCGAGGCGAAGAGCCATGGCATCGATCGCGAGATCGAGGTGTCGGATCACTGGCCACTATGGACGAATGTTACGCTGAAGAGTGACTAGGTTCGAGTCCCAAGTTTCGAGTCCCAAGTTTCGAGTCCCAAGTTTCGAGTTTCAAGTTTCGAGTTCAAAGTTTCGGATCCAAAGTTCGAGGAATTCCAGCGGAAGCTCTTCTGTCGGAGCGCGCCCGTCCTCGGGTGCCCCCTTTGAACACAGTGCCCGTGAACTTCTTCTCGCACCGATAACACGCTAGCAACTGGGTCTGTCGTAATCGGACGGGGCGACCGAAGACGGACGCGCTCCGACAGAGGAGCTTCCGCTGGAATTCCTTGAACTCGAAACTCGAAACTCGCCTCTCCCCCGTCCACAATTCCGTAGACTTCACCGAAATCTTGAACGCCGGATTTATCGCTTTGAAAAACAGGGTAATCTCGGTAAAGTGCATTCCTGACAACAGACAACCTACCTAGCTGGTTGCGAGTGTAATAGTCACGTCTCCCCGTCGCTATCTGATCAAACCATTAGGATGAACTATTAGGTGAAGTGTAGAAATTGTGAGCGAAAAGTGGCGTGGTCGCGCGCACGTTGTCCAGCCTGTCAAACTAAACTGCCACCCTGGTATTTCATTGCTACCGTAATGATCATCCTCGGTATCGTTGCAGCTTTTCTGCTACTGGAAAATTTCTTCTAGTTATCTGACGCCCCACTCCCAGATTCCATACGCTGTCTTCTTGTCGAGTGGTTTGCCCGCCTGCTTCAAGGTCAAGGCGATCTGTCCGCGATGATGTGACTCGTGTGAAATCAGGTAACCAAGAAAGGCAAGCGCGTGAGGCTTAAATCCTTTTATCTTCCTACCACTGGCCAGACTGTTTGTCAGCAGTTCACCAATTGCTTTACCCGACTCGGTCAGCGACTCGTGAAGTAGTTTCTTGTCGCTCGCTTGTTCGTTTTCAATCTTCGCTAATCCTTTTAGTAACTCGGGAGCGGCCGACTTCAACCACATCAACCTAACGTTGTGAATATGCGCAAACTGTTCGCCAACACTTCGTCCCTTTGATGCCGAGTGACTATCGAGTGCCGCCGCCTCAACTGCGTCGAGCAGATAACGATTAATGCGATCGTGAATTTCCCACGTTTCGATTAGTTGATCAGCCATCGAGATTCTCCACAAGGAATTGGTAAGGCTAGAAATTTAACCACGAAGGCACAAAGACACAAAACTTTTCTCAATTTGTGCCTTTGTGCCTTGGTGGTTAAAAGCTGTTAAGGATAGAAGTAGCGGCGAGTTCACCCCCTCCGAACTCGCCGCTCGTCGTGATGTGATGCTTCAATAATGGGGAACTATCAGCGCACACGCACCACGATACTATTAACGCTCAAAGCATTGCCGGTTGCCTTCTGCAAATCGGCAATCGACTTGTTCAAGTCAGTTTGAGCCTTCAGTTCCTGCCCTTTTGCTGTCGTCAGTGAAGTTTGTCGTTCCAACACGAGAAATACCGTTGATTGTCCGGCATCCAGTTTTCGCTGCTCACTCGCAAACTGCTGTTCGTTGTATTCACGAGTCGCCACCGCAGCGCGCAAACGAGTTTCCGCACTACGGACCGACTGCAACGCATTTCGCACTTCAACCTGAATGTTCTGTTCGAGCTGTTCGCGCTGGGTGGCGATGCGCTGTCCTTCAACGAGCGAATGGCCCAACTGCGCTTCAGCCGTGCGATTTCTCAGCGGCAAATTGATCTGCACCCCAACTTTGAAATTGTTGTAACGGTTCGCGAGCAGGTTTTCGATCGACTGTCCATACGAACCCAACAGGTCCGGTGAGAACGTTGTCGGCGGAACGGGGGATAATTCGTTCAGGCCCTGCAGCCTTAACAATTCATTGACTCGATCGCGAAGCTCGGTGTTCGAACCGGTGAAAGGATTGGCGCCGGCAACCGAGCCGGCCAAACCCGTCAAACCATACGTGCCAACCAAATCGATCGCCGGCTTTGTCTGGTCCTTGTAGAACTTCTGATCGATCTCGTTGATCTGGCTAAGCACAGTTGATTGTTGCAACTCGGGACGATTGTCCATCGCCGACTTCAACGCGTCCGGCAACGAAACTTCCGGCACTGTTAAGTCGACCGAATCACTTGGCACAATCGACTCGGTCCAGATTGACGCATTGCGATCTTTCGCAATTAAATTCTTGAGCATGTTCTCAGCCCGGGTAACGTCCTCCAGAGCAGTGAATACACCTTGTTCATAAGTTGTTATCTGCGCCTCGGAAGCGACCAGATCGATCGGGGCCAGTTGTCCCTCGTTCACCAGCCGGCGATTATGGTCCAACTGAGTTTGGGCCACGCCAACTGCGTCGCGTTGCACTTGCAAACTGCGTAACGCAAAAACCAGATCCCAGTAGGCACGTTGTACGCTCGTAATCGTCTCGATCGCGCGTTGGCGAAATTGTGCATCAGTCAACGAAAGATTTTTCTTACCGATTTCGATCAGACGCCGGGCATTATCGATCTTAAAACCACGAACGAGCGGCTGCGTGTAAGTAAACGCAAACGAACTTGGATACTGCGGATTAAGAGCGGTAAACGAGTTGTTTGAAGTTAGTCTGACGGATGAAAAATCGAAATGATAATTTCCACCAAACTTCGGCGCGAGTCCTTCGAGACGCGCAGTACCGGTGTAATCGCTCTGCACGATCGAGCCGTTTTGACCACCACTCAAAAAGCTGGAAATCGGACTTTCAACCCGCTCATAGAAAGCGGTGGTGTTGATTTTCGGATCGTATAGCCCGCGCGAGCCGAGCAGATCAAACTCCGCCAGTTTTACGTTCTGACGGGCGACTTCAATGTCTTTGTTGTTTTCCAGGGCCATCGACAGAGCTTCGCGAATCGACAGCGGACGCTGTTGGGCCATGTCAACGCCCACGCGGTTCAATTCCGGCAACGGCTTCTGTTGACCGCGATAGTCAGGAGCGATGTCCGGCACCTGAATTTGTTTGATCGGATTCGCTTCCGGACTCGGCGCCGGATCCTGCGCTCGACAAAACGAAGTACCAAACAGGAGGACTGAGCCCACCAATAATGCTCTGGTAAAACCTGTAGAAAATAGAAACCTAAGTTGCATCTTAAATACCTAAACCTCTAGTGCTTTGAAACGATCGAAGTGGCTGCGCTCACTGCACGACGACGCACCCGGCCAAAGAGTCGCTGAATAAACAGGTTGATGCGGCCCCACACCCGACTTCGCGCCAGATCATCGAAGAGCGAATAAAACACGGGCACGGCAACCAGGGTCAGTAACAAACATAACGATTGTCCGCCCACTACCAGCACGCCGATCGATCGGTTCGTACCCGAACCTGGACCACTCGAGATCGTCAACGGCAACATACCGGCGACGAGCGCAATCGTCGTCATCAAAATCGGACGCAAACGATCGCGATTGGCGCGCACGATTGCTTCGAGTCGTTCCATGCCGCGTTCACGAAGTTGATTCGTATGATCAATCTGCAGAATTGCGTTTTTCTTGACCACGCCGAAGAGCAGCAGCAAGCCGAGACCGGAAAATATGTTTACCGTCTGCCCGGTCATCAACAACGACAAAATACCGAAAGGAATAGCGAGCGGAAGCGTCAGTAGAATCGTCACCGGGTGAATAAACGACTCAAATTGTGCCGCCAGCACCATGTACATAAAGATGAACGACAACACGAACGCCAGGAGGAAGTAGTAACCCGCGCGTCCAAGCTCTTTCGATCGTCCAGCCAAACCCGTGCTGTACGCAGGATCGAAATTGATCTGCTTCACTAACTCATTCATCTTCGCGATGACGGCTGCCTGCGAGCCGCCTGGCTTGACGTTCGCCAACAACGTCACCTGACGTTTACGATTCAAGCGATCGATTGCCGAAGGACCAGTTCCCTCCTCTGTTCGCACCACATCGCTTAAACTGACCCAGCCGAGTTTTGAAGACGAAACAATCATTCGCTTCAAGCCGTCGATGCTGTTGCGCGATTCACCTGTCGCACGCACGAGGATGTTGTACTGGTCCACCCCGGCGTTGAACGTCGAAACTTTCGAACCTGCCACCAATGTGTTCACTGCCTGCGCAATATCACCAACGCGGACACCAAGATCGGCGGCCTTGTCGCGATCGATAACTAAACGCACTTCCGGCTTTCCAGTTATTAACGTTGAGTCAACGTCAACCACGTCCGGAAGAGTCTTCATCTTTTCGAGCAGCGCGTCAGAATATTGCGTGAGCTTGTCGAGATCTGGCCCACCAATCACGTACTGAATGTCGGCGTTACGAAATCCGCCGCCCGAAATCGCGGCCACTTGCTGCACGCTTGTTCGCAGTTGGCCCTTGTATTGATTGATGTAATTCGCGAGAACGTCCGAACGGGCTTTTACCATCAGGGCCGTTTGCGAAATGTCTCGTTCATTAATGGGAAGCAACTTCACATAGATCGACGCCACATTGACTTGTTCCTGTTGGCCACCACCGATCGTTGTGAGCGTGTCGGTAACACCAGGAAGTTTGCGTAAATCGACGGCAATCCGTTCTGCCAGAGTCGAGGTTGCCCCGAGGGTTGACCCTTCCGGCGCACGAACGGTGATTTCAAATTGCGCCTGGTCGTCTTCAGGCAGGAAGTTTTTACCAACCAACATGAACAACGGGACGATGCTGAGAATCACGGCGGTGCAAGCCAGCACAATCACCCAGCGATGTTCCATGGACCAGGTCAGAAGTTTTGTGTAGATCAGATCTACAGGCCGGTAGAAGCGCGATTCTTTCGAACCGTGATCTGCTGGTTCAGTGTGCTTTTCAAAGGTACCCTCACGATCGTCGTCACTTCTTTTGATCAAACGCGCAGCCAGCATCGGCGTTAAGGTGAACGACACCAGTAACGACACCGCGATCGCAAACGACGACGTCAAACCAAAGGACGACATGAAGCGGCCAACGATGCCGCCCATAAATCCGACCGGTAGAAACACGGCCAGCAGCGACAACGTAGTCGCCATAACTGCCAGACCAATTTCTTTTGTTCCTTCAATCGCTGCCTGGAAAGGATGTACTCCCTTCTCTTCAACAAAACGAAAGATGTTTTCGAGCACGACGATCGCGTCGTCGATCACGATTCCGACCATCAGCGTCAACGCCAACATCGTGATCTGATTTAGCGTGAAGCCCATCGCCGCCATTAGTCCAAAGGTCGCAATCAGCGAAGTCGGAATAGCCAGACCCGCGATGACCGTTGAACGGAAACTCCAGAGGAAAACAAAAACGACGATGGCGGCGAGAATACTGCCTTCAATCAAGTGCGTTTGAATTGCTTCGATTGAAGCTTTGATGAAGATCGACTGATCGCCAACAACTTCGGTTTTGAAACCTGGAGGCAACGTGCGCGTGATCTCGGCAAGTTTCGCCTTGACCTCGTCCGCAATCGCTACTGTGTTCTGACCAGACTGTTTACTAACCACGAGCGTGACTGCGGGTAGACCATTCAAACGCGCTTCGGTGCGTGGCTCTTCAGCGCCGTCTTCGGCATAACCTACGTCGCTGAGTTTCACTGCATAAGTGCCCCGATTCGCGACAACCAGATCGTTGAATTGCGCGGGCTCGATGATGCGACCCATCGTGCGAACAGTTAGCTCGCGCGTACCTTCGTCAACCCGGCCGCCGGGTAACTCGAGGTTCTGGGCTTTAACAGCATCGGCCACCTGCGCAACCGTAACGTTGAACGCGCGCAACTTGTCAGGATCAACCCAGATTTCAATTTCGCGTGTTCGACCACCGATGATCTGCACATCACCGACGCCGTTGATTGATTCGATCTGTTGCTTGATCTTTTTATCGGCAATGTCCGTGACTTCGCGTAATG
This sequence comes from Pyrinomonadaceae bacterium, assembly GCA_036518995.1. GTDB lineage: Bacteria > Acidobacteriota > Blastocatellia > Pyrinomonadales > Pyrinomonadaceae > PSRF01. Next base: position 20,597 of record DATDMC010000081.1, on the reverse strand, counting down.
AACGAGGCGCCGACACTGCAATACGAACAACCGGCGCGGCGTCGGTATCGAGTTTTTGCACGATCGGCTGTTCAGCCGTGACGGGCAGATCGTTCAAGATCAAATCGATCTTGTTCCTAACTTCCTGGGCAGCAATGTCAGGGTTCTTTTCGAGTAGAAAAGTGATGAAGACCTGGGAAACACCCTCGACCGAAGTTGAGCGCAGTTCATCGATACCTGAAATCGTATTAACAGCGCCTTCAACCTTGTCGGTGATTTCGGTTTCAACTTCCTGGGGAGACGCACCGCGATTAACAACCGTGACCGTGATGGTCGGAAGATCGATCTTAGGAAAGAGATCAACGCCGAGCGACTTGTAGGAAAACAGACCTACAACAGTCAGGCTCAGGATCAGCATGGTCGCGAAGACCGGACGGCGAACACAAATTTCAGCTAACTTTTGCATAACAGTTCGTGCTTTGGACTTGGGACTTTGGACTTTGGTCTCTTACCCCTTCACCGGTACTCCATCACCCAGTTGTTCAAGATTGCTCGTGGCCACTTTTTCATCCACCGCAACACCAGTTTTTAGTTGGACCAGGTCACCTTCAGTTTGTCCCAGTTGGACCAGACGTTGTTCTGCGTGACCATCCTTAATCACGTAGACGCGACTTACTCCCGCGTCAGTCACCACTGCTCGCGCGGGGACCAGCACAGCCGCAACCGGCCGTTGCTGAAGAATACGAACGGTCGCAAACTGACCCGGCTTCAAAGCTCCACTCGCATTATCGATTTCGGCTTCCACCGTCAGCGTGCGTGAATTCGCCGTCACGTTTGGAGCGATGCGGGCAATGCGTCCACTAAAATTCTTGTCAGGCCAGGCGCTCGTCGCAGCCGAAACTGATTGACCAACATGCACGTCAGAAATCGATTGTTCCGGAATATCAATTCGCACGCGCAAAGGATTTGTTTTGACAATCGTCGCCACCTTCTGCGTTGGCGCCACATACTCCCCGACGTCGGCGATGCGCTCAGTAATGAAGCCATCGATTGGAGCAGGAATGAACGCGTACGAAAGATTTTTCTTAGCGAGCGCGAGTGCGGCTTCGGTATTCGCGACATTCGTACGGGCTACATCAACTGCCGCAAAGTTTTGTCGCGCCTGGGCCACCTGCGACTCGTATTGTTCTTTTAGCTGGTCTCGCTGCGCGCGCTGCTGATCGTAGAAGCTCCTTGAGACGTCACCTGACTCGATCAACTTCTCCGCTCGCTTGAGATTTTTCTCAGCCAGATCCAATGAAACTTTTGCCGCGGCGACTTCTGCCACCCGGTTTGGATCGAAAGCCTGACCGGATCTCAAACCAATCTTTTCTTCGGCCTGTCTTACCGCGGCTTTAGTTTGGGCAACCTGAGCTTCAGCCTGGCTAACCCGCAGTTTCAATTCGGAGTCGTCCAATTGGACCAACATCTGTCCACGTTTAACGGCACTGCCGATATCAACTCCAACGGCCACCACTTTGCCTGACGTTTGCGGCGCCACATCAGTTTGCTCGGCGCCCGCCAGACTTCCCGTCGCTTCAAAGAACTGGGGTAGTTCTCGCGAAATCGCGGCGGCCGTTGTGACCTCCACCGTCTTCGGCGTTGCTGTCGCATCTTCCTTGCGCACGTTGGCCTTTGGACCACTGCACGCAGAGATAAAAGCAGCGACCACAATTAAGGCCGTTAGCAAAATGACAAACTTCAATTTAGTGGGGACTTGCATCGTTCTATTTATTCCTCAAACTCTTAATTGCCTGCCTCAACGACGGTCGAGTCAGTTGATTTCGACAGCGGTGCGGTAATTCCGTTCAACAAGATATCGGTGAAGCAGCGTGCGGCCTCTTCGTTTGAAACTTTCAGGAGTCGCTGGCCCGGGTCCCAGAGATTGTTGTTGAGTGAGTGGTGCATCACCATCCCGATAAAAGCGCGCACGACAATCGCCGGATCCATTTCGATGAAAGCGCCGTCTCTTTGTCGTTCGCGAATGTAGCTGCATAAAAACTCGTAGACCTTCAGCACAAACTGATCGAAGAACATTTTCGACAGTTGATGTTTCTCCAAAGCCGAGTGCAGGAGCAGACGCTGAAAGTCGGGATCTTCTTCGTGATACTCCAACGCGCTAAAAGCAAGACCTTCGAAGATGGCGCGATCGTCTTTACGGCTGACCGCTTCACCCATTAGTTCGCAGGGATCAAACTGCCCGCCCGAAGAACACGCCTTGTGATCGAGGATCGCGGCGTAGAGTTCTTCTTTGGTCGCGAAGTGCCGGAAGACCATCGCCTCCGAAATTCCGGCGGCGTGAGCAATTTCCTTGGTGGTGGTGCCGCGAAAGCCATGTTCAGAAAAGAGTGACATCGCGACCTGAACGATTTGGCCGCGCCGCTCCTCACCCGCCATGCGCGCCCCGCTATTTACGTTGTTTTCAGTGTTTATCTGTTTATTCAAGCCTACCTCTACGTGACTACCGACCGTAAAGTAAGTACTTACTTACCAAAAATAAGGAGGAGGTGTCAAGCTGGAGAGGGGCTTTGGGCTTGGGACCTTGGACTTTGAACTTTGGACTTGGAACTTTGGACTTGGAACTTGGAACCTTGGACTTGGTTTCGGCTTGGCCGCCTGTTGTGAGGAAAGGCTCCGCCTTTCCGTAAGCGGGTTTAAAATGCTGGGCTACGCCCTCGCTTTGCTTCTCTTTAAGAGGGCGTAGCCCCAAAAGTCTTTACCGAGTCTTGACGGAAAGGCGGAGCCTTTCCTCACAACAGGCGGCCAAGCCTAACCAGTCAAAGTTCCAAGTCCAAAGTTTAAAAATCCAAAGGCCCCAGTCCCAAGTCCAAAGCACAAAGCACAAAGCACAAAGCAAGTCCCGAGTACCGTACCAATAACGACCTACCTCTCCCGCGCCTGTATTTTTTCACAACAAGACTTCTTACAATTTCCTGATCTTTTAGTCGGCACATCACTTGCTCCACTCACCTCGTTCTACATCAACAAGAGGAGATTTCAACATGCCAGATAACGGAAGCATTAATGAAGCCAACAGTGGCGCCGGAGCAGCAACCGCAACCGCTCTTTCCCAAACCGCACAAGATTATGGTCAGAAGATTTCAGATGCAGCGTCACAGGCCAAAGATTATGTGACCGACAAAGTCCAGGTCGTAGGCGACAAACTAAAAGATCTGCAAAACGCCGATCTTGGTGAGCTAGCCGAGAACGCTAAAGACTACGCCCGCAAAAATCCAGGTCAGGCCCTGCTCATTTCCGCCGCTGCGGGATTGCTGCTTGGGCTGATCATTCGCGGCCGAAGATAATTTCATCAAGGGGGTAAACATCATGGCGGCAACAAGAGCTAGCCTGATAGGAACTAACGAAACAGGTATGCGAACCGAGATTGAACAACTCCCGACGTTGTTCACCAAACTCGGTGACGACGTCATGCAACTCTTTAATTCGCAGCTTGCCCTGTTCAAGGTGGAGATTAAAGAGGAAGCGACTTCATTTGCGCGCGGCGCGATCATGATTGGTATAGGCGCAGCAGTCGGCATCATCGGGTTCGCTCTATTAAACGTAGCGGTCGCGTTTGGTGTCTCAACTCTTTTCGCGCATGCGAACCTCAGTCAGCCAGCAAGTTATGCACTGGGGTTTGTGGTCACGGGTGTCTTTTACCTAATCGTAGGCGGCATCGTGATCGCAGTGATGAAGAGCAAAATGGCCAAACAACAAGTGATGCCGGAGCGCACAGTTGCCGAACTGAGAAAGGATAAGGAATGGCTGAAGAACGAAATCTAGGCTTGGCACGTGCGACCGAGTCTTACGGTGAGGGCGATCCTTCGAAAGAAGAACTTCAGCGGCGAATGGACAAAGCACGCGATTCAATCTCACATACGGTGACTGAAATAAAGGACACGGTGGCTAATCAAGTGCAGGCAGTGAAAGAGACGCTCGACTGGCGCGAGCAGTATAAGAAGCGACCAGTAGCATGGACCGCGGGAGCGGCAGGGGCCGGGTTTTTAATTGGCTACGGTTTGGCGGCTATCGTTAAAGGTGATAGTCACGAAGCTGTTGGACCAGTTGATTACTACGCGCCACGGCCACGGGCATACGCTGCAGCCGCGGGTGCCGCGCCGGCAATCCCACAGCAGGAGAGTGCCAACGGTCACGAAGGACCCGGCTTTTTTGAGAAGTTGAGTCATACACCGGCGTTTGGTCGGGTTAAGGACGAGGCAAGCAACATCGGCGATGCGGTTCTTCAGGAAATTGGTAAGACGGCAAAGCAAGTCGTGTTACCGGCATTAATGACGTCGCTTCGCAACTTCATTGGCGATTATTTACCGAAGGCTGCGCCAACTTCAACACCCAATTCTGCGCCCAATGCGTCTGATAGTTCGAATTATGAAATACTCGGCCGCAATCAGAATTGATCGGGTAATAAGCAGCACCTGCTATAACGCTGAAAGCGTTTCATCTCAAAGCCCAGGGTTGAGCTTGGCAACCCTGGGTATACCGTACCCACAAACCGATCAACTCCGAAGGAGTTGTGTAGGGTCGAACAGTCTCACTTCTGTATTCCTCAATTATCGTTCGATCATCTTCTGGCTCTCGCACACGGGCGCAACTCCTTCGGAGTTGACTAGCTTGCGGCACTTACCCCAGGGTTGCCAAAGCTCAACCCTGGGCTTTGAGATGAAACGCTTTCAGCGTTGCCATGAAACGCTTCAGCGTTTGCCGATGTTGCCAACGCAATACGAAATAGTTTGACTAACCTGCCAACGCATCCCTAGACTGCCGTCGTTTTTCTCCCGTAGGAACTTTGACAGTTGAAGGACTCATAATGCCTAACCTTCCCTCGTTGAGATTTGGCCATACTCACTGGATTAAGATCTTTTACGTACTGGCCCTTTGCTTCTTCTTAGTCTCAACCAACACTACGCTCGCCAAAGCTCAGCAACCAGATGCTGAACGCAGCAAAGCGTTTGAATTGTTCGAGCAACGAAAGCTCGAAGAGGCAATTCCGCTGTTTGAGAAGCTGGTCGAGGCTTCCCCAAATGACGCTGCACTGCTCGAACACTTTGGCTGGACGCTCTTCATGCGCAGTGAAGACATCAAGGATCCGGTTGCCCGCAAAGCAATGCGCAAGCGCGGACGTGAGGTCCTGGTGCGCGCGAAAAACGCCGGCGCCGACAACCCGGTCGTAGCTTCGATGATCGAGTCGCTTCCGGAAGATGGCGGTGAAGATGCTGCATTTACTTTCTCAAAAAAGAAAGAAGCTAACGACGCGATGCAAGCAGGTGAAGCGGCGTTTGCAAAGAAAGATTTCCCTAAAGCCATTGAATTTTACCAGCAGGCGCTGATGCTCGATCCCACCTTGTACGAGGCGGCGCTGTACGTTGGTGATTCCTACTTCGGCGCGGCTGAACAACGTAAGGCGACCGAGTGGTTTGCGCGTGCCGTCTCAATCGATCCTGATCGTGAGACAGCTTATCGCTACTGGGCCGACTCGCTGATGAAGCAGACAAGAGTCACCGAGGCTGGCGACAAATACGTCGAGGCTTACATTGCCGAACCTTATAACCGGCTCGCGAACTCAGGATTAGGTGGTTGGGCCAACAAAGTAGGTATTGAACTGGCCCATCCTGACATTACATTTTCCGCGAGTGTTACCGGCCAGCAAAATGGCAACTCAACGCTCTCGTTGGATCCCGCCGCGTTGAAGAAAGACGACAAAAGCAGTTCGGCCTGGCTGATGTATGGGTTTACGCGTTCGATGTGGGTCCAGGGAGAGTTCAAGAAGCAGTATCCTGAAGAGTCCACTTATCGTCACAGTCTTAAAGAAGAAGTTGCCGCGATCCGCGCCGCATTGAAAAGTATCAATGTGGAAAAAGATGCGAAGACACTCGACCCTTCGTTAATTGCCTTAGCGAAGTTAGATAAGGAAGGACTGCTGGAGCCGTATATTCTTCTCGCCAAAGTAGACGCCGGAATTGCCAAAGACTTTCCAGCGTATCGCAAGGCCCACATCGACAAGCTGCGTGAGTATGTAACGAAGTATGTGCTCACCAACGGCGGCGGAAACTGAGTGAGTGGGGGATTGCCGATTGCCGATTGGCGATTGCCGATTTGTGATTGCCGATTTGCTATCGCTAATTTCTGGTTTCTAATTGCCGATTTTAGAAATTGCTTCGGCTTGGCCGCCTGTTGTGAGGAATGGCTCTGCCTTTCCGTTCAGATGCTAATTAAAATTGGGCTACGCCCTCTTGGTAATAAGGGCATAGCCCAAAATGTTTTTATGCCGTTTACGGAAAGGCAGAGCCATTCCTCACAACAGGCGGCCAAGCCGAAGCGGGTTTATAATTCGCCAATTTCCAATCGGAAATCGGAAATCGGAAATCAATGTTACCGCGTGCCCGGCGCTGGTTTGCGTGGCAGTTTGTCGTCGCGCATCGCAGTGTTGTAAACGAACGCTGCCATGATCGTCGCGGCCTGCTTCATGTCGTCAGCTTGAATGCGATCGAAGACATCCTGGTTCGAGTGGTGCGTACGAGTGTCGTATTCAATCTCGTCCTGAATGAACTGGAAGCCCGGCAAGCCGATACCATCAAACGACAAGTGATCGGTCCCGCCAGTATTCGAAATCGAGAGCGTCGTGGCGCCCATGTCCTTGAACGGCGCGAGCCATTGTCGGAACAACGGGCGAATCGCTTCGTTGCCTTGCAGGTAAACTCCGCGAATTTTTCCAGTGCCGTTATCGAGGTTGAAGTAGCCACTGAGCTTTTCCCATTCCGGCTTCTTAACCAGGACCATCGCGGATTGTCCACCGCCTTGTTGTGGTCCAGCACCGTTGCCACTACTCATTCCGGCTCCGGCGCCGGCGCCGCCCGAAGCTGTCGAAGTCGCGGGATTCTGCATGCTGCCAAAGTGTTCCGCAACATAAGCGCGTGAACCAAGCAGCCCTTCTTCTTCACCACTCCACAAAGCGACGCGAATCGTGCGTCGTGGTTTTAGACCAAGCGCCTGAATGATGCGAACAGCTTCCATCGCAACTGAAACACCGGCGCCGTTATCAGTAGCGCCTGTTCCCGAATGCCATGAATCCATGTGACCGCCCAGCATTACGATCTCGTCTTTAAGATCCGTGCCGGGAATTTCTGCGACCGTGTTGTAGCTCATCAGGTCGGTGTCGTGGAAATTGACTGAAAGATCGACAGTCATCTTCACCTTTTCACCAGCCTGCAACATGCGCACGATGCGGTTGTATTGTTCGATTGCCAGAACAAGTTGGGGAGTTACTTTCGGAGCGCTTTTGTCATAGACAGGAGTCGGTCGCGCCGCCGGAGTAGTGGCGTTTGGATCGCGTGGTGGCGCAGGAACCGTGGCGGATTGAACGAAAATCGTGCCACCGTCACCTCGACTCGGGTCGATCAAAAGAGCAGCGCCCTCCTGTTGAAAGAAACGAAGTTTTGCAGCGGCTAGTTGAGCGGCGGCGGCGAAGGCATTGTTTCCGCCCTGGAAGTTTCCACCCGGACGACCGCCACCGGGACGCGGCTCAGGTGCGTCTGCAAGCGCGAGCAATTCTTTTTCATCCATGCGACGACCGAGAGCGTCGAAGTGGGCCGGTACTTCGCGCATGGCCGTCGTCAAGATAATCTTTCCGGTTAGTTGGCCTTTGTATTTGTCGAGGTCCGCTTCCGTCTTCGCGTCGATGTAAACAACATCAGCACTGATGGGCGCGTCGAAGCCGGGTGACCAGGCCTTGGGATAAGCAATCAACGGGATCGTCTGGGGCTCGACGACCTGCGCCGAAAATCGTTTCAAACTCCAGCCGCGACCAAATGGTCCCCACGCTTCCAGATGGGCATTCTGCAGGCCCCACTTGCTCAATTGATCTTTGGTCCATTCATTTGCTCGCTTCATGTTTGGTGAAGCGGTCAGGCGTGGACCAATGACGTCAGACAAATAGCTCAACGTCTTCATCACTTCAGAGCGATTCATTCCTTCATCTTTAATTTTTTCGATTGGGTCGTTTGGATCTTTTGGCGCACCGGTTTGCGCTGGGGTCTGCGCCAGCAAAGTTCCGGGCGAAGCGATAAATATCAACAGTAGGACGACTGCCGAAACACGCCGTAGAAGCATGATGGTTCTCCTCGATTTTATATTTGGCCGCGTGGAATAAATCCAACGGAATTGAATTGCGAAAAGGCGGAAATGCTAAATTTAAAATGCGGAATTGCGAAATTTAGGAACGCCTTGATGCGAAGTTTAGCGAATCAAAATACCGCAGTCTTTCGCAATCACGCAATCCGCATTCTTAAATTCCGCATTTGGCAATTACTTGCTTGTCCCGGTCTTGGCCACTTCTTCCGCGCCTTCATCCGAACGATACCCGCAGTCTTCAGTCGCACAGTAGCGGAACGTTCCGGCCTTCTTCGTAGTCTTCTCTAACAACAGCGGCGCGTTACATTGCGGACAGGTTTCCAGCACCGGCTTGTCCCAGTAGACGATGTTGCAGTTTGGATATTCGGAACAGCCATAAAACGCTTTGCCGCGTTTCGATTTCTTTACAACTATCTCGCCTTTACAACCCGGACGTGGACACGAAACTCCAACTGTTTCCTGCTTGATGTATTTACACTTCGGATAATTCGAACAGGAAATAAACTCGCCAAATCGTCCAAATCGCTTCACAAGTTGGGCACCATCAACCGGACACTTCTCATCAAGCGGTACCGGCGCCGGCGCGGCAACTCCACTCTTCCCAATCTTGCGAATGTTTCGACATTCCGGATAACCAGTACACCCAAGAAACGGACCAAAGCGCCCACGCTTCATCTGCATCGGCTTACCGCAAAGCTCGCAAACTTCCGGTTCTGCCTCTTCTGCAGACTCCGTCGATTCAACGTTAGCATTCGCATTTTCAGCCGGCGGTTCAGCGTCACGCGTCGCTTCGCAATTCAAACACTTCAGGTATGGACCAAAACGTCCCCACTTTTTCACCATGCCCGGCGTGTTGCATTTCAAACATACTTCGTCGGTCGGGACTTCCGTCTCTTTAACTTTCTTCGTGTACTGCGTGAACGTATCGAGATCACGGGAAAACTTGTCGTAGAAATCGCGCAGGGCCTTGGTCCATTCAATCTTGCCGTCTTCGATCTCGTCCAATTCGCCTTCCATGCGCGCGGTATAACTCTCGTTGAAAAGATCGTCGAAGCCACCATCGATTAACAGATCATTCACGGTCTTGCCGAGTGAGGTGGGATGAAAACGACCCTGCAGCTTTTCGACATATTCGCGGTCCTGAATCGTCGACATGATTGCCGCGTAAGTTGAAGGTCGACCAATTCCCTTCTCTTCCAACATTTTTACCAGAGTCGCTTCGGTATAACGCGGCGGCGGTTCAGTGAAATGCTGTTCGGGATTGATCGAGTTGAGTTTCAGCGTCTCACCTTTTTCAACCAGCGGGAGCCTGCGTTCTGCCTCGTCATCCTCTTCAGGTTTTTCGTCGCGACCTTCCTGGTAAATCTTCAGGAAGCCGTCAAACTTTTGCACCGAGCCGGTCGCACGGAAAATAAAGCGGCCAGCCGCAATATCGATCGTTGTTTGATCGAAGATCGCGGACGTCATCTGCGACGCAACAAAGCGTTGCCAGATGAGTCGATAGAGTTTTAGTTCTTCTGGCTTGAGATATTTCGCCAGCGAGTCGGGCGTGCGCCCCACTTCAGTAGGACGAATCGCTTCGTGCGCATCCTGCGCGTCCTTCTTGGAACGATAGTGAACAGCTTTTTCGGGAAGATAGGCATCGCCATATTGCCTGCCGATGAAGTCACGTACTTCACCGAGCGCCGCGTCCGAAACGCGCGTCGAGTCAGTACGCATGTAAGTAATCAAACCGACCGAACCTTCATCGCCGAGTTCCACGCCTTCGTACAACTTCTGCGCGATCATCATCGCCCGCTTCACCGGAAAACCGAGTTTGCGCGAAGCTTCCTGCTGTAACTTTGAAGTGATAAAAGGCGGGACGGGATTGCGTTTTCGTTCTTTAGTGGTGACGTCAGTGACGACGAAAGCCTGGTTTTGTGCTTCCGAAACAATGTCGGTCGCACTCGTCTGGTCTTTAATTACTACTTCGTTCTTTTTTAGATCCTGATCGAAACCACTCGTCTTTACTGTCTGCTCGTCGATGCGATAAAGCCGCGAATCAAAAGCAGGCGGCAGCTTTGAACTAAGGTTCGCGCCGATGGTCCAGTATTCAGTTTTGATGAACTGCTCAATCTCGCGTTCGCGTTCCACCACCATGCGAAGCGCAACTGACTGGACTCGACCCGCGCTTAAACGACCACCAATCGTCCGGCAAAGCAGGGGCGAGACTTTGTAACCCACGAGGCGATCAAGCACGCGCCGCGCCTGCTGGGCATCGACCAGGTTTTCGTCAATCTGGCGAGGATGTTCAAACGCTTCATTCACTGCGCGCTTGGTGATCTCGTTGAACATCACGCGGAATGCGGGCTTCGCAGGTTTTTTGGGAACGATCTCTTCGGCGAGATGCTGGCAGATCGCTTCACCTTCGCGATCCGGGTCAGCCGCGAGAAAAATTGCATCTGCTTCTTTGGCTGCCTTCCTGAGTTCAGCAACGATCTTCTTGTTGTTTCTCTTTTTACTATCAGGAATCAGTTCGTAAGTAGGTTCGAAGTTGTGATCGACGTCAACGCCGAGTCCCTTCGAAGGCAGATCTTTAATATGGCCAATCGAGGCCTTAACTAAATAGTCTTTACCTAAATACTTATTGATTGTTTTCGCCTTTGCGGGCGACTCAACGATAACTAAATTTTTTGCCATCCTGTTTATTTCCAATTTCCAATTTCCGATTGCCGATTGCCAATTTCTGATTTCGAATTGGCAATCACTAGAGTTTTCGAACAAAACATCTGCCGGGCAATGCGCGAATCAAATCTCTCATCTCTAATGACAATAGCGCAGCCGTCAAATCTGAAATTCTCAACTTGCTCTTGTCAACCAGCGCATCGATATGCACCGGATCATCCGGCGTCAGCAACCTGAACACTGAAGTCTCAACTTTCGACAAGCCTTCGGGGACAAATGCGAGCTTGTCTGCCAATGACTTCTCCTTCTGCGGGCTAAACGGTGGTGGCAACATCCTGGCAGCGATTTGCGGCGGCAACTCCGCGGCAATATCCTGCCACTGCTGGACCAACTTCGCGCCGGCCCCTTTTATCAGATAGTTGGTCCCAAACGAATTGCGCGAAGTAATGTTACCTGGCACCGCGAACACTTCTCGACTCTGTTCCATAGCGAGCCGCGCAGTTATCAAAGAACCCGAATTCTCAGACGCTTCTACAACTATCACGCCCAGACTCAAACCGCTAATGATGCGGTTTCGGTACGGAAAGTTTTCCGACACTGGCGGCGTGCCAAGTGGAAACTGGGTCACCAACGCTCCGCCACGTTCCAATATTTCAACCGCGAGCCGCTTGTGATCGCGCGGATAAACCTCGTCAATTCCAGTTCCCAACACCGCGATTGTCCTGCCACCCGCTTCAAGTGCGCCCCGGTGTGCGGCGGCATCGATTCCTCGCGCGAAGCCGGAGACCACCGTCACGCCGCGTTGGGCGAGGTCGCGCGACAACATGAGCGCTGCGTTTTGGCCGTAGGTCGAACACTTACGCGAGCCAACGACACCAACGCATGGTTGCTCCAAACAATCTGACCATGCGCCTTTTACATAGAGAACGATAGGCGGGTCGTAAATCTCACGTAAGGCAGAGGGATAAACTCCATCGTCCAATAGGAGGATGTCGCCGCCGAGCTTTTTAACTGCCGCAATCTCGGCTTCGGCACGTGCGCGAAGATCGCGAGAAATTATGCTGTCGACAGCTTCAGGAACAAGTCGCAACTGTTCCAGGCCGGCGCGTGTCGAGCTGTAAACGGCTTCCGCAGATCCGAAGCGTTCCAGCAGTTTGGCAGCGGCGCGAGGTCCGATGCCCAGTGTCATATTTAGCTCAACCCAATCACTAATCATGTGAGGTTCCCCTTGAGTTTCGCTTGTCGAGTCAAACGCGCAAGGCAATCAAGAAACCTGCCTCCGAAAACATTGTGAGAGAAGCATTCGCTCGCAAAGACTGCGCAGTTCAAACTCGAGTCAAACTCTGAAAATTCCAAAGATCAAAAAGCAGTTACTCGAACCGGCAGGCGAGGAGGCCTGCGCTTCAACTACCACCGCAAGATGACTTAACTACTGGCGGAGGCGTGTAGGAATCGAACCTACCTGAGCCCGCTCTCACGGTCTCACTAACGGTTTTGAAGACCGCGCCGTTCACCAGAACAGATTCGCCTCCAGTAAAGGAGAACTGGCCTCAGCTTTAGTCTGGTCACTCGGTGGCTTGAAACCCTACGCGCCCTCAGGCTGGACTGTCAAGCGGGTGTCAGTAAGCGGAAGGCAGTGAAGAGAAGGCAGAGGCAGAAGGCAGAACTACGCAAGCCACGGCCGCTGCCTTCTGCTCCTGCCTTCTGCTTACTGCCTTCTACCTTCTGTTCACTGCCTCAAGGGGTTCTTCATCGTGAAGTTGATTTCCACCGGCACGGCGCGTTTGAAACTGAGCATGAATTTCTTGTAGTGACCGAGCACATAGACGCGGCCAGTAATCAGCCACCTTTCTTTAGCCGAGGTCAACTCTCCGATGCCCGCCAGCATGGCGTTTGGCAAGTTCACCGAAAACCGCAAAGGCTCGCGCAAGACCAGTTCTTTTTTATTTGGCAGGTTAAATTCGCGGACGTAATCTTCAATTTCCACTGGCGTTCCGTTCACGACCATGTCTTCAAACATCAATAATTCAACGCGGCCTTTTTGAGTTATCGGGGCAATGATAAGGGGAATCTCGAGCTTAATACTTAACGGCGTCACACCCGTTACCACCGGTTCACCAAAACGAACAAGCGCCTCAGCATCGCCGACGTTCTTCGCGACCATCGCTGCTCGTTCAACTTTGTAACCGTAGACTTCTTTCGGATACGCAGGCTGTTGAGACCTCGCAGGGTGACAGAATAAGAAAAGGACGCAAAGGACCAGGACAAATCGAATTTGGTCTACTTGCATAGGCGCGGCACCAAGTTACAACTCTAATGGCGATGAGGTCGGTACCGTAACGCGGTAGCGTCCGGTCGCGCAATGGACTTATAGGAGCTCAGGCGTCCTCGCCTGCTTGCCGGGTGAAAGTTCATTCGGCAGGCGAGGACGCCTGCGCTCCTAACGGCGAACGCTCTTACTCGATGAGGCCCCGAAATTTCCACGACTTAGCCAGATTTATTGCGAACAGACCCGTCCGTAGAAGATTCAGTGTTTCTCATTATGAAACACCGGAGTCCCCAAACTCGACTAATTAATCGGCCTGAGCCAGTTTAAGTGTTGAAAGACCAGCCGTTTCGGAGTAGGATTTGTTGACCTTCTCAGCGCACACGGCGACACCCTGCGCACCGCACCTGCGCCAGTCGAAGGCCTTTGCAACTCAATACCAGTTTAGAAAACGGTTAGTAGCGCTTCGATCAATAGATCGGTGAGCACATCGGTTCCGCAGTTCGGCTCATCTGATTGTCCTGGGGTTCCAGTTTCGCCTGGTAACGAAAAGTGCAGTCCATCGGGTGGAGGTGGTGGTGGATCGGTTTTGCCAGGCGTTTGCATATCGCCAGCGAAGGCGGATGCCGTAAAGACAACAGTCAACAGAGTTGCACACACGAGGTTTCTAAGTTTTCGCATTTTCTTGTCCTTTTTGGGGGCGAATCAGCTTCCCTGATTTGCTTGGTATGTTTCTGAGCCTAAACATAATAGCACCATTAGTAACTTTTGTTCCTAATTCGCGAGGAATACTCAAACAATGAAAACTGACCTGATGAACAAGACTGACATTCTTGCCTCTCAAGACTGGTTAGCATTACAGCAGTGTGAGCAGGCAAAAGATCTGGAGAGATCCGGAGACTACGAGGGCGCGCGAGCTGCGCTCACAGGACTCTGGAGTCGCATCGGAGAGCGCCCAAAGATCGAAACTCTTGATGTCGAAACGCAGCCGGAAGTGCTGCTGCGAGTGGGAGCGTTGGCGGGTTGGTTAGGTAGTACTCAACAGATCGCCGGCGCACAGGAATTCGCCAAGGACCTGCTGAGTGAAAGTATACGCATCTTCGATTCACTTGGTGTTAAATCGCGACAAGCTGAAGCGCAAACCGATCTGGCGATCTGTTATTGGCGCGAAGGAGCTTTGGACGAAGCGCGCATCCTCTTAACCAACGCCTGGTCCAATTCAGCTAGCGACGACTCCCGGTTGCGCGTACTGATCAATCAAAGCGTCGTTGAGATCTCTTCCAACAAAGCCGAGGTGGCCCTTGAAGTTCTTAATTCCGGAGCCTCCTTCCAAAATTCGGTAAACGACGACGCGCTACTTGGTCGATATCATCAACAGCTTGGTCTCGCGTGTAAGCGAATCGGCGGAGACAACTATCTCGATAAGGCCTTGATCGAGTGGAGCGCAGCAAGTCACTACTTCGAACAGGCAAAGCATCAGCGTTATCAGGCTCGCATTGAGAACAACATTGGGAACCTATTGTTGCAGCTCGGACGTCACTTCGATTCTTTGGTCCACCTCGATAAAGCGCGAAATATTTTCATTGGACTCAAAGACGCAGGCAGTGTGGCCCAGGTTAACGATTCGCGCGCGCGCGTGATGATCGCGCAACAGCGTTACGCTGAAGCCGAACGAGTCGCACTCGCAGCAGTAACAACCCTCGAGCGAGGCGGTGAGCAATCGCTTCTGGTGGAAGCCTTAATCACGCAGGGCGTCGCAGTAGCTCGTAAAGGAAATCACCTTACTGCGCGCAACGTATTTATGAGGGCGGCTGAAATCGGCACACAGGCCGGCGACCTCAGTTCTGCGGCTAACGCCAATCTCACCCTAATCGAAGAGCTGCACACTGACTTACCGATCGAGAATATCAGGTCGGCATATTGTGAAGCTGACAATCAACTCGGCGGAGAACCCGGAACCGACAGTATGCGTCGTCTGCGTGCTTGTAGTCGTTTGATCCTGGGCGCTTATCCAACGCCGGCCGACGATTCGGAAGAAAACCTGATCGGCGGGACACTGGAACAGGAAGTCCTGCACTTCGAGGCGCAGATAATCAAACGCGCACTCGACCGCTCCAGTGGTTCGATCACCCACGCCGCGCGTCAACTTGGGCTAACACATCAAGGTCTCTCGTTAATCATCGACGGCCGTCAAGCCAAGAACCTGGCACACGCACGAAATCCCAAGCGCGTCCGCCGCAAGTCAATCATGGCCAAGCGCTAATCCTCTCTGCGTCTCCGCAAACTCGGCGCTCATGAGGTCAATACCGTAACGCGGTAGCGTCGGGTACCGTTACAGTTGAGCTATTTAACTGAAAACGAACCCGACGCTACCGCGTTAGGGTACTGACCTCATTTGACTCGCACTAGCTTTTACTTCTACTATTCGAACGAACGTTCGAACGCGGATTTGAGGCAAAGGTTTTAATGATCAATTTTCAAACAGCACCCGACCAATACCACCACTGGAAACTCGACGTTAACGGCCCCGTCGCCACGCTTTCGATGGACGTTTCCGAAGACGATACTCTCAACGAAGGCTACAAGCTCAAACTCAATTCCTACGATCTCGGCGTCGATATCGAACTCGCCGATGCCGTTCAGCGTTTGCGATTTGAGCACCCTGAAGTTCGCGTGGTGGTGGTCACAAGTCTCAAACCCAGGATCTTTTGTGCGGGCGCCAACATCTACATGCTGGGTACTTCATCGCATGCGTTTAAAGTCAACTTCTGCAAGTTTACTAATGAGACCCGCTGCGCCATCGAAGACGACTCGCGACAGTCCGGTCGTCGTTATCTCGCCGCGTTGAATGGAACAGCGTCGGGAGGCGGTTATGAACTCGCCATCGCGTGCAATGAGATCTATCTCGTTGACGACGGCAACTCCGCTATTTCCCTTCCCGAAGTCCCGCTGCTCGGTGTGTTGCCCGGCACGGGTGGACTGACGCGTTTAGTTGATAAACGAAAAGTCCGTCGCGATCGCGCCGATGTGTTTTCGACACTCGCGGAAGGTTTGAAAGGTAAACGCGCCAAAGAATGGCGCTTGATTGATGACACATTCCCGACCAGCAAGTTTCAGGAAGGTGTAGACGCGCGGGTGCAGGAGATTCTTAAAGACGAAGCGCCGGCGGTGACTGGTATCAAACTGAATCCGTTAGCAGTCGAACAAACTGAAGTTTCACGAAATTACAAATATGTCCACGTGAAACTGCATCGCGATCAGCGTTACGCGGACCTGACCATTCAAGCTCCGGAAGGTGAGCTTCCCACGACCACCGATGATGCCGTTAAACTCGGCGACAGTTATTGGCCGTTACAAGCATATCGCGAACTGGACGACGCCTTGTTGCACCTGCGCGTTAATGAGCCTTTAGTCGGACTTGTTTGTCTGCGCACAACCGGTAACGCGGAGGCCGTGCTAGCAGTTGATCAATTTTTGGAGGCGAATCGCGAGCATTGGCTCGTGCGTGAAATTCTCGCGCTGATGGGGCGGGTGTTGCGTCGACTCGATCTCACCGCCAAGAGCTTCTTTGCGATCGTCGAGCCGGGTAGTTGCTTCGCAGGTAACCTGTTGGAAATGTTATTGGCTTCGGATCGAGGTTATATGTTGAACGATCCTGAAGCGGGCGACACAACACTCGCGCTCTCGGAACTGAATGACGGCGCGTTTCCGATGAGCAATGGCTTGACGAGATTGCAATCGCGCTATCTTGCCGAACCTGAAAAGCTCGATGAACTATTTAGCAGCGCGCGAAAGTTTGACGCGGAGGAGTCGGAAGAACTGGGACTGGTGACCTTTGCTCCGGATGACCTCGATTGGGAAGACGAAATTCGTGTCGCGATTGAAGAACGAACTTCGTTATCGCCTGATGCACTGACGGGGATGGAAGCATCGTTGCGTTTCGCTGGTCCAGAGACGATGGACACGAAGATCTACGGACGCCTAACAGCGTGGCAAAACTGGATCTTCCAACGCCCGAATGCCGTCGGCCCTGAAGGCGCATTGACAAATTACGGAAAGCCAACGCAAGCAAAGTTCGATTACAAACGAACCTAGCGGTCATCTTGGTGTTGTGTTTTGTTTTTGGTGGTTTGAATTCAACCGCGAAGCGGTTACGGCCCAAAGCCCAGGGTTGCTTCAACCCTGGGATCGACGCCACGAACACAATCAACCTCGAAGGGGTTGCGTCCGCGCTTGGCGTCGATACCGATTTCGTGCCCAATGCCGCGCACGGTTGGTGTCATGATGTTTTCGTGGCGTACGTTCACATCCCGTTTATTCCGACACGTCACGACGGATGGACGCAACCGCTTCGCGGTTGAAATTTATCTCGCGCTGTCTTCCCAGGGTTGAGGCAACCCTGGGCTTTGGGACGCAACCGCTACGCGGTATCTGAATTGAATCGAGATCGGAAATACTATGAATCTTAACGAACGCATTCCAAACAACGTCAACCTTGCTAACGACAAAAAACTTCAACGCGCACTCGAGAAGTGGTTGCCCAACTACATCGACTGGTGGTGTGAGATGGGACCAGACGGATTCCAACAGAAAGACGTCTGGCTGCGCACGGCGGTCGACGTCGGCTCCGAAGGTTGGGCCCACTTCGATTATGTGAAGATGCCTGACTATCGCTGGGGCATCTTCCTTGAACCGGCGCAACCGGATGCCACAGTTGGCTTTGGCGATAACTACGGCCGGCCCGCCTATCAGGAAGTGCCGGGCGAATTTCGCAATTCGCTGCGTCGCATCATCGTCACGCAGGGCGACACCGAACCAGCTTCCGTCGAACAACAACGACAACTCGGCAAGACCTGTCCCTCGTTGTACGACATGCGCAATCTCTTTCAGGTGAACGTGGAAGAAGGTCGACATCTTTGGGCCATGGTCTATCTGCTGCACGGCTATTTTGGTCGCGATGGTCGCGATGAAGCCGACGCGTTGTTGGAACGACGAAGCGGTAATCCTGACAAGCCACGCATTCTCGAAGCGTTCAATCAACCGTGTGACGACTGGCTCAACTTCTTCGCGTTCACAATGTTTACCGATCGCGATGGCAAGTATCAGTTATCAGCGCTCGCCGAATCGGGTTTCGAACCACTCGCGCGAACCTGCCGCTTCATGCTGACTGAAGAAGCACATCACATGTTTGTCGGCGACACCGGACTCGGTCGCGTCGTTCGTCGCACGACGCAGTTAATGAAAGAAGGTGATGTGCGCGCCCTCGGTGGCATTCCACTCGAGATCATTCAGAAGTACATCAACTTCTGGTTCAGTTATTCACTCGATCTTTTTGGTGGTGAAATCAGTTCCAACTCGGCCGATTTCTTCGCGGCGGGTTTGAAGGGTCGTTACAAGGAACAAGATCAGTACACCGAGCATTCGGCAACGAATCAAAACTTCACGATGACTGTAATTGAAGATGGACAACTGAAAGAGCGTGAAGTGCCGTTAAGAAATGCTTTGAACGAAGTGCTCCGGACCGAGTATGTCAAAGACTGCGAAAAAGGCCTGGCGCGTTGGAACAAGATTTTGACTGAGGCGGAAATGGCGGAAAGACTTTATCTGCCTAACCCACGTTTCCACCGGCACGTTGGTGAATTCGCCGGGCACACGTTCGACATCAATGGCAACCTGATCTCAAAAGAGGAATTTGAAAAACACAAAGACGAGTGGTTACCGACAATGGAAGATCGTGAGTATGTGCGCAGTCTGATGCATCCGGTTTACGAGCCCGGAAAAATCGCGAACTGGATCGCGCCACCGGCAACAGGAATCAAGGGCAAGCCGTTTGAGTTTGAGTATGTTCGGCTTTGAAATGCAGGAACGAGATTGCGGAATTGCGGCGATTGCGAAATTGCTAACCAGGCGAGACGATGAAGAAAACTAACACTACAAAACGCGAAATCTCGCAATCGCACAATTCCGCAATTCCGCTCCGCAATTCCTCTTTCGATCAGAAACTCGAGTTCATCCTGCGGACGTCCGCGCGCATCTTTGCCGACAAGAGTTACCACTCAACTTCGATGCGCGACATCTCACGTGCGACTAACGTCAGCCTCGCCGGTCTATATCACTACTGCAAATCGAAAGAAGAGTTGTTGTTTCTGATTCAGGACAACTGCTTTGGTCGGGTACTCGAACGACTTGAGGAACGGCTCGTCGACATCGCTGATCCGGTTACTAAGTTAACTATCTTTATCGAGAACCATCTTTCATTCTTTGCGGCCAACATGGCGGAGATGAAGGTACTCTCACATGAAGCCGAATCACTTCAGGGTGATTTGCACGCACACGTTTCCAGCCGAAAAGACAAATACACTAGACTCGCAACCAGCATACTGCGTGAGATTCATGCGAGGTCGAATCACAAACAACCGGTTAATTTGACGGTTGCGACGTATGCGTTATTTGGAATGATGAACTGGATCTACAACTGGTATGATCCAAAAGGAAAATTAAAAGTAAATGAGTTGGCCCAAAATCTGACGCGATTGTTTCTTGATGGGTTCGCACCCGGCAATCACTCTGAAGTGCTGAATCTGAATCCACGCGTTGAGAATTTGAGTGTCTGGCGCGGGCGGCAATAGATATGACTTACTCCGACGAAACATACGGCAAACACGCTGCTCCGGTTTACGACGATTGGCACAACACGATCGAACCGCAATTTATCGATCGCCTTACCGAACTCGTGGGCCAGGGATCAGCTCTTGAGCTTGGCATCGGTACGGGTCGCATCGCGCTGCCGCTGGCGGAGCGCGGTATTAAAGTGGATGGCATCGACATTTCCCAACCGATGCTGGACCAACTGAAAGCTAAACCCGGCGCTGAAAACATCAACTTACATCTGGGCGGCTTCGCTGACTTCGACCTGCAAGCCAAGTTTGATCTCGCGTACGTTGTTTTTAATACGTTATTTATGCTGACCTCGCAGGCCGAGCAGGTCCGGTGTTTTAAGAGCGTTGCGAAACACCTGACTGATCGCGGTTCGTTTGTGCTCGAAGCTTTTGTTCCTGACTTAAATCGCTTCCAGAAAAATCAGGCGAACTGGGTTACGAAAGTAACTGAAGAGGTCGTACATTTGGATGTCTGCCAACATGATCCCGTCGCCCAAACTGTCACCGGTCAAAAGGTGGTGCTGACGGATGGAAACGTCCGGCTTTATCCGATCAAGATTCGTTATGCGTGGCCTGCTGAGTTAGACCTGATGGCCCAGCTCGCGGGTCTGCGCTTACGCGAACGATGGAGCAATTGGCAAAAGACACCGTTTGGCAGCGAGAGCGGAAAACACATTTCAATCTACGAACGCATTCCCGAGACGCTTTAGCCTGTCCGATTGCGTTGAAGGCTCTTGCAAAAGTCTTTCTAGTGGCGACGAGGTCAGTACCGTAATGCGGTAGCATCGGGTTGCACCACCGATCGAGGAACACAAATCAAGCTGATCCGACGCTACCGCGTTACG
>DATDMC010000080.1:0-33656 GCA_036518995.1 Pyrinomonadaceae bacterium | reverse complement strand
TAAAATAGGAAGGCGTAGCCCCAAATTTTTTATTAACTGCTTACGGAAAGGCAGAGCCATTCCTCACAACAGACGGCCGAGCCGCAATTCCGCAATCCGTCTTTTCCTTACTCTGCCGGTGATTCCTCCAACTCGACTTCTACCGACGGCTCAACCAGCGATGCACTTGTTACCCGATCGTTCGCATCAGTCTTAATCAGCCGAACGCCCTGGGCGCTGCGACCGGTCTTACGAATGTCACCAGCCTCGAGCCGGATCAACTTGCCTTGCTGCGTAATGATCATGATTTCCGACTCGTCTTCAACCGGGAACACCGCCACAACTTTTCCGGTCTTCTCGGTTGTTTTCATGTTGATGACGCCCTTACCGCCACGCGACTGTAGACGGTAGGTCGTGATGGGAGTTTGTTTGCCGTAACCTTGTTCGGAAACCGACAACATGCGTTCCGTGTCTTCCGAGGAAACAGGACAAACAGAAACCACGTAGTCATCTGCACGCAAGTCGATACCCCGAGTTCCACGCGTTGCGCGGCCCATCGGTCGCGCGTTTGATTCATCAAAACGAATCGCCAGTCCATTGTGCGTGGCGATGAAGATTCGTTTGGTACCGTCAGTCAACACAACATCGAGCAGTTGATCGCCATCGTCTACATTGATCGCGATAATGCCGTTAGTACGAATGTTCTGGAAGTCGGCCAGCGACGTCTTCTTGATCACGCCCTTACGCGTAACCATGACCACGTATCGACCTTCCGCGAATTCTCTAACCGGAACAACGCCGGCCAGTCTTCGATCCGAAGGAAGATTGATCAGATTGACGACCGCTTTGCCGCGCGCTGACGCGGCCGCATCCGGAACTTCATGGACCTTGATCTTGTAGACCATTCCGTCGTCCGTGAAGATCATCAGGTAAGCATGCGTTGTAGCAATGAACAGGTGCTCGACGAAGTCGCCATTCTTTGCCGACGCGCCAAAGCGTCCTTTACCGCCACGTCCTTGCCGTGAATAGGTAGTAACCGGGGTCCGCTTGATGTAGCCACTGTTAGTTACGGTGATAGCAACTTCTTCGTCAGCGATCAGATCTTCGATCGAGAGTTCAACTCCTTCATCGACAATCTCCGTTCGCCGTCCATCACCAAAGTCTTTTTTCACTTCGTCGAGTTCGGTTTGGATAACCCGGCGTAACGAACGTTCATTTGAAAGAATCTCTTCCAGTTCGGCAATCAACTTGATGATGTTCTCGTATTCATCAATGATCTTTTGTCGTTCAAGAGCCGATAGCCGTCGCAATTGAAGGTCCAGGATCGCCTGCGCCTGTATATCGGAAAAGGCCAGCCGCTCCATCGTCTTCTGCAGTTTCCCCAGATGCGTTTTGAGCGGCACATCGCTCGGCACACCTTTCCATGTGCTGATCTCGCTCATCGTACTCAACTGTCCCGTCAACCACTGGCGCGCTTCGTCTACCGAGCGCGAGTTGCGAATCAACGTCACAATCGTATCGAGCGCATCAATCGCTTTATTAAGTCCTTCGAGAATGTGGGCTCGCGCTCTGGCTTTACGAAGCTCATATTCAGTGCGCCGACGAACAACTTCGCGACGAAACTCAATGAAGGCTTCAAGCATCTCCTTCAGGTTGAGCACGCGCGGTTGACCGTTAACGATCGCCAGGTTGATCACACCAAACGACGACTGCATCGGCGTGAGCTTGTACAACTTGTTGAGCACAACTTGCGGAACTGAATCGCGCTTCAATTCCACGACAATGCGCATACCGGTGCGATCGGATTCATCGCGCAGGTCAGAAATACCATCAAGTTTCTTTTCGTTGATGAGTTCCGCGATTCGTTCGATAAGGCGGGCCTTGTTTACCTGGAACGGAATTTCAGTGATCACGATCGCGTCGCGTTCCTGTGAACCGCGTCCAATGCGATCGATTCCCGCGCGGGCGCGCAACTGCAGCACACCGCGTCCGTACAAATACGACTTCTTGATTTCGGATCGGCCGTAGATAAAACCACCGGTCGGAAAGTCTGGACCAGTCACGATCTTCGCGAGCGACTCAACCGAGATGTCTGGATCTTTCAAGAGGGCAACCGTGGCATCGACGATTTCAGTCAGATTGTGAGGCGCGATTTTAGTCGCCATACCGACGGCGATACCATCCGATCCATTGATCAGTAGGTTCGGGACGCGCGCCGGAAGCACTTTTGGTTCACTCAACGACTCGTCGTAGTTCGGTTGATGATCGACCGTTTCCTTTTCGATGTCGGCCAACAATTCGTTCGCCAACTTCGCCATGCGAATTTCCGTATAACGCATGGCCGCTGCCGCATCACCATCAACTGAACCAAAGTTTCCCTGACCATCAATCAGCGGATATCTCATCGAGAAATCCTGCGCCAGGCGAACAATCGTGTCGTAAACAGGCATATCGCCGTGCGGGTGATACTTACCGATTACGTCGCCGACGATGCGCGCACTTTTCTTGTATGGCTTGTTATAAGTATTGCCGAGCTCATGCATGGCCCATAGCACACGACGGTGGACCGGCTTTAGACCATCGCGAATGTCCGGCAACGCGCGTCCAATAATTACCGACATCGCATAGTCGAGATACGAACGCCGCATCTCGTCTTCGATGTTTATATGATTCTTTTCAGAGGTGGTTTCCATCTACTAACCTTTCCAGTACAATCCGCCAGTCTTGGCAGCTAATATTTGCGGTGACCATCATCAGTCAAGGCGCCCGATCTATTTTGAAACGGACACACACCAAGCCCGGGTTTGAAGAAAGATCGACCTACTTTTTAGGGCTCTTTGTGCGACGTAAAACGGATGGTGCATCAGCTTTTCGATGGCTTGCATTTTAGCTTTTTTAGACGGTTTTGGCAAACCTCTTAATCGAGCAAAACTCTAATCAAATCAATAGCTTCAGAGAGCTGGCGGGTAGTAATTTCTAGTTCCGGCGCCGGCTCCTGAATGGGTCATCAGAACTGCTTCAGAATCTCTCTTCCCGATGAGTAACCAGCCTACGTGGAAACGAATCCGTGAACGCCTGGAACTAAAACTGCCGGTTCGTATCCTTTGTCGTGAAACTCCCGATTTCGAGTGGATGGAACTGACTCGACTTAATAACGTCACGCCCTTCGGTTGCGGCTTTACACTCAAGCGTCCCACTGAACGAGGACGAATTCTCCACCTGACGATTCCTATGCCGCGGCAGCTTCGGGTCTTCGATCACGCGGAAGACCAGTATCGTGTCTGGGGTCTCGTTCGTTACGCCAAGCCCAACCCTTCTCAAGACACTAACGTCGTAATTTTCGAGGTTGGCGTTGCCTTTATTGGTAAACGGGCGCCGCTGAGTTACGAGGAGGAGCCGTGGCGGCGCTACGACATTTCCAACACGTCGTTTAATGCGATGGCCACGCCCGAAGAGATCAAACCTATTCCTTCGTCGGATCAACGAATCCACACGCGTCACAACATTCCAGTTGATATGCAGTTGGAAGTGATCGACGAAAAAGGTGGCATAGGCCAAACAGAACAAACAGTGTCTGAAAACATCAGCCGCCGTGGCGCAACTGTCTTCACTTCCCTGCAAATTCCAATCGGCCGTTTTATTCGTTTGACGAGTGGACAATATGGCATGACAGTGTTTGCCGCTGTCCGAGCGCGCAGCAAAGGAGCTGATGGTATCCCCCGCATCCACGTCGAGTTCATCGACAAGGAATGGCCGTTGTAAAATAAAGACCATGGAAGCGAAACGAAGGATTACGATCGAGCGACAGGTATTGTTGATTGAGATCGAGCGCAGATGCTTTTATCAAGAATGCGAAGCCAGGAACTTTATTGGCTTGACGAAGAAAGAAGCATTTGAATATCACGGGTTTGAATGCTCGGCGTGTGAACGTTGGAACACCGACAATTTGAAGCAGACCGACGTCCCGGATTGGTGGGACGAAATCAACCCGGGAACGACCCACTAAACAGTTGAACAAGAATGGCACATCTCCGTCTCCCGGCACCGTGGCCCGAACGAACAAGGGCCAGACGATGCTTCCTCAATGGGCGCTGGAAATTTTTCGCGAGACTATCGGCGTGGGCAGCAAAGTGCTTTGGAAGATCGAATTCAAAGGACTTGAAAACGTTCCGCGCAACGGCGGCGGCCTGATCATCGCCGCTAACCATCAAACTTACATCGATCCCTTTTGGCTGTCGGTCCCAATCAAACGACCCACCCGTTATCTCGCGTGGAGTGCTGCTTTTAAATGGCCGCTGGTGGGTCGACTGTTGATCTGGTTTGGCGCATGGCCGTTAGCTTTGGAAGGAAGTGACCCGACGGCAATTCGTCGTTCGCTGCAATGGCTCCGCGACGGTGGTGCAGTTGTTATTTTTCCGGAGGGTGCACGAAGTACGGAATCAGGAGCACTCGATCGCTTCAAAGCAGGCGCTGTCAGGTTGGCGCTCGAAGCAAACGTGCCGATCCTGCCGGTCACGATAAAAGGTGGAAATCACATTTGGCCGCGTGGTTGGCGACTACCGCATCTCGGCAAGGTCGTTATCACTTATCATCCACTGCGCCACATCGCTCCCGGACCGGATGAAGAAACGAGAGCGTGTGCGCGAAGAGAAACCGAACACCTGGCCCACGTAATCGGTTCCGCGTTGTAATGCATTCTTTCTCTGCGTCTCAGCGGATTCTCTGTGTCTCTGTGTTGAAATTGAGTTGTAGATAGCTGGACCATATTTTTAACACAGAGACGCAGAGATTCCGCTGAGACGCAGAGAAAGAATGCCTTACTTCAGAAACTTCAGCATCTGATCGTGGATGAGACCGTTTGTTGCCAGGACCTTCTTCTTATAGATACTCAACGGCTCGTTCTGAAAGTTTGAAATCGTCCCGCCGGCCTCCTTAATCATCAGAATACCAGCCGCCATGTCCCACGGATTCAAACCGTCTTCCCAAAAACCATCAAAGCGTCCACACGCAACGTAAGCAAGATCGATCGCTGCTGATCCATCGCGGCGCACAGCCTGTGCATTCATCGTGAAGATCGCAAACTCACGAGCAAAATCAGGACGCTCCCGGACGTTATACGGGAAACCAGTCACGAGCATTGCTTTACTCAATTCATCAACATCCGACACCCGAACTCGCCTGTCGTTAAGCGTCGTGCCTTCACCACGCTCAGCGGCAAAAAGCTCATTCCGCGTCGGATCGTAAATCACCCCCAACTCGAGTACACCGTTGTACTCGAGACCAATCGAAACACAGAAGCACGGATAACCATGCGCATAATTGGTAGTGCCATCGAGTGGATCGATAATCCATTTGAAAGTCGTAGCACCGCCGTCGATCGAAACGGCTTCACCCGACTCTTCAGCGAGCACCGCGTGCCGCGGGTAATGAGAACGAATACGATCGATGATCAGTTGTTCGGCCGCAATGTCTGCCTCAGTAACAAGGTCTATTTCGCCCTTCTGCGAAACACGCGCGGAACCTAATTTCTGCATCAGCAACTGACCGGCATCGAGAGCGAGTTGTTTAGCAAAATTCAGCACAGTTTTTAGTTAGGACCGCAGGCGTCCTCGCCTGCCTTTGCAAACCTCAAAAGCGAACCTTTGAATAGCGCAGTTAGGAAGGGCGGTTTACCCCCGATGGTCCGATTAATTCACAGCAGCGGGGGTAAACCACCCTTCCCAACTGCGCTGGATTAGGTGCGACTATCAGCTAAGGTGACTTTTGCAAGACGCTTTACTGATTTTTGTCTACACCTGACGGCATCCTCATTTTCTGAGCGGCCAATTGTAAAACGTCACGCACCTGTTGATCCCAATAACCCCACGAATGATCGCCCGGCAGTTCGCGATATTCATGCGGGATCTTCTTCTCCAACATTAGCGCCGAGAGCTCACGATTGTAATTAAAAATTCGCGGCGCATCTTCAGTGCCGCAATCAAAGTAGAAGAACGGCAGCGATGCGATGCGACCAGGCTGAAGGTTGTTGATAATCATAAACAGGTCATTGGTTTTGCGGGTCTCCGAGTCCACTGGTCCAAACAACTTCATCGACGTGGCCCAACCACTCGCGCCGGCTTCCTGTTCGCTCAATCTCGTCACACCGAAGGCGCCGCTCATCGATCCAACAAACACAAAAGTTGCCGGCGATTTCAAGCCAAACTTGATCGCGCCGTAACCTCCCATCGAGAGCCCGGCGATCGCTCGCCCGTATCGTGCTTCGATCGTACGAAAACGTGCCTGAACATCGGGAATCAGTTCCTTCAAAATGTACGACTCATACTTGTCCGTGGCGACAGTCACACTGTCGGTATACCAACCATCGTTGCCCTCCGGGGTTACCACGATCATCCGATACTGAGCAGCGTAGTCCGCAACGTTAGTACGCGTTACCCAATCGACGTAGTGTCCGGTTAAGCCATGAAGCAGATAGAGCACCGGGTAACGAGTGGTTGGCGATGTGTCGTAATCAGGCGGGAGTATGACGTTGTAAGGAAGTGTGGCGTTTACGAGTTTGCTTTGAAAGCGAACTGTGTCGATACGCTGAGCGGCAAACGCGGCAACGTTAAGCGCGAGAACAACAATGACGACACGAATAAGATGTCGAGTTTGATCCATACTTTGGTAGCTGAGGAACCCCTTTATTTAATCTCTGCGTTGAATCGCAGCTACATTTAAGCGAATCCACTTTTCAACACAGAGACGCTGAGAACGCTGAGACGCAGAGAAAGCCTTATGGTTGCAACACGACTTGCCGAACTGACCCGCCATTCTCAATTAACTCATGTGCGTCTGAAATTGTTCATTTCATCATCGGAATTTGAATATCTTTTTCGTGCGCTGTGTTTTCTGCTTCTTCATAGCCGGCATCCACATGCCGCGCAACGCCCAATCCCGGATCGTTAGTCAAAACTCGATTCAAGCGCTTCGCCGCTTCCTCTGTACCATCGGCAACTGAAACCTGTCCCGCATGTAACGAGTAACCAATACCAACTCCGCCACCATGATGAAACGAAACCCAACTCGCGCCACTCGCGGTATTCAACAATGCATTCAGGATGGGCCAATCAGCGACGGCATCTGAACCGTCTTTCATGGCCTCCGTTTCCCGAAACGGTGACGCGACTGAACCAGTGTCGAGATGATCGCGTCCGATCGCCACCGGCGCCTGCAATTCACCGCGCTTCACGAGATCGTTAATCGCTTCGCCCATCTCGGCGCGTTCCCCGTAACCCAACCAGCAAATTCGCGCCGGCAGGCCCTGAAAGTGAACACGATCGCGCGCGAGTCGGAGCCAACGATTCAATGTCTGGTCTTCGGGAAATAGTTCTAGCGCCAAATCGTCTGTCTTGCGAATGTCGCTGGCATCTCCTGACAGTGCGACCCAACGGAATGGTCCTTTGCCTTCACAAAACAATGGTCGGATGTATTCAGGCACGAAGCCCGGTATTTCAAACGCGTCGGCGCATCCCGCATCGAGGGCTTGCTTGCGAATGTTGTTGCCATAATCGAACGCAACGGCGCCGGCCCGTTTCAATGCCAACATTCCTTCAACGTGCGCGGCCATGGACTCCATTGAGCGTTTGACGTAAGTGGCAGGTTCGGTTTGACGCAACTCCGCCGCTTCATCCAGCGAAAGACCAGCGGGAACATAACCATTCAATGGATCGTGAGCACTCGTTTGATCCGTAACAGCGTCAACCTTAACGCCACGTCGCGCCAGCTCCGGAACCAGCTCCGCGCAATTGCCAACCAGTCCTACCGATAAGGCGCGTTTTTGAGCACGCGCTTCTTCACAAATCTTCAGTGCTTCATCGAGATCAAAAATAATCTGGTCGCAATAGCCGGTGCGCACGCGTCGCTCGATACGAGTTGGATCGACGTCGATACCAAGAAATACCGCGCCGTTCAGAGTCGCGGCCAACGGTTGGGCGCCACCCATTCCGCCCATGCCACCTGAGACAACCAGTTTGCCTGACAAGTCGCCACCAAACTGCCTGTCAGCCATCGCAGCGAAGGTTTCAAATGTGCCTTGCACAATCCCCTGCGTGCCGATGTAGATCCAACTGCCCGCCGTCATCTGACCGTACATCATCAGACCGCGGCGTTCGAGCTCATGAAAATTTTCCCAGTTGGCCCAGGCGCCGACAAGGTTCGAATTGGCGATCAGAACTCGCGGCGCGTATTCGTGAGTACGAAATACGCCGACTGGTTTGCCGGATTGGACCAGCAGCGTCTCATCGTTTTCGATTGTCTGCAGTTCACGAACTATCGCGTCGAAACAATTCCAGTTGCGCGCCGCTTTTCCAGCTCCGCCATAGACGATCAACTCGTCTGGCTTTTCAGCCACGTCGGGATCGAGATTGTTCATTAAACAACGCAGGGCGGCTTCCTGGTGCCAACTCTTACAGGTCAACTTTGGACCGCGCGGCGCGTGAATAGTTTCTCGTGTCATATTCGTTGGGGCGGGCCTCCGTGGCCGCCCTTGTTAAAAAAAGAGACCGATTAATACAAAAGGGCGGCCACGGAGGGCCGCCCCTACAATAAATCTTCGAAGTCGTCAGCTTTAATCATGCTAACTATCGTTTCTATATCAGCGGACATCGACCGATCGGCGGTGGTCCGTTCCGCTGTGGTCCGAATAATTTCATGTGCCTGCTGCACGCCTTTGCCGGGCTTAAGTGGCGCGCGAAAATCAAGGGCCTGGGCCGCAGTCAACAATTCAATCGCCACAGTCATCTCTGCAATGTCGACAATACTGCGAAGTTTTGTTGCGGAAGTCATTCCCATCGACACGTGGTCTTCTTTCCCACCGTCAGTCGGTACATTGTCGACACTCGCCGGATGGGCCAACACTTTCGCCTCGCTCAACAACGCAACCGCGGTGACTTGCAGCATCATAAATCCCGAGGAGATGCCAGGTTGCGGCGTCAGAAACGGAGGCAGTCCTTCGTTTGAATCCGGATTTACTAAACGATCGATGCGTCGCTCGGTGATGCTCATAAGATCTGTTATCGCAATCGCCGCGTAATCGAGTACTAAAGCAACCGGAGCTCCGTGAAAATTTCCACCCGATAAAACTTCACCCGTGTCTGAGAAGACAAGCGGATTATCGGTTGCGCTGCCACTTTCGATTTCCAGCGTTTCGCGCGCGTGCTTTAACGCATTGCGCACGGCGCCATGCACTTGCGGCATGCAACGTAGACTGTAGGCGTCCTGTACTCGCGGATCGTTATTGATGTGCGACTTTCGAATTTCGCTGTCCTGCAGCAAACTTCGCAGATGCGCCGCCACTGCCAGTTGGCCATCATGTGGCCTGGCCTGATGAATTCGTTCGTCAAACGGCACTGGCGTTCCGCGCAAAGCTTCGAGACTCATCGCACCCGCAACGTCTGCCAATCGCGAAAGCCTTTCCGCTCGATGCAATGCCAGACTGCCAACTGCTCCCATTGCCTGAGTGCCATTCAACAGCGCGAGACCTTCTTTTACTTCCAATTCAAGCGGTTCAAGGTTCGCCTGTTTGAGGGCTTCCGCACCGGGCATCCGCCGGCCCTGGTAGAATGCCTCGCCCTCGCCGATCGCGGTTGCAGCAAGGTGAGCGAGCGGGGCGAGATCACCACTGGCTCCAACCGATCCTTTTTCCGGAATGACCGGCGTGACGCCATGGTCCAATAACGCGATCAACTTATCGATCACGAGTGGACGCGCGCCACTAAAACCGGCAGCCAGTACGTTCGCACGCAACAGGACCATTGCGCGCGCTTCGGCTTCTGATAATGGATTTCCTAGTCCGCACGCGTGGCTGCGAACGAGATTGAGTTGTAGATCACGTAATTCTGAAGACTTGATACTGACATCGGAGAGTTTGCCAAAACCGGTATTCACTCCGTAGACAGTTCTACCTTCAGCAACGATCTTTTCAACGACCTCACGCGCCGCACTAACACGCGCCCGCGCCTCGTCCGCAAGCACCACCCGCTCGCGACCATAAGCAACATCATTAATTTGTTTCAGAGTTAAAGGTTGACCGGAAAGAGAAAGCATTAGAAATTTCCAATTGCCGATTGCCAAATGCCAATTTAATTAATATTCAAGTTCGCCAATCAGTCAGATCACCACCCTCACCGATCGGCAATAGATCAGTTGTTATCTAAAAGCTAAGTATCCTATTAAAAACCATCGACAAGGCGAACCGTTTTCAATTTCCAATTGGAAATCGGCAATCGGCAATCTCTTCAGCCTCCCCACTCGCGGCGTCGATCGCGGTCGGGGGTTTCGGAGATGTCGATCTTTTTAAATTCGCCGGTCGCGCCGCCGCTTTTCACACGCTGGCGAGCGCGTTTTGCTCGGACTGTTGTGCGTCTGGTAGTAGCCGCGGTCCAACTCGTCATTCGCTTTAAAGGTCGCAGGGAAAATTCATGTTGCGGCAACACCTCACCCGTCGCTTCCCGCAAACGCAGTGTCCCAACCGCAAAGATTGCGATGGCGGCGTTGAAAACAACTCCAAATACAAAAACAATCCAACCGGGAACAATTCCAACCATCGCGCGATCGATGAACGAATTGAAATCGCGCGCCGGCAATGGATGTAGATAAACTTTTAAGTTCCAGCTCAATGCCAGTAACGCAAAGATCCAAAGATAGTTGCGGCGCAAACGACGTCCAACCGCTTCCCATTCAGTGATCGTGAAGTGCGGTGTCATTAAGTCTGCGGCCAGATGCTCGGCCCACGATTCATCGGCCGGACTCAAATTCGGCGCCAGCATGTGGGCGAAGTAACCTGTTTCCACCATGCGCACCCGGCTGGACCAGATCTCGTAATAACGATAGCGACGCGCTTCCATCAACAGGAAAATCGCCACCAGAATCGAGTTGATAGGAATTACAAAGTGTGGGTTACTGGGTGAACTGAAAACAAACGAAAGCGTCGCTCCCGCAGTGATCACGGCCCAGTTTGTGGTTGTATCAAGCCGATTGCGCCAGGTGTTTGAGCGTTGCACTTCACCGCGATAGAAGTGGATCATCGCGGTATTAAATTCAGCAGGACTCAGACGCTTCATCAAGCCGATTGGAGAATGCGGCTCAGACATGGACGTGTCTATCGCTGACGCTGGTCTAAGCCGACCAGTGGGTCGTTCAGCAGTTAGTGGTCCACTTCCTTTTTGGCTTGCGTCGACGGTCATCGGACTGAATCACGGAATGCGCGGCGGCGAATGGAAATTTCCTGAATCGGGATAATAGCAGAGAAGTGGGGAAATCAAATTGCGGAAATGCGGAATCGCGGAATCTAAGCGTCTGACCTGGAATTGAAATCCCGCATTTCCGCATTTCCGCAATTTGATTCGCAATTCGACATTCCGCATTCTCGTATTTCAGCCATTCCCTCCCTTCCTTGACACTCTTTCTGGGCAAACTCTATAGTGACCGCTTGGCTATTTGAAGGAACGCGAGAGTTATGACGGCCGCTGAAACAGCGTCGGATGAACACTGGATGCGGCTGGCGCTCAATGCCGCGCGAGAAGCGGAAACGCGCGGAGAAGTCCCGATTGGTACTTGTATCGTTAGTGATGGACAGCTCCTCTCAGTCGCGGGAAACCGCACGCGCACGGATTGCGATCCGACGGCCCACGCCGAAATCGTCGCGCTTCGCGACGCCTCCAGAATTGCCGGCAACTACCGCCTGACAAACGTCGCTGTTTATTCGACGATTGAACCCTGTGCAATGTGCGCCGGGGCCTTGATTCAGGCGCGGGTGCAACGTTTGATTTACGGCGCACGCGATGAGCGAGCGGGAGCAGTTGAGTCGCACTTTGGAATTTGTAATACAGATTTTTTGAATCACCGCATCGAGATTGTGACTGGCGTGTTGGAAGATGAATGCCGGGCGATGATGCAACAGTTCTTTAAAAACCGAAGATGATGGAAGTTTGAAGTTGCGGAATTGCGGGAATTTCCGCAATTAAAAATTTGCCAGGAGAGGTCGCATAGTGGATTAGTGCACCGGTCTCGAAAACCGGAGTGGGTTAACGCCCACCGTGGGTTCGAATCCCACCCTCTCCGCCAGAATAAAATTGCGAGATTGCGAGATTTGAAATTGCGCAATTTGCGAATTTCGCATTTCCGCAATTTTCCAGGAGAGGTGCAGGAGTGGTTGAACTGGCAGCACTGGAAATGCTGTGAACGGGAAACCGTTCCGTGGGTTCGAATCCCACCCTCTCCGCCAGAAACATTGCAGATTTGCAATTGCCGGTTGCCAATTTTCCCCGTCGCTAGTTAGTAAATTGGAATCGCCAATCGAGAATCGGCAGTTTTCCCCCGCTCGACGATCATGGATGCTTAAGGGGGACTAAAGATGGAAGATGACAAGCTCGCACTCGAGGAAGCGCGACGAGCTACTCAACACGAGGCAGTCAAGTCGCAAGTTGAAGGCGAAGTGCAGGCGGAAATCAGCGATCGCGCGGCCCGCACTGTGGCGCCGAATGAATCGCAACGCATAAAACAAGTTGCCGGTGAGTTTCGCTCCAAAGCAGTTGATGAGGTCATTGACACAGAACGCGAAGTACAACGTTCCCGGGGACTCGCGCGTGTTTCACAAGTAATCGATTACATCTTTTTTGTAATCTACGCGCTGTTGGGAATGCGATTTCTGCTCGCGCTAATGGCTGCACGCAGTACGGCCGGATTTGTACAGTTCATTGTCACGATCAGTAATCCGTTTTATGCGCCGTTTCGCGGAATCGTTACGAGTCCAAGAACGGACCAGGGCCACACTTTACTATTGCCGGTGGTCGTCGCGATAATCTCTTACGTGATCCTGCATTTGCTAATTATCGGATTACTGCGCATGCTGGCACATCGTAAGACAGAGATATAGATATTTAAGATTGTCGATTTCAGATTGCAGATTGGCGCTTGATGTCAGTACTACCTGCGATAGCGGGTGGGTGCAATTAGAGATCGACTTATCAGATCCCGGGCCCCGCACAACGCAAGCCTTGTGAACCCCGCCAGGCCGGGAACGGAGCAACGGTAGCAACGGCAGCGTGTGTTGCGGTAAAGTCCGGGGTCTGGCCAGATCAAATGACGGTACTCTCTCCCAGAGGGCACCGTCATTTTTATTTGCCTCCGCTTATAATTATAGGCAGACCCACCCGCTACCGCGGGGTGGTACTGACTTCGTGGAGACTGTTAGACGATCGACCACCGCCACCGCCGAGGTGGTACTGACTTCGTGTCTCTGTTAAAGTTTGCCCACACTTCGCGTTAGGAGGAAATCATGAAGAAACTCACCTCAGTATCTTTTGTGTTACTGACCCTGGTTTTCTGCGTAGCAAACGCAATGGCCCAGTTCCCGGATGATTCAAGAACTAACCAACCCCCCTTCCCGGAAAAACCGATCGCCGCGGCAGCAACATCGCCCAAACCAGAACCACGAGTAGTTAAGGAAGGCCCGTTGGCGCCGGCCCCGGCGGACGTAGCAAACTATCAATACCTGCTGGACCAACATAACACCGGGCTGATTCGACTCTTGCCGCGCGAGTCATACGATTGGGGCGTCTATCCGGTGGAGAAGAA
The DNA here is from genome assembly GCA_036518995.1 of Pyrinomonadaceae bacterium. GTDB lineage: Bacteria > Acidobacteriota > Blastocatellia > Pyrinomonadales > Pyrinomonadaceae > PSRF01. Next base: position 20,063 of record DATDMC010000080.1, on the reverse strand, counting down.
ATTGAAGATTCGCGGCGGCGGGACATTTTTCTCATTTCACTTCCGAGACCATTCGTATGACTCTGCGTCCGACCTTTCGTTAGACAAGGGTTTTCTGTCGGTGGGTTTTGCCGGCGCAAACTACGGAATGTTGACCGACATCGGTGCGGAGTCGCTTGAACAAATCGATTTACAGTCTCCCGGTGTGGCGTTCATGTTGAACTACAAAGCGCCGACCAAAGAACCCGTGGCGAGAATTGAAGCGCAGAAGTTCTATCCAGCTTTCACCGTTGAAGATGCGGCTTACACGAGAAAACTACACGGTGAAGTAAACCATACTTATCTGCTGCGCTCGATAAACTACGGTTACAGCGACGTGCTCGTTGCTTTCCACATCGCCAGGCAGGATGAAGATGGCAGTTTGATAATTGCCTGGAAGCTTTTAAAAGAATTTCCAACCCCACAGTTGGATCGGTAACTGTGCTTACTCAGACCGCGAATCTAACTGACGAAGCCAATGAATGTTGACGCATGCCCTATCAAGTAATCGCGCGTAAGTGGCGCCCACAAACTTTTGACGAAGTAACTGGCCAGGAAGCAATCACGCGCACGCTGCGGAACGCGATTGAGCATCAGCGACTTCATCATGCTTATCTTTTTTCAGGCGCCCGCGGTGTAGGTAAAACTACGAGCGCGCGTCTGCTTGCCAAAGCGCTCAACTGTCATAAAGCGAAACAGCCGACTCCGACACCGTGTCGCACTGATGATCCCGATCAATGCTCATCGTGTCGCGAAATCAGCGAGAGCAGATCGATCGATGTGCAGGAGATCGACGCCGCTTCGAACACTGGTGTGGACAACGTGCGTGAGGCCATCATCGCGAGTGTCGGAATTGCGCCCGCGCGCGATCGTTACAAGATCTTCATCATCGACGAAGTTCACATGCTTTCCGGAGCTGCTTTCAACGCGTTGCTCAAAACGTTGGAAGAGCCGCCACCCAGAGTCGTGTTCATCATGGCCACGACCGAAAAACATAAAGTGCCGGAAACGATTCTGTCGCGCTGTCAGCAATTCGAGTTTCGCACGATAGCCACGGTAAAAATCCTCGAACGACTGAAGTTGATCGCCAAAGCTGAAGGGATTTCAATTCCTGACGATGCCTTACGTGAGATCGCGAGAGCGGGCGATGGATCGATGCGTGATGCACAATCAGCACTCGACCAGGTCATCAGTTTTGCCGGCGACAACATCAAGAAAGATGATGTTGAGACGGCATTGGGTGTGGCCGGCGCCGACATTCTGACGCGCATCATGGATGCAGTCGCTGAAAACAAACCAGCCGACACGATCAAAGTGGTTGACGACATTGTTATGCGAGGTCATGACTTGCGTAATTTTTGTCGCGACTTGTTGGCCCACTTCCGCGATCTGCTGGTTACTAAGGTTTCGGGTAGTGAGGAACTGCTGGAAGCGGCCGTTTGTGAACCTGAAGAATTGAAGCGGCAGGCGGCTCTATTTTCTGAAGCGGATCTCGTGCGTTTCTTTCATTCATTGGCCGAGACAGAAACAAAGTTAAGGACGGCAACGCAACCTCGTTACCAGTTGGAAATTGGTATTGTGAAGTTGATGGAGTTGCGTGGGGTGGAATCAATCAGTGAGATTCTGAAACGCCTTGCTGCACTCGAAACGGGCCAGCCTTTGCCGCCAAAAACAACCTCGGGATCGACAGGTGGTGGTCCAGTTAGTTCAGGAGGCCGGAGCACTAAGCCCGCGGCAGGTTCGCGTTCGGCAAGCTCGTCTTTCAGTGCTGAGCCGGTTGCTGCTGCGGTTGAAACTAAGTCACCGGTGGTCCAACCTCTGGCGCCGGTAGTTGAACGAGCACCGGAACCTCCAGCGGCGGCCGAGTCTGTGGGCGCGGATGCGACCCCACTTGAACGCGTCAAGGCCGTACTCGAAAAACAACGCAAGATCTTTTTGATAACGGTGATCGAGTCAGCTCAATTAACAACGATCGATAACGGTGAGTTCTATATCGAGTTTTCGCCCGAGTCGCGTCACTTCCGCGACACACTTGCCAAACCGGAGAACAGTAAGTTGCTGGGCCAGGCATGTCAGGAAGTCACGGGGCAGGAAACCACGGTAAGAATTGCCGTTAAGGATCCGGAAGATCAGGACCAGCCGCCGAGTCGAGAAGACGAAGAGCGAATCAAACGGCAGAACCTGCGCACCTCGGTTGAAAGCAATCCGATTGTTCAGGAGATGTTGAAAACCTTTCGCGGCGAGATTGTTGATGTGCGTCGGGTGGAGGGCAAATGATCTACTCCGAACAAACTCGGAAAGACTGTCGTATAGGGTCGCGATGGAGGTTTTTTAGAGATGCGCGATCCAGTTTTGGCAGGTGTGCTGAGTTTAATTATCCCGGGCGTTGGCCAGCTTTATAACGGGAGAATCTTAGCGGGTATTTTGTGGTTGATTTTGACACCAGGGTTTTGGCTCGGGACCGGCGGAACGCTAGGCTGGATCTGCCACCTCGTAGCCGCATATTGTGCGTACTCGTACGCGAAAGAACACCCGTATAGACACTAGGCAGCGGGCAGAAGGCAGTAGCAGTCGCTTAAGAATAAGACGGCAGCGAGATTGGCTCGCTGCCGTTTTCGCGTTGTTAGATCCCGAAGATTTAATCGCGTGGTTTGAATTAGGCCGGGATTTAATCGCGTAGCGATATTTGAATTAGCCGGATTTAATCGCGATGGTTGAATTTAGCGAGGATTTAATCGCGTAGCGATATTTTAATTTAGCCGGATTTAATCGCGTAGCGATGTTTGAATTTAGCCAGCCATTTTAATGGCTGGAAACGCAAGGCAATTGATTCGCGTCGCGTAGCGACGCATGAATCCGATTTTGGAAAGCGCGCAAAGCCGATTCATGCGTCGCTACGCGACGCACCTTGTTTGCCTGACGATACCAGCCGTTAAAACGGCTGGCAAAATTCAAACATCGCTACGCGATGAAGAAAAAGAACAGTCGTGCCCCCCGCTTCCGCCTACTCGCTGCCGTCTTCGCATTGTTAGATCCCAAAGATTTAATCGCGCAGCGATGTTTGAATTAGCCGGATTTAATCGCGTAGCGATGTTTGAATTTAGCCAGCCATTTTAATGGCTGGAAACGCAACGCATATGATTCGCGTCGCGTAGCGACGCATGAATGAAGCACGCAAAGCCGGTTCAGGCGTCGCTACGCGACGCGCTTTGTTTGCCTGATGATCCCAGCCGTTAAAACGGCTGGCTAAATTCAAACATCGCTACGCGATCAAGAAAAAGAGCGGCCGTGTCCCCCGCTTTTGTCCACTGTGCCCCGCTTCCGGCTACTACCCCTGCTTCTGCCTTCCGCCCTGCCGTCCGCCTTCTGCTTACTGCCTTCTGCTTACCGCCTTCCGCCCTACGGCTTCTTCGGCGGCAGGGCCAACGGAATGTCCCCATCGTCGTATCCTTCAGCGTCCGGTATCTTGGCGCCGCCTCTCAACAACGGCGGCAGGTGTGTCACTGGCAGACTAACAGTCGCGACCGGATCGGTGCGACGCAGAATGGCGCCGCCGCGGCCCGCAACCCAAACATTCGTCCCACCTCGATATGCGATCGAAAATAACGAAGTGCTCGTGATACTTTCCTGGATGGTCCATGTCTGCCCGGCATCTTTACTAAAAATTATCTTGCCTTGATCGCCAACTGCTAATACTTCATTGCGGTTGGCCGTTGCGATACCAAACAAATTCGAACTCACACCACTCTCAACATCTTTCCACGTCGCTCCGCCGTCGTCAGTTCGCAGAATTATTCCGTGCGCTCCCACGATGTAACCACGCTGTGCATCAGCGAAATCCATCGCATACAACCACTCCTTAAGATTGCGATCGACTCGTTTCCAATTTTGTCCGCCATCCTCGGTACGCAAAATCGTTCCGCCTGAACCAATAGCAATGCCGTGTTGTTCGTCGAGGAACTTCACGTCCTCCAGCCAACTCATCGTGTTGGTCTGTTGAAACTGCCAGGTCTGGCCTTCGTCGGCCGTAACCCAAACGGCGCCGCGCGCACCAACGACCCATCCTTTCGCTTCACTGACAAACGACACACCAAACAAACTCTCGGTCACGGGACCCTTGATTGCGGTCCAGGTAACACCACTATTCACCGAATGCAAAATGGTGCCTTTGTCGCCCACGGCCCAACCACTTCGTTCATTTACAAACGTAATCGCATTGAGAGTTTCGTTTGAGTTTGACGGGCGCACGGTCCAGCTTTTGCCGCCGGAATTCGTAAACAGGATGCGGCCATGTTCACCAACAGCCCAACCATGCGAGTTATCAATGAAGAAGATGTTAGTGAGATCATCGCGGCCGCCATAGGTCAGGCGGCGCCACGAAAGTCCACCATCGTCAGTACGCAGCACCAACCCATCAGCGCCCGCGGCCCAACCAGTCGCTTCGTCGGCAAAATAAACGGTGCCGAGTCGCGGGCTGGTCCGGATATTGACAGGCAGCCAGATGTGTCCTCCATCTCCGGTGGTTAGGACCACACCGTTTTCACCCGCCACCCAACCGTGCGTATCGTCGACGAATGAAACTGAATACAGGTCGGTTGTAACGAGAGGAGGTAATGGCTCCCAGGTTTCACCCGAGTTATCACTTTGCAGAATGGTGCCGCGGTAACCAACTACAACCGCACGCTTGGCGGAAGTGAATGTAACGCCAGTCAAAGCTCCATCGCCGTCGTTCTTGCGGTCGCTCCATTCAGCGCCACCATTGTGCGTAACCAGAATAGTTCCGCGCGAACCAACTGCGATTCCGTCCTGAGCATTGGTGAATGCGACTGAAAACAAGTGCGCCGTGGTCTTACTGGTTTGCGACTTCCACGTGAGGCCACCATCACTGGTCGCGAGTATCACACCGAAAGTGCCGACGGCCCACCCGTGCAACGGATCGTTTGGCGGAAACGTCACGGCAAAGAGATGATCGCGCGTGCTAGTTTTTCTTGTGGTCCATTTTTCGCCGCCGTTTTTTGAAACGAGGATGGTGCCGCGTGCGCCAACAATGACCAGGTGAGATCGGTCCTTGACGTAAATACTATAGAGCGTAGTGTTGGCCTTGGAGATCTGCTCTTCCCACTCAAAACCGCCGTTGTTGGTTATCAACACAACGCCATCACCACCAACTGCCCAACCACGACGTTTGTCGCTCGTGAACTTAATACAGTTGATCGAGTTACCTTGCGGGAGTGGGTTTTGCCATTGCCAGCCGCGATATGGATCCTGACTAACAGCAACCGATGCTGCGCCCAGCGCTAAAAAGACCAGGCCCGGCAAATTAGCCAGCAAGACAGAAATCGAGGTTGTTCTGAGCAATCCGAAACGCAATGTTTAATCCAAAAGCTGCGAAAATTGGGGAGGAGAAATTATAGGTGATAACGACGTATTGCGGAATTCGCAAACGTGACAGCCGCGACCCTTATCCCTCGGCCGCGCCGATTATATCTACGGCCTCACGTAAAAACGACTCATCCACACCCTGCGACGCGGCAATTCGCCGGGCCGTCAAATCGGCGGCTTCCTGTATCGGATGTCCGGCATGTCCTTTGGTCCATTGCCACTTGACCTGATGGCGCCGGGCTGCCTCGTCGAGTCGTTCCCACCATTTGTGATTTGTTTTCTTACGAAAACGTCCACTCATTGTCTCAACCACATAACGAGAGTCAGTAAACAACTCAACTACGCATGGTTCGCGCAGGGTTTCAAGTCCGATCGCAGCAGCCGCAATTTCAGCTTGTTGATTGGTCGCCACCCCGAGATATTCGCCGACTGCCCGCCAGATTCCTTTGTAACCAAGCAGAGCAACTGCCGCGGCCCGGCTGGTTTGCTGCCCATTACTCAGACTGGAGCCGTCGCAGTATATTTTGACCTGTTTACTTGGCTGATTGGCTGATGCTGTCACAGGGAATGCAGCGTAACATGAAGCTCCGCAAGCGGGCGACTCATGGGTCGGGGGTCAGGGATCAGGGGCCAGAGGTCAGGGGTCGGGGTCAGCGGTCGGGGTTAGTGGTCATGATCATTGGTCATTAATCATTGCTCATTAATCATTGGTTATGAATACTCGGTCGTTTTCACCGCAACGCGGTGATGTCCCAAAGCCCAGGGTTGCTTCAACCCTGGGGGGAAGGCCGACCGGGAATTCAACCGCAAGGCGGTTGCGCCATCGTATGTCGCCGCTCAAACCCCATTGATCAACGCACGGTTACCGGTGTGACGATACTGGCTGTTAGAATCCTTCGCTCGTGAACAGTCTTACCAAAACAGTTCGTCTATCCATCGCCGCCACCCGCAAGTGTCTCCAGCACCCGGGTGACGCATTTCTCATGTTACGCATGGCCGGGTGGGTTGGACTGCTTTCATTGACTACGAGACTTTACTCACTACCACGCGCGCTCGAAATTGTTTCCGGCGGCGAAGCAGACCTAAACCGGAAACCAAACTTTGACAGTGCCAATCGGTTGGCCCAATCGATCGATCTTCTGCTTTCGGCTGATGTCCTTTTTCTTCGCCCTATCTGTTGGAAACGTGCTGCGGTTTTACGGCGCTATCTCTCGCGCAAAGGAATTCCTACGCAGATCATTTTTGGCGTCCGCAAAGAACTTAAGAATGAAGTTGATGGACACGCATGGCTTGAGCGTGATGGTCAGCCTTTTTTGGAAAAGACACCGCCTGATTACGTTGTCACTTACACCTTCCCTTAAAACGCTCTTCACTCTTGAAGGGTAAATCGTGAATGGTAAATCGTTAATCGATTAACCATTCACTCTTAACGATCCCGCACAAAAAAAGAGAGGCGCTAACTTGCGCCTCTCCTCTTAAAAAGAAAACGTTTCCGTTACTTACGGCAACGCTTCTATGTTTACGTTCAGCTTGAATGTTCCAGTCTGTTGAATACCAAGCAGGAAGCGAACGTCAATCGAGGCGCCGTTCGCAAGCGGAGTTGCCAACGTCACAGTGCCGGAACTCAGCGACGAGTTGAAACCGCCACCATTTGGTTGTGATGGTGGTTGCTCGAGCGTCGTGCCCTGAACCGTAACGTTGCTCGTGCCGGAGCCACATGGCGGACGGTCAACCGTGACCACAATAGCGGTCGAGGTTCTTGGTCGCAAATCAGCGAAGCCTGAAGGCGCCGGGAACGTGGTCAAGTCCATGACTCGATAACGCAAGCGAGTAACATTGCCACCCGTGTTGTTCGTAAATGTACGTCGAATATCGAGCGTTCCGAAGGTGGAATTGTTCGCCGGATCCGACGTGAAGTCACGAACACGATTTGGCGGCGCCGCTGCGGCCGCACAGGTATCGAGCACAACAGCCGAAATGGATGCGTTGCGCTGAATTGGCGACGACAAGTTTTCCGGGCCAGGAGCACCAAGACGTTGTCCGGCGCCGGCAGAGGTTCCGTTTGTATCAACGAAAATAAAATCCGCGGCGTTGTTGTCAGTGTCCTTCGGATTGCCGCCTAGATCGCAACCGCCCAGGGTCGTGATTGAACCACCTTTGCCGCACGTGTCGCGATAGAAAGAATAATCGATCGAGAACGGCGTTAGCGCTGAATAGCCGGTGCCCTCTTTGTAAAGAGTGTTAGCTTCAGAAGTTGAGCCAACGGCGTCAATGCGATTCGCGAGGATATAGCTTCCACCACCAGAGTTGTTATTGAACAAGGCGATACCGGCATTGTCCGGAATGTCTGTGGTGTAGGTCGCATCGCCGGTTGCGGTTGTACCGTTTCCAGCGGGATACGAAGCCAGGCTATAGCCGACGCTGTTTACGCAGAGGTAATGTCCGCGATTGGGAATGACAGTTCCATTCGGAATCGAGCAACGCGTGGTGCCGTCCGAAGCTGCGATACCATAACCAGTGCCACTCGCAGCAGAGACAGTGTGGTCCGCGCCACTCTTGTTGTAGATTTCGATAAATTCGTCGTTGGCGCCGTTTGGCCCACGAACACGGAACTCTGAAATGATCAGTTGACCGGCAGAAGCCGCAGTTTCAACTGGCGTACCGGATGGTGAAACGTAGACGCCTGTATTGGCGCGGGCTGCGGATGCAGTGTTTCGTGGCGCTGGAGCGGCTTCGGTTGGCGTGATCGCAACGGACTTCACTACGACCGGAGCTGGAGTCTGAGCAGAAAACACGGGAGCAGCAAAAACAGCTACGGGCGTCGCAGTCGTAACCTTTTTCTTCTTGCGTTTCTTAGTGCTTTTCGAGGTTTGGGCTTTATCAGCATTTCCCGCAGATGGCTCCTGCGATTGGCCATTGCCGGCAAACGCTGTCACCTGGACCAGAAGTATTAGGACAGTAAGCGCAGCAAAAGCTGACAGCCGGGATAACTTCAACATATCTTTTCTTTTCTCCTTGATGGTTGGCCCACTAAGAACGATGGAGCGGCGTGGGAAGGGAAAAAACCTAACACGCAGACGCAGGCGCGTCAACGAATATTAAACACGGCAAACGCTAAAAGCGTTTCGCCTCAACCCGGGGTTGAGCTTTGGCAACCCCGGGATAAACAGGTAACGCAAATATTCAACTCCGAAGGAGTTGCGTCTGCGGTGCATGCCCTAATAGCAGAACAAACGGCAGGGTAGACGTTCGACAACGACGTAACTCCTCGGAGTTGGGATGTTGTGTTTACCGCTTACCCAGGGTTGCCAAAGCTCAACCCTGGGCTTTGATTCGAAACGCTTTCAGCGTTTACCAAAGTACCATTTCCAAAGGCCGCGTTTTCACTAAGGCAACGCTTCGATATTTACAAAAATTCGAAAAGTGCCTGTTTGCTGAATTCCAAATAAGAAGTTCACAAAGATCGTTTCACCCGGTTGCAGTGGAGTCTCGAGATTGACTGTGTTCGCTGAAACATTGGAATTAAAACCGCCTCCATTTGGCTGTGACGGTGGTTGTTCCAACGTTAAGCCGGCGAGATTGATCGTGCCTTTTTCAGCGCACGGATCAGCTTCAGTAGAAGATTCCGAAGTGCGCAGTCTCAGGTCAGCTACTCCGCTGGGGGCCGGGAAGGTCGTGACATTGATAACCTTAAATCGCAGACGCGTGATCGGGGTTTCCGTAGTGTTTGTGAAAGCCCGGCGAACGGACATGGTGCCGAATGTCGAATTGTTTCCCGGATCCGAAGTAAAGTCGCGCACGCGGTTCGGCGGATCCGGCGCTCCCGTACATGGCGCGATCAATGAAGTTAAGACCGAGTCGTTTGCGGTACGTGGATCCGAAAGACCTTCTGGTGACGGCGCGCCGAGACGTTGACCTGCTCCTGCCGAAGTTCCGTTAGTATCAACAAAAAGAAAATCGGTTGCGTTGTCGCCCGTGTCTTGCGGAATGCCGCCATTTCTCAGGTCGCGGAAAAACGCATAGTCCAGGTTATTGATAGTCAACGGCGGATAACCATTGCCTTCTTTAAAGACAGGGTTCTCTTCGGTCGTTGGCCCAACCGCATCAAGCCGGTTCTGAACTGTCAGGTTTGCTGGTCCGCCATTGGTCGTACTGAAAAGCGCGATACCAATGTTATTAGGGATGTCGCCCTTAGCAACTCCATTGGGATGCACCTTTCCGCGGCGCGCATCCTGATTCGTCTCATTTACGCACAGATAATGTCCACGAACAGGAATTACAGTTTCATTGGGAATAGTGCAACGAAGAATACCATCAGAAGAAAAAACGCCAAGACCGTTGGAACCGTCGGACGCCTGAACTGTCAATGGACCAGGAGTGGTGTTGTAGAGTTCGACATATTCGTCTGCCGGTCCCAATGGACCACTCGTCCGAAACTCGCTGATGATCAACTGGCCGGCGGTCGTCGGCGCGAGCTGGGTGGTGATGTTCAAGGTCCAACCTTCGGCGATTGAACCGCCGTTACCATTGGTGTCGTCGGTAACAAACAGGCTCCACGTTCCATTGGCCTGGTCACCGGTCATTCCGGCATAAACGCTGGCAAACGTGTCACCACCGGCGAGTAGCGGTTCTCCATACGGTGGTCCAGGAGCTGGTAAGGGAAACGTATCGCCCTCCGTGTCGTTGTTGAATGGTCGATAGGTTGTGCCGTTTACCAATGGTCCATCGTCAGGTAACACAGTGTTTCCCGTGTCAGAAACAGTTACCGTAGTTCCTTCCGTCGGACTCGTTCCACCAACATCCGACCAGAAATGAAATGAACGACCGTTCGGCGAAACCAGCAACATGTCCAGATCATCAGGCGACGTGTGTGAAAGACTGTTAATAGTGACCGATACTGACGTGACGTTGCCAACCAAACCTAAAACTTCGATGTCTGATGAAAACGGCACAGCCGGGGCCGGTTCAGGATCGTCAGGATTGACACTGTCGATAACGATTGCCGATCCATTACTCGCCGAGAACGAAGGCACTCCCACAGGCTTAATTACAACCGGACCAACGTGAATACCCGGCGTTCGGGCGGCGCGATTTGAACCTTTGGCGGTGATTGGAGGCTGGGGCGCTGGCGCAGTGGTTACCATCGACTGCGGCGGTGGTTCCACCCTCACGGTTGGCATCGCGTAAAGAGGAATTGGGATTGGTACGAGAGGAGTCGAAGAGGCACTCTTCTTCTTTTTTCGTTTCTTCGCTTTCCTGGTAACGGCCTTTGCGTTGGGAACTGTTTCCGCTTTGACTCCACTCGGCTCCTGAGCGCGGGCTCCAAATGCAACTACTTGAGAAAAGAACAATGCAACGGTTAACAAGCCTGCAGTTGCAGGCCCGAGTCGTCGGGAAACCTTGATCATGTTGTCTCCTTTAGCAGGCCACCGTCAGTTCTGGATTAATTCTAGCTTGAGGCGTTGGGGGTGAATGTCCGCAACCTACCACGCTACTCGCACGCCGTCAATGATAATCAAAGTGCTTTTCAAGCGCGTTTGACAAGTTTTCGCGACTCGAGGTTATGCAAAAGCTTTTCAACGCTCGCTTCCGCCTGCTCGGCAGAAACTTCATAGACTGCACGAATCTCCGAAATAATCTCGGCCACTGAACTTCCCTTCTCGAGTCCGCTCCAGATTAGAGAACCGGTTTCATTCAACTGGTAATACTGCTTCGTGTTCAGATCGACGAGTATTCCCCCTGTACCCTGAAAATCTGTATAGACAATGTCTTTGAGTGGTGTCACTCTTGACTCAACCATCAATAGTTTCCCCTTCGTTTATAGCTAACAAGTTAACACCCGGGACAGCGCGAACGCTGAAGGCGTTTTGTCTCAGAGCCCAGGGTTGAGCTTTGGCAACCCTGGGTAAACCGTTACCGACAAATCCGTTCAACTCCGAAGGAGTTGAATAGCTAGCGTCACTAGTACCCAGGGTTGCCCAAGCTCAACCCTGGGCTTTGGGTTGAAACGCTTTCAGCGTTTGGCCGATACAATCTACTATTTTGGCCGATACAATCCACTATTATCGTGGTAATACCATCTTGTCATTCGGACTTTTCGAGGTTCTCATACGACGACCGGGCCCACTTGTCAGCCATTTCGATCACGAGATCCGAAGCCGAAGCTCGCTTAGACACTGCATCAGCACTGAAAGCCTGACGCCCGTTTACGTCCTTAGAGTATAGACGAGACACCTTCTCAACCGCATCAACTTCGGCCGGCGTCAACGTCATTTCACAATAGTTCAACACTTCAATTATCTTCGTGAAAGTCAGCTCGGAATAGTTAACTAAAACGGTCGAAGTTTTGTTCGTAAGCGCTGCGTCGAAAAACCTTCGCAACGCACGAGCACAAAACTCTTCAGCCGATAGCGAAGACAAGTCATCCATATCAACACCGACAATCGCCGCTGCCGTCGCTGGATTCGAATCCGGTTGCATCCATTCAGGCATTCTCTTCAAATTCGAAACGATGATCTCCACCGGATCGCGATAGAGAAAGACAAAAGGCACGTTGGGCCAAATGCTTCGAATACGCGCCATTTGTAACGTCGTGGTGCAGGCAAACTTCACGAAATAGTGCTGCTCGTCTTGGCGACGGCGCTGGCCCAAAGCGGAGACCGCAGCCCGCAGAAACAGTAAATACAACATCTCCTTCGGTGATCCCGGTTCGGCGTCGGTAAATAGACGACTCGCGATCTTGTCCAATACCTGCGCCTCCGAGATGACGAGCGAGTGGTCCAACGTCCGGCAGGCATTCGCGAGCAAAGTCGATCCACAACGCGAGGAATGAAAAATGAAAGCACTCGGCGCGACATAATCGGCAGTCTTTTCAAGTTGTAGCAATGAATCGAAACCGGTGATTACGCTTTGCGGATTCTGCTCACGTTTGATTCGCGCGATCGTCTCATGAAAGAAAGGTTCGCTAAACGAAGCGTCACCGACGTTCAACCATTCAATGGCCGGCTTACCGTCACGAATAATCGCGTCGACTGGTAACCAGCTCAGCAACTCTGTTACTGACGTCGAACTTTGCTCGTTCATTGGAATTGGGTTGAAGGAGGGGGAACGACCGGCCGCTCAATTACGAAACTTGAAGCACCGGCAAAACGCGCGATTCAGTTTCGACGGAAACAAATGATTTGCGCCACGGCAATTTACCAAACTTATCCAGGCAAAACAGACATGGCGAACTTACGTATGGATCAACTTCATCTTCACCGGCTACAGCCGCCAAACGCTCGCGCCGCGCTTCGAGTTGCTGCGCAGCAACTTTGCTCAGGCGCGCATACGCACTCGCAAAATTTTCAGTGCGCAGATCGGCAGCGATGTCCATCTCACCTGCGGCGCCGCGAAAACCTGAGAGATTGCAGCACAACGAAAGCCGGCCCAGGTAATCGATGTTGCAACTGACGCCCGCTAAGGCAGAACACGGCGCTGCCGGATCGAGATTGTAATAACCAACATCGATCCCGATATTCATTTTGAAAATGCGTGAGAGGTTGGCGATCTCCTGATCGGCAAACTGTCGCTCAGCATGGGTCAGCGCAGATTCGTCTTCGACTTCGCTCGAAGTCGGCATTATGTGACCGAAGTTCAACGCCGAGGCGCCGAGCCGAGCTGAGAAGAGTGCGATCTGCTCGAGTTTATCGATCGTGTCGCGCCGGATTCCGAACTTAACAGCGAAAGGAATTCCGGCGGCAAAGCAAAGTGAAAAGGCGCGCACGACGCGGACAAATGAACCGGCGCCACGCCATGCGTCATGAGTCTCAGCAGTAATACCATCGAGACTAAAACCGATGTTATCGATTAACTGACGATTTTTGAGAACGATGGGCCAGATCTTTTTTTCAAAGTGCCAGCCGTTAGTCACAAAGCTGACCTTCAGGTTATTTGCGGCTGACACTTCAAGGATGCGTTCAAACTGCGGATGCAACGTCGGCTCGCCGCCGGTAAACACCACGGCACTGATACCCATTGTCTCGCGCGCTTCCCGTTCGATTTTGTCGAGCAACTCGGGCGCGAAGAAATTGGCCGGCGTGTGATAGAGCGCGTCTTCATCACGCAAACAATAACTGCAATGTAGATTGCAGATGTTGGTGAGCTCAACGCTCAATCGCTTGTGACCAAAACCGTTACGTGACATGGAAACTAAGTAGGTGTTGCAATAGCCAGCTCAAGAGCCACGCGCAAAATCGATCTTTGTGGCGATGAGGTCAGTACCGTAACGCGGTAGCGTCGGGTCGCGCAAGAGATGCAGGTCCACAAAATTAAGCGGACCCGACGCTACCGCGTTACGGTACTGACTTTTTTATCAGGTCGGCTGCCGCATTCGCGTCTTTCAAAATATCTGCTCCCGCAAATAATTCAAACGCGTTCGTCGTGTTGGCTAACAAGCCGAGGACTTTCAAGTGCTCGGCTGAAGTAGGTTTGTCGTAAGACGCCCACGGACACAAGCGCAAAAGGCGCTGCATCGATTCTGCCGTCGGTAAGGAAGTTATCCGACTTCGTTCGCTGCCAGTGATCTGTGGATAAATGATCGTGCCTGCCTGCGCTGTCTCAATCGGGACTTGCCGAAAGTGATCCTGCGGAGTAATCCTGGCTTTGGTATTTTCCGCAGTTGCTCCCGGAAGTTTTGACGCAGCCAGAGTATTCGCAGTCAGCGCAAAGAAACGACGAAAAGAATGGGCCTCAATCTTCCGTTCGCATTCCCTGAGCAGAAGAATATCATCTGACAGATAACCCCAGCCACACCGCGCGAGTTGCGACGTCAATGTCGACTTCCCACATCCCGATGGACCAGCAAACATGATCGACTTTTCGCGACCGGGTGGCACGACGCCGGCACTATGAATTTCAAAGATGCCCACTCGTCGTAATGCCGGCGAAAGCGCATGCGACAGCAACTGCGTCACGATGCCGGCCGACACGTCATAAGGTTGATCGACCCATAGACTGATCTGATCTGGTCCAAAAACAACTAACGAACCACCAAACTTGAGATAGTAGTTTTCGTTGTCGGTATAACAAATTCCACCGTGTGTGATTTCGAATCCGCGAAGCTCGTCCGGCACTGATGGAGCAGACACACCACTACGAATAGTGATCGTAATGTCCGGGTTGATTGTTGAATCGGGGAGTCGGCTAAGAAACCAGCCAGTGAAAAGTTGAGAGACCGCAAACGATGACCAGTCGTCGCAGGCATTTATAAGAATAGTAGAACCGGCAACTGAGTAAAATAACTTAGTTGCCGGTCCTAATGGCAAGTCACAACTCCGAAAGGGACGGGCCCTTGAAGTTAGTTCGTAGCGCCGCTGGTAATTGCCTGGAAGAAAGTCGTAGCTTCGAGGACATCGACCGGCGTAGAAATCTCAGGCTCAATAAACTGCTTTTTCGCCGTCGGAATTACTTCAGCGTCCGTGTGATTCAGTGGATTCTCTTGCAACGAAAAACTGTTTTGTTTAGCCAAGGGTAGCCGCCTCCTAGAATGGTTGGTAGTTATATTATGTCCAGACCGATTACATGGCAACTAAAATATTAGACCATGTAGCCGATGCAAAGTTAGTCCTCACTGGCCTTGTTGCGCAGCCTTGGCAGGATCTGCCAAGACAAGACGCAGTGCGCGTCTCTCCGCGTGCAACAAATCGGCGCGGAGGAAAAGTCGGATATTAGGTGACAATTTCCGAATCGTGTCTTCAACGGAAAGCTTGCTTATTTCCGTATCAATCACGTCGGGGGCTTCGTATTGGATATCCACAGGGATTCCCAATTCTTCACCTATTTTTAAAAGAACCAGAGACAAAGGCTGTTTTTTCGCCTTCACACTTAAACTGTTGTTCTGAAACTGAATCTTTAGCGGTTGCTCTTCGAGCCGTTGTTTATCGGCCTCGGTCCGTGGTTCGATGCCTTCTTCGGTGTCACCTTCAACGAGCAGCGACTGACTGGTGCTTTTCACGACCGCTGATATTGGCGGTTCACCTGTCGTCGTATCATAAAGATAAATTCCCAACGCCTTGGGCGGCATTCCCGAACTCGTATCGATCTCGTAATCGATGTAGGTAGCGGGCGACATCAACTGCATGGCCGGTTCAAGAGTCAGCCCACTAAACTCTAGTGAAACGACTTCGTTTTCCAACTTCGGACTGACGAATACCTCGGTCTTTAATCGCCTGGCCAATTCGGCAGCGATATCAGTAAGCTTCGCCTTCTCAGCCTTCAAACTGATGCTGACAATTGGTTTGGTTTTTACCGAGAGCGTGTATTCACCGGACTTAACGGCCGGTTTCGCCTGGTCCGGTTTCTGAGCGGCCGGCTTGGTTTCGTCTACTTTTGGTTTTTCCTGCGCCACGATGGCGAGAGAAAACGCAGCTAGAGCCAGAAATATAAAAGCAACTTTCAAATATCTACCCAATGACAGTAAATCTCTCAAAGCTTTGAAGTCCTCGGTTGCGAAGGTTTTTACCAAGAGACGCTACAGCCTCAAATTTGCGCTTCGAGGTCTAATGTGTTCTTGATTGGCGTGAAACTAGCACGTAGAAAAAAGTACGTCAAATTTCACCGCAAGACGTCCTAACTCACAGTTAGTGAAGGAGTCAATACCCCGTGATAGGCGGCGAGCCTAACATCCCCATTCCTCAATCGTCAATTTCTTTCTGCGTTTAAAGGTGAAAACACAAAACCTTCACAAATTGGAAGAGAAGACGCAACGGGGGAAAAGTCCCAAGTCCCAAGTCGTGAGTCCAAAGTTCAAAGTTCAAAGTTCAAAGCGCCACAATGATCTTCATCCAGTTGACCTCTGCGTCTCAGCGTTCTCTGCGTCTCTGTGTTGAAAATGTGGATCGGGTAAGCGGATCGTGTTTTCAACACAGAGACGCAGAGAACGCTGAGACACAGAGGATTAGGAGATCTCAATGAACGTCGTCACTGGTCCTGAACAACAATCTAATCGGACGCATCAGGTAATAACCAAAAGTCAGTGGTCCAGGTAACGAGATCGTATCAAGATCTCGATCTGTCGGATTCAGCATGTGCCGGAAATAGCGGAAACGCGCGGGCCACGATTTCCTCACCATCAGGTTGTAACGAAAGATTTGACTGGTCGATGCGGGCCGGTGAACTGTGCCGTTGAAAAGTCCCTCAATCACCACCGACGCCAGCTTGTCTAACTGGGCATCGTTGCTGATTTGCCGGGCCACAAACTCCGGCGGGTTAACGCCCAAAAGTTTTTGGGCCAACGCAATACCAAGCAGAAACATTCGTTCCGCCTGCGTCGACTTCGCCCGCTCCATCAGGTCGGTCCAACGCAGCTCACGATTTGCCATGATCCAACCAACATCGCAGATCCAAAGCAGCCGTTCCCAAAGATGCCGGGAACCATGCACACACAACGAAAAGATCAGGTCCTCCGCGGCCAGCGTTTTTAGCGCTGTTCCGTTCAAGTTGATAACTTCAAGATGTCGCCATAACTCATCAGCCTGGACTGATGACGCGAACAGATGCGAAGCAACTTCCCAGTGCAACTCAACAATCAACTGCCGGTTGAAACGACGAAACTGAACATTGTGCTGGGTCTTCAGCAGGACTTCCAACTGGCTGTCGGTAAGTGGTTTTGAAAACTCGTAACCCTCGGCCAGGAACCGCTTGATGGCAGGCAGCGCATCTTCCCTGCGCACCATTATGTCGAGGTCAACAAAGCGACGCAGCGCAATATCTTGATAGGCGAAGACACCGAGCACCGGGCCTTTATAAGGAATGCCTTCGATGTTGATGCCGGCCAGACTGTTTATCAAGCGGCACAATTCGGCCGTCATCAAAACGTTACGAGCGGCGTTGGCCTGGAAATATTTTTGCAGGCGGATCAGTTGTGTTTCAGGGACGAGATCCGGAGCTGCTTGTTGAATTCGAGAATAAAGCAGTTGAGTTACGCCATGACGACGCGCAAACAGAAACAGATAATCCCAATCGAGTTCTTTACTCGCGAACTCACGAATCACAGCACTCGCCAACTCGGGGCGAATACAACCAAGCACCAACTCGTGTTCAGCCAGATTGACTGTCGCTGGGATTGAAGAGACGGCAGACACTTTTTCACCGGCGCGCGAATAAACTTAATCGTTGACTCTTAGCACCGCGAGGAAAGCTTCCTGCGGTATTTCCACGCGCCCGACTTTCTTCATTCGCTTCTTGCCTTCTTTCTGTTTCTCGAGCAGTTTTCGTTTGCGCGAAATATCGCCGCCATAACACTTCGCAATAACGTTCTTGCCAAGCGCTTTCACTGTCTCGCGAGCGATGACTTTGTTTCCGATTGCGGCTTGAATGGGGACTTCAAACAATTGACGCGGAATCAATTGCTTCATTTTTTCCGTGAGGGCCCGTCCTTTTGCCTGGGCCGTACTGCGATGCAGAATCAACGACAGCGCATCAACCGGTTCACCGGCAACGACGACATCGAGTTTGACCAGATCGCTTTCCCAATAACCGGCGAGATTGTAATCAAGGGAAGCATAACCGCGGGAAACCGACTTCAAGCGATCGTAAAAGTCTAAAACAATCTCGTTAAGCGGCAGTTCGTAAGTCAACATCACGCGATTACCCGTAATGTATTCAAATCCCTTTTGCACGCCGCGTTTCTCTTCAAGCAGCGGCAAAATTCCACCGAGATGGTCATCGGGCGTCAGAATTACGGCCCTGATTACAGGCTCTTCGATCTTCGTAATACGGCCCGGATCCGGCATTTTTGCCGGTGAATCGATCTCTGTGACGGCGCCATCAGTAGTTGTCACAGTGTAGCGCACGCCCGGCGCGGTAGTGATCAGATCGAGATTGAACTCGCGCTCTAATCGCTCCTGGACAATCTCCATGTGAAGCAGTCCAAGAAAACCACAACGAAAGCCAAAGCCGAGCGCGGTCGACGATTCTGGTTCATAGAAGAACGACGCATCGTTGAGTCGCAACTTGTCGAGCGCGTCTCTTAATTCTTCATACTGGTTGGTGTCGACCGGGTAAAGTCCGGCAAACACCATCGGTTTAATCTCCTGAAAACCCGGAAATGGTTCTTTAGTAGGTCGCGCGGCTTCAGTAATCGTGTCACCGATTTGAACGTCGGCGACAGCTTTGATCGACGCTGTCAAAAATCCCACTTCACCAACTCCGAGTTGCATGATTGGCGTGGGACGAGGACGATTTACGCCCAAAGTTTCAACTTGATGATCGCGACCGGTATTGAAGAAACGGATCTTCATACCCGGTCGAATCATGCCGTCAATCACGCGAAAGAGGACAATGACACCGCGATACGAGTCGTACCACGAATCGAAGATCAGGGCTTTCAACGGCGCGTTGGCATCACCTTTTGGTGACGGAATATCACGAACAATGGCTTCGAGAACATCGGCAACGCCTTCGCCGGTTTTTGCGCTCGTCAGGACCGCGTTGTGAGTGTCGAGTCCGATGAAATGTTCGATTTGTTCAAGTGCTCTTTCCGGCTCGGCGCCAGGCAAGTCGATCTTGTTGACGACCGGAATGAGTTCGAGATTGTTTTCGATCGCGAGATAGGTGTTTGCGAGCGTTTGTGCTTCGACGCCTTGTGAAGCATCGACGATCAACAACGCTCCTTCACAGGCTGACAACGAACGCGAAACTTCGTAACTGAAATCGACGTGACCAGGCGTATCGATCAAATTCAGGACGTAGGCGTTGCCGTCTTTCGCTGTGTAGTCGAGGCGAACAGCATGTGCCTTGATCGTGATGCCGCGTTCCCGTTCAAGGTCCATGTTATCGAGGACCTGGTTTTCCATTTCGCGCTCGGTAAGCGCACCGGTGAGTTCTAACAAACGATCGGCAAGCGTCGACTTGCCGTGATCGATGTGGGCAATTATTGAAAAATTTCTGATACGAGAGGTGGTCATTCGGAATTCGATCTTGGTGCTTTGTACTTTTGTGCTTAGTTCTTCTCTGCGTCTCTGCGTTCTTTGCGTCTCTGCGTTGAACCCGGAGTTCAATTAAATGCACATCGATTTAACACAGAGACGCGGAGAACGCTGAGACGCAGAGGGAGCAATTAATCCATGTGCGCGTTTACATACGCCATCGCTTTTTCCTTCGAATCGAGCGACTTAATAAAGTCGCCATTGCTGAAAGCCCAGATCACGTGATCTTTCAGGAAGGAAACATACTCTTCACCCGGAGTGAAGTCTTCCTTCATCAACCCGAGTTTTACTGTTACCCTGCGAATCAACTCAGTATCGCCAGTCATCGTCGCGGCCTGGTAAAGCTTGTGCTTGTCATCGTCAGACATCGAACTTGACGACCCAGTCGAAGGGGAACCATTCGTGTTGCTGTTGCTATTTAAATTCGAGGTTGAGTTCGAGTTCGAATTTCTGTTCACGTTACTGACGTTGAAGTTGTAATAACGGGACGAATTGGGCTTCATCGAGACGTAGTAGATCACTGCTCCAGCAATCGCCACTACGATCAATCCCAAGCATCCCGCACCGCCACAACCAAGAGCTATTTTCCCATTCTTTGTCATAGTCCGCTCCGCTAAATATTGCAGATTTCAGATTGCAGATTGATGAGGTCAGTACCGTAACGCGGTAGCGTCGGGTCGTGCAATCGACTTAGGT